>JAAVAE010000025.1 GCA_014804245.1 Lachnospiraceae bacterium | reverse complement strand
CATGGAAAGACCGATCGGGGCAATCTTCCCCGGATGGATGTCGGGCATCATGCAGATCGTGCTGCCCTCTGCGATTTTGTTATCGCATATCATTTTTACCTGTGCCTCTGCGTACTCTTCCACATCATCTGTGAAGATTTTTGCTTCGGCATAAATACCTTTTACTGTTTTCATAATTGATAACTCTTTCCCTTTCTTTATAAAAATGGGCACAAAAAAAGCACCCAAAGGTGCTGGCTGCAAATTCTCTTTCTATACAGCTTATAAAACAACAGAAAATATTTATATAGTCTTCTATTGTCATAAATAAAATAAAACTATCTGTAATACGAAAGGAGCGCCGTACCTTTATTTGTCAATTTCTTGATTCTGTTTTGGATTGTTGTATTGTTCTGCATGGTAAGCCCTCCTTTCGATAATCAATTCATATCACTAACAGACAGATAATAACATAAGAATTCGTGATTGACAAGCAATCATTTCTATTATTTTACAACCATTTTTATTACCAAAATATTTCCACAGGCAAAACTAAATGCCGGGCCACGCATAAACACAGGATTCCAGAGTTTCAATCGTCTATTCAAGCTCTATAAAGTCACACTACATTTTCCATATCCATCAATACCTTCTGCATATCCGGATATAAATTACCTCTTTTTACGCCTGACTTCTTTTCCTCCTGTGAGAGTACGTGAATCTGGCGGACTTTACGTATTCCACCGTCCTCATCCTCTCTCCTTCTATCGTTATCCTGTCATAATCTACCGTCCGTTTCTCTCTGGATATACCGCCGCTCATATGGTCTATTGGCTGTTTCAAAAATGCTGCCCGCATCACCGAGTCCATGCCGAACCGTTTCCTTAAGAAATCCACTGTTTTATCTAGTTTCTCCAACTTGCCATAATCAATTTCATCAAATAGTGTGGGCTGCCTGTAAAAATCACCATGGATCACTCTGCTCGTGTGTATCCCTAAGTGTCTGATCGGTCCGTGATTCCATAATTCCAGAAACAGTTCACAGGCTGCCTGATAAATCTCCCATGTAAGATTGGTGGCTGTCTGTAATACTTTCTGATGGGAAACATAGGATAAGTCTTTGTATTTAATACCCACGGACACCACTTCTATCTGTACATTATCTTCCCTCAAGCGGTTTCCCACCGTCTCCGCCAGTGCCAGGAGCACCTTGCCTGCTGTTTCTACATCCGTCACGTCATAAGGCGTTGTTGTGGAGTTGCCATACCCTTTATTAACCGAAGGCTGACCTAATACAGGAGAAAAGTCTATCCCGTTAGCAAAGCCCCATATGACCTCTCCCTGCTTCTTTAGGATACTTTTCAGCCACACTGGATCGGCTACTGCCAGTTCTCCTATGGTCTTGATTCCAACATCGAATAGCTTTTTGGCCGTAGCCCTTCCCACGAAAAACAATTCGGATACCGGAAGCGACCACATCTTCCTCTGTATCTCTTCCGGGTATAAAGTGTGTGCCATATCAGGCTTTTTAAAGTCGCTTGCCATCTTTGCAAGTAGCTTATTGCTTGACACGCCTATATTGACTGTAAATCCCAGTTCTTCTTTGATACGGTCTTTGATCTGCTCTGCCACCTCAACCGGTTCTCCAAACAACCGGCAGCTTGCAGTCATATCTACAAATGCCTCATCTATGCTGTACTGCTCCACGATGTCGGAATATTCCCGCAGGATATCCATAAATGCAGCAGAGCATTTCTCATACAGGCTATAATTGGGTGGCACCAGAACCAGATTCGGACATTTTCTTTGTGCCTCTAATATGGTTTCTCCTGTCTGGATGCCGTATTTTTTCGCGGGGATGGACTTTGCCAGGATTATCCCGTGACGCATAGCCATATCTCCGCCTACAGCAGATGGAATTTCCCTCAAATCCTGCTTGCCGCCTTTATGGGCGATACGATAAACAGCCTCCCACGATAGGAAGGCTGAATTAACGTCTATATGAAATATGATATTTTTCACACACACTCACTTCCTTTAGTTGGAATTTCATTATAGCAAACATATGTTTGGTTTGCAAGAGGGAATTTATGACATATGATATTTCAAAAAAGGGAAAATAAATGTATGATGCAGCAATAGAAAATATACGCTATACTTACAGTATCACAGCGCACGAAAAACGAAAATCAGGATACTTATACTGCCGGATGTCAAAAAGATACTTCATTATAGCCGGACAAATAGTAATCTTTAAGATATTTTCAGTGTTTATGATCTTTACTATTTGGAATTTTTCACAGAAAATAAACTCATTTGCTCAAAGTCTACTCTCCGCTCTAATAATGCAGGTTTTTTATGCAGTAAGCTCTCTGTCAGACTATCCTCAAACAGCCACTTCTCTATTTCATCCCGTTCCAGCAACAATGGCATTCTGTCATGGACAGGCTTCATGGATTCATTAGCTGCCGTAGTCAGGATCACGAACCTGTCCTCGTTCTGATAATGGTTATAGAGTCCTGCCATGTATAATACAGGCTGTTTCTCCCTATAAAAGATATTTTTCTCTTTATTCTTGTTCCATTCGTAGAACCATGTAGCGGGAACAACTACTCTCCGATGCTCCACACTTTCCTTGAACATCTTTTTTTCTAGGTCTGATTCGCTTCTGGCATTAAAGATGAGCTGCTTGCCATTAAAGCCGGGAAATCCCCACCTCTGCCATCTGCAGCATAAATTATTATGATTGGCTGCAATCACTGGAGCAACCTCTGACGGGTGGATATCTCCCGCCTGCAGATGAATGCTTTCAGCTTTGCGCATCTTTTCATTCACTTGCCTTATTAGCTTTTCTATTTCTCTTGCAGTTTCATCATCCACATAATAACGTCCACACATTTTCATACCTACTTTCATGTTTCAACGGTTATTATATCACTGATTGTACGTTTTACACGGCTCCTTGTCGATACACGATTAAACCTGTAATAAAGATAATCACTCTACTATAACTCTTTTCTGTTTGAAGATTAAGGGTCTTATATTCAAGTAATAATCACTAAAAACAATTCCCATATTAGAATCAGCTATAGCGCCACTAATCAATGCGACAATTGCTATTGTTAATGTATCCACCGTTGCCTGTATCTGCAAAATAACAAGAATAAAATTATTGTCTATTTTTCTACTTACTATCTCTAATATAGCATCTGAATTTAATTCACAATATAGACCAATCACTATAAACACAATTATTGCACATATCGCTAAAATCTCACATGCAATAGTTTTCTTTCTCTCTTTCTTCCAGTCATCCATGACTATACATCTCAAATTATATTATCAACTTATTACCACCGACAAACGCAAACGCCAGAATCCCACATAAACACGGGCTTCCAGCGTTCTAATCATCTACTCGAACTCTGTGTATTTTCTGCTGCTACTAAACTATATTTATTTAGTTTTAAATTCAAAAATTAAACTTTTCAAATAATTTCTCCCATATTTCAATATAATCTTTTGGCAAGTTACTAACTTTCAAAAATTGTTGTTTGACAGTTCGTGACAGTTCAACTTTCCAACCCTTTCTAAGCTCAATTTTATTTCTTTTTGCAAACATCTCTATTTGAGGAATAATAGCTTCATTTTCCAATAAAACATCAAAAAAATCCTCATCCTCAACATCTCTGAATAAGCGGTCAAGCGGTCGCTTCATAAGATCAATCGGTATCATATCCTCAAATTCACAATTTTCTATGTCAGAAAATTCTGCAATCTCAATTATTCTTTCAGGTGATGCATGATATAGACCAGACAATAATTTTTTCTTTGCATCCCTTCCACTTTGATCTGAGTCCAAAATAACTAGCGGCAATTCCCCATTTTTTCCACTTACAATACTCACAACGCCAGGAACACCTCGCACACCTCCTGATGGTATAAAAACAATCTCCATTTTAGGCATAAATTTCTGATTACGAATCAAATACAATTTAATTGCATTCAGATAATTCTGATCCGATGGGCCTTCAACAATTATCGGTTGGCAACCTTGTAATAAAATATCCGAAACACTCAATCCAAGTGCTGCGTGGACAGCATAAATAGACTTCTCGTTAAGCTTATCGTCTGAAGCCCGTAAATTGCTCGATACCACCGTTAATCCATCTTGATCGGAATAGACCACTTTTGCACGGTCAATATTCGACGTGTCGACCAAAAACGGAGAATGTGTAGTATAAATGATCTGATTAGTAGCCGCAAGATTATCAAAGAAAGCAATCAAATCCTTTTGGGCAAGTGGATGAAGAGAAAGCCCCGCTTCGTCAAGCAAAAGTATAGCTCCTTTATGTGCTTCTTGGCTCTCCACAAGAAATACCAAAAAAAAGCTTAAAAACCATTGCAGACCAGTACTTCTACGTTCCAACTCTATTTCCTCAGGTCGTTTATCATCAGAGACCCATATCTTGAAAAATTCTCCATCTGCCTGAAAACGGAAAATATAATCGCCTTGCTTCCACCACTCTTTAAACTTGCGAGTTAAATCAGAAGATGCTGAATTAAGTAGGATTGCCCTTGCTGCCTTTTGCTCTGTCGCTTTTGCAATCTCATCATCTGTAGGTTTTTTTTCAACCTTAGTGCCATAACGGTCTTCAACAATTCTTATAGGATCTTTTCCAAGTTCTAACACTTCTTTCGGATTAAGCTTGACAAAATCAAATAATACACGCAGAGTACGAACTTTAGACTCATTACTAATCCCATCTACCTTCTCACCATTCAACCATTTTACGGCGTGTGGCAAATAAATTTGTGCATCAAGATTACCATAATTAGAATAATAAACAAAAGATGGCATTTCTTTAATTATTAATCTACGTACCTCCTCATTTGATGATGGGTTTACTGGATTTAAAACTGCAAAAGCATCACTTATTGCCGCCATTGTACTGTTTATATTGGGAAAAATCTCTGATGTTGCAGAACGAACAAGATTAACAGGATAAATTTTTTCAATGGCATCCAAATCTGTAACATTAAGACTTTCTTTCTTATTTATGTAATCAAGGATTTTTTTATATGAATCAGAAACTTTATCCTTGATACCTGTTTCGGCCTTTGTCTTCTCTTTAAGCCCTTCTAACTGTGTATTCGCTTTAATAATAATATCTTTTATGATTGCAGAATCTATATTCTGGAATTTCTTATAATTAGGAAATGATATAAGATATATTCCATCGTATCTTCTCTGAATATTTACAGTAGACGCAGCCTCTCTATCGCAATAGCATAAATCAATAATTTTATCAACTAAGGTATTATCCAACTCAAATTCAGCCGCGATAAATACTATTTTTTCTGGAGTAGAACGCCATGTTGAGTACTCCTTTGTAGGCATATCATGAAGAGGATCAATTTCTCCATCTCTTACAGGTTTAAGTTTCCAAAGAGCAAGAATTACGTTAGATTTCCCTGCTTCATTAATTCCTACTAACGTTGTAATATCATCACAATCTATCCAACCACTATCCATTACTGAACGAAAATTTGTCACCCTAAATCTTTTTAATGTCATCATAGTCATTATTCCCCAAAAAAAATTTTTCAAACATATCTTAAACGATATTATGTTTTATTCTATCATATTCCATCCATTTACTCAACTTATTCAACAAAGATACATTTGTCAAAATCTAATCAACTCTATGATTTGACTAACCATATCAGCATCCGTATGCTTCATTAAATATGGAGCAATAGCCTGAAAATTCTTCTTTTTCATCCCTGAAATTCTCCTAATATCTGTCCAATAAAAGGGCTTACCTTCTTTCTCCAACTTCCGATACGACTATATAATCTTTCTCGCTCAACTTTCAGGATATGATTCTACATTCCTTTCAAAAGCAACCTTATACCATGGCATATTCTCCAATTGATGCCCCGTCAAATTCATTTCCAGATACACAAATTTCTCTGACACTCGTTCCGGTCTACCATTTCATTAGCACAGCCATCGTATACATCCCTAGTAAACTTTTCCAACACAGAACATTTTCTATATCCAGCAGCCCCCAATCTACAAAAGCGGTATCCTTCATATAATGGCTCTCCTGTTCCTACTGAATTTGCTCCACTGTCCTAAACAGCGATATTAATTTTTCCATCTTCATCTCAATGAAAATCAGTAAAGATATAAAACTGGTCTTGCATATTACAATTCCGAAATATTGCTACAGATAACGCAAAACGCTGGCCCCGTATTAACCCAGGATCCAGCGTTCCAATTGCATACTCGAACTCGTCTTTCCATTAATTTAATTATGCCCAATAAACTCAAAAACATAAACTAACAAAAGTGTCGTTTACTCTTATGAAGTTACATACACAGAGCTTCCTGCTTCTGTATATTCATCCTCCGTAAACCCATAAGAAATAATTCGCTCTTTGGTCGCATTAGCCTTAATCATTTTTTCAATAATATCAATTCTTTCCCGTTCTCTAATACTTTCTGACCAATTACACATAATCTAGATTCTCTTTTCCAATTCAGCAGTCATTATCATGCCATATTCATCCACCAATATACGCTTTTTTTTCTGCTATATCTTTCTTAAAAATCAACTCTTCCAACATAACTATCAATACATTTTGAGATTTTTGAGATTTCTTTGCAGACTCCCCCAAAGCATTTCTTATATTGACAATGATAGCCCTCATCAAATCAGTATGATATGGATTTTTCTTATTCCTAAAGACTATCTTTCTGCCAAATCTGATTTCTTCAATGAAATCTTCCATTACATTTGTTAACCAAATAAATCCAATTGCTTTTAACTTTTTAAATCATCAAAATTTCTATCTACTTCCTGTTTCCAAAGGAACAACCGCCAGCGTCTTTCCTAAAGGAGCCAATACCTTCAAAATTGTATCCAACTGCGGACTTGTACTTCCTTTTTCCATTCTTGCAATGACAGGCTGTTTTACCCCACTTAATTCTTCCAATTTTTTCTGACTGATTCCCTTTTCCTGCCTTGCCTTTATCAGCTCCCCAATAATAGACACACGTAGAGCACTCTCCGCTATTTCATCCGGAGTAAGAATACTTTCCATAAATTCCAGAACATTCCCACCAATAGCATCTGCCCCTCGCTCATTCAAATCAGTCAGATTCTCTTTCGCCTGTGCAACAGCTTGTAAATATTCTTTATTTGTCCTCATGATGTTTCCTCCCTTGATAATCAATTAAATTCCGCTTTGCCCGTTCTATTTCTTTCTGCGGAGTTTTTTGTGTCTGCTTCATAAAAATGTGTAATAGTACAAAACCGCTGCCGTTCCATGCAGCAAATAAAATTCTGTCTCTCAATGGCCGGAGTTCCCATATATCCCCATCAATATGCTTTATATACGGTTCTCCTGCTCGCGTTCCATATTCACTAAGGGCTTTTACATAATCCACTATTTTATTCAGCTTTATCCGGCTGTCCTTATCTTTCTTAGCAGCCAGCCCTGCTATATACTCTTTTACCGGCTCTTTGCCGTTCTTATCTCTATAGAAATGTATCTCGTACAAGCTTATTTTCCTCCTGCTGTAGATAAATTATACCTTAAAGTTATTAAAAAGTCAATAACTTAAAAGTTATTGACTTTTTGTGTTGGAACTCTTTCCCTAAATTTTACCGCACCAATTCCGCACCAATCTGATATGAATATATAAAAATCTACATGAATTTTTATCAATGCTTAAATCCTGCAAAGCATTGAAAACGCTGAGGTTTATAGACATTTATGAAAATCCGTGAAGATATGAAACCAGCCTCGCGTATTACGATTCCTAGTTTCATAATTTATCATACCTGTTCAGAAAACCTTTATTTTCAAGGGTTTCTGCCTTTCTCTATATTTTTACTACACCAATTTTATATAATTTTGAGCATTTTTTCAATATTCTGGACTTCTTTTTCTTTATCAGTCACATGGACATACAGATTCATGGTAATACCTATGTTGTAGTGCCCTAAAATCGTCTGCAAGATTTTCGGTCTCATTCCTGCCTAAATACATCTCATTGCAAAAATATGTCTTAGAACGTACATGGAAAGTCCTGTTTATAATTCTTCTCTATTCTACAACAAAACATCCTCTAAATACAAATATCCGAAATTATCATAGACCCTTACGCACTTCACTTTAATAGTCTTCTGATTCCGCAAATACAAGTCTGTTGAATTATGGAAAAAAGATTCTGCGTATTGTTTGCCATTTCCATCTTCTGCAATGCACAAGTGATTATATCCTTGATTCTTTTTCTCAAATAAAATATATTTTGCATTTAAATTAGAGCCAATCAAAAAAGCATTGAAATCAACAATAGCATCTGTATATGACATTGTGAGAATGTTCTCTTTACTGAAACTGTTAAACCGAACCTCTATATCAGGAAAGTAGATACTTCTCTTAATAATATTTTCTGTAAGCAGTTCCTGCTTTTTAATTTTTGAATTTATATACTTTGCTCCAATTACAAGATTATTTTTATCGTTAAATTGTCGTATGATCGGAATATCTATTAATTTATGTAATCCTAATAAATGAGGGAAATCTGTCTGTTTAAGCTTGAAACTAATGACTGAATCATCCTCAAATATATACTCCATACGATAATTGACAATTGATTTATACTCATTGAATTTATCTAACAGTTGATTCAAATAGTCCTCCATATACAACAAAAGCTCTTGACCGCAGCCAAGAGCTTTCTGAAATTCTATAAAGCGGTTCTCTTTTCTTCAGCTTGCGCCTATTCGGTGTAAGTGAACCGGAACTTACGGAAGAACCTCCACCTATGAATCCGAAAAATCATAAGCTTCTTTGGTTAATATTATTATATTCAATAACTCATATAAAATCAACAGTTTTCAAAAATTTTTTATCTTTTTGATGAAACAGCTCTAGGATCATTTTGTTTCTCAGACACATTCCGACATGACCAAAGCAGTATAGAATCCGCAAGCATCCTTAAAGCTGCGCGGATTAAAACCGCACTTCTTATGGATCCTGTCGAGTTGGTACTGTATCGTATTTTTATGCATATACAGCTGCTCACACGTCCGGGCCAGGGACATCTCTTCCTTATAGTAAATTCTCAATAAATGTATATCCTTGTCAGACAAATCTCCCAAAAACTTATTGATATAAAGTTGTTTAATCTCATCATCCACATTGGCACAAACCATCTCCAATCCAAGTGCAGAATAATACGCTGCGCACCCTCTTTGCAGTGTCTTTACTGCCACCTTGGCTTCATCATAAGACTGATACTGTTCATACAGCCCATGAACTGCCCCGACAGCAACCCGCAGTATTTTCTCATTTTCCTCTGCAAGCTTTTCCAATATGTAAGAACATTTCTTAAACTCCTGTTGTTCTATGATCAAGATATACTCATTTGGATAGCTAAACGTATACAGTTCCGAACGCATGAACTGAAATGCTCGGAATATCATATTTTCTATCAAATTCAAATTGTTAGGATGATATCGATTGTCTAATTTCACCAACACAAGCTGATACAGCGCCGCTTCATTGATGTCCTTTTCTTTCATATACTCTGTCACATGTCTGTTTTTAGCTTTATCCTCATCTATCAAGGCCCTGATGATATAGTTCATTTGATTCTTTTGACTATTATTCTGATAATCAAATTCTTGTTCTCTGAGCAACAATATTGTAATTTTGTTCGCGAGATACGCATATTTCCTAACTTCATCCGGTATCCCACTGATACCGATTACCGCAATCAGCTCCCCGTTATAGATTATCGGTATATTTACTCCGGCATTTGTCCCGAAAAAAGTGTCGTCATCCTCCACTTCGATTGTCTCTCCTGTCAATGCAACCTGTTTGCCAATTTCGTGAAACTTTCCAATCCGATTCCTGTCCGTGCTGGCATAAATGATGCCATTCAAGTCAATGTAATTGATATGCTGCCCACACACATCCCTGACTGACTCGACAATCTGCTGTGCTGTTTTTTGGCTGATATTCAGAATCATATTTCCCCTCCATATCACCTGCATAAGGAATTCAATTTTTATCACAAATTTGCTGTGTAGAATTCTGATAGTCTATTGTTTCCCAACAATATGTTACTTATACTAATTTTATGTATTTATATCCCAATCCATTTGTTACATATAATATATCATATACTTTTTATTCATGCTATAATTCTTAAGGAAAGTATCAGATTCAGGGCAGCAACAAAAAGAACAGCTTATACAAAAGATAAACTGCCCTGAATGTGATTCTTTCCAATTGTACCAATTCGCGGACGTGTGGTCACAACGTATATGGGGATAGTATCTTTTCCCGGAAGCCTCAAACGGATGATCAGGCGGAAAATCAGCGCACATCCAGGACCGTATTTTTAGGCATCTGCATTTCAGGGCATGCTCCGCAGACCTTCCGGCGGGAGGTCTTGAAAAAAACGGTATGAAAGGGTATTGCTTTATCCGGGAGCCGCATGTATCCTGCCAAGCTGCTTCATGGAAGCACATCCGCATGCAGGACAGATGGAGATATCAAAGTCCCAGACGGCTTTGAGTAATTCCGCCATGGTCATGCCGGCATAACGCCTCCGGAAACGCTGTCCGTTCTGAAGTGTAAAAATAAGTTTCAGGTTGTGAGCCTTCATACGATTGTTCAGGAAACCATAGTAGCGGACCTTCTGGAAACCGGGTGGCAGTACGTGCATTAAAAAACGGCGGATGAATTCAGCCTGGCTGAGAGTGATCTCACGTTTCGGGTCACATGGCTTTATCCCCCTGGCAGAAAAGATGACCGAGCCCTGATGGATGGAAAGGATCCTGCTTTCCCCAATGGCGATCCTGTGTGTGTAACGCCCAAGGTATTCGATGGCATTGCCAAAGCCGTTGAAGGTCTCCTTGATGTAAGGGCACCAGTCTTTTCCGTAAAGGCTTTGTGTGAATTCAGACCATTCATAGGAATTACGCAGTTTTGCACAGGAGGAAGAAAAAACAAGGGAGCCGTCCCTGAACAGTCTTTTGAGGCATGCCATATATTTTCCCCTGAATTTATCCCGCAGCACTTTAACAGGGATAAAGAACTTTCCGGAAGAGAGGCGCAGCTTTGCGTCTTTGGTAAGCCCGCCGCCGGAGACAATGCAGTGCATATGCACATGATATAAAAGTTCCTGGTTCCAAGTATGGAGAACCTGTATGATTCCGGGAACTGCCCCGAGATACTTTTTGTCAACAGCCAGTTCCAGAAGGGTTTCGGAACAGCATTTGTGGAGCAGTCCATACAGAAGTTTCTGGTTACAGTAAAGGAGGGGATTCAGTTCATGGGGCAGGGTAAATACCACATGGAAGTAGGGGGAGTCAATAACTTCCGCCCTGCGTTTATCCACCCAGACTTCCTTTAATACAGCCTGACAGCAGGGGCAGTTACGGTTGCGGCAGGAATTGTTGTGGAATTCCATGTGCCCGCATTCACCACACCGGCTGACATTGCAGCCAAGCTTCCCTGATTTACAGTTTAAGATGGCAAGTGCAGCCTTTTTCTGTACATCCGGCAGATAAGCAGCTTCTGCACAATACGCCTGACAGGAAGCTTCAAATATCTGGCGGATCTTATACTCACCCACGGGAAATACCTGCCATACGGTCGAAAGGGCTGACGGCGCTGGCGGTGCTGTTGCCTGCAAGATGGACATAAATGGTGGTGGAATTTAAGGATCTGTGCCCCAGCAGCGCTTTAATGGTAAGCAGGTCGACGCCGTCCTCATACAGATGGGTGCCGAAAGCATGTCTGAAAGAATGGCAGGTGAGCCTGCGCTCCCATCCGAGCCTGTCCTCGTGGGCATGGATATGCCTGGAAAGAAAGAAGGTGTCGATGGGTCTGTCCTGTCCGTTCTGCTTCGGGAAGAGGAAGCCTCTTGGTCTTCCGCATTCAAACCAGTACTGCGTGAGCAGGTCAAGTGCCGCTTTTGAAAGGATGGCATATCGGTCATGGCGGTTCTTGCCATGTACGATATGGAGCCGCATATTTCTGCGGTCAACGTCCTCATAGCGCAGGGAGCAGACCTCACCGATGCGCAGCCCTGAGGAATACATCAGGGCGGTCATGGTCTTGTGCTTTAAGTCAGGCATGGTGGAGATAAAAGTCCATGTATCCTGCTTCGAGGGGACATAAGGCAGGTATTCATCAAACCTGCGCATGGGGAGCTGGGTATCATCCCATGGTTTGTGAAGGACATAAAGGGTAAAAAAGCGCAGCTGCGAGATGGCACAGTTGATGGTCCTGTCAGAAAGGTCTCTGGATTTCTTCAGCCAGCGGATGTAATCACGCATTTCATCCCAGGAAACATCTTCAGGGGCTTTGTGTAGAAAGCGTGCAAGATAATCGAGATAGGCACGTATATAAGTGCAGTAGTTAGTGAGCGTATGGTCAGTGAGACCGCGCAGGGAGATCATCTCCCGGAAAGAGTTTAAGTAATTGTCCATAGTGGAACCTCCTTAGTGATTGAATGAATGTGAAATGTAAAAAGAATCAGTCACAACGGAGGAGACCGGGAAAAATAAAATATGTAGTTGTTGAGTTTGAAGAACCATGATAACATAAGTATGGCAGTTTCTTGCAGTTGTTTTAAGTTGTCTTGTGGTGATTCAACAATAAAACAAAAAAGCAGAAACTGCTACTTTTATTTTAAGAAAGAGCAGAAAAATCGTTACCTGGGGCTAGCCGTCGCGCTAGCGACTTGGTACAATGTACAAAAATGTAGATTGGATTTTATACGAAATTTTTTCAGGAAATACTCGGGACTTACGGAGGAGAATGCAAATGAAAAACCTTATACGGTTGACCGATCACACCCCAAATGATATTTACGATATTTTCAAGCTTACAGATGAAGTTCAGCAAGGGAAATATAATAATATACTAAAGGGAAAAAGCATCGTTCTCTTTTTCCCAAATTCAAGTATAAGGACTAGGGTTACATTTGAAAAAGGAATCTATTTGTTAGGGGGACAACCTATCTTGTTCCCAACTGAAACCCTTGATAAAAAAGAAGACATAAAAGATGTATGTGGCTATTTAAATAATTGGGCAGACCTGATCATCGTCAGACACCAGGATATTCATTTAATAGAAAAAATGTCAATGCACTCAAAGGTGCCAATTATTAATGCTATGACAGCTACAAATCATCCTTGTGAAATGCTTTCGGATATGTATGCACTCTCAAAGATTAGAAAAGATTTTACAAAGGACAAGTTTCTATTCTGTGGGGTAAACGGAAATATTGGATTAGCATGGAAAGAAGCTTCTGATGTCATGGGCTTTGAATTAGAGCAATGCTGTGGAAATGGTTATGAAATGGATCACATCACATGTCATAACAATATCAGCAAAGCTATTACAGGAAAAGATATTGTGTGCACAGATTCTTTGCCGGCAAGTGCTCTTGATGATTTCAAAGATTGTCAGATTACTACGGCAATCATGGAAAAAGCAAATAAGGGCGCCATATTAAATCCTTGTCCGCCTTTTTATCGAGGAGAAGAAGTTTCAGATGATGTAATAGAATCTGATTATTTTGTCGGGTATGGATTCAAGAAGTATTTGCTTGAAGTACAGCAGGCTATTATGGTTTATTGCTTAACTCACTAGAATGCCCGTTAATTCTCACAAATCTAATTCCCAATACTCCTCCACTACCCCTTCACCCCATTCAGATTTATCGGTATCTGATACCTTATGAAATCCATGTGTTTCATAAACATGTCGTGCAATAACCTGGGCGGTAATGGTCAACAGGAAAACTTTTTTGTAATTCTTGCTTTTGCAAAAATCCAGCGCCATATCCATAAGCCTGTTACCATACCCGCGCCGGCGCATTTCCGGCTCTAACATGAAAAAACGAAGCTGCGCTGTGTCCTGCCCTGCTTTCTTAATGGCGATACTGCCCGCCGGTACTCCATTACATTCCAGAATATTCAGACAATCGCTCTTGGGGTTAAACTGGTCTACAAAATCATAGACGATTTTATCCACATAAGCCGAGAATGTGCCGGACAGATGCCGCTCTGCATAGTAAAGAGTCTTGTGTCTGGAAATTACATATTCAATATCGCTCTGTTTAAATGAACGAATGGTAATCACATCGTTGGCATCTGATAGTTTGTTTCTTGTCATAACCAATGCCGAGCAGATTGCACCGACATCCTCTGATGACAGTTTTTCAAAGGCATGGGCAATTTGCCGGTTTTGTATATCGCTCAATCGGTTAAATTCTTCTCTGCCAAAATCAGTGAGATGGATATATTTCATCCGGCTGTCCGTACTGGAAGCATTCTTCTGAATCAGCCCCTTCTTTTCAAACTCCTTCAGCATCCGGCTCATATAACTGCGGTCAATGCCCAATTGAACGATTAGAATATTGGCAGTACATCGTTCTGTTTTGCTGATTTCTAGCAAAACTTCTTTTTCGGTTAAAGAATATCCCGCTTCAATAATCGCCGCATCTACCGATTTAAATAAATTCTGATATACCTTGTTAAATCCCTGAATATCTGCAATCTGGTCTTGTGTAAGCATTATTTCACCTCCGGCTTTTTCTTTGGTGCGATTTCATTCCATAAGGTAAAGCCTAAAATCAGGACACCGCCGATTACCTGCATGGCAGTCATGTCTTCTCCCAAAATCAGAACAGACACAAGAACAGCCACCAGCGGATCGATATAACTCAATATAGCGGCTTTCTGCCCCGGAAGCTCTTTGAGCGAAGAAAAGTACAAACAGTAAGTCACTCCAGTATGTACAAGACCCACAATCAACAGGCAGACCCAGCCCGTACTGTTAAGGCTAGAAAGGGTGACCCCGCTTGTGAATCCCACATAAGGAATCAGCACAAGAATTGCAGCAATAAATTGCAGAAATGTTCTGTGTATCCCCTCCACCTTCTTGATAAATTTATTGAGCAAAACAACCGTTGCATAAAGGCAGGCAGCGCCCAGACCAAAAAGGATACCGATCAAATGATTGTTCCTGCCTGACAAATCCCCTAAACCTGTAATCAATACAATACCAAGCGTGGACATAAAAAAACAGATCCACTGCTTTGCCGACATCTTTTCCTTGAATAAAATGGGACAGGCTACCGTCACAATGACTGGAGCAAAGTAATAGCTGAGAGTCGCAACGGAAACGGTAGTGTACTTATATGCTTGAAATAGCAATATCCAGTTAAATCCCATAGCCACACCCGATAACAAAAGAAGAGGGATCTCCTTTTTGATTTCACTAAATGGAATTTTTTGCTTTGTGACAAATAAAAAAACTGCAATCAGCAATGCTGCAAGAATTGCCCGATATAGCGCAAGTTCACCGGAAGATACGGAAATGTTTCTCACAAACAGACCAAGTGTTCCAAACACTGTCATTGAAATAATAAGCATGATTCTTGGATTCATAAAACGCTTCATAAATAATTATCCCCTTAGAATATAGTTGACTACGTCCACATTATTATAGTAAATAAAAGTGGATTCTGTCAACTATTTCTTGCGGTTTATAAATCTTTTAAATAAAAAACATCACAGGTATAGTGTCCCGTGTCCACCAACGGATTTTGTATTCGATAAAACCCATGTTTATCATAGAATTTCTGTGCTGCAATCATATTTCCAAAGGTTTCCAGATAACATTGTCTATAATATTCCTTTGCATATGTAAGCGCTGTCTGTAACAGCAGATGTGCAATTCCCGTACCGCGCGCCTCAGGAAGGCAATACATCTTCTGAAGCTCGCATATTTCCGGTGCCTCCTCAAAGGAGCCTACGCCAACCCCTCCGACAATCTTCCCCTGTGTATCTTCTGCCACCCAGTAGCGATTGCCGCGAGTGCTGTATACTTGCGAAAATCTGCCTAAATACGGATCCGTCCACGCACATCCTTCATGGTCTGCACCAAATTCTTTCAGACAGTATCTTACAATCTGCTCTACTGCTTTGTTATCTCTTTCTTCTATCTCTCTGATATGATACTCCATACTCATTTCCTCTCACTGCCGCCTCTAACATTTTGTAAGTATATTATGACATGCCTAAAATATTGTCAACATTTTCAGCCAATATATGAATAGGCAGAATAACAGTTCAGTCTTGCCAGGAATTGATTCAAAATATCAAACCTTATAAAACAATCTCTGATATAATGATTTTACGATATCGGAAGGGAGGACGAATAATGCAGAATATAGAACTCTTAATGCTGGCGCTTGAATATATAGAAATTCATTTGTGCGACGAAATCAAAACCGAAGACATAGCCGCCTGCCTCTTCTGCTCAAAGTCCACCCTTGAAAAATTATTTCGCGGTGTGCATGATATATCCGTACACGAATACATTGTCCGCAGAAGGATGATGCTGGCTGCCAAAAAAATATCCCAAAATCCACGGATACCTATTCTGGATATTGCTCTTGAATACGGCTATAGCACCCACGAATCTTTTGCACGTGCATTTGAACAAGTATGGAACTGTAAACCTTCTGAATTTCGCAAGGCGAAATTTACAGAATTATTTCCGAGGTTAAATGTACCTCCCAGAAAAGGAGACAATTATATTATGCAGAGAAGACATGTGGATATCAGTGAGTTATATGATTTATTTCAAGAAAGGAAAGACTGCTTTTTCGTCCTTTGCGATATTAAGGATATGATATCAATCAATGAGATCTCCAGAAAAGCGGGTGATTTAGCAATTTTAGAACAAATGCGGCGTATGACGGAAGCATCCGGCGAGGAAGATATCGTATTCCGCATCGGCGGCGACGAATTTTGTATTTTGACAGCCAGCAGTGATGCGGCATATGCGGAGCAAATTACAGAAAAACTCCGTCAGATGAATGGTCAGAGATTTTTCTACGAGAATCAGGAAATCCCTTTATCTCTCCACGTAACTGCCGTAAGCTTAAATGAATGCCAGCGCTACGAGGAAGTGTTCGCAGGGCTGCATAATGCAATCAGGAAAAGCAAAGAGTAACAAAAGTGCATGATTATTTCATGCACTTTTTCCTATGGGCTTTCAGTTTCTTCATAGCCCAATCATAATGACTTGCCGTAACGCTGACGAAGTATGACCCCAGTGTGCTTCCTCCAACCCACTTATACACGCCTTTGGAAAACAGCTCCTCATTTGAAAAATTTTCTGCCAACTTTATGACTTCGGCGTGAGATTTTTGGAGCATACTCTTTGCATCTTCTAAGGTTGTATTCTGATGCTTTTTCCAGAACTCCACATTCATATCTCCGTATGTTTTCCAATTATACGGTTCCGGGATAAATGGCTTGTTAATGCCATTTGTATTCGCCTCTACCCAATTGAGCAAAAGTTGATGCCATTCATAAAGGTGAATCAAAATATCCCGAAGATTTTTATCTCTTTTCCAATGAGCCTCTTTCTTCTTCTCATCATCCGAAAAATCAAAAGGAGTCGATAATTCATTTTCCGTCAGTTCAGAGATAAGAGTGTTCATTTTCTCATAATTTGTGGTTGCTGCAATTATTAAATCTGTTTTTGTTGTTGGTCTACCCATATCCGTTTTCCTTTCCGTAAACTTAAATTATAAAACTACTATCTATAAGTTTACCAGAATAATGCTGACACCTTGTGTCAAGGTTTTCATACTAGTCTCTGGAAATCAACCTCTGGATGTGAACTGCAAGATAGACTACTTCCTCATTTGTAATGGCTTTATCATACTCCTTCAAAACCAATGTGCGCACTCTCTCTGCACAGTTAAGCGCTTTGGGATAACCTTTTTCAATCTGTTCATATAAAAAATCATCTGGTGAATCCAACATTTTATCTGAAAAAAATCTCTCAGCAAAATATTGTAAATGGCTGATAAAACGCGAATAATGAATGCTCTCTTTATCCGGCTGGCATTTCATCAGATATGTGACCAGTGTCACGATCTTACCAATCAGTTTTGCTGCCCGCATTGCATCATATTGTACATCCTCGTCCTTTTGGGCATTTACAATGTGAAACGCCACATTGGCTGCTTCTTCCTCTGGAAGGTTAATCCCCAGCTTCTCCCTTACGATATCAAGGGCATACAGACCAATCTGGTATTCTTTCGGATAAAAAGTCTTTAATTCCCAAAATACCCGATTTGTGATAACTACCTTTTCCTTGAAACGCTCTACTGCAAAATGCAGATGATCCGTCAAAGCAAGGTATATATGTTCATTTAATTTCGTGTGCAGTTGGTTCTCAGCATATGTAACAATCTTCTGGCTAAGTTCCAGATATGCAACAGGAATTTCTTGTAGCAGTTCAAGAAACTGATTACGATCAGTTGAAGAAAGGGGAACAAAAATCTGACTTTCCCCGGACAGTTCCACTATCTGACCTGATTTCCTTCCATAGCCGATACCTTTTTGCAGAATAATATATTCTTTCTCCTGTTCGTCGGATACCAAAATCACGCTGGAATTCAAAACTTTCTTAATCTGAGGCACTTTTTTCCCCTCTTTCTTTTATCAACTGTATAACAAAAACACCTCCCTGCTTAAGAGCCATCCAATCTCTTAAGCAGGGATTTGTAATTTAATAAGCTGGCTCGCAAATCGTAACAGCGCTTAATTAATCCATATCAGCTCCGTTAGTAGCGATAACCTTTTGATACCAGTAATAACTGTCCTTACAACTGCGTTTCAACGTTCCGTTCCCCATATCATCCTGATCTACATAAATGAAGCCATAACGCTTGCTCATCTGGTTGGTGGATGCGGAAATCAAATCAATCGGCGCCCAACTGGTATAACCCATCAAATCCACACCTTCGTCAATCGCCTTTTCCATTTCCTTAAAGTGACTGCGGAAATATTCAATTCGGTAAGGATCATGAATAGAACCATCTTCCTCCACAACATCCTTTGCACCAACGCCGTTTTCCACAATAAACAAAGGCTTCTTATAGCGGTCATACAGTTCGATCAGAGAAATCCTAAGCCCCACCGGATCGATCTGCCATCCCCAGTCACTGGATGCCAGATAAGGGTTCTTAACTCCCAATACCGTATTGCCGGGTGTACGTTCTGCGTTGGGATCCACAGATTCCGTCATACTCATGTAATAGCTGAAGGACACGAAATCTACTGTTCCCTTTCTCAATATTTCCAGATCCCCAGGCTCCATTTCAATTGTAAATCCGCGTTTTTCCAAGTCCCTGAGGATCATTCTCGGATACTCACCAAATACCTGTACATCCGCATAAAACATATTTTCAAGATTCTTTTTCTGAGTTGCTGCCACATCTAAAGGAGCACATGTTCTTGGAAATGTCATCAGCTTGGTCAGCATACAGCCCATCCAGGCGTCAGGAAGCATTTCGTGCAGCATGTTTGCAACGATACCGGCAGCCACTAACTGATGATGAAGCGCCTGATAGCAGCAGGCAAGTTCACCTTTTTCACCGCACAGTTCCGGAATGATACCTGCTGTGATAAAGGAATGACGGATAATGCTGTCTACTTCGTTGAAGTTCAGCCAGTACTTTACATACTTTCCAAATCGTTCAAAGCAGACCTTGCTGAACCGTACAAAATAATCTACTACTCTGCGGTCTGTCCAGCCATTATATTTGGTTGCCAGATTCAGCGGCATCTCATAATGGGATAATGTCACCAGCGGCTCAATACCAAGTTTTTTCATTTCTTTGAAAACATCTTCATAAAAAGCCAGCCCCTCCTCATTTGGCTCTTTCTCTTCGCCAGTAGGGAAAATACGGCTCCAGGCAATGGATAAGCGGAATACTTTAAATCCCATCTTTGCCATAAGTTCCAGATCTTCTTTATAGTGATGATAAAAATCAATCCCACGGCGTTTAGGATAATAAGTATCATCCGTATCTGCCATCGCTTTTTCAATAGCCTCAAGGGATATTCCCACATGTGCCTTGTAGTCCTTCACATCCACTTTGGGTTTATAAGTTGCCACATCCGCCACACTGGGACCTTTTCCGCCTTCTTTCCACGCACCTTCTACCTGGTTGGCTGCAACAGCGCCGCCCCATAAAAAACCTTCAGGAAAACTCATATTCTATGCCTCCTTTTCTTCAAATCCAATGATTACACTGCCTGTTTTTACCAAGCCATCAGAAGCTTTTTTCAGGGTATAATCATCTGAATTGGTAATGACGATAGGAGTAACTATATCATAACCTGCCTTTTTAATGGCTGCAATATCAAATTTCATCAGCAGATCTCCCGCCTTAACTTTATCTCCATCCTTCACCTGCGGCTCATAATATTTCCCGTCAAGTTTAACTGTGTCCAGACCTACATGGAGAAGAACTTCCGCTCCATTGTCACAAACCATGGAAATTGCATGTTTGGATTCAAAAACGGTGGCGATGGTTGCATCTGCCGGTGCATACAATTCACCTTTACTTGGAATGACTGCCATACCATCTCCCAGGATACCGGCAGAAAATACTTCGTCATTTACTTCCGTAATATCAATCAGCTTTCCAACCATAGGGCTGACAACTGATTTGCCATCTGCAATTGCTTCAGGCGCTTTTGCCTCGGCAATATCCTTATCTTTAAACATGAACAAGGTCAATACAAAGGAAACAACAACAGAAATAATGAAGCCTATTACTGCATAAACAAAATTCATGCCATTATCAGGATCAATGTACATGGGCATACTTGCAATACCAGGGCCTACTGCTGCAAACGCTTTAATCTTCGTCAAACCAATGAACAAACCTCCGATAAAACTGGAAATACACACACTTGCCATCACTTTCTTATGCTGCAAAGTAACACCATACAGAGCCGGTTCTGTAATACCGAACAGACCGGAGATACCTGCTGAGATAGCTGCTGAGCGAAGGTCTTCATCCTTTGTCTTAACTGCCACTGCCAGACATGCTCCGCCTTCTGAAATATTGTGTGCAAGAGAAGCCGGTAAATACAGCATATCAAAACCGGGATCAGAAATGGAAGCCACCGCATAGGGAACCAGCGCTTTGTGCATTCCCAGGGATATCATGAAAGGCAGGATTGCAGCTACCAGTGCAACGGCCAGCCAGCCAAGAGAATTGTACAAAGCTAAGATTGCAGTTGTGAGCAGGGAACCAATGTTATATCCCAATGGTCCAAGAATCAGGAGCGATACCGGGAAAGTAATCGCAAAGCACATCAGCGGCACAAAGAATACTCTGATTGCTTTAGGGCTGATCTTATTAAAGAAACGCTCAATCAGCGCCATAAATGCAACTGTCAGAATTGCCGGAAATACTTGGGATGTATAAGCCACATTCTGTAAATGAATGCCGAAGAAGAACGCGCCTCCTTCCATTCCAAGCAATGCAGCGGTATTGGGATAAATCATTGCTCCAACTGTGGCAACCGCTACCAGTTTATTACATTTTAACTTGGATGCTGTGGTTACAGCTACCAAAATCGGCAGATAATACAGGGCAGCATCTGCTACATAATAAAATACTTTATAAATAGTGCCGTCCGCTGACATCCAGCCAAAAGTGGTGAGTATCGTAAGCAACGCTTTCAATATACCGGCACCTGCAATAGCAGGAACCAGCGGCTGGAAAATTCCTACCATTAAATCAAGGATAGTAGCTCCAATGTTCCTTTTTCCTTCTGATGAAGATGGAGTGCTGCTTCCTCCTTTTTGGAAAGTGCCCAGCTTCATTATCTCATCGTAAACCTCGATTACATCATTACCAATCACTACCTGACACTGATTTCCGCTGGCAATGACCCCCATCACGCCTGCGGTCTTCTTAAGACCCTCTTTATCCACCTTAGCCGAATCTGCAACAGAAAAACGAAGACGTGTGGAACAATGCTCAAAATGGGTAACGTTTTCTTCGCCGCCTATCAGCTTTAATACTGCTTTTGCAATACTTCCATAATCTTTTGCCATAATACCTCTCCTTTTCTTGTCATAATTTCGTTCGCGTTCATGCGGTTTTGGCCAAAAACTGCAATAAAAAAATCGAGCAAAAACGCGCACACCAACTTATCATCAGTTACGTCATTTTCGTTCGATCCTGCCTGCATTACCAGTAACATGTCTACTTTCTAAAACCATCTTAGCAAATATTTTTTGTAAATTCAATTGTCAAGATTTCATAAATTTCACCCGGATTATTTGTTAATAATGCTTTACATATCCTATTTGTTTTATGCTATAATTTTTAATGTCATTTTGTTTTCCTTATCAGGGCTGATAATTCCCTGTGGTAAGATATGATACAAGAAAAAGCATAAGGAAATTTTGATGAAAAAGAAAATACTGATCTCTGCAATCTCTGTAATAATCGTATATATTTTCATAAATACAATAAGTATTTACTCCTTCAGTTTGAAAGATCAGAAACGTAAAGCCGACGTTGCGATTATTCTCGGTGCGTCAACAAGCAATGGAACTGTTTCTCCTGTATATCAGGAGAGGCTTAATCACGGTATTGATTTATACCGCGAAGGGTATGTTGATAAGCTGATTGTCACTGGGGGTATCGGAGAAGGAAATGACCAATCCGATGCATATGCTGCCAAACAGTATGCCATATCGCAAGGAATTCCGGCAACAGATATATTAGCAGAAGACACCTCAACCATTACACAAGAAAATCTGGAAAATTCCAAAACAATAATGGATCAAAATGAATACAGTACTGCAATCATTGTAAGCGATCCATTACATATGCGGCGTGCCATGCTTCTAGCGAAAGATGCAGGGATTAATGCATATAGTTCACCAACCCAGACATCAAAATATGTCAGTTTAAAAACTCAGATTCCATTTCTTGCCAGAGAAGTGTTTTTTTATATAGGATATAAATGGTGGGAGTTTAGGTTTATATATGTTATAATTTTTCTGGTGATTTTATTTGCTTTAATAATTTTCAAATCACAATCGGAATTTATGGAGAGAAACAATGTATCAAGAGAAACCTAAATCCTATGGAATAATCGCCGTAATATATTATTGTATATACTTTTTAGGGCTGCTATTGGCAGGAGTATTGTTTAGTAAAAATATTACTTATGGTCTGCATATTATATATTGTTCACTTTTTGTTGCAGGCATTTTGATTGCATTGATTAAGGATAAAAATATCTACAACTTAGGCCATAACAAAGAAAAATGGAAGAATAATTTTATTGTATCCATAATAATAATCGTGGGAACATTTATAGTTATTTTGATATTTAGCAATCTGCCTTTTGAAAAGCTGCTCCGTCAAATGATTTACTATCTTTTTTACATTGCTACTATAGAGGAAATTCTATTTAGAGGATTTATACAGAATTACTTATTTGGCTTTAAATTGAATAAATATTTGATATTCATAATCGGTGCATTATTTTTTTCCTTTATGCATATTCCCTTTCAAATGTTCGCACACAATAATATATCCTGGCGCTATCTGATTGACGCATTACCTAATCTGATTGAAACATTTATCGCTCACTTTATATTTTGTTTTATTGCTTATAAGCGAAAGGATCTTTTGATACCAATTGCATTACATTACGCCTATGATTTTCTGGGAGTGATAATATAAATATAGGCTTCAAAACTATAGACCGCATAGATGAAAGGATTTTATATGGGAAAACTAAATGTTGACGGAACAGAAATTCAAGTATTGCAAATTGAAGAGGATGATTATATTTCTTTAACTGATATGGTGCGAAAAATTGATAATGGACTGGCTTTGATAGAAAAATGGTTACGCAACAAAAATACAATAGAATTTCTTGGCATATGGGAAGAAATATATAATGCGGACTTCAATACTGCTGCCTATGAAGAAATAATGTCAGAAGCGGGATTAAACCGATTTATTATGTCAGTTAAGCAATGGGTATCACGTACAAACTCAAAGGGCATTGTAGCAAAGGCGGGACGGTATGGTGGGACATACGCATATAAAGATATTGCGTTTGAGTTTGCAAGCTGGGTATCTCCGCAATTCAAATTATATCTTATCAAGGAATTTGAACGGTTAAAGAAAGAAGAACAGGCTTTACTTGGATGGAGTGCCAAGAGGGAATTGGCCAAAATCAATTACCGAATACATACTGATGCAATCAAAGTTAATCTCATTCCACCGAAACTTACACCACAGCAAACTTCTATCATTTACGCATCGGAAGCTGACGTGCTGAATATGGCATTATTTGGTATGACAGCGAAACAATGGAGGGATAAGAATCCTGATAAAAAAGGCAATATTCGTGATTATGCAAATATAAATGAATTGATATGCATATCAAATATGGAAAACATAAATGCAGTACTGATTGAAGATGGGTTAAGCCAAAAAGAACGCTTAATAAAACTTAATAAAATTGCAATACATCAGATGTCTATTTTAGAGGAGCAAAATACAAAGATCTTAAAATAATTTAATTCCCCCGAATTCGAGGGAATTAAAATTACCATAGTTCAAGGGAGTCTTCTGCATCCACCCACATTTGCAAATCGCCATCAAGTACTAAACGTGCATATTCAAGCGGTTCATCTATTGCCAAAGCATCTAATGCACATTGGGAATATGGAGTAGTTCGTAATCCATATTCTGCATATATGAATTTCATATCTTATATCTAATAATGAATAGACAACTTACAGTTTTTAGCGTAGCTAATGGAAACACTTTTCCGAAAAGGGAGTAAACTGTTTCCTGCCGAGGGAAAAAGTATGAATCATAAAAGTAAACTCTTATTCCGGTTAGCCATTGTACTTTTTACTGTGTCCATATCGACAGCAGTCATACCTAGCGGTCTTATAAATGCATATGGTCTGTTTGGAGAAGTAAAATCTTCCACTGTCACAGAGCAAAATCGCAAGAACACAGAAGAAATAACATCAACCTTCGAAAAAAGTAATACCGTCAAGGGAATAAACATATACAATGTATGGTTTTGGCTTGTCACTATCATTATTTTTCTGATTTTCACTTCCTATATGATTCGGCTCGCGGAGCGTGACGGCGTTTGTTTTATACAGAGATTGAAATAACTGCGGTCTGCTCTGTCTTCTGGCTCACCTCTCCCGTTTTTGTATATGTCACAGGTTCTTTGGCGATATCGCTCTTTGTTTCAGAAGAATCCGCATTGTCTATATCCCTATTATCTTTTAACAATATCTTTCCTTCTTCGCTCACCTCTACCGTATCTGTTTCTTTTCTTTCTTCTATATTTTCTTCAAATTTGTCACGTTCTTCCTTACGTTTTTGAATCGCCTTTTCGCGCTCAGCTTTTTCTTTTTCCCTCGCTGCCTTTGCTTCCTCTTTCATTCCTTCATCAGCTTTAACTTTATACTCATCTGCCCTGTCTGAAAATTCGCAGGCATACCCCATTGCCCTTTCCATTGTTGCCGTATCACCTTTATACCTTGCTTCCTTGTAGACTCTCATGGGGGTATTGACTAAATCTATATTCATTCTTGCCCCTACAAGTCCTTCCATTGTTTTTGTATGCATCACGCCGCCCTCCTTATCTTTATCAATGCTTCCTAAAGGAATTTGATAAGTTCCTGCCTCTTCTTTCGGCGGTATAAATAGATAATATTATTTTCGTGCTTCAAACAGACTCTTTGTTGTCATATGCGGCATCATTTAGAGGTATCAGAACGGAAATCACAAAAATACCATTTTGAGCTTCTATGTTGATTACACCATTATATCTATGCACCACATCTCTGATATTTAACAGACCAATTCCATGTCCCTTTGGATTTTCCTTATCAGTGAATCCGGCTTTATAATGATTCCTCTTGCCGGCACTGTTCTTTACTTCTAATAAAAAGAACTTCTTTACTGCTTTCACCTGAATATCAATAAACGGATCCTCTTTGTAATGTAATTCACCAGACTGCAATCTCTCACACGCTTCCACTGCATTATCCAATATATTTCCAAACAATACACATAAATCAAACTCTTTCATACAGCATCTTTTCGGCATCTGCACATCACATTTCCATATAATATTTTTTCTTTCTGCCATTTGCCGTTTTTGGTACAGAAGTGCGTCCACTGTCCTGTTACCTGTTATTTCATCTAAGGTTCCTAAACTGCCGCTGTCCCTCATGCTCCTTAGATATTCATTCATTTTTTCCCAGTCTTTCTTTTCCAACAGTCCTGATAAGGCAATCATATGATTGTTCATGTCGTGCCTTAACCGCTCTTGCTGGCTATATTGTTCCTCCAGCATTTTGTAAGCCGCAATTTGAGCATGATATTGACTGCTTTTTTCTTGTTCCAGATAAATCCTATCCATTCCAAATACATAAAATCCTGCTGCAAACATAGCCAGCGCCGTCAGGACACAATTCCCCCCATGACTAAAAAGCTGGTCATAATATAAATTAAAGTTTCCTCCGCTCCTGAACAATATTCCCTTACTTGCCCCCCAACCGACAAGGTCAATCACTGCAGTAACCGCAAGCAACGGAATTGCCAACATGAGATACCACGTTCTTACTTTACCATGAAAAACAGATACAGCATGTCTGGATATCCAATATACAGTCCCTGCTACTACAGCAAATGTGATATAAACAATCAGGTAATCTTCCCATCCGGCTACAACAGGTTCCGAAATCTTCCTTACTGTATGTAGCAGGAATAGTGCCAGACAAGACAAAAATGACCCGCAAAACTCCTGCACCGACGTCGAAATCAAAATCAGGCTTGCAGCAACAAAAAGTTTTTTTTCCTTATCTCCTCGAAACAGCCATAATACCAATACCATAAAAAAAATGTGTTTGACCATTGCAAAAACAATATACGGAATGAAACGGCATACATTCACAATATCCACAATCATCCATCCGCTAAAAAGAGAAATCACAAACAGCGCTTCATTCCTTTTAGAAATATCTAGACATCTTTTACAAAATTGATCTGCTGTCCAAATATACCCCAGATAACATGACAGCATTATCAAAATCACTGCTGAATCTGAGACTTGTTTCATATGATTCCTCCATTTTTTCTCATAAACTTAAGTATTTCTTTACAAAATTCCTCATACCTTCTTTTTGCAATCAAAATTTTTTCTCCATTTTCCAGAATAACCTCCTGCCTGTTATATGCATCAACATATTTCAAATTTATGAGATAACTTTTATGGCACCTGAAAAACCCTTTATCCCGCAGACTGTTCTCTAAAACACCAATCTGCTCATAGTATGTAAAAATCCCCTCTGCCCCATGAACATCAATCATTCTTCCTCTGATTTCAAAATAGTATATATCATCCAAAAAAAGTTTCTTTTTTTGCCTTTCCTTACTGACAATCAGAAATTCCTGTGAATGACTTTCTATTTTATGAACAGCTTTTTGCAAAACCCTTTTCAGTTTTTTATCATCAATTGGCTTTAACAGATAGTAAAAAGCTTCTACGTCATATGCTTCAAGCACATACTCCCTGCTGGAAGATACAAAAATAAGTATTTTATCAAATGCTCTCTCACGAAAAAGCCGCGCTGTCCTCATCCCATCCAGATTACACATTATGATATCAAGAAACACAATGTCAAAATTTTCAGATGCCTGCAGCAACTCCCGCCCACTGCCAAACTGCCGTATCATGCACGGCACTTTCATTTCTTCCAAAATTGCCTTGATTCTCTTTGCCATATTACAGCACTCTATGATTTCATCATCACATACTGCTATTGATAACATTCGACTCACCTTCCTTATAGGGATATATTATATATCGACGTAAGCATAAGCAAGGTTTTATTCATGGCATGAACGGGCGTCTGAATGTAATGACCGCATGAAGTTTCCTCAAAGGGTTCTAACTTATCCAATGATTCTGTCAATCACACCATAGTCAAGAGCCTGCCTGGCGGACATATAATGGTCGCGCTCCGTATCGGCAGCGATCTGCTCAATAGTTTTACCTGTATTTTCTGCCAAAATGCGGTTCAAACGTTCTTTGCTTTTTTGTATATGTTCTGAAACGATTTGGATGTCCGTTGCCTGTCCCTGCACGCCATTGCCATGAATCGCCGGCTGGTGTATCATAATTTCCGCATTGGGAAGCGCCATTCTCTTTCCTTTCGTCCCGCCTGCCAGCAAAAAGGCGCCGAAGCTGGCTGCCAGACCGATGCAGATAGTGGACACATCGCATTTAATATATTGCATCGTATCATAAATCGCAAATCCAGCAGTGATGGAACCTCCGGGACTATTGATGTAAAGCTGGATATCTTTTTCCGGATCCTGTGCTTCCAAAAAGAGCATCTGCGCCGTAATCAGGCTTGCAGAAGTATCACTCACCTCTTCGCCTAAAAAAATGATTCTATCTGATAACAACCTGGAAAATATATCGTAGCTTCTCTCGCCGCGGCTGGTCTGCTCAATTACATAAGGAATTGTACTCATGCTGCCATCCTGCCTTTCTGATACCTGTCTATTGCTGACATCATACAGCTGGAATGGCACATGGATATCTTTGTCTGCTTCGGATAAAAGCTTCCGTTCTTCCTGTAAGTCTGGGGAGAACAGGAATACAAACTGCGAAATGCCAACGAAAATGCCTGAGATGAATTATAGTGCGCTTCATAGGCAATATCCGTGATTGGTCTGTCTGATTCTACAAGCTGACGGGCGGCTATGGTCAGCCTCCGTCCCTGGATATATTTGTAAACCGTGATTCCCGTATTTTCTGCAAATACCCTTGCTATATAAAATTTGGAGTAGTGCAAAGCCTCCGCTATTTTGCTTAAGGACAAATCATCCATCAGGTGCGATTCTATATAATCCACTATCTTCTCTACTACATGCTCTTTTTCCATACAAAAAATTCCTCCTGTCTTAGCCAGTATAGCATAAGTGTCAGAAGGAATCTTAATAGAAATTGCCTTTTTAATTTTGCATCTGCTCTTCTAGCGGTTCATAGGGCATCCGCCGCATTCCCCGCAGCCCCGCACCGTCACGTCCTCACTGCCAAGGTTCACAGGACTTGTGAGCAGACAGATTGCCTGGGAGGAAATTCCTTCTCCCGTTCCCGTAAAGCCAAGCCCCTCCTCTGTGGTCGCCTTCACATTGACCTGCTCCATGGTAATGCCGAGAGCATTCGCTATATTCTCCCGCATGGCATCAATATGCGGACGCATCTTCGGTGCCTGCGCTATGATGGTTGCATCTATATTCTCTATCAGAAATAAGTTCTCTTCCAGCAGCTTTCCTACATGCTCTAAAAGCTTTATAGAAGAAATTCCTTTATAGGCGGGGTCTGTATCCGGAAAATGCTTTCCAATATCCCCAAGCGCTGCCGCGCCAAGAAGTGCATCCATGATGGCATGAAGAAGCACATCCGCATCCGAATGCCCTAAAAGCCCCTTTTCGTAGGGTATCTCAACACCGCCCATAATAAGCTTTCTGCCCTCCACCAGTTTGTGCACATCATATCCCATTCCGATTCTCATTTTTCCTCCATTCCGAAGCACTTTACTATCGAATCCCTATATTTTCCTGCATCCAGCAAAAGTTTAGCTGAATCCAATTTTTCTTTCGCATTGTCAAGCCTATATTTCATTAAATTATCCAATCCGTTTCCCTTCTTTCTGTATATTCATATAATAGGGAAGGGTGTGTTTATATTCCTCATACTCGTCAAATGGTATTACTGTAGGCGAGACAATAACATCATTTTTTAATCCAATATCTGCGGACACATCCCATATCTGCTTTAGTTTCCTTTGCAAATCAATCCTATTTCCTCTGATAATAGCCGCGATATCTACATCGGATTCTTCATCGTAATTACCTCTTGCATAAGAACCGTATAAGTAAATTGCAACGATATTATCCCCATACACAGAGCGATAAGATTGTGATATTTGTTGTGATATATTGTCAATCTGGATTTTTGTACACATAAAAGGCTCCTTCTAATATTTTTGCACTCATTATTCTTTTCTATCGACGCTCTACCCGATAGTGATTCTTTCGTGCATTTTCTCGTATAAATTATTGGCATTGCTCCATGTGTTCGTCCATTTGTATTATACTGTATCTTTGTCATATTTTCAATGTTCTCACAAACATATGATTCCACTGTTATGCCTATTTTATTACTGTTCACAGGCAACGTCATTTATAGAACTGATATTTTCCATCCAACTTCTCTTCCTGAAAACCACCAGGGAAATTCCAAACCGCACGCACTCCTCCAGCGACAGAATGAAATATACATAGGGAATCGAAAGTTTGAAAACAAAGGCTGCAAGAAGTCCAAGGGGCACACCGAAAATCCATGTCCCTATAAAATCAATCACCATCACATATCTGGTCTTTCCGCCGCTTCGTAAAATGCCGCCTCCCAAAATCATGTTCTGAACCTTTACCGGTGATATAAGCGCAAACGCAATCAGTATTTGCGCGGCAAGATTGCGCACCACCTCTTCCACCTGATAAATCTCTACGTAAAGCCTTCCTGCTGCCACCAGCAGAAGCGACAAGAAGACTGAACCGGCAAACCCGCACCACATCAACTTTTTGGAATCCTGATAGGCTTTTTCGTATTCCTTACCGCCCAAAGATTTTCCAATCAGGATAGCCGCTGCCTGGGAAAGACCGTTCAAGGCGCCGATCATCAAGACCTGAATCGGGATTGTAAGCGTCATGGCTGCACAGTCATAAGTGCCTATGTTCCCATAAATTGCAGTGTATACATTTTCTCCCAGACTCCAGAAGAACTCACATACAAGGATGGGAAGCAATATTCCCAGATATTGCTTTCTTCCACTTTTATTTAAAAAGGTCTGGGCGATAGAACACTCCTTTCCATAATGCAAGGAAACGACTGTTTCTGATTCCGTTTTTTGCTTTTTATAATAAATTACAAATAAAACGATACTAAGGGTACAGCCTGCAAGCTGGGAAATCACCGTTGCAAAGGCCGCTCCTTTCACTTCCATCCGTGGAAATCCTAATTTCCCGAATATCAATATGTAATTCAGACCTGTGTTGATCACCGCCGCAAACACGCTGGCATAAAGAGGCAGCGCTGCGGCTTCCATGCACCTAAGCAGAGTTGCCAGCAAGGTCGTCGCCGCCATAGGGAGATAGGAAAGGGCAATTATCCGCAGATACCCTGCCGCAATATCCCTCGTCACTGCATCTTTTGTGTATATTCCCATAATCTGCCCCGGAAAAATCATGCATATTCCGGTAAAAAGCATTGCCAGGAGCAGCGAGAGAAACAGGTTCACATAAAAACTCCTGCTCACTTCCCTTTCGTCTTTTTTACCCATATACTGGGCGATCATAATGCCTGCCACTGCAGCAATGGCAGACACCAGTACAGAATAAATGGAGGAAAACTTTCCTCCCAGTCCGATTCCGGCAATGCTGTAACTGCCAAGCTGTCCGGTCATCACCTGATCAACCACGCTGAAGGACGATTGCAGCAGGGACTGCAGAGTCACCGGAAGGGCAATCTTTAATACCAATCTATAAAATGATTCTTTTTGTTCCATCTTTACTTTCACCTCCAGCACTCATTCTATTTCACATAAGCGCTGTTTGCAATAGGTTAAACGCGTAACCCCTCACAAAAAAGAAAGCCTAGATTTGTGCAATCTGCCTCGTGCTTTGACGTTCCACCAATGTCACCGGCAATACTATCGTTTGTCCTTCTTCTTTTCCTTCCTTTAATTTCTGTAAGATGGAAATGGCTAATTCCGCTCTCCTTTTCCCATCTTGCTTTACTGCCGTGAGAGTCGGGTAAAGCATTTCACACAAAGGGCTATCATCAAATCCTGCAACCGAAATTTCTTCCGGCACACGGATACTCTGTTCCTGCAAAAATTGAATCAAATCGACGGCATAATAATCAGACACCGCAAAAACTGCAGTAACGCTTTTGAGTTTTTCCAGATGATCCTGATAAAACTTCCTTCGCTCCTTTTTCGTCATAGGAATCAGCAGAAAATCTTCCCCCGTTCCTTTTGCCAGTTTCACATTTCTATTTTCCATCGGATCTGCATCGGGATTTTCCATGGCGGCGTGAAATCCCTGATACCGCTCTAAATCCATGCAGATATCATTGTCTGAAATGCACAGCGCATTTTGGTGTCCCAACCTTCGAAAATAACTGCCTATCTGAAATCCGCCGTCAAAATTATCGATGGCAAGGTTGCAGATACGTCCCGGCTCCTTGAAATAACCGTCATATACCACAAAGGGAATATGCATGGAGTCACGAAGCTTTTTATAATCATTCTCACAAAAGCCAATGACCACCAGACCTTCCATATTCCACATGGAGGCAAATTTGGGAATCTCATTCCACTTGTTCGTCACCTTTACCATCATAAAATATCCGGCTTTTTCAATTTCTGCCGACAAATAATTGATGGACGAAGCAATGAAAGCATCCTCCAGTACGTGAGACTCATATTTTTCATGATCATTGATCACCACTCCGATTATCCTGGAGTCATTCTGTGCCAGCAGGATTCCTGCCATGCTGGGTATATACTGCTTTTTCTCAAGCAACTCCTGCACTCTGTGTACGGTTTCGTCAGAAATCTTTTTGGTCTTTCCATGAATGACGTTAGATACCGTCGCGGTGCTCACGCCTAACTCTTCTGCGATGTCAACGATTCTTGTTCTTTTATTCTCCATTCAAATCCTCCTGCAAAACCATCTCCTAATAGATGCGCATAGGCTTATGTTGCAATGCTTTGCTCTAGGCATGGGATAATGCCGGAAAATATAATTTCTTTTCTTCTATGCTTCTTAATTCCTCACCAAGAATCATCAGGCGATAATCATCCTCTCCGTCATATCTTTCAGCATCAAATAGATTCGCCCGATTTAATGGTGTAAAACCTAACAGGAGCTGTGTTCCTGTTAAATCCATCTGCAAAATTAGTTCTTTCAAATCAATTTCTTTTTTTGCAATGATACTTTGAAGCATGATTGTGTCATCCTGCCTGTCAATAACCGCAAAACAGTCTAAGCTATCTGAATAACATACATTTTCAAAGTCAGCAGTATAGAATAACTGCAATCCATACTTATTCTTCTGATCTAAAGCTGCATTGACTGCACTGTTTCGCACATAGTCTAAATACTTTTTCTTTAATGATTTATCTGTAGCTTCTACTTTTATCAATCCGCTTTTTTTTGAAGAGTTCAATTCCGAAAAGTCTTCTCTCTTTAGACTGTACCTATACTGCATGCATTCCTCAAATCCCATTTTCTTGTAGAAGCCCAAGGCGCTTAAATTGGCAAATAAATAAAATCCATCACATTCCATTTTATATGCCTCTATTATCTGATTTATCAAACTTGACGCAAGCCCCAGCTTTCTTTTTGATTCATCTGTCATAACAGTACCAATCTGAATATATCTCTTGTGCTCCCCGCACTGCTCAAAGTCCATAATATTAGCTGATGCGTTAGATAGTATCTTTCCTGCCGCTTCCAGCGAATACGGAATATAGTCTCCCTGAAAATATCCATTGGACACCCAGCTTTCAAAATCAAAACCAAATGTCTTCTCTGTCAACTCATTTAATTCATTCCGCCATCTATCATCTCTTATATAGCCTTTTATTGTGTTCATGCTCTATTTCCCCAAATCCGATTACAATTTGATACTACTCCCCGCACAGCCCCTCAGGACATTTTCTATTTCTCATACCATGTTTAATGATCCAATCCTGCGCTTTACTTTGACCTGAANTTTTCCATTGCGCAATAATCATTTCTGCTTTTTCCGGNGCCTCTTTGTACAAATCATTCAAATTATTNCCAACACTTTTTTGCACAAATTTTTCNGGNTCATCCTTNAGATTTGTAAGNATGNNCACNTATCTTTCAAATTCNTCCAATGCGACAAACAGTTTTTGCGACCAAGGCAGACGTATTCTGANTCCCTCGCTTGCAAGCCTNCGCACATGNACATTTTGATCTTTAGTCCANACAATCAATTCGTCCATTACTTCTGCCGGGTGTTCTTTCAGCAAAGGACGGATNGCATATTCACCNGTAAANCTTTTCGTCAATTCNTTCAGGAACGATAAAGATAAAGNAAAATCNTCATTTCCATGCCGCTCAACATATCTGCCAACAGGCCACAGCCACCATCCAAAATTGAACATCCCTTTTGCCTCTTTAAGCTCTGGNCCAAGAAGCTGAAANAANGCNTGGACATTTTGTGAATAATCNCTCCCCATGCNCTGTTCCATAGCATCNACAATGCAATCAAAACGCGCAAATAACTCTTTGTCATCCAGCTTTCCAAGCAGANCATGAGAAAATGCCTGTTGGTCAAAATCAGGCATTACAAAAGCAAGTTTTNCAGAAAAGTCTTGAATATACTGGTCATCNTAATAATCTTTGTGCTTCATGATCATTCATCCTCTACAACGCTTTTTTCAAATCCTCAATAAATTTTGTCTGTTGCTTTTTCATATAAGATTTGATAAACGGCTTCATAAAAATCTTTTTGGGAATTATCTCTTCCGAAAAATCAATTTCCGTTTGCTCGCCCTTTTGAGTGAAAATACCGGTCCAATGCCCTTTCATATTTTCATTTTCCATGTCAAATTCCCATCTCTTGTACGGCTCTGCAGCAGTAATTGTAAAAAACGTTGCAAATCCGTCTTTTGTATACTCTACAAATTGCTTCTCACTTAGTATTTCTGTTTTGCTTAAATCGCTGCGCCATGTATAACCTTCAACAGATGTCACAACGTTCCATACTGTTTGAATATCACTCTGAAGAACTGCCTTTATATCGGAAAATGCCATATTCTTATTCTCCTCATATCTCAAATCAATGTAATATTATATTCCTCATATTATACAAGATACCATAGAAACCTTAGCAAATAAAGAAAAACTTTCATTCTCCCTTACAGTTTACGTCCCACCAGAACACATTCCGGCAACGGTTTTTCTTCTACCAGAATCGACTCAATAACCTCAAATCCCCGCTCACCTACATATTCTGTAAATTCATCCTTCTGCCATCTATGGTATGTTTTAAAGCCGATTCTCTCCATCAGCCAGATGACCCACTTTGTATATCCTCTTTCATATACGAATGTAGGTGCAAATAAGATTCCTCCCTTTTTTAGGACCCGATGTATTTCCTTCATTGCAAAATCGGGATCCGGCATAATATGCAGGGCATTTGCAATGACAACCACATCGAAGACTTCTTTTTCGTAGGTAAGTTTTGTTGCATCCTGTACACAAAAGCAGACATTCTTTGCACAGGCTTCTCCTTCACTTCTTTTGCCAGCTTCCGCTACCATATTTTCCGAATAGTCAGTTGCCTCCCAAGAACCGGACTTTTGAGCCATGCGGAATGTAATCTGCCCTGTTCCGCAGGCCAATTCCAGTACTTTCTTGTTATGATCTATGTATGGCGCAAGGCTTTCACATATCACGTCATATGCATCATCATCTCTGGTCATATTGTAAACCTTTGCAACCCTCTCCCAGAATTTCTTATTTGTATTATCTTTGCTCATTTTCCATTTCCTCCATAACGTTCTCTGCGTATATTCATTTTTATATATGAACATTTAATCATATGTTTTAGTGTTTGTCAATGATAAACACTGTTGCAATTTGCAGGACATCTTTACATTCAAACAGAGCGGGCAGCCCAATCGCTACCCGCTCTGCATCAACGTTTCAATATATTTTACATCTTCCTGACTGATATACCCCACTTTCTGATAAGAAAGTGCAAATTCACCCTGCATCAAGGCATACCCCTTATAAATATATTCTCCAAATCCGCAGTAAACCGCTGTCGTATCCGTCAGGATTTCATTCTCCCATGTATCGCGCATGCTGATTCCTTCATAATACAGGTGAAGATGAGTCGCTTCGTGTGCAAGCACCGCAATCACCGCATCCAGCGTATAGCGGGGTTTCAGTTCCAGACGAATCGTAGTAAATGCAAGATCCGTGGAGATTTCCCCTGCCCGGTCTGACATCACTGCATTTTCCACCACCAGCTTAATGAACCCGCCGTCAATCCCCAGATGAGCNCAAATACTGCACAACAATTTTTTCAAGTGTTCTTCGTTTCCTAAATCCGCCTGNAANACCGAAATAATATCCTCCGGCGCCACATATGGTTCATACTTTTTCTTCTCTCTCTTTTCAAGAAGTTCAACGCATTCCTGNAAAAGTTCTTTCGGCACTGTTTTGAACGCACTTTTAGGTACCGGCGACTTGCGCAGGATAAAACGTCTGACTAGAAAACATCCAAGACCGATAAAAGATAAAAGTTCAAATATGCTGTTAATATTTATATGATACAAGAATGACCTCAAATAATCCATGTTCATGCCTTCCCCTGTTCATCGATTCTTGCCTTAAGCTCCTCCAGATACATCCATCTGTCCATCTTTTCCTCAAGCTGCCGCTGCATCAGTTCTTTTTCCTTCGTAAGTTCATTTAGTTTTACAAAGTCTGTTGCCGCTTTGTTCATCTCATCTTCCAGATTCTCNATTTTCTCTTCCAGATCTGCTATTTCATCCTCAATCACCTCATAATCCTTCTGCTCTTTAAAAGAAAATTTCANTCTGGTGTCAGGCTGTTTCCAGCTGTTCTTTTTCGTTGATGCCAGGTCCGCCGATGTACCTGCTGCCGCCGGAGCTTTGCCCTTTGCGGATGCAAAAGGAGTACTCTCATCTGGCTCTTTTTGCAGCATACGCATCTGCCAGTCTGTATAACCGCCTTCGTATTGGGCAATCTTCCCTTCCTCTTCAAAAGCAAATATCCTTCTTACANTACGGTCCAGAAAATAGCGGTCATGGGAAACGGTAATCACAATTCCCTGAAAGCTGTCCAGATAATCCTCCAACACGGTCAGTGTTGCGATATCCAGATCATTGGTAGGCTCATCCAAGATCAATACATTTGGCGCGCCCATAAGCACTTTCAGCAGATTCAGCCTGCGCTTTTCACCGCCGGAAAGTTTTCCCAGCAAGCCATATTGTTCTTTTCCTTCAAATAAAAATCTCTCCAGCATTTGGGAGGCTGTAATACTGCCCTCCGGAGTCATAACATACTCCGCTACATCCTTGATATAATCGATTACCCTTTGACCGGAAGGCATTTCCGCTTCCCCTATTTCCTGGGCATAATATCCGATTTTAACAGTCTGCCCAATAATGATCTCTCCTGAATCCGGTTCCACTATACCGNTAATCATCTTCATTAATGTTGTCTTGCCGCATCCATTAGGACCAATGAATCCTATACGGTCATTTTTCAAAAAGATATATGAAAAATCATCAATTAAGACCTTGTCATCATAGTGCTTGCTGATATGTGAAATTTCCACTGTGGTCTTTCCAAGCCTGGAGGCTGCCGATCCTATTTCCACCTTTGCGTCNGCTATAGGACCTGCGGCATTCTTCAATTCNTCAAAACGTTCCAANCGGGCTTTCTGTTTCGTCGTCCTNGCTCTTGCTCCCCGCTTTACCCATTCCAGTTCTTTTCTNAGAATAGACTGCCGCTTTCTTTCNCTGGCAAGAGCTGCNTCCTCCCTGCCTGCTTTAAGCTCCAGATACCCGGAATAATTCGCCTGATAGGAATAAATATTCCCCTTATCAATCTCAATGATACGGCTCGATACACTATCTAAGAAATAACGGTCGTGAGTTACCATGACCACCGCCCCGGTACGCTTTTTTAACTGCTCTTCCAGATAAGCCGCCATTTCATTGTCAAGATGATTGGTTGGCTCATCCAGAATCAGAATATCGGAAGGGGCAAGCAGCGCGGCCACCAGTGCAAGCCGCTTCCGCTGTCCTCCCGACAGAGTTTTGCAAAGAGCATCAAAGTCCGTCACTCCCAACCTGGTAAGCATGGTCTTTGCCTGTACTTCCTTTTCCTCTACATGATTTCTCTGCAAATCGCTTTCATCACATTTTCTCAGCACCGCTTTCAGTACCGTATCCGTCTCCTCAAATACCGGATGCTGAGGCAGATAGCTGCATATTACATGATTTGCCATCGTAACAGTTCCCTGATCGGGCTCCTCCAAACCTGCCATCATTTTAAGAAGTGTGGACTTGCCTGTGCCGTTGATACCGATAACCCCTACCTTTTCTCCCTCCTGCAGATAAAAAGATGTGCTGTCGAACAGAAGACGTCCACCATAAGATTTTGTTATGTTATCCATAGATAAAATATTCATACTTCCCCCAACAATGAATGTGACTGGATATATATTAACATATCCAGTCAGAAAATGTCACCCTTGCCCGCGGGCGTTTATATTTTAAATCATATTAATCCATAACCTCAATCAGGTATCCTGCATCTGTGAATGATCGATAATATCCTGCAATTTGGATACCTCTGCCGCCACGCTGGTGAGAAGATCAAATATGGAAATGGTTCCTGCCACTGTTTTATCAGCTAATTGCTGGGTATTTTCTGCATTAGCAAGCAGCTGTTCGCTAAATGCACTGAGGCTTTCTACGCCCCTGCTTATTTCCGCATTGCTTTCCACAATTCTCTCCATATCCAGATGCTGCTTATCCATGCTTTGACCGACTCCGGAAATATCTCTTTGTATTTTTTCAAAGGCTGTTTTTACTTTTTCAACAAGGTCAGTCTGTTTCTCATTGGTTTTAATCAGACCTTCCACACTGTCTTCCGCCTTATCAGCCTGACTTTGCAGTTCTGCAAAAATGCCTGAAATGCTGTCCGTTGCCGCCTTTGTCTGCTCTGCAAGCTGTCTGATTTCATCAGCCACTACCGCAAAGCCCTTGCCGGCTTCCCCTGCATGGGCGGCTTCAATGCTGGCATTTAATGCAAGCAGCGTTGTCTTGTTCGTTATTCCTTCTATCAATCCAAGAATTTCTTTTGCTTTGCCGGTTCTTTCCATTAAGCCCGCCATTGTATCATTGACTTCATTTCCTGCATCCCTGCTACGTTCTGAGGTCCTGCCAAGCTCCATCATATCCTGACTGCCCTCTTCCACGGCTTTCATGGTTCCGACAAATTTATCCTGCACATCCTCTACCGATTGCTGTGCTGTCTTAGTCAGCTGACTGATACTTTCTGTCATATGTAACTGATTTTGAATTGTTTCCGCCAGTTCATTTGTTCCTGCTACAATTCCGGTAACTGCCGTTTTGCTGCTCTTACCCTGCTCTGCAATATTCTCTGATTCTGTGCTGATTTCCACAACACTGGTCTCTAATTGTTCAGATGCCTCAGCTATACTGCTTATAATCTGTGCTGCCTTTTCCTTTTCCCTTTCGATTGTCTCAATCTTCTGCCTCGATATCGCATCAAGTGACATGGATACCAGATAGGAATATCCCACTACCATCAGAATAACGGCTACTTCGATTTCAAAATTGACAATATCTTCGTTGGTGGCACCTTGTACAACTTTCGTCACTATAAAGACAATATTTATAATCAATGTCAGGATCCCCGTTCCCAACGCAAGTTTTTTATCCTGATAAAGTGAAAAAATTACCAGCATGGGGATAATATATACAAAAGAAAGGATGCTGGTAGATGTCCATAATACAAAAGCATACAAAATGCTGTATCCTACTGCGGCAATCAGCTTAACAAGCTGCGACTCTTTATTCTTCCGATATGCAAGAAAAGAAAGAATAAAAGGCACCAGAAGAAGCAGCGAAAAAATGCCTACATAGACCGGTGTCCTGTTTCCTTTCAGTAATTCCACAAGATATGCCAGAAACAATACAGCCACCGTTATGCCGTAACCTAAAAGCATTCTTCCGTTCATAAATTCCGATTCTGAAACCAACTTCTTACGCTCCTTCATATTTATACCCATACCCTTTCTGTCCCTTATTTTTGTATTTATCGATACGTTTTTATCTGTCTTTTATTATAACAGACGGCAATTTCCCTTTCAATGACAGGATGAAAACCCCAAAAAAATATCCTATAATTCATGATAATAAGGGCATATATCTTCAAAATGTCCGTCTTTCATGCGGAATCCCTTTGGAATCGTCCCAAGCTGGATAAATCCAAGCCTCTCATACAAATGCCTTGCATGAATGTTAGATGCCACAACTGCATTAAACTGCAGCACTCCAAAATCATGCTTCTTCCCCTGAAGCAGACAATCCGTTACTAATTTTTCTCCTATGTGTTTCCCTCTTGCATCTGCACTGACCGCATAACTTGCATTGCAGATATGACCGCATCTTCCCACATTATTTGGATGCAAAATGTACAGCCCCTGAATTTTTCCTGTAGCTTCCTCCGCTGCGACACCGCAATAGGTCTGTGATGCAAAAAACTCCTTCCCTGTTTCGCTTGTCAAGCACTCCTCCTGTGGAAACGCAATTCCTTCCTCCACTACTTCATTCCAGATGTGTATCATTTCCTTTAAATCTTTTTCTGTATATTTTCTTATTACAACATTCATCGTCTTTACCTGACTCAATCTATAGTTTCTTTCTTTTTCTGAAAATAGTATACCACATGCATGTCTATAAATCTAACGATATTTTCCAGCAGAAAACCAGACCAATACCATCGATGAGGGACTGCCAAACAATAAGCAAAACCTATTTACTACCAACATTTCCCGTAGTAATATATATTCTTAACCAATATGATGAATTTTGGAATAAACATGAACTATAAGGAGAACCTGAAATGGCCTCAATTCTCACAGAAGATTTAGTTTATGAAATACTTTCGGTAGTAGAAGAAATACCCGAAGGCAAAGTCGCCTCCTACGGACAGATTGCCCGATTAATAGGCAGAGATAAAAACGCAAGGCTGGTAGGAAAGGTTTTAAGCATGGCAGAGTATTATGGCAAATACCCATGCCACCGCGTTGTAAACCATGCAGGCAGATTAGCACCTCACTTTTATGTTCAAAAGGAACTGCTGCTTGCAGAACACGTTGAATTTAAAGATTCTTGGCATGTGGATATGTCAAAGTGCCAGTGGGATTGCTAGGAAAATTTATCCTGCATTAAAGATTGGAAACAATTCAACTGTTAGATGAATTATTGTATCTTATTCTCTCCTTACGTTATTGCGGTGACTGCATTTGATATATCCGAGCAAGGAATTGAAAAAGCAAAAAGACTTGCGGAATACAATAAAGTCGAGGTTGGATTTTTCAAAGCTGATATTTTAGATTATCGCCCTGACTCGGAGTATGACATTATATTCAGCAGTGGAGCGCTTCACATTATCCCTCCGGCTGATCGGAAAGAATTTTGTGACAGTCTGAAAACACATACCACGGATATCGGCATAAATGCTCTAAATGTATTTGTTCAAAAACCTTTTATAGCCCTTGCACCGGACAGTACAAAGGAGGAGGAAAAAGCTGGAACGCCATACCTTAATCAAAGAGCGTTCCAGCCTTATTTCATCATCATTCCTATATGCACATACATCAATACTTCGTTCCCTACGCTGTCCTTCTTTCTACTCGTTTATACAATCCTCGTCCTGTCTCTTGTGCAAAGCCTCGTTCATTTTTTTGACATTGTGCCTGCCCCTGGTATATTGTACAATCCATACAATGGAAAAAATGAGGGTAAAAATTCCGAAATAACTTAGAACACCTTTTAAACTATGTTCCATCCAAAACGTAACATAAGCTATCGGCATCATGATTACTGAAACAATCAGAAAATATATCCCTGTCTGCTTTGCAATCCCCCAGTCCTCCATTTCCCATATCACAGAACCTGCAGCACATCCCATGCCCAATATCCCGCATAAAAGAGCTTGCAGCAAAACAGCATTGATTTCGCTTCCCACCATCACAACCAATTCAGGTACACACGGAGCATAATATCCCTTTGCCCATATCAGAGAAATAATTATAGATATCAAGTATCCTATTGCCACTCCAAGCGGAAAGCCTGACATACTGCGTAATAATATCTTCTTTTTCATGTTTGTTACCTCACATTCCCAATATTTTTTTTATTTTTTGGACATACCGTCTTGATACATAGGTTGTCGTTCCATTCATCAGTTCGACACAAATTGTGCCAGTAAAGCTTAAATCAAAGTTTTTAACCTTTTTTAGGTTAATGATTTCTGAATTTGAGATACGAACAAACTGGGATGGATTTAATCTCTCCTCTATCTCATAGAGCCTAAGCCGTAAAATATATTCCCCGTTATTAGTCGCTGCGAATACCTTGCCGTTGCCGGCATAAATTTTAAACAAGTCGTTTTGCTCTAATATTTCAATCCTTCCGTTCTTACTGCCAGAAATAATCTGGGGATTATTTTCGGTTAGTTTTTGCACAAGGTTATTGACTTCTTCTGTCATTGAAGCAGTCCAAATAATTACCTTGGGTTCGTTGCATGAATCATCTATCCTTACTTCAATCTGCATTATGGATACCTCCCTTCTGTGTGTCATTATAAGAAGAGCACAAACTATTTTCAACAAATTTACAACAGACGGTTGATTCAGTAACATAAGCGGTATTGCTTATGAGCATTCTTGATAATTGAATAGACTTCATATCTTTACATATGATACACTATTTATAATAATAATATCGCACTGTAATATAAAGGTAAGGTGATAATATGTCAGATAAAGAAAAAGTAATCCAGCTTTTAGATAAAGTCCCTGACTATAAGATAGGTTATGTTTTAGCTTACTTACAAGGCATAACAGCAGACGAAGAAACAGACGACAAATTTTGTGAATCTCTTTTGCAAGACTATCTAAATGATAAAGACTCTGGCAAGCATGAAGTAATCTCCATTGAAGAGTTCGCAGCGCAAGAAGGAATTACATTATGATACAATATCAGATATTTATTGAAAAGAGAGCACAGAAATTTATTAAGTAACTTACCAAAACAAGATAAAGTAAGATTGCTAAAAGCGNTCTATGAATTGCCAAAAGGCGATATCAAGCCAATGCAAGGATATGATGAATATTTTCGTTTACGTGTTGGCGATTATCGAATTATCTATACAGTGGATAATGGCAAATTGGTTATATGTGTTGTCGATGCTGGTAATCGTGGAGATATCTACAAAAAGTACTAAAATTAATCAAGGTGTAAAGTCTGATTATGTGATCAATGGCTTTGCACTTTTTCAATTTAGAAGATCATACATATGACAGCAAAATTAGAAATCCGTTTACCGACACGCCATGATTGATAAAAAAGAAATGTCAGATANAACAAACCCTCATTTTGAGGAATTATGCAACATGAAATGCAACACGCAAAAAAGCACTGCATTTCTNCAGTACTTTTAAATAGCGAGAGGGGGATTTGAACCCTCGACACTACGGGTATGAACCGTATGCTCTAGCCAACTGAGCTATCTCGCCATATGAANNTAATCCGGTTTCCCGGAAATGGGACCTATAGGGCTCGAACCTATGACCCTCTGCTTGTAAGGCAGATGCTCTCCCAGCTGAGCTAAGATCCCATTATCTGGGTCATTTCCCTGACCCGCTTNGCTAGTATACTATTTTTTTAGTATGCTTGTCAAGTTNTTTTAANATTTTTTTCAACTTTTTTGTAACAGTTCTTTTTTCTTATTATGTCCCTGTAAATTATAGCCCTGTAAAATACCGAAGCAATGCACCCCCGTCCACCGCATCTTTCCTTTTGTGCTCAAAGCAAAGCCTCTCCGGATGCCACTGCACTCCCATAATCGGAAGATACTTATGGCTTAGTCCCTCCACGACTCCATCATCTGCCCACTGCACATACTCAATCCCCTGTCCGGGAGCATCCACTCCCTGATGATGGGCACTATTGACGGAGAATGAACTTCCATACAATTTTTCCAAAAGAGAACCTTTCTCTGCCGCGGTACCGTGCACCTGATCCTTTCCCACGTACTCGTGGCATCTGCTGGTCTCAAGATGCTGTAACATATCGCCGCCAAAATATATGTTAATCAGCTGCATCCCCTTGCAGATTCCAAGAACCGGTTTCCTATCCAGGACAAAAGCCTTTAGGACTGCCAGCTGAAGTCTGTCAAGTTCCGGATCAAAAAAACGGCTTCCCTTAGGAATCTGACCAAACAGCCTCGGATCGATATCTCCCCCTCCCGGCAATATCAGACCACTGTATAAAAAAGTGTCCGGCACATGCAGGGAAGTCTCTGTCATAATGCCGAGACCGTGCATAGCTCTTTCGTAATTTGCAGTTTTATCCGGCTCTCCGGCTATCAATATCTTTTTCAAACTTCCAACTCCCAAAACATACAACTACATTAATGTATGTTTGGGGACCAAACGACGACACACTTCGTGTGCCGTCTTATTGGACCAAACAACAACACGCTTCGTGTGCCGTTTGATTAAGCTGGAAGGGTTTCAGCAAGGGTGAATCGGATTTCCTCTGCTTCTAATCCGTTCTGCCCGAAATAAAGCTGCAGAACCGCATACTTGTTGTTAAGTATTATTTTCTTTTCCATGGATGCCCATTCTCCGCCTGTCCCGTTGAAGGTAAATACAGCGGCAGGAACACCATCCCGGATCAATGTAATCGGAATCTGTGCCAGCTGTGTCAGTTCTGACTTTGCTTTTATCTGCACATCATAAATTCCTATATTCGCCAAATCCAGTGCGAACACAAAACAGCTTCCCTTTTTGGTATCGACTCCATGGAGACTAATCGTTATTTCCCTGTCCTCAATCTTATAGTAGACTACCTCTCCCTCTGCCTCTGCAAAGGATTCATCTGCTCCCAGAACCTCCACCTTTAACTGCTCTCCATTCATCCGTTCATAGGCATGGGTGTGCATCAGAAAGCTGCATATGTTCATGGCGTTCCTCTGCAGTTCTCCAATGGTAAGTGTTCCCTCTTCGATGGCTGAAAGGGTATTATCTCCGGTATCATTCTTATCTGCCTCCGGGCAGACCATATACAAGTCATTCTGCGCCTTTGCCATGGATGCTAAATTCGTCCGTTCCGCCCGCTGTCCTTCCTCATTGATTTCAGCCCACCAGTCCGTCATCACAATTCCTTTAAATCCCCATTCGCCGCGGAGGATAGCTGTATTCAAATCATAATTTCCAGCTGTCCAAAGCCCATTAACCCCTCCGTAGCTGGTCATGATGCAATCTCCGCCGCCTTCCTTTACGGCAATCTCAAATCCTTTCAGATAAATCTCACGAAGGGCNCGTTCCGATATCACGCTGTTAAGTTCACGCCGCCTGGTTTCCTGATTATTGGCGCAGAAATGTTTGATCGTCCCTGTTACCCCTGCCTTATGCAGAGCACGGATCTGCGCTGCNCCCATCTTTCCGGTAAGCAGGGGATCTTCTGAAAAGTATTCAAAGTTTCTGCCATTCAATGGATGCCTGTGGATGTTCATTCCCGGTCCAAGCAGCGCATCAATCTTATTTTTTACCATTTCCACACCGGTAAAAGTGTAAAGTTCCTCTACCAGTTCTGTATTAAATGTACATGCAAGCAAAGTGCCGTTAGGCAGGCTAAATGCCTTTGCACCGCTGTCCAGACGCATTCCTGAAGGTCCGTCCGTACAGCATCCGCAGGGAATGCCAAACTTCTTAAGATTCTCAGACACACCTCCAAAAGCGGCTGCAGTTCCCGCTGTGACCTTGGGGCTCCCCATCCCTTCCCCTCGTATGATACAGGCAAGATCTTCTTTTGAAAGCTGTGCGATAAACGCCTCCATAGGTACCCTGCCTTCCTTCACATCCGAAAGCCGATATCCCTTATCTCCGGTGAATGGAAACTCATCCGGCAGATTCCGAAGCCTTTTTTCCCCGGAACTTTCTGTCCTAACAGGGGTTTCTTCATACCCGAATATAAAGCTGCCATCCTCTTTCTTATAAGGTCTGACTCTTTGAAATGATTTTGACGGCGCCATGGCATTTGCGCACTGTCTAATAAGTTTTGTTTCCCCAAGCACAAAGCTTCCTGCCTCTTTAAGACTCCTGACACTGCTTCCCGCCAGGAAGGTATAAGTTCCTTTCTCCAATACATAAGCGGANGCNNNTCCTGTNATTCCGGTTTCATCATAAGAGGCAAAANCCTCAAAGNNAATATCAAAAGTCANTTCTTCCTTTTCACCTNNTCCAAGTTCCCNGGTCTTCTCAAAAGCNGCCAATANCTTATCNGGCTTTCCAAGCTCTCCCAAAGGCGCACGCACATAAATCTGGACTACTTCTTTTCCNGGACAAATACCGGTATTCTCCACCTGAACCCGTATTCTGACNCTGTCTTCGTCNTTTTNAAATTCCTCTATATCTATTCTAAAGGNAGTATAGGAAAGCCCAAACCCAAANGGGTACTGTACCTTATCCTCCGCCCCNGTTTCAAAGTAGCGGTAGCCTACATAAATATCTTCCTCATAAACATCCCCNTANGGACCTCCGAAATGAGCATGGGACGGNTANTNTTCTATCCNTTTGGCNATGGTGTCCGCCAGCCTGCCGGAGGGATTGACCCTGCCTGTCAGCACATCAACCGTCCCCAGNCCTCCTATCATGCCGCCCTGCCATGCATAAAGCACTGCCTCCGGNTGATAGCGCTCCACNAAACTCATATCCATAATATTTCCTACATTGAGNANCACGATCATTNTGGAAAAGCCTTCACGCACTTTCCCAAGCATGTCCTCCTCNGCTTCCGTGAGAAGATAGGANCCGGGAGCGTTCANATTGTCCTGATCCTCCCCGGCAGTCCTTCCAAGAATGACTATCGCATAGTCNGATTCCCCGGCTGCTTTTGAAACCAGTTCCTCATCAAGAGGCATTTCCTCCTGGGACCAAGGTTCATTTCCCCATCCNATTCCCTCGTTGAANGGATGTGTCTTTTCCCATTCNCTATATACNTTCAGTAATTCNTCATTGACCACAACGCTTNCATCCTCCANAAGCGCATCCAGAATNCCCGTCACNTTAGCAACATTCACCATNCCGCCNGATCCGGTTCCGCTTTTNTAATAATGCAGCTGGATNCTNCCAAACACAGCCAGTTTCGCTCCCTTGGGCAAAGGAAGAACCTCATTNTCNTTNCGAAGAAGNACCTGCCCCTCTGCCNCCGTCNTTCTGGCACATTCNGTATACNCTCNCCANTCAAGAACCATTGTCGTCATAACCTTCTCCTTNCATANNGTCAATCCAAGGATAACANATCAAAAAAGTCCGTACTTTCTATCTGTTGGGATTTATACCGCATCAGATATCCCTTCATTTCAGGATACNGTTCCCCCATGCGCGACAGAATCTGATCATAATTCTCTTCNTTAAANCACCCCGCCCCGGTGAATGCCGTGTAATANNCCTGCTCATTTCCATGCTCNTGAAATACNACTTCCCACGCNGCCTCTGAAANGCATCCNACCGTATGCTGTGCCAGATAACTGCCAAGTTCCTCCCGAAATNCCTCNTCAAGCCCCACATCATTGATNAGCCGCAAAAANCACATTCTTGCCTTTGCGCGGCGCTTTTCTGCCANAAANAGATCCATATTTGCTACGATATCCTCTTCCCCNCAGTANACCATTTTGGTATAGCCCTCCTCNTCCGGCTGTATTANGAATTCNTTCAGTTTNTCATCNAACCTTNCAAGCCACTGCGNCTCTCCCGCCTGNTCCGGCGTAAAAAGATAATCAGCCTCCAGTTTGATTGGAATCGCGCCNANNAGCCTTCCAACTTGTTCTTCNCTNATGCTGTCTGCATCCAGATGACAAATGCTGGCAAGCTGGTCACATTCTTTAAAAATTCCTCTCCCTAAAATNAATTTCCGTCTGGGCATCCATACNTTCTCAAGACTGCTGCAATAAGCAAAAGTCCAGTCNCCAATNTCTCTTAAGTCCTTTGGCAATCGCACTTCCTTAAGGGTTTTACANCTGAGAAATGCCTTTTTTTCCAGCTTCGTCACCGGNAGGNCNTCTACNNNNTCGGGGAGCANAATCCTGCTNTTGATTGCCCGNCCGGATAAGATTGTTACTTCCGATCCGCAAACTCTGTAGGTAAGATTTCCTCCCTCTATTTCCAATTCCTTATCCATTATCNTCTCAGCCATCAGACAATTCCTTCCAGATTCAGCGCCTCTATTTCNTCTTGCAGACTATTCTGCCGCTCNGAAAGCATNANTTCTTTATTATGCCTTTCATAAGCAGGCGATCCAAACTGGCTGATGAACCGTGCGCTGTCGTTATTTANGGTAAGCTCTGTNACCAGTATCAGCATCTCATTTCCNTCTGCAAAAGCATTTTCCACAAAAGCAAAAAGATTTTCAAGCCTGCCTTCTGTCCTTTTCGTCCGTTTCTTTAACCCCAGCGTCTGCTCGTCAAAAGCNGCCTTTAAAAGATCAAATGCCTCTTTTCCTTCTGTTTTTCCCTCCAGAAGCAGTTTCTTTTTTTCTGCCTCCAANAANCGCACAATGCGCCTTCCTTTNCGNCTTTCTCTCTCNGAAAGGCTGCCTGCCATTCTGGAAGCCTCCATCTGATTCAATCTTCCNNGCATCTGATTTTCCAGCATCTGNGCTACACTGATCTGAACCTTNCCTTCACCGGAAGCGCCTTTTTCCACTGCTGCCTTGACTGCCTTTAANTTCCTTAGCAATTCCACCAGATAATCNCTGTTTTCCATATCTTCCCGTATTTCACTGATNACCTTATCGGTAAGCATTCCAAGGAGCGAAAGTCTCTCGTCAAAGGCTGCCAGTCTCGCCCTCTCAAGGGTCTGCGCCTTTGCTGTGCCATCTAAGATTTCCTCGGTCTGATACTCTTTCTTATACTTATTGAACAAGTCATAATATGCCGTAAACTCCTTCACCACGCGGTCATTGCGGATATACTGTTCCACCAACGTTTCATCCGCTTTCATGCCCTCTTCCTCATAGAGGTTTAAAATCTCCGACAGATCTTCCCAGCCCCTGGCAGTTACATAACTTCTCCCGTTTACCGTGGTCTCTATTTTGTAAAAATATTCTTTCTTAAGTTCCAGGAAATTTAAAATTGCCGCATGGAGCCCTTTTTGCTGGGCATACTCTTTCCATGCCTTATAATCCGCCTCCACTTCAAGCACCTTCAAACGATCCATAGTCACCACATCGAATTCCCGCACCGATTTGTTATATTCCGGCGGATTACCTGCTGTCACAATGACCCAGCCCTCCGGAACACTGTGACGCCCGAATACCTTATACTGCAAGAACTGGAGCATAGAAGGCGCCAGCGTTTCCGACACGCAATTGATTTCATCAAGGAAAAGAATTCCCTCCCGCATACCGCTTTTTTCCATCACCTCATAAATAGAAGCAATAATCTCGCTCATGGTGTACTCTGAAACATCAAATTTCACGCCTTGATACTCCCTATGGGAAATGAAAGGAAGCCCCAGCGCTGATTGTCTGGTGTGATGGGTCATGGAGTAGGAAACCAATGCAAGGTCAAGTTCCTGGGCAATCTGCTCCATAATGGCAGTTTTGCCGATACCCGGCGCGCCCAGCAAAAATACAGGTCTCTGACGCACTACCGGTATCCTGTATTCCCCGAATTCATCCTTTTTCAAATATAAACGAACCGTGTTTTCAATGTAATCCTTTGCTTGTCTGATATTCATACATTTCTCCCTGCATATCGCAGACTATATCTGCAATACTGTATTCATTTTATCTCATTCTGATTCCAATTCCTCATAATCCAGCAATACTTTGATTGCCCACGGCGGTACCTCCGGTCCTGTATCTCCATTGTCGAGAAACACGAACATGACATCATAAGGCGGCATCGCCTTAGGATAAACGCCATATCCGTCCGTAAAATACAAAAGACCTTTCAAGTTTTCAAATTCTCCCGCCTTGATCAATTCATCCACATAAGCAAATACCGGTCTGAAGTCCGTAGAGCCAAACCCAGTCAGTTTTTCATGGCTAAGGAAATAATCCAGATCGTCCTTGCAGGTAATTCTGGTATCTCTTTGCACCTCGTGGTCACACTGAATGATATGCACATTCATTTTCCGGAAAAAATTTTCCTCCCCGCTAAGCAGCGCATAGGTTTTCTTTAAAAATGCCTGAACCACCGGTCCCCGGCAGGAGGCGGAAGTGTCGATTGCTATGACGAATTCCTTTACCTTTTTCGTGTCCTTATACTCAAGAGGCTCCACAAGCGGCATATTTCCATATCTGGCAAGCCCGTAGGTATAATAAATGTAATCGAACTCATCATCATTTACCTGCAGATCCTCATTCATCACTGTGAATTTCCTGAGCAGCTGTCCGTAATCGTACCGGTCCTTTACTGCCTCCAAAAGACTTTTTTCCAGACTTTCCGATTTCGTCTTCCCTGCCGAAAAAGACTTAAGATCCGCCTTTACTCTCTCGCTTAATTTCTTCCACTGCTCCAGCGTAATCTCAAGTTCCTCCCTGGGCTCCCAAAAATCATGGGTATCCATAAAAAAAAGGTCAGAAAGCTCCTCTCGTTCCCTTGCACTTATCTGAAAATTTTTCAGATATCTGTATATTTTTTCCGCCGAAAGGCTCCCTATGTCTTCTCTTATGACGCGCAGCTTTCTTTCAAGTTCTTCGTCCTTTTTAAGGGTCGTTCCCGGTATTTCAAGTTCCAGGATCGCTGCCTCCACCGCAAGATCCGCTGAAAGGCTCCATGCCTTCCTGTCCACCTTATCAAATCGGAAGCTATGATAAAAAATCATGTGGAACAGAATATGAAGATACATACGCACTGCAAAAGCCGGTTCTTCCTTGTATCTCTTCAAAAGAAAAACCGGGTCATAATAAATTTTAACACCGTCACACGCAAAGCCGGAAAGACCCTCCCGCGGCTCGGTCACAAGCGCCGACAAAGCCATATCCAGAAAGCGCATATTTACCAGAATGGTGTCTTTAGAATAAGTTATGACCTTTTCGGCAAGGGGTCGGGCTTTTTCATATAATTCACTCATTCTTTACTTTAATATCCTCTGGTTCCGTTTAAGGATTCATCATTATCTATCCATTGCTGCACTTCTATCATACGGTATTCATCTTTGCCGTCCCTGATGTAAACCTTTTCGATTCCAGCATTGATCATCACACGCTTGCACATAGAACAGCTGTTGGAATTGGGAATATATTCNCCCGTCTGGGCNTCCACACCTGCAAGATACATGGTGCTCCCAATCATTTTATCNCTGGATGCGCTGATAATCGCATTCATCTCCGCATGCACNCTGCGGCACAGCTCATANCGCTCTCCCCTTGGAATATTCATNTCCTGNCTGATGCACATGCCTGTATCCGTACAGTTTTTCCGACCTCTGGGCGCACCTACATAACCGGTAGAGATCACTTCNTCATTTTTTACAATGACCGCCCCATATTTTCTCCTGATNCAGGTGCTCCGCTTNGACACCGTTTCTGCCANATCCAGATAATAATTGATTTTATCACGACGTTCTATCATTTGTATACCTCCTGTATACCNTATCTGCGGTACTGCGTTCNTATTTTTTCTGAATCATCTATTTATAGTAATAATAAATATACAACTGCCACNGATACCATAATCTGAATAATGGCGAACCGGAAGTCTGTCTGGGTGTTGGACCATCCAAGTTTTTTCCGTACATGNTCATGCAGCGGNGTCGTCACATTTTTCAAAATATGAATCTTAAATGCCCGGATCAAAGCCACTTTTAAAAGTCCCAGNCCTCCGTCTAAAATAAGCACGATAGCCGCCGGGATATAAAGCAGCGGGCTGCCGCTCTTAAGNGCCGCAATACTGATAAAAATCCCCATGGCGCGGCTGCCTGCATCTCCCATGAGCANCCGGCTTGGCGCTGCATTATACCACAGATACCCTAAAATACAACTGATGAACATAAGAATTAANAACGTAAACTCATCCTTGGTTCCCACAATATTNTCCACCACNAAGAAGGTGGTCAGCGTGATGATTGTCAGCGTACCNGAAAGCCCGTCCACGCCGTCGGAACAATTGGTCACATTGATNGAGCCCCACACAAGAATAATCGTCAGGATTCCAAAAAGAACCGGCGGAATGGTTATATCAATTCCCATAGTGGCAATCTGAATGGTACTTGAATTAAAATTCAGATAAGTAATNGCCAGGACACTTGCAATGATCAGATCCAGAATGCCNTTTTTAAACTCGCCCCANGGATGCTCCGAAGCGTCATCCATATATCCTGTAAGCATTTCCGCCACAATCAGTATCATATAAATAATGATCTCCAGATTGACCGGCGCAAAAAGCAGCGCNGCTGCAACAAAGACAAAAATAAAGATGATGCCTGCCCCTCTGGGCTTTCCGGCTGAAAGCTTNCCATCATGNGCAAANTCNCTGCCNGCATCCCGCGGCAAAAGATTAAAAAANTTAAATGTAAAAAAACAGGTTCCCAGAAATGCCAAAAACAGCCCTATTGCCGCAATAACAGGCTGATTTTCNTTTAATAAAAAGTGTATCACAAATATCTCCTCCCAAAATCCGTATGTTTATAGCNCTCTCACGCTAATCCCAGCGCTTCCTTTGCCAGCNGGTCTGCCATATCATTGTATTTATTATTGGAATGACCTGTTACTTTTATGAANCNGATTTTCANCTGCTGACTCANTTTGTCGTAAAAAGCCTTATACGCCTTGGTACCCTCTTTGTTCGTCNTCCACTCTCCCANACACCACTTGGCAACTCCCTCATAATCATGNTAAATCTCTATTTCCGAAAGGTGATGATCTATGGCATACTGCATTGCCGCCTCCGCGCCCTTTATTTCTCCTGCNACATTGNGCATGGACGAGAGATTCTCATCNTCAAATTTACGNCTGTATGTNTCCGCGCCGTCTCTTTGAAGCACCACCATACCGTAGGAAAACTCTTGCGTAGCGTTGTTATAACTTCCGTCTACATATATNTTAACACAGTCGNCCTCTTTCAAACCATCTTTTTGCCGAAAATCATCATCTGANTTTTCTTCTTCATATGCAATNCCCAGATAGGCACACGCNTCCGCTTTTGTTTTAAAGCTTTTGAACTCAGCACCNGGATAACCGCTTACATTGATTCTGCATTCNTCCCAGGTTCTNAAGATNCCTCTCTGNATNCCNACCTTAACTGCATAATATTTTTCAGCCATGAAACACCTCCCAGTGATAAAACTGTTTTTTAATCTTCATATTCACANATATATCCTATCATCCCCGAATANAATTCTGCTATCGTAATCAAGTCGTCCGGTACATCATTCCATACCCAGCGCTGCTCTTTGCTGACATAGAACATGTTCATATACATTTCATCCTGTAAGATCGATTCATCATAAAAACTGGGTTCCCCATCCAGCCAGTAGTAAGAGTATGGCTCGTCCTCATTCAAAATCTCACTTCCATATGTTCCATCTTCATAAATCCAGCGGTACTCATACACATCTGCTGCGCTTCTTGTCCCGCCCAGCCAGAACATGATCTTTCCTTTCTCCTCCTCGCCAATCTGCTGCACGATCGCCTGATACTCCTCCTCGGAATTAATTCTGACCAGATGTCCTCCTCTGGCAAGACAAGCCNGATATGCCTCCGTCCATGTGACATCATCAACAATCAGTTCATAGGTATGAATTCCGCTTTCATCCGTATCATAATAGAAAGGCTCTTCTTCCGCTTCCGGTACTTCTTCCGCCTCCGGTNCTTCCTCCGCTTCCGGTACTTCCTCCGCTGCTACTGNCTCTTTTTCACCAATATAAGCATATTGATATTCATAAGTCTCATCGCCATATTCTCCATCACTGGTTATATTTCCCAANATATCAAAGGTCCTTTCCCACTGATAGATTATCACTCCATCCTCCGTTTCAGTTCCTTTGGTCTGATTTCCCATTTCATCATACTCGTATTCCGATTTACCGTTTANGCCGGTGTATGANTCGTAATATGTNTATTCNATNTGACGNCCCTGNTCATCATATTTGCATTCCCANCTATAAGTGATTTTNCCNTTTNCATCATAANTCACCTGGCTGATCTGGTTTCCNNCTTTATCATATTCCCCTTNCCANCGATACTCNNGNTTTCCNTAACTNTCATAGTCTATATACTCTNTTTGATTACCNGCCTCATCATACNTGCTTTCCCACCAATACNTNANTTCTCCGTNGCCATNATAGNCTACATACTTTGTCTGATTACCGGNTTTGTCATATTCACTTTCCCACCAGTCACTTATACTTCCGTCACTATTGTAGNTTNTGCCTCTTATTNGATTNCCGGCNTCGTCATATTCGCTTTCCCACCAGCTATTTANACTNCCATCACTATTATAGNNGGTGCTTNTCNTATGATTTCCAGNTNCATCATACTCNCTTTCCCGCCAGTAATCNATACTCCCATCACCNTANTAACTTNTATATGTTATCTGATTTCCTGCCCCGTCATATTCACTTTCCCAACGGTAATCCATCCTTCCATTCCCCAGGTATCTTGCATACTTTATTTGATTTCCTGCAGTATCATATCCATATTCCCCCCAGGACTCTACACTTCCATCACTATTGTAATAGGTGGATTTTACCTGATTCCCTGCTCCATCATATTCATTTTCACTCCACGACCATGCTCTTCCATATTCATCATAAGAAACTGACTTCACCACATTTCTATTCTCATCATATACATATTCCCATTGAAGTTTATCATCATAATAAGTTTTCTCATTGATGATAATGATATTTTCCCTAAGATATTTTTCCCTTTCAGCCAAGGCAGCATCCCCGCTGTCCTTTTCTCCTTCCATCAGAATCTGCACTGCAAGAAGGTATTCTCCCTTTTCCAGACAGTCATCCGACTGGGCACGGTATATCTGAGCCAGCTTGTCTGTCAGAAGCTTATTGCTCTCTCCTACATCCTCTCGTCCCGCTTTTAAACCTGCCATTGCCTGTCCGTAATCTCCTGCCTTCAAAAAGAAATCCGCTTCCTCCAGGTATACTTCCACAAGCTTATCCTCAAGGATCTCCCTGCTTTCTTCATCCTCATTCTTCTTTATCCCCCTTTTTAGTATCTTCAGGGCATCTTCAAAGGACTCTTCCTCCACATATATGTCTGCTGACTTTAAATATGCATCCACAAGGGTATCATCCAACGCAAGAGCATCTTTATAATAGGCAAGCGCCTCCTTATACTCTTCCGCCTCATAACTCTTTTCTGCCAGCTGCATGTTTTTTTTGCATTGATAGCCGTCACTTTGCAAATACAGCATCACGCCTGCGCCTGAAAGCGCCAGAACCAGCACTGCCGCAATGACAGTGATTATGACTGCTTTTTTACCTTTCTTTTCCTTTTTTTCCATCACAGGCTGGGCGTTGCTCGTCTGCTGTACTCCGTTGGAAAAAGTCATTTCCGGCGCCGTCCCCAAATTTTTTTCTCCTGCATTTTGTACCTGCATTCCTGTAGGTGCTCCGCACATATTGCAAAATGCTGCTCCTTCCTGTAGCTGTGCCCCGCACTGTTCACAAAATCTTCCCATAATCACAACTCCTCCTTCGTCTTTATCAAAAATATCTTCTGTACTCTCTTTCAGTCTTTATTTCTGTTTCTCCACAAAAAAATCAGAACACATAGGATAAAAATCACACCAATATAAATCACCATCCCATACAAGTAGTACGTACTGTGGATGGATTTCAGATAATAATACGGCGGCAGCAGATACGGCAACACGCCAAAACTCCTGCTATTGATGAACACCGGACACATCGCCAGCATCCCCATCAGCAGAATCGGAATGCAGGCTCCCAAACGTTCCGGTGTGCGGCACAAGAGCCTTATCAGATTACAAAATACCAGCGTACATCCCGCAAATAAAAGAATCCCCACAAGCTCCCTCTGCCAAGAAGTGAATACACCTGCAAGCTTAAGGGCAATCATCAAAACGATTGCCGCATCTGACAAAATCACTGCATGCATGCCAAATGCCGCCCACAATCTGTTCTTTAAGGCGACTCTTGAAAAGACACCGCTGCGCTCATCCTGTATAAAATACATGGAAGCTGCAAACCCGCATAGCACGAACCAAAGCGCAAGAATGCCCCGGATGGGTGTCAGCAGATAATTGTAATCATCCGCCTCCTCTCTTTGTCCGTCCAGATATTCCATCTGGAAGAGACTGCCCTCCACAAACATCTTCTCGTAAGCTGCCTGCAATTCTGCATCGCTCACTTCCGTAAGTCCCATGTCATCTCTGATAAAATCCGCATAAACCATATAAGAAAAATCCGAGTATATCTTATTAACCAGAATCTGCCTGCTGAACCTTAAAGGGACATTATCTTCCCGCTCCACCACCGTCACTACCGGTTCACATCTCTTATCAGCTGCCGCTTTCTGCAAATCACTTTTGAAGTTTTCAGAGAAAATCCATGCAACGTCAGCTTCATAATCTGTTACCTGTCTTCTGGCTTCTTCTTCATCCTCACAAAGCACATAGCTTAAAACACTGTCCTTTTTCATCAGATTCTCAGCAATTCCCGCTGCCAGTTCATCCTCTGGATTTTTCAGGCATAAGGCGATGCGTACGATTCCGCTCTCCTCCTGTGACAAGAGGTTCATTCCTCCTACCAGAAAAGGTACCATACAAAGAATCAAAAGAAAACTGTATTTTTTAAACAACCGCTTGTTCAGCAGGAAATATCGTTTTACAATTTTACCTATCATTGCTTCACCCTCTCTGTATCCTGCTTTTTCTGATTAACACAGATAAGCCCAAAAAGCATGCCAGATAGAATAGCACTCCCAGCATTGATGATAGGGAAATCTCCCCTATCATGCAACTGTCCGTATAACGCAAGGCTGCGCCTGTAGGTAAAAGTCTGCCGATTTTCTGAAGCGTCTGCGGGAAAAAATTAGCCGGATAAAAAAATCCTGACAAATATCCCATACTGATACTGCATATAAATTGCAGCAAAAGACTGCTAACGATTCCCGACACCAGCTCATAAATCAGGAACTGCATTGCGGCAAGCATAAACGCCACCGGAAGAAATCTTAAGAGAAATCCCAAAAGCGGTTCCGCGCCGAGCCCTTCCCATTCCGCGATTTGGAAAGCACCGCTTCCCATCACAACCGCAAGAACCAGAAAAATCTCCAGAATACATGCCAACATCAGGCACACATATGCCAGATACTCTCCTGCCACCTGTCCTGCCGCTCCTACCCCTCTTGCTTTCAAAAAACCAGCTAAATCCCCGCTCTTTTGTGAAAACAACGGGCTGTTATTGATACCGGACAAAAGCAGAAAAAAAATCAGGATGCTGCAAAAGAAATACCCTTCCGTGGATAGCCCGTTTGCCATACCCAGAATTTCCACATCGCAAAACTTCCTTCTGCCAAGCACAATATCAAGATAACGGAAATTTAGCTGCTCCGTTGCCTCCCACAAATTATCCGTTCTCCCATAATCCCGCAGAATATTCTGCATCCCGTAAATACCGCTCTGCGAGCGTGTCACAATATTAGAAACCACATCTACGATTTCATTCATAACAATACTGCCGATTCCCTTCTGTCCTTCCGCTGCAACATAGGTAACCGGACGGTCATTTGCACCGCTCTCTATAGACTCCACCAGCCCGTCAGGTATACGCACAAAAGCATACAATTCTCCCTTTCGGAATGCTTTCCTTGCCTCCTCCTCGCTCATACCGGTCAATTCAATCACAAATCTGGCATCATCAACAGCCTGCAAGGTGCTAATGCCGAATCCCAGATAAGAATCTGTCATATCTCCCACGATGCCAATCTGATATTTTTTCGTGCCGGAAGACAATAAACCATCCTGTATAAAGAAGACGGCCAATGCTCCCACACATGTGCACACCAGAAAGTTCAAAAAAAGCTGTATTGGAAGTATTTTGAATACACGCTTTAACTGCATGCAAAAATAGAAATAACCCCTTCTCATTTACAAATTACCTGCCAGACGATGGATATCTCCATCATATTGATAAGGAGAAAGCACCCCCTGCTTCAAAATACAGCATTGCTCACACAGTTCAAGTTCTTGCGTATCATGGGTCGTCAAAAGGACGATTCCTCCTTCTTTTTTGTATTGCTTAAGATACTGATAAATATGTTCCTTACAAATAAGATCCAATGCGGTTGAAGGTTCATCCAACAAAAGGATCTTAGGATGCGCTGCCACAGTGCATCCAATGGACAGGCGCTTTTTCATACCGCCTGACATCTTGCGTACCGGCACCTTTAAAAAGCTGTCAATTCCCAGCATAGAAAGAACCCCACCCGCCAGTTCCTTCCGAATGGTGTTCTTGTCATACCACATACGCAGGTTGTCCCATGCATTGAGTTCTTCTATCAGTGGATTACCCTGAGGTACATATCCCAGCACACTATTGCGGCGTGCACCATCCCTAAGCAGATTCTCTCCCTGATAAAGAAATGTGCCTTCGTCCGCTCTCTGTACACCTGCCAGAATAGAAAGCAGCGTGGATTTTCCGCATCCGTTACCGCCCAAAATACCCACGCAGCTTCCCTCTTCTACCTTTAATGACACACCTTCCAGCACCTTTTTATGTCTATAGGATTTTCGTATTCCAATCAATTCTATCGCCATAAGGCATGATCTCCTACATTTCAGGACTTTAATAATAATACATTCTGTCTAATTCATACAAAGCATCATAGATATCGTCAATATCTTCTATGTCCTCCAGCACATCTGTAATCCTGGAAGGAATGTCCGCCTTTTTCAGAGAATCGACCAGACCATCGAACTTGACACCCTCAAGCCACTCCTCGATGTCATCTTCATCTTCAATCATGAGCACATTTTTGCTGGAAGGAATCGACGCTTTAGAACCATCACCAGTCTTAGCAGACACCTCTACGCTTCCAACATCCTGTTCATCATAGATCACTCCAACCTTACATGAATATGAATCCTTAGAGGACTTGAAATCCATGTTGATCTGCATATCCTCAATAATGGATAATCCAGGCACAGAACCTATGACACTGCCGATTTTAGACGCTGCTCTCACCTCAATCCTGCCGTTCATCCTGCCTGATTTTAAATCTTCTATATCCAGCTTCCTCGTTGTGATATCTACCAGAGAGGCGCCGTTATACTTTATCTGGAAATCGCCGCTTATTTTATCATTGCTTATCTTTCCGCTGCCAGTAAGTTTTACAGTGATTCCATTGGAATTTCCGGACAATTCATAACCAAATTTGTTTCCTCGCTCGGGCATCAGACTGCTGACGGTGACATATCCAAAATCAATACTTCTGCCTTTGATTTCTCCCTTTCCATCCACATAGACTTTCATGACAATCTCTTCATCCATATAGGAAAGATATTCCAATTCATCCAGGATCACATCAATCGTGTCCTGAAATTCCTCATAAACATCATCTATGTCCACATCTTCATCTATCGCTTCGCCGCCTGCCAAAAGCATGTTCTTCATAAGTGACTTGATATCCTTATCATCCCGCATTTCCTCCAAGACCACTTGCGCCATATCCTGCATGGTATCTGAGTCAATGGTGACTTTCAGAACAGTACACTTTTGCTCAACACCTTCAACCTTAAGGGTTTCCTTGCTTTTTGACACATCATCCACGCACCCCAGCGCCAGCATCATGTAACGCTTTGTCAGCTTTTCCACCTGTGCCTGATCCGGGCATGCCTGCAGCAGCTTTTTGTTGGATTCCTGAAATTCTGCCAACAAATCAGAGTCATATCTGCCATATCCTGCTTCAGCCATATCCACTCCCAGATAGGCTTTATTAAGCTCTGGAATCTGGAAATACGCCATTCCTTTTTCCATATCCATTTTCATATTGCCGGATATGATATCACTGCCATTAAGTGAAAAAGAAACACCGGCAGCAACCGTATCATCCTTAATCGCCGTATCAGCGCCAATCGTCATGCTTTTAAGCCATGACACATCCACTCCCGCAAGTCCCAGAAGTCCTATGAATTCCTGACCGTCTTTTCCTAACTCTACCGTCAGTTCTCCCTCTACGCTCTTGTTGTAGAAATTCAGCGGATCCAGTACATAGCTGTCATACCACTCTCCCGCATGATCAGATAACTCTTTCACGGTTTTCTCCTCTACAAACTGATAGTATTTTTCTGGAGAAGAGAAGGTCCTATGTACAAAATTATTGATTCTTGCAGCATTTGCAATTAAAAGGATCAGCACTGCTGCTGCCGCTACGCCGGCAATGATCAGTCCCTTCTTTAAGCTTCCCTTCTGACCATCATCTCCCACGCTGCCGATCTTACCCAAAAATTCTTTGCCCTTTTCTGCTGCATGCCCGATTCCCTCTGAGGCGGCCTTGGCAGCTTCTTCTATTTTACTTCCAGAATCACCTGATGTTCCCTGCGCCGTATTTCCCATATTAAGTTCCGGCATCGGCATGATAGGCGGAATAGGCTGACTCTTCTGCTCCGGTGCTTTCTGAGTTGTTGATTTTAAAGCTGTACCGCATTTAGGACAAAATGCTGCCCCATCATTTACTTCACTTCCACATTTTTTGCAAAACATCTCGCTCTCCCTCTCTATCTGAATAGTTACTTTTATTCTACCTTTGCTCCGCAGGAAGCACAAAATACGCTGTCCGCATCCAGCACTGCACCGCATTGTTTACACTTTGCTTCATTAGGATTTGCGGCAGGCGCTGCATTTTCCTTCTTTTCATCCACTTTTCCGCCGCAGACATTGCAGAACATACTTCCGTAAGGTATGACGGAACCGCAGTTTTCACACATCATCTGTCCTTCCAAACGGAGTTTATTCTGATAAAAACTCTTTCTGTTCATGCTCAGCTTATTGATCAGATCTATCTGTACGAAATATTTCTCCTCTATATCACTGTTACTTTTATTATCCTCATAATACATCTGCCCCAGCTGGAAAATTTTCTGCTGTAATTCGCTCTCTACCTGCGCAATATTTTCCATCACTCTGTCCATTTCAGTCGGTGTTTTTTTGTTATTTAAGAATCCCATTTTTCAGCCTCCGTATCTTTTTTCTTGAGTATTTTACACTTAACATTTATTTTACCATAAAAAACGCTAAATCGACAATGTTTTTATAAGATTATTTGGGCTATTTTTACAACACTTTTGCCTTTCCGCATTATTTTTAAGCAGATGCATATAATAGGGGATATAATCGGCTGGACAAGCAGAGATTTATCGTAACTGTTCAGTACCTTCACAGACTGATGACTAATCTGCGATATGCACGGAGATTACTATGAAGAATTTGAAATTAGATATGATAAAAGGTATTATTTTCGTGTCGGTTATTGGTACACTTTGGCACTTTGTCTATGAGTGGTCCGGTCAAAATTTCATTGTAGGTTTTTTCTTTCCAGTCAATGAATCTACATGGGAGCATATGAAGATGCTCTTTTTCCCGATGCTGCTCTACTCCCTTTATCTGAATAAAAAACAACGAATGCCGTTCTTTACGGGACATTCTAATGTTAAAAAGGATGCATTCCCCTGCATCCTTTCAGCATCACTGTGCGGCATTTTATCTGGCACATTTCTGATACCTGTATTTTTTTACACTTACACAGGTATCCTGGGGCGTGATTATATTGCGCTTGATATCGCTACGTTTATTGGAAGTGTGATTATGGCATTCTGGATTGTATATCGATTCACCTTATCCTGCAAGCTGCATTCTCTGCAGTTCGTTCTGAAAGCAGCTGTCTTTGCTACCGCCATATGCTTCCTGCTCTTCACCTATTATCCGCCTGATATCGGAATTTTTGCTGTGCCTATTCAGTAAGAAACTATATTCTCACTTTCATGCTTCTTCCTTGCCCTTTAAAAGTTCCACCATAGCAACATACAAATAAAGAGCCCTGATAAATCAAGACTCTTTGCAAGCAGATGACGGGAATCGAACCCGCCTCCTCAGCTTGGGAAGCTGATATTCTACCGATGAACTACATCTGCATGTAAGACAGTATAGCACAAGAGAGTTTTTCATTCAAGAAAAACATTTTTTGTTTATATAATATATAAAAATTTTAAGCGCCAGCGATCTTGCATAATTCCTCTGTCAGTGTGCTGATCTCAAATTTATTCAGATTATCATAAAAAGCATAATAACCACCCTTGATTCTATAAGACAACTGCAAATTAAATGAAACATTCTCTTTGTATTCGGGATGTAACTCAAAAACAAGCCCTCTGATGGATCGTTCAATATTGTCTACCAGTTTGTAGCTTTGTGAACCGGAAAACAGAATATCTACCATACTTTTTTGTGCAATAAATGCGGTTACCAGTTCCCTGGTAAATATTGCGGGGTCATCAATAATATTGTTCGGATTCGTAATGTCTTTCAGTATCGTTTCCATGATTTCTGCTCCAAGCGTATCAGACAGATCATAGATATCCCTGTAGTGTAAATAGAAGGTTGCTTTACTGATTTCAGCCTGCTCCGCAATCTCCTTAATTGTAATCTGTTCTATATCCTTTTGAGAACGCAGCTTAAGAAATGCGTTCTTGATGCTTCTTTTGGTTTTGAGTTCTCTCTTATCCACCAAATCACTCCTAGTCACTTTCGCAAAAAAGTCCATTATTGTCCTTATGTAAGATATTGTCGATAGCAATCCATATCAACATTTGTTATATTATAATCAATTATTGGACATGAGTCAATTAACCAAGGAGGATTCTATGGATTTTTATAATTTTTACACGGGACGTGAATTTGAGGCATACGAGTTTTTGGGAGCGCACTACAGCAGAGAATCCACTACCTTTCGTGTTTTTGCCCCAAATGCAAAAAAAGCAGGATTGCTGATAGGAAATCATGAATATCCCATGAATCAGATTTACAACGGACATTTTTATGAAATAACCCTGCCCGATATCAGCGAAGGAACGTGTTATGAATACCGCATTTACACTTCCGAACATTCCTACACAGACCATGCTGACCCCTACGGTTTTGGCATGGAGTTACGACCGGCGCATAAATCCATCGTCAGAAATATACACAATTATACTTTTCAAGACCAGAAATGGCTAAAAAATCGAAAAGATACAAAAGCATCCCCTGTCAATATCTACGAAATGCATCTGGGATCTTTTCGGAAGCCTTCTGACCAGGCAGATGCGTGGTATAACTACGAGGAACTAAGCGGCATACTGATTCCTTATCTAAAAGAAAGCGGCTACAATTACGTAGAATTCATGCCGCTAAGCGAACACCCTTGCGATGAAAGCTGGGGATATCAGAATACCGGATTTTATGCACCTACCAGCCGCTACGGAACAGCACAGCAATTGCAAAAATTAATTGATGATCTTCATCAGAACAATATCGGCGTCATACTGGATTTCGTGCCCGTTCACTTTGCACTTGACCCTTATGGTCTGACACGATTCGACGGTTCAGAATTATATGAATATCCAAGCCCTGATGTAGGCGTCAGCGAATGGGGAAGCTGCAATTTTATGCATTCACGGGGCGAGGTACGAAGTTTTCTGCAGTCTGCTGCAAATTACTGGCTGAAAGAATATCATTTTGACGGATTACGAATGGATGCAATCAGCAGAATCATCTACTGGCAGGGGGATGAACACAGAGGCGCAAACGGAAATGCTATTGATTTTATCAAGGTCATGAACAACGGATTGAAAGAAAGACATGCCGGGTGTATTTTGGCAGCTGAGGACTCCACGAATTTTCCAAATGTAACCAAAAATGTAAATGATGGCGGCTTAGGCTTCGATTATAAGTGGAATATGGGCTGGATGAACGATGTCCTTGAATATTTTAAACTATCGCCGCAGCACCGTGTTGCAAATTATCACAAACTTACCTTTTCCATGGTATACGCATATAACGAAAACTATATTTTACCTTTCTCTCACGATGAGGTAGTCCATGAAAAAGCTACGATTGTGCAAAAAATGAACGGACAATATGAAGATAAGTTTCCGCAGGCAAAGACACTCTATCTATTCATGATGATGCACCCCGGCAAGAAATTAAACTTTATGGGAAATGAACTTGGACATCTTAGAGAATGGGACGAAAAAAGAGAACTGGATTGGGATTTGAGAAAATACCCGATACATGATTCCTTTTACCATTTTATGATTACCTTAAATAAGCTGTATTTGTCAACAGCCGCCCTCTATGAAAAAGATTATATGACAGACGGCTTTGAATGGTTAGATTGCCATCAGGAGCAGAATTGCATCTATGCACTCCAGCGAAACGGAGAATCTGAGGTGGTGTGCGGCATCTTCAATCTTTCAAGAGAAACCAAACAATATAACGCACCTTTTAAGGACGATGGAGAATATCGCGTTTTGATAAATACCGATTGGGAGCGCTTCGGCGGGAACACAAAGGAGAGCAATGAAACATACCGGAAAGACCAGATGATTTCACTCCCTCCTTATTCCGCGCTATTGCTCAAAAAATCCTGCGCTTTTTTTGATATTTTCCAGTAAAATATCAAAAAAGGCGCGTGCCGTCTTCTGGATGCCCTTTTTCGTGGTATCGTCCAGTTCTTTTGCTGCTGCCGCAATATTCTGGAGGCATTTTTTCCAGTCTGCTCCAAATTCAAATACATTGGACGCCTCCGACGCAGAGACTACCTCATATAGGGTATCCACAAAGGCATGGGTTTCTTCCTCTGTAAGGGAAAGAATCCACTCATTCAAAGCCGCATCCCGCACAATTTTGCTGCTGGTCATATTCTTTGCCCGTATAAACGCATTTTCTCCCACCTTCCAGCTGTATGCATTATGCTGCAGCGTCCCTATTCCTTTGCTTTCCACGATTTCATAATCACAGTGGTCTTCCAGGATCATCCCTACCAGCGAAGAGCGGGGAATNAANTTGACTACCCTGTCGGCAATTGCCTGAAAATTGCCCTGCTCACGGATTTCCGGTCTGAATCCCGGTCCGTCATGGTTATACACCTTGAGCAGTTTTTCCCTCGTCCTTTCAGCGCAGTTCATTGCCGCATAGACTGCAAGATTGCCGCCTTTGGAATGTCCTCCTGTATAAAAATCGCCCGCCACATATCCTGCCACCCTATCCATATATTCCACCGCCAGTTGCTGAGCGTGAAGGGGTTTGGAAAAGGCAAGATTCATATCTTCCTTCCACCCCACGATATTCGCATCCGTTCCTCTGTATGCAATATAAATGTTCTTATCCTCAAGAACATAGGTCATGGCAGAGAACTGGGTTTCCTGATCTTCATTGATGATATTGACATAATAATTCATCTTAAGCGAACCGAACCTGACGGACTGTGCTGCCGCTGCAAAAAGTTCCTTATTATTCTCCCGGTACCAGTAATCATCCAANATCCTGTCTCTATCCGGGTGTTCAAAAATGCTCTGAATGCTGACCGGGGCATTCCGCTTTTCAATGCCGGGTACAAATTTCTCATAATGAAGATATACCAGCTGGCATAGAACCAGACTATCCACTTCATTTAACGGCTGCTCCAAAAAGGTATACTTCCCGCATTTTTTTACATAATCTATGATATTCCCCATAATCACTTCCGCCTTTCTATCACTTTTGGTCCGCCACATCTGCAGGCTCCCTGCCCGCTCCCGGAAAACTTAGTATAACGTTCCATCATAATATTGCAGGAGCAGTTTCACTACCCGGCTGTAGCTGACAGTACCGTCCGCCACGCCATTTAAAGTAAGCGTCGTATCTAAGAATGTGTCTGCCGCCTGTTTTACCGTTTCTGTGCTTAAAACAGCCTTTTCTTCCACCTGNTCCCANGCTTCATTTGTAAGGAACATCTTATCGTCAGCTACCTGCTGGGAAATCTGCGGGTGCTCCAGATAAACTTCCGCATCCTCACCTATGGCTTTTATAAAATCCCTGTCAAGATAACCAATCACGCTTAAATAAGCGCTGTACTGAAACAGCGGATCTTCTGCATCCACGCATGCCAGATATCCAATGAAATTTGCCTCATCTTCCAGAATGAATCCCTTCAGATGAGATAGTTCATGGCACATAGTCACCGGCGTATTCGTAATATACATTTGCCGGTTGTAGTTTGCCTCCATGGAAAAAGGAAAATAATACCCCATAATATACTGCTGGCTGTAAAACCCTGACAAAAACAGTTTCTTGGGGTTGGGATAATATCCCTGCAGATTTTCAAACCGCTCTCCCAGCCTCTGCATCTGCCTGACTGCCTCTTCCTCCATATTTCCCTGATAAAGCAGATATCCCTGCGCATCTCTCTCAAAGACCGGTGCCAGTTCATTTGCCTTCACAACCACATAATCCCTGAGTGCTGCAATTTCCCTGGCGCCATATTCCGCCTCCGGACTGCCGCCGATTTCAAAGCGCATATTAATAGGAGAAGCCTGATACAAAAGAAAACAGTTCAAAGTCATAATAATGCAGACAATACCAAATACCCAGTAGTAAANCAGGGCATACTTTCTATATCCCCGCTTCCAGCTCTCAGGAAGTCTGCGCCNCGTGATAATGTAAACAATGCCTCCTGCTGCCAAAACGAAGGAAAGTAAAACCGCCAGATAAAGCATCCATTCTCCNACGGAAAANGGAAAAAGACCGGTTATCCTCCCATAAGTCTCTACCCAGACAGGGAAAATATGGTTTACATAAAAATTACTGAATCCCTTCCATGCTCTTGCTATCATATTCAGAAGCACGGAAAAAACAATCATGACAGCCGGTACCCACAATTTCCATTTTTTCAATCCTAAGACTCCTTTACGCCTATATCCTTTTATCAAAAAAGTACTCATATCCTTTCCCATGAAATACTATATTAATAGTAAGACATCCTAAGGCTTCGCGCCTGGTCAGGAAATGATGCAATCAATTCTAAATCTTATTCAGTCCATCAATCAGTTTTTGTGGAGCGGTCCTCTTTTATTCCTGCTGATGGGTACTCATCTATATTTTACCATGAAACTGCACTTTCCGCAGAAAAATATTTTTAAAGCCATCCGGCTTTCCATAACACCCGCAAGCAACAAAGAGGGAAACAATCTCTCTGTTTTCGCAACCCTCTCCACCACCCTTGCTGCTACTCTGGGCACCGGCAATATCATAGGCGTCTCCACTGCAGTCGCCCTGGGCGGTCCGGGCGCCATCTTCTGGTGCTGGATTACAGGGATTCTGGGGATGGCAACCGCCTATTCGGAATGCTTCTTAAGTGTCCGCTTCCGAAGCCGCGACAAGGACGGCACCTACCAGGGTGGACCTATGTATGTGTGGGAAAATGGTTTACATAACAAATCTGTGGGCAAATTTTATGGTCTGCTCACACTGATTGCAGCTTTTGGCGTGGGATGTACCACCCAGTCCAATTCCATCACCCAGACCACCTCTTTAAGCTTTGGCTTAAATCCCCATATTGCAGGATTTCTAGCTGCTTTTACAGCTGGTCTGGTCATCGTGGGCGGAATCCGTTCCATCGGCAATGTATGTGTAAAAATCGTTCCTTTCCTCGGCATCCTTTATACAGCAAGCTGCATCTTCCTGCTTATCATAAATCGGGAAGCCTTTGTGCCTGCAATCCGGTTGATCCTCACCCATGCACTGGCTCCCCGGGCAGCCTTAGGCGGCGCTGTCGGATCTTCCCTGATGCTGACCGCCCGCTACGGCATTGCCAGAGGGCTTTTTACCAATGAGGCGGGGATTGGGACCGCAGCTATTGCCGCTGCCGCCTCAGAAACCGACAATCCCGCTCACCAGGCTTATGTATCCATGACGGCTGTCTTCTGGGACACGGTTGTCATGTGCCTCTTAAGCGGTCTTGTCATCGTCACCAACATGCTCCTGCACCCTGAATCCACTGCGGGAGTCAATGAAGCGGGGCTTACCGATGCTGCCTTTTCCTATCTGCCGCTGTTTGGCAACGCCTTCTTATCCATATGCCTTGTAGCTTTTGCCATCACTACACTGATTGGATGGTCCTACCTCGGAGAACAGGCTTACCGCTATCTGACTGGTAACAAGGGAATCTCTTTTTTCAAAGTGGCTTATATCGTTATGATTTATGTAGGCGCCGTCCTTCCCTTAAATCTGGTCTGGGAGTGCACCGACCTGATCAATGCTTTTATGGTCATCCCAAATGTGGCAGCGCTGTTCCTGCTGCAAAAGTACCTGCATTCCAGAATATGAGCAANTACTTATTTTTNCTTTCATTCTNCATTTGCATATTTCCTGTTTNGTCATTATAATACTGAATGATATNATTGACAGCATGGAGGATTATGATGAAAAAGAAATATGCGGGATATATTTTCCCTTCTATGCTTTCCTTTTTGCTCACAGGAATTTATTCTATCGTAGACGGNATTTTTGTAGGCAGNGCTATGGGGGATCCCGGACTTGCCGCTATCAATATTGCATGGCCGTTGGTTGCNCTTATTATTTCCCTTGGNACCGGTATCGGGATGGGGGCTGCNGTAACAGTGTCNTTAAACACAGGCGCAGGAAATACGGAAAAAGCAAAAAAAGCGGAAGGGAATGCCTTCCTTCTGCTTTTTGCNGGCGCTCTTTTATTGACTTTCACCCTTTATCTGTTCGGCACGCCGCTTCTTNAACTGCTCGGNGCTNANGGAGANCTGCTTCCNCTTGCCGAANCCTACCTAAAGTACATTCTGCTTGGCNGCNTCGTTCAGACTTTTGCTTCCGGCATGGTTCCCCTTATGCGCAACCATGGCGCTTCTTTTTATGCCATGTGCGCCATGGCTCTTGGATGCGTTTCAAACATCCTGCTGGATTATCTNTTAGTCATGGTCTTAAATCTNGGNCTGATGGGAGCTGCCCTTGCCACTGTGCTCGGACAGGTACTCACTTTAATCCTTGGCATNGCTTTTTATATNAGAAAAAAGAACCGCATCTCCTTTTCTTACATGCATCCTGAAAAGGAAACGGTTCTGTCTATCCTNCGGGTNGCTGCATCCCCTTTTGGTCTGACCTACCTGCCNTCTGTCACCATNATCTTCATGAATTTGCAGGCNCTTAAATATGGCGGTGAGGANGCNGTCAGNGCCTANGCCGTGCTTGCTTACATTATTTCTTTTATGGAACTCCTTGTNCAGGGAATCGGTGACGGAAGCCAGCCACTGCTTTCTTTNAGNGANGGAAGANGCGANCAAAAGTCTNTAAAAACNTANGCCCGGTGGACTTTNCTGCTTGGAATCGGNTTTGGCTGCNCCGGCGCCNTGTTTTTTACGCTGATGCGNAATCTCATTCCTGTTTTTTACGGCACTTCCCCGGAAGCTGCTTCCTATATTGTTTATGCCACGCCCTTTTTTGCTCTGGTCATGGCGCTTTATGGACTTACCAAACCTGCGGTTTCCTATTTTTATGCCACACACAAGATTGTATACTCCAGCCTTCTGGTGTATGGGGAAATCCTGTTGACAATCGTATTTATCTTTCTACTGCCATTGTTTTGGGGAATCGCCGGAGTGTGGTATACCATCCCTGCCGTTCAGATTGTGCTGGGGATATGCAGCGTGATATTTTTACGCCTCAATCTGCCCCAAATCCGCCATCAGGGATAAAGGGGCATTGGGCAAACAGAGCATTGACAGCTGCTCCATACTCTCCAAAGTTTTTTGCTTTCCGAATCTTCTTTATATGCCTGTCACGGTCTCCAAACAGGAATTGAAAATAATTCCACAGCTCTTTCATTTTGAACAATGTGTTTTTATCCCCTGACATTATCTTGCTGTAATCATGATAAAGACGATCGTGGAAAGTCTTCCATTCTTCCTTCTTTATGGTCTTTCCTGTAAGAATTTCTAAAAGCAGTCCCGGATTGGCAAGCAGTCCTCTGCCCAACATGATTCTATCAAGTTCCGGGAAGCGTTCCGTAATCATCTGATAATCCTGTATCGTAAAAATATCGCCGTTGTAGCACACCGGCGCTCTGCTCATTTTAAGTGCATAGGCAAAAGCATCCAGACAGGGATGATTCCTGTAAAAGTCCTCCCGCACCCTTGGATGTACAATCAGTTCCGACAGGGGGTACTGGTTGTAAACGTCAAGAATCTCCTCAAATTCTTCCGCCCTTTCCATGCCGATTCTGGTCTTAACGGAAATTTTTACCGGCGGATTTTCAAATGCCCCGTCCAGAAATTTTTTTAATACGCTTGTATCCGCTAAAAGCCCGGCACCTTTTTTCTTGGTCACTACCGTCGGATAGGGGCACCCGATATTTAAATTTACTTCCTCATATCCCATTTCGGATAATCTATGCAGGTAATGATTCACCTCCGCACCGCTGTTACCAAGAAGCTGGGGAATCGTCTTCATCCCCTTATTATGCTCTGCGCTAAGGTCTTCCAGCTCGCGGGTTTTGGTAAGCCCATTCTGACTCACTGCAATAAAAGGAGTAAAATACTGATCTATTCCGCAGTCAAATAAATCATGATATGCATTTCGGTAAATATACCCTGTTATTCCCTCAAGGGGAGCAAAATAAAATTTCATCTTCCGACTTTTACTCCATCTTAATGCTGATTTCTCCGCTGGAAAGAAATTCGATCGTTCCGTCGTCATACTGGACTTTTAGATGACAGGCATCATCAATTCCCAGAACCTGTGCAAACTCCCTGTCTGCTGCCGCTTCATCCGCTGCTTTCCGGGACGGAGCGCCGGGCGTAATGATACGGACCCTTTTTCCCACAACAAAGGAACGTCTGCGGTATGCTTCCAGATAATCTTTCGAAGGAAAATTCTGATAATATTTCATAAAGTTGACTAGGAATTCTACCGAAAGACGATTGCGCATATTTTCCTGTGCAATGTCATGAGTAAACACTGCCCCCGCCACATCCTTGATTTCTTCCGGAAAGCCGCCGGACGGCTCGTAAATATTGATTCCGATTCCCACGACCACATATTCCAGCTTTCCTTCCTCCAAGGATGCTGAACCTTCCGTCAGAATGCCCGAAATCTTTTTCCCCCGGAGCCAGACATCATTCACCCATTTAATCTGCACCGGTTCTCCCACAATCGTTTCAACAGCTTCTGCCGCCGCCACCGCCGTCAAAGTGGTGAGCATCGTTCCTTCCTCAGGTCCCACATCAGGATGCAGAAGAAGACTTAAATATAATCCCGTTCCCTCCGGAGAATAAAAAGAACGTCCTCTCCTGCCTCTTCCTGCACTCTGTTCTTCTGCCAGCAGTACCATATTGCGCTTTTCTCCGTCTGCAACATACTGCTTCAATACATTGTTGGTAGAATCTACTATTTTTTCTACCTGCACCGCCAGATTGATTCCGTGCTCCTTAAGTTTTTGCTCAATAAAAGCAGCAGAAAGCACATCCGGTGCCTTCTGCAGAATATAGCCTTTATTATTCACTGCCTCGATTGCATACCCATCCTTCTGGAGCCCTTTTACGGCTTTCCATATGCTGGCTCTGGTCACAGACAGCCGGTCAGCAATTTCCTGACCGGAAAAAAATTCACCGCGATGACTCTCCAATAGGAGAAGTACCTGATCTTTTACCGTCATAGCATTTCATCTTCCCGCATCTTCGCCTCGTAATCCGCCTTCTTTTGCTGTTCCAGTTTCTCTTCCAGAAGCGCTTTCAGTCTATCCTGCGCGGAGTCAAAGCTGCTTAGCATCTTATTCCATTCTTTTATGGTAAATGACTGNCCTCCGATTTGAAAGCTTTCCTCCAGTTCTCCTTTTTTCGCTTTCTCATATATCTCATTTTTCCTGTTGCTGATTTCCTGCATGAGTTCCTTTGTGGTCATNTCAGATACNGCTGCAAGGCTTTCATAAAAACTGCCGTTTCCTTTCGTCTGCGGCTTCCCTGCCTGTGCCTGATAATCATATCCTTTTCCTACTCCTGTAACTGCCATTCTTTTTCTCCTTTAAANGCTTCCGNCTGCATNTCNGANCNATNCTNTTTGNNNTTATTCTCTGATTATTATATCGGCGTAGCCGAGCAGAACTTTACCATCAACTTATCAGATCAAATGCTAAACCGGTCTGCAGCATATCTGCAGACCGGTCCTGGTTTATTTATCCTTAAAAATCATATTCATCTACATTATCAGCGTCTATAATAAGAGGAGGTCCAAGGATAACCGTTTTTCCATTCTCGTAAACTGTAATGTTCCCCACACCTTCAATAAAGGTGCCGTTTTCAACCTTCTCACCATTCAGTGCCATTGCAGCGATCTTGGCTGTTGCATATCCCAGCAGTTCCGGATTTGCTTCAACAACACCATAATCCAGCGATCCATCTTTCAGATACTGATTTGCATCATTGGGAAGAACACCTCCCACCACTGCAATCTTATCCTGAAGGCCCTTCTCCTGAACTGCCTGTGCGGCACCGATGGGTGCAGGTGTGCTGACCGCAACAATCGCTTTCAAGTCAGGATAGGTTTTGATCAAATCCAGCGTTCTGGAATATGCTTCCTGCTGCTGCTCATTGGTAGCAATCGGTTCCGTGACCAATTCAAGGTTCGGATATTTTTCCGCTGCGTATTCTCGTCCGGCATCGATCCACATATTCAGCCCAGACGCTTCCAGTCCGCCTGTAAGAATTGCATACTGCCCTTCCTCTGTTCCCATGGCTTTCACCATATAATCCCAAAGAGCCCGTCCATATTCCGTAGGATCCACACTCTGTACAGAATAATCCACATCCTCAATATCTGCCGGGGTATCCCAGTCCATTACCAGAATGCCCATATCTCTTGCCGTGTTCAGCACGGGCTTAAGGGCTGTGGGATCGTTCGCAGCAATACAGATGGCATCAATCCCCTGATTTAAGTAATCTTCAATCATTTTGACCTGCTCCGCCGCATCAGGTTGTGTGGGACCGGCATAAACCACCTCAATTCCAATTTCCTCTCCGGCTCTCATCGCACCTACATCAGATGCATTGAACCACGGAATTCCTACCAGCTTCGGCATAACTAAAATTTTGGCCGCCGTCCCGTTTGACTCTGACACGTCTGTCCCTGCTGTTTCACCAGCAGTGGTCGTCTTTTCCGTCTCCTCTTTTGTCTGGCTTGTACCTTGCTCCGTACTGCATGCAGTGACAGATAAAGCAATTGCTGCTGCCGTGAGAATAGAAATGATTGTTTTTGTTTTCATAGTAACCCTCCTTATTGTTTTGTTATACGCTTTGCGTTAATTTTATGAAATACAAAATTGAGTGCGAGAACAAATATTAATATTGCACCGGTGATGATATCTGTAAAAAATCGATTCACATTCAGGATATTCATCCCACTAGAGAGCACCTGAAGAATCATCACTGCAATCACTGCTCCAATCACAGAACCATTTCCTCCTGAAATATCAACTCCGCCTAATACAGATGCTGTCAAACTCTGTAACAGGTAGGAAGAACCATAATCCACCTTCGCCGAGTTATATCTGGATATCATCAAAAATCCGCCCACAAAACTGAGTGCAGCACTCAAAAGGTACACCTTTAAAAGTTCTTTCTTAACCTTCACCCCTGCATATTCTGTGGCATTCATATTGCATCCCAGCATATAAACTGTCCTTCCCCATCTGGTATGCTCCAACATGATATGAACGATTACAATGCAGATGACATAAATCCAGCAAAGAATCGGAATTCCTACAAAATAAGTACGGCTCAATCCATAAACCTGTTCCGGGAAGCCGGATATTGCTCTTCCCTGTGTAATATTCATACTGATTCCCTTAAAGAAAGTAGAAGAAGCAAGCGTTGTAAGCATAGACGCCACTCCAATATAAGCCACAAATATCCCATTTAAAACCCCGCACAACATGGCAGACACAAATCCTGCCAGCAGACCTACACAAATGCTTAGTACTGCGCCATGACCTTTGTCATATAATCCTGCCATGACCAGTGCCGAAAGAATACTGGACAAAATTGCCGTCGCCACATTGGAAAGATTGTTACCTTTCGTGAGTATCACCAGCATGATCGCAATTGTAAGCAGTCCAAGTTCCGGCATCTGTTTCAACATCGTCATAATGTTATTACGCGTCAGAAAACGATCAGGACTCATAATTGCAAAGAACAGAAACAGGATTACGAAGATGGCAAATAACCTCAACTCTTTTGTATATTTTCCCTTCATTGTCCTATCCCTCCTTGTACTCTACGTCAACCACTGTCTTTTCTGCATCTTCCCTCTTTTTCTTGAGCGTATCTGCAGCAATTGCAATCAGCATGATTGCTCCTACAATGATACTCTGCCAGTAAGATGAGACTTTCATCAGAATCAGTCCATTATAAGTAATTGCAAGGAACAGCACACCCACGACTACATTGAATATACTTCCAAAACCACCGGCTATATTTACTCCTCCCAGCACCACTGCCGAGATGATAGTCATCTCATATCCCTTAAATGCATTGGGATCCACCTGGCTCATAATAGAGGTATGCACTACCGCAGCAATGCCCGCCAGAAAGCCAAAATATACATACAGGAGAAACTTGATCCATCCCGGTTTATATCCAATCCGTTCTGCAGACACTTCATCGCCTCCGATTGCATAGACGCCTCTTCCCCAAAGGGTATGGCGCAGAAGAAACATGGTCAGCAAGCCAATCAGAAGAAAAAACAAGGTCTGAATAGGAATCCCAAGCGGCCTCATCCGTCCGAAGGAAACAAGGTTGTCCGGAATCCCGGTAATCCAAGATCCATTTGTAAGATAAATCATAGATCCGTTTATAATGCTGTATGTTCCCAAAGTAACCACCAGCGGCTGTATCTTAAGCACCGAGATCAGCAAGCCGTTAACCGCCCCTAAAAGTGCTCCAAACAGAGCTGATACCACAAAAGCCAACAATATATTTGACGACACATTTTTCATGAACAATGCCATAACACAGGCACATGCTGAGATAACCGCGCCAATCGACACGTCAATTCCGCCCGAGATAATAATCGGAAGCATTCCACAGGAAAGAATTCCAAGCACAGCATATGATTTAAGCACGTCCGAAATATTTTCAAAAGTAAAAAATGCATCTGTTGCAATACTAAAAAGCAAAAACAGCATTACCACAATCAGGGCATTCGTGTATTTTTGATTCAAAATCTTTTTCCATTGTATTTTCATATGCTACCCCCTACAAAATAGCCTTATGCATAATGGCTGACTGCGTTGCTTCTTCCCCGGAAAATTCCCAGACAATCCTTCCGCGGCGCATCACAAGAACCCGATTCGCAACAGCCAGAACTTCCGGCAGTTCCGAGGAAATCATGATAATTGCCATACCCTGCTCTGCCAGTTGGGTCAGCAGATCATGAATTTCCTGCTTCGCTCCAATATCGATTCCATTTGTCGGCTCATCAATAATCAGCACCTTCGGATGCAGTGCAAGACATCTGGCAATCACGACTCTTTGCTGATTTCCTCCTGATAAATTTCCGGCAGCATTTGAAGCAATTGCTGGTCTGATCTTAAGCTGCTCGATGTACACATCTGCCAGCCTGTTCTCTTGTTTTCCCCGGATTAAACCGAATCGGTTCTTAAGCTTTTCCAAAACAGAAATCGTGATATTGTCCCTTACGCTTTTTTGTATTACCAGCCCCTGCGTTCGTCTATCTTCCGGTACCAGAGCGATTCCAAGCCTGGTAGCTTCCAGAGTATTGGCAATTGTGGTCGGCTTGCCTTCATATAGGACCTGCCCCTCATCCGGTCTTGTAATGCCATAAATCGCCTCGCAAAGTTCTGTCCTTCCTGCCCCCACCAAACCAGTGAGCGCCAGGATTTCCCCCTTATGAAGCTGAAAGGAAATATCTGCAAAATTACCTTTTTTGGAGAGTCCCTTCACTTCCAGCACCACCTCGTCCGAAGTGTCCTTCGGTGCATTTCTGATATATTGGACTTTGCGTCCCACCATATGCTCTATCACATCATTCTGGGTAATCTGACCGATATCGTATGTTCCGATAAAGGTTCCGTCCCGAAGCACAGTGATCTGCTCCGCCACTGCAAACACTTCATCTAATTTGTGGCTGATAAATAAAATGGAAATGCCATCATCTCGCAGTTTTCGAATGATTTTTATCAGGTTTTCCACTTCCTTTGTGGATAAAGTCGATGTAGGTTCATCCAGAATCAGCAATTTTGCCTGATACACCAGTGCTCTTGTGATTGCCACAAGCTGTTGCTTGGCAGCAGATAATGTACCCAGCTGAGCATCCATATCAATAGAAATTCCCATGCGGTCCATGGCAGCCTTAGCTTCCCTGCGCATCACCTTCCAGTCGACCACCTTTGCTCCCCGCTCCAATTCCCTGCTGATCGCTATATTCTCTACCACAGTCAGATTTGGAAACAGGGAAAAATCCTGATACGTAACAGCAATTCCGGACCGGACGGAAAGCATCGGATTCATGCTGGAAAAGGTTTTTCCATCTATTGTAATTTTGGCACCTGGATCAGGAGTATATACACCCGTCAGGATTTTAATAAGTGTGGATTTTCCTGCGCCATTTTCCCCCATAAGTGCATGTATAACACCTTTCTTCACAGAAAATCCTACATTGTCCAAAGCTTTTACACTACTAAATGTCTTACTGATATGTTCCAACGTCAGCAGATATTCTTCACCCATATAACTCCTCCATCGTTCTTCTAATCGCCGACGATTTGAACCCGGACACATCTGGTTCTTTCTCTCGTCTGATCCATGTCAGCAAAATAAATTCTTCCAAATTCTCCCAGCATCATTTCTCCATCTACAAGAGGTATCGTCTCAGATCTTCCCAACAACACAGACCTTAAATGTCCATCTGTATTGAGCAGCCATTCAGTCTTTTCCTGGCGAAGTTCCTGTGCATTTTTGCTGTGAATCGGACCCGGATGAAGATATTGCCCCTCATATCTGCAATCCGGGATAATTTTTTCTAATACATTCACCATATCCTGCAGCACTAACGGTACATGGTTATATGTCACATCTTCCGAATCTTCCTGTATCAATACACTGCAACTGGTATGCTGGGAATATACATTTACAAGACCATTTTTGATACCGGATCTTGCCGCTGCCTGGATGACGGTGTCTGTAACATCCCGGAAAGTAATTCCCTTTTCTGTTTCTACTTGAAACATCTCGTGATATGCGCCCATAGTTCCTCCTTCTGATTGTTATTATCCGTTAAATTTTATTTTCTATATTTATTTACGAATTTCATTATCCTGCTGCTGATTGCTCCCCCGCCGCACGATCTGACCATGCATCGGAAACAGCCCGAATCATTTTTTCTGTCATTCCACAGGGATCCTCCGATTTCATGATCCCGCTGGTAGATCCCGTCGCATCCGCTCCGGCCCTGACAATCCGGTAAATATCCTTCTCGTCATGGATACCTGCCCCATGCAGCACTATAATCCGGGGATTAATTCCGGCAATGATATCATTCACCGCCGTTATTTCCTCCGTATGATGATGCTCCTGCTCTTTTGCCTCTATCATGTCCGGCTCTTCATATAGGATAATGTCTGGTTCCATCTCAGCAACGCAAAGAGCTGCTTCTATATTTTCTGCACATACCATAGTATATAGACCAACCTCTTTCGCTCTCGCCACACACTTGCGGATAGTCTCAATATCCATAGGACATTCAGCATGATTCAGCATCACCCCCTCTGCCCCAGCCTCCTTTAATGCCTCCGGCAGTACAGCACCTACTCCTCTGCCTGGATAAAGATAATCCATGTGCTGGGCAAACACCATAATATGGTTTGTCTTATTTGCAATCATCTGAATATCCGTATATTGTGCTGTAAAAATAACACTTACCTGGTACCGCTCGCATGCCTGATCTGCTGCCTGGGCAATTTCCAGAGCACGTTTCCCATATGCGTAAAGTTTTGGTCCAACTTCAAAGACCGGTGCCCGCAGCTCTTTCTTATTTTTGCAGACAGACATTTTTCCAAGCCCCCTTCCTAATTATTTTCTGTTTTCTTTTAAGTTTATTACATTTGTTAATTTGAAACACGTGTCCGTTTGTTTATAACACAATTATAACTTATTAATGTTATTTGTCAACATATTTTTTTGTCTTTTTGAAAAATAAGTTGACGTTTACTGTTATATAATGTATGATTTATAACGTAAAATGTTATTTAACCACATTATAATGTAAGGTAAAGTAAAGGAGTCATATGAAATCCAGTAATCAAAAAGAACAACGTATCCAACAGATTATCCGTTACGTGACTACTCATAAGGAAGCAACTGTCGAAGAGTTATCCACTCTCTGCAATGTCTCTGCCATGACCATTCACAGAGATTTAAGCGAGATTGACGGAAGTGAAAATATTGTTAAGATCCGGGGCGGCGCACGGCTTGTTCAGGGAACCATGGAACATTTTTTCACGGACCGTACATCGGAGAATGCAGCGCAGAAAGACCTTATTGGAGAAAAAACCGCTGCCCTGCTAAGCCCCAACACAGCAGTCTATCTGGATGCAGGTACCACAACTCTGGCTGTTGCCAGACATATGCCGGATATTGACATCAACTTATTCACTGTAGCCCCCACCATAGCCATGGAACTTCTACGGACACACAAACCGTCAATCAACCTCTGTGCAGGAAATCTTGATCGGAATAATCTCATGCTGACAGGATATTTTACACTGGCTATGATCGAGCAGATTAATATCGATGTCGCCATTCTGGCAACATCCGGTTTTTCACCCGAATGCGGCTTTACATGTGCAGTGGAAAATCAGATGGCTGTCAAACAGGCTGCCATCCGCCGTGCGAAAAAAGTTTATATGGTTATGGATTCTTCCAAAATTGGGAAGGACTATCCGTTTACCTTTGCAACACCGGAAGAAGTCGACTATTTAATAATGGAAAGTAATCCTCCGGAATGTCTGTTGGAAATAGCAGACAAATATGGTATCACAATCTTATAAGTAAAGGAGATGTCAAAATGAAACTATCCTGTTCCAGCCATGTTGTACCGGGAGATACCCTGACCCAAAAAGCGCTGTTTCTTAAAAACTGCGGCTATGATGGAATGAGTGTATTTGCAGAATACTCTCTCTGGTCAGAAGATACGCACAAAGAGGTGCTGTCACTATATGAACGTACTGGGATTATTCCCTGTGAATTTGTATTTTCCGATCCTATTTACGGACACTTGATGTCTGATGATCCGAATCTTAAAAAGCAATGCCGCCAGATGTATAAAGAAGCTGCAATGGTATGTGCGGAAATTGGAGCTGTCACCGAACTGGAATACTCGTGCGGTCCCCAGGATCCACTGCCCCTTTATTCCCCCTACCAGAAAATGTCAGACAAGCAAATAGAAGAATTTGTACTTCTGTATCAGGAAATTGCTTCTATTGTTGAAGGTTCCTCCGCCCTGGTTTTAATTGAACCGATCAATCGATATGAAACGCCGTATCTTAACAATATACATGACTGTATGGATCTCCTTAAAGCAGTCAATCATCCTAACGCAGGACTTCTGCTGGATTATTTTCACATGTCCATTGAGGAAAAAGATCTTCCCCAAAGCACAATCTCAGCCGGAAAATGGGTTCGGCATGTACACCTGGGAGACAGTAACCGTCTTCTTCCCGGCTACGGCAACACTGATTTCCCCGCTTGTTTTTCCGCCTTGAAAAAGATTGATTACAACGGATTTGTGAGTCTTGAATGTGCTGTTATGGGCGATCCATACGCAGAACTGTCAAAGACTTCAGCTTTTCTTTCTGAATTGATATGAAATAACAATCAGGCTATTTGAAACCTAAATGAAAAATAAATTGGAGGGAATCTATGGGAATCATTGCAATTGACCTGGGAACCACAAATATTAAAGTTGCATCCTACACGGATGAAGCAAAACCAATACAACTGTTTTCCGAAAAGGTAATCTATCAGTCTGAAAATAATATGGTTACCTTCGATCCTGAACAATATTTTGATATCATCTGCAGACTGATCAAACAGTGCTGCTTAGCCTCCTCCCCGGAAATCAACTGCGGCTGCCTGCAGATTGTCCTCACAGGACAGGCAGAGTCTCTGGTTCTTCTTGGGGCAGATGATCGTCCGCTTATGCCCGGCATCTCCTGGCTGGACTCCCGGTCTCTGATGCAATGTGAAGAGTTGGAAAAACAGTTTCCTTCTACTATCAGTTACCCCATAACCGGACAGCCGAAAATCATTCCAACCTGGCCTATCACAAAACTTCTCTGGCTGCGTCAGAATGAGTCTGCACTTTTTGACAAGATTCATCGCATCTTATTATTGAAGGATTACATCATTTTTCGTCTGACCGGTGAAGCTGTCGGGGAATATTCCATTTATCCGTTTAGTCATTATTTTGACCTGACCCGCAAAACTTATTGGGATGATATTCTATCCTATGTAGGCATCCGGGGAAGTCAGCTGCCGACGCTCGTAGAGCCCTGCTCCATTGCAGGTAACATTTTGCCCTCCGTCAGCCAGAAACTGTCCATTCCTTCCGAAACGCTAGTCAATGTGGGAACACTGGATCATTTTGCCGGTATGATCGGCACCGGAAATATCCGCCAGGGCAGCATAAACGAGTCTGCCGGCACCGTATCTTCTATTGCAACCTTTGCAAAAGATATCCCCTCCGCAGATGCGGGTATCCCTTTTTACTGCGGTCCGTTTAAGAACAGCTATATCTATCTGCCGGTCTGTGAATCAGGCGGCATCAGTCTTGACTGGTTCAAAGACAACGTTCTCGGCGGTTTGTCCTACCATGACCTTGCCCGCGGAATTGAAACCTGTTCTCTGGAAGATCTTCCGGTCTTTCTGCCTTATATCACCGGCATCAACCCGCCGGACTATCATCCCGGTACAAGCGGTGTCTTCTATGGCCTTCATGTAAATCATAACCGTTTTCACATGGCAGCCGCTGTCATGACAGGTGTTGCCTGCCTGCTTAAAAAAAATATTTTTTATTTTGAAGCGAATCATATTTCCGTGAACCAGATTATTTCCACCGGCGGAGGTACGCGCTCTTCCTTCTGGTGTCAGTTAAAAGCAGATATCACCGGAAAACCCTTGGTCGTCCCTGATAATACCGAGGCCTGCTGTCTGGGCAGCGCTATGATTGCAAGTGTAAACAAGGGAATCTACGCGAATTTTGAAAATGCCGCACGTTCCTGCGTTTCGATTAAATCCGTCTATACCCCAGCAGATAATCATCTCTGCCAGGATATTTACAGCAAGTTCACGCACGTTTACGATTCTCTCTTTCCTGTGAATTAATCAGTTTATTCAAAATATCCCCCCACAGGAAGCAGCTTTTATGATATGATAATTTTATATAAGCGAAATGCATTACCGCTCAGCCTTCGGCTTAACAACATTAGTGCACACAAAATACTTCAAAACTGGGGGAAATACTATGAATATTCAAATTATAACAGATTCATCATCCGATCTTGTTAATCCAGAACGCGGGGATATCACCGTCCTGCCTATGAAAATAAACTTTGACGATGCTGAATATCTTGACGGAGTCAATCTGACCCATAAGGAATTTTATGAAAAGTTGATAGAATGCGATACTCTGCCTGTTACCAGCCAGATTCCGCCCTATGACTTCGAAGAAGCAATCCGCAAGGTGGCTGATGCAGGAGATTGCGCCATCATCATTACCTTATCCAGTAAATTATCCGGCACCTATCAGAGCGCATGCATTGCTGCAAGCGAATTTGAAGGCAAAGCGTTTGTTGTGGACAGCGAAAATGCTACTGTAGGAGAACGGGCTCTGGTGGAATACGCATTACGTTTAAAAGATTCCGGCATGGATGCTGCCTCTATCGTTGAAACACTGGAAAAAGAAAAAAAGAAGATCAGGCTCATCGCCCTTTTAGATACACTGGAATATCTGAAAAAGGGAGGACGCATTTCCAAAGCCGTAGCTTTCGCAGGCAATGTTTTATCCATCAAGCCGGTTGTAGGTGTCGTGGACGGCGAAGTCGTGATGCTCGGCAAAGCCCGCGGCTCCAGACAGGGAAATAACCTTCTCGCCGAACATATTAAATCTTCCGGCGGTATTGACTTTAGCAAGCCTTATTTCTTGGGATATACCGGCTTAAACGATACTTTGATGCAAAAATATATCGCTGACAGTGAGACCTTCTGGAAAGATCACACCGACAACCTTCCTGTTGCCACCGTAGGCGGCACCATCGGCACCCACGTAGGTCCTGGCGGCATTGCTGTTGCATACTTTGCGGCTTCTGAATAAAGACCAAATCGCCCGCCGCAATGATGACTGTCCAGCAAACACATAATACGATGAGGGAGAAATCACTTCACTGATTTCTCCCTCTTGATTATTCATAAGTAGAGACAACGAAAACTTCTATTTTGTAGCGACAAATTTTTCTACCAAATCCTTTCCATAAAACTCCTGCATCACACTGCTACTCCATCTTTTTCAATATTCATATAAAAAGGATATACATCCTTCCACTGTTCATAGGTTTGTATACTTTGAATAGACGGATTTATTTCCATTCCATACTGCATTTCAAAATCATACGTGACGTCATAAACCTTGTCCGCATAACTGCTTATCTCCTCTGGCCGTATATCTGCCAGTATCATAATATCCATATCTGAGTCTTGTCTAAAATCCCCTCTGGCATAAGAACCGTACAAAATCATTCTGCTTAACCGGTTTCCCAATATCTGTACAATAGCTTCCCGATATCCCCCTAATAAAACAGACAGATTATCTGGCATTTTGTATCACCACCTCTTTTTCTGATATTGTATCATGTCCCTTTTTGATTATCCATAATTTCTTTTCTAAATCCAAAAAGAAAAACAATCTCAGAATATCGCCTGCACCAGAAACATATACAGCATAGTTCCAAGGGCTATACTGAGCAACGTGTTTCTTTTCCACAAGTGCAGCAGCACTACCGCCATACAGGCAATCAGTTCCGGCAGCCCATGGGGAGCCGCTAAAAGCTTCGTGCCGCGCAGGCAATATACCACCAGCATTCCCATAATCGCATAGGGAAGCACGTTGGATAAATAGGTAATAAACGCAGGAGTCTTTCTTTTTCCGCCAAACACCATAAAAGGAAGGCTCCTTAAAAGAAGCGTTACGAGGGCGATGACTGCCACCATCAGCGCTGAATGTAGTTCACTCATTTTCATTCCCCTCCCCATCTTCTTTTTTATCAAGAATTTTTCGCAGTGCGGTGAGCACAGCTGCAATTGCAATCATAGATGGAATCAAAAAGCTGTCCGGTCCGAATATCAACAGGCATATTACAGACACGGTCACTCCAATCACCGCACTTAAGTGATTCTCCGCACTCTTCCACTGTTCAACGAATACCACAATAAAAAGCGCCGTCATGGAAAAATCAATTCCCGCCGTATTGAAAACAAGCAGGCTCCCAATCAAAGCACCTGCCGTACTTCCGATTACCCAGTAAGACTGATTCATCAAGGATACCCAGAAAAAGTATTTTTTCTGATCCACTCCTTCCGGCACGTCTCCGCTGCAGACCAAGGAATAGGTCTCATCTGTCAGTGCAAACACAAGGTAAGGCTTTTTTGCCCCCATATCTTTGTACCTGTCAATCATGGATATTCCATAAAAAAGATGTCTAGCGTTGACCATAAGAGTCATAAGTGCCGCCGAAATCAGAGAGGCACCCCCCGCCAGAAGATCCACTGCTACATACTGCATGGAACCGGCATAAATAAAGACACTCATAACAAACGCCCACACCACGCTGTATCCTTTTGCTTCAAGCAGTATTCCAAACCCCATGCCAAGCACAAGATACCCTGCCATAACCGGCAGGGAACGTTTAAACGCATATCGAATACTCATCCTACTCCTCCATATCCAAGTATTTTACTAAGACACACAAGCCGGCGGATGAGGAACTCTTTGAATTCCTCATCCGCCGACGCTCTCTTTAGCTGCGAAAATCGATGTGCTGACCAACCATCTGCTCTTCTTTCGTCTGAACATAATTGCTTCTTTCTGCAAATGTATAGTCATCAATTTTCTTTATCAGTTCCTCAATGGAATTGGCGGTGATCATCACCGTATCTCCATCATCTTCCCACCACGAGGTTCCTTCTTTTCCTGCTGCCCACTTTTCCTTAAGCTTTTCTTCTTTTTCTTTCTTTTCTGCCTTTTTGTCTGCTGCTTTCTTTTCGGCTTTTTTATTTTCTGCTCTTTTTGCTATCCGCTCTCTCTGCATCGCATTGGATTTGTCAAGCACTGCAAAGAAACTGGTAAGTCCGCCGTCATTCACCTGCATTCCATAGCCTTTCACCTTGGCTCCTGATTTTTCAAGGCGGGACTTAAGATTTGAAAGCCCTGATGCAGCATTGCTGATGATTTTTTCATATTGCTTCCGGAAATTTTCATCAGTTGCCATTCTCTCGACTTTTTCTTCATCAATCAGGACAACTGTCTTATATGGATTGGCAAAGCCTGCTGCCATTGCTTTTGCCTGTTCCTTCATATCTTTGCTTACAAGAATGAAGTCCATATTTCCAAATTTCTTCTTTAACTCCTCGTAGTACTTCTCACCTTCCTCGCTCAAAGTAGGGGAGCCGATTTGTTTTCCATAGTTATTACTCTTCTTACTTGTCTTGCTTGTCTCTGTGTAGGAAGCATAGGTTTGTCCGCTTGCCTCCACTCCATTTGCACCTGTGCCCATCTTCGTAACCTCCTTGTGACTTTTCTTAGCAAATCCGTTTGCTTATTTTTCCAGTTATAGGTTATATCGGTAAAAACCTTGAAAAACTTTAACTTTTCCCAACATTGCTCCGATAAAAGTGCCAAAGGTATTCAGAATAAGATCATCTATCTCCGATATGCCCGTTCCCCAGAGATACTGCATGCTTTCAACTACAAGTGAAAACACAAGCCCCGCCGCCACAATCAGCCACATTCTTTTTACCTTTCTGATACACTTTAAATAAAACCCAAACGGTACGAACCAGATTATGTTTCCCACAAACAAATAGATAAACCTTATCCACTCCCCTTCCTTAAGGAGTATGAAATATTCTTTCATCACCGTCAGATTAACCGTTCCGCCCTGCATAAAATGATGCACATCAAATCCATGCCTGAAAACAGTAATCCTAAAGACAATTGCTATGTATATCCAAAAGAGAATTGTAAAGATTATTCTAAGAATCTTCACCCTGCTGATATCTTTCTGCATAAAGCACATCCTCCAACCAATTGATGCTTTTGGAGCTATTATAAAAGATTTCGTTGTAAGACTTCAAGAAGCAATGTCATTTTGATTAGGGGCGGCACTGTCAGGGCAGAAATCCCCCGGCATCAGATTGGGCATAAATCTATATCGGAGCCTTATGGGAAGCGATTAGAAGTACTTAACAGCCCACAATCCCCAGCAATCGCCGGACAGGACGTCCGGCGAAGGCGTAACTTGACCCATGGATGGGTCAATACGCCGCTTGCGTCCGTTTCCAATTACTGGCTAAGGGCTGTTTAGTACTTCTTATCGCTGTACATAGGATTCGATATAGACTTATGCCCAATCTGATGCCGGGGGATTTCTGCCCTGACAGTGCCGCCCCTAATCAAAATGACATTGCTTCCAACCTTTTTAGTTCATCTGTACATTCTGTTCTGAGTGCACTTCTAGAATTCCTGCCTTCCACAAAGCTTTCCTCACTGGTGCTCCTACTAGCATTGTGATGATAATCTTTGCAAGATCTCCTGGGATAAAGGGTATGACACCGGCTGCCAAGGCAGCGGAAAAACTCATGCCGGCTTGTTTTGCCAGCCAGGCGGTGCCCAGCAGATAGCAGGCTGCTGTTCCCAGTATCATTCCTGAAAAAATGAGTACTTGATTTGTCTTCCATCTATCAATAAAAAACCCGAAAATAAGTGCTATAAAAATATATCCTACAAGATAACCGCCGGTCGGACCCAGCACCTTTCCGATGCCGCTGCCGAATGCAGTGAACACTGGAAGTCCTATCGTTCCGAGTAAAATGTAAATGCATATGCTGATTGTTCCCTTTTTCATCCCCAGTATGTATACTGTCAGATAAACGCCAAGCATTCCAAGTGATATGGGTACAGGGCTGATGGGTATGGGAAGGGACATCGGGCCCAAAATACATAAAACAGCTGACATCAGACCAATAAGCGCTAAATTTTTTGTGTTCATAATCGTATATCCTCTCTTCAAAATGTGTTAATGTAAACCAAGTTCATTAGAAAGTATACAATTGCCGCCGTTTAATGTCAACCATTTTATTATAATGAGTTTACATTGGTGTTGCAAATTCATATTTCACTCCCAGCCATGCTTTTCAGAATGCTATTCTATACGAAATTCTCCTGTCAGATAATATCCTCTCTCGTTATCAGAAAAACTTTTCAAGATCCTGTAATTTCCAGCGGGCAGCTTTCCATAAGCATCCTCCCAGCTAATTTCTTCCGTATCTGCATTTCCGGCAGGAATCCACAGCAGTTCCATGGTAACTGCCACCTCGCTTTTAGGTTCTATCCGATACCATCTGCCATCTTTTTCCTGTTGAAGACTGTAATCCCGGCCGTAGCTCAAATCTTTCTCTGACTGGTTGCTTATTGTATAAGTAATTCCTGTAGAAGTTGCCCGCTCTGCATCTACTGTAAGCGCTGCTCCCTCCAGAATATTTACCTCTTCCGTGAATTCTTCTCCTGATTTTACACCGCATCCGCATAATGTTGCAAAGCACATTACCGTAAGTATCATCACTGCTATCTTATTTCTTTTCATCATTTTCCTCCATTCCGATACATCATAAATTCTTTCCTTATATGCCTTAACCTATATGCCTATAAATAGAAATATAACACAGTTCATAATTTTTATTCCTTATAAACAATAAATAACTTTGCGCCCACCGCCCTCTAACTAAAACATTGCACGCAAAACAACGCATCTATCTATCAGTTCCAGAAAGGGCATCTGCTCTATATAGATAGACAGATGCCCCTTGCATATAATCAACTCAATTTCAGACCGTTTCCTTTGGCAATTCAATTTTAATATGAACATCCCGGAGTTGCTTTTCGTCTACTTCCGAAGGCGCTCCCATCATGACATCCTGAGCCGTCTTGTTCATTGGGAAGGGAATGATTTCACGAATGCTCTCTTCTCCTGCAATCAGCATAACCATTCTGTCTACGCCCGGTGCAATGCCGGCATGAGGAGGTGCCCCATAACAGAATGCATTATACATAGCCGGGAACTTCGCTTTCACGTCCGCTTCATCCAGTCCTACAATCTGGAATGCTTTTACCATGATTTCAGGATCATGGTTTCTGACTGCACCTGAAGAAAGTTCCACGCCGTTGCATACCAGATCATATTGGTAAGCATTGATTTCCAGCGGATTCTGATTCAGAAGTGCATCCATCCCGCCCTGGGGCATAGAAAATGGATTGTGACAGAATTCCAGTTCTCCGGACTCTTCTCCAATTTCATACATAGGGAAATCCACGATCCAGCAGAACTCGTAACATTCCTTCTTCATATGTGCTTCACTGGCATTGCCAAGGAATTTACGCAGTACACCGGCGGTCTTTTGCGCATCTGATTTTTTACCTGCTGTCAGACCGATAAAATCACCATTCTTTAATCCAAGCGCCGTTACCACCTGCTCTTTTCTGTCCTGCAAGAACTTGGAAATTCCTCCCACCAGTTCACCGTTTTCATCCAGCTTGAACCAATATGCTTTCTGACCGCTCTGCACTTCCACGTCAGCGCAGATTTTATCGATTACTTTTCTGGTTGCTGTAAAATTGTCAACTACGATTGCCTTTACCGTCTGTCCCTCAAAAGGACCGAACCCGCATCCGCTCATGCAGTCAGTGGCATCCTGTACCACCAAATCTATTCTTAAATCCGGTTTATCTGAACCGTATTTCTCCATTGCGTCTTTATATGAAATTCTTGTAAAAGGCGCCTTGGACGCTGTTTTATATGTTCCGTATTTTGCAAAGATAGGAGGCAGGACGTCTTCAATCACGTCAAATACATCCTCCTGACTGGCAAATGCCATTTCCATATCCAACTGATAAAATTCACCGGGAGACCGATCTGCCCTGGCATCTTCATCCCTGAAACAGGGCGCAATCTGAAAATATCTGTCAAATCCGGAAGTCATGAGAAGCTGCTTAAACTGCTGGGGCGCCTGGGGAAGCGCATAAAACTTGCCCGGGTGGTTTCTGGAAGGAACCAGATAATCCCTTGCCCCTTCCGGGGAAGAACAGGTTAAGATCGGAGTCGTGATTTCCAGAAAATCATGCTCTATCATACTCTTTCTGATTTCCGCCACGATTTTGCTTCTCAGTACGATTTTTTCTTTCACCGCAGGATTTCTTAAATCCAGATATCTATACTTTAATCTGACAGCTTCGTCAGCTTCTTTTGAACGGCTCACTTCAAAAGGAAGTTCGTTATAAATACATTTTCCCAGAACAGTGATATCCTCCGGAACCACTTCTATTTCACCGGTTGCAAGCTGCGGATTCTTGCTGGAGCGCTCCCGTACCACACCGGTAACGGAAAGCGTAGACTCATTGTTAACACCTGACAGTCTTGTCATCATTTCTTCCGTTTCAATGACTACCTGAGTCACACCATAAAAATCCCTGAGAATCAGAAATCCGAGGTTCTTGCTCACCTTTCTCATATTATCATACCAGCCTACAATCGTGACCTTTTGTCCCACATCACTGATCCTTAACTGGTTGCATGTATGCGTTCTTGACTGTACCATAAATTTACCTCATTTCTGCTGTTAGTTGTATTTTTCTATGCAGGCCATTACCTGTTCCTGAACAGGAATGCATCCTTCCAGTATACTCTTGGCTTCCCCGGGTTTGTCTTCCCGAAGGAGATTGACTATGTCGGTATATGCTTTGTAAAGAGGGCTGACAGATAAGTTTCCCATTACTCCTTTAAGTGTATGGGCATTTTCAATCGCCGTCTTGATGTCTCCTGACTCAATAAACTCCATTACCGGTTTGTCCTTTACGGTGGCAGGAAGCTTTTTCAGCATCCTCTCATAAAGCGAAGCATTATTCATAAATCTCTGCATTGCATCATTCACGTCTGCGCCTAATTCCTGAAGTTCACTTATCATACTCATTTTTCATTCTCCTTTTTATTTTATACTTTTACCCGTTTTTTCCAAAATGAACCGGTACTATTATAGCATAACTTGCTTTCAAAGAACAAGACCATGTCAACGGTTCCCTTGTAAATACATAAAAAATTGGCGGATGGATTCCGCCAATTTTTTATCATACTAAATCTTAAACTACATCAGGTGAGTATCCCATCTTCCACAGAACGGATCCACCGGGCTAACACCTTTAAACTCTGATTTTCCCATAAGTTTGTCTATCACGGCATCCACTGCCTCCGCCGTATTGGAATATGCATTGATGTAAGTTTTGACACGAGGTACATCCAGAAGATGATAGGGATTTTCTAGTGAAACAAATATAGTAGGCACATCATGCATATAAATCGGACAATTACAGCCAATGGGCGCCAACCACTCGATTCTTACCTGGGTCTGATTGGACATTGTAGGCAAATTTGCCACATAAATAATCAGATCACAGGCTTCCGTAATCTCTGTGGTGGGTTGATACATTCCTTCCATTCCTGTTTTTGCCTCAAACACAGATACCTGAAATCCTTTTTCTTTCAATACTTCAATAAACTGATCACAGGCATTTGAAGAATGAAACGGGAAATATCCGGTAGTATCTTTTTCTTTTTCAATGGGATAGACCATGACCCGGGGGTATTTCTCCGGAGAAATCGGCATCACGCCTTTTTCTTCTTTTACAAGCGTTATCGCCTGATCCATACACTTTTGAACAAATGCATGATGCTCTTCGCAGCCAATTATTCTTTTGGCATCTTCCAGAACCGGAGCCTGTTTTTCATAAAGCCGCAGCGCAGCTTTTAAACCAAGGACACGCAGAACGGCTTCATCGATTCTCTCTAAAGTCACGATACCGTCTCGTATGCCATCCATCATAAATTGATAATCCTCCTCCAGATTCTTGGGGAACAGGAACATGTCAACACCTGACGCAATAGAATAAGGAACCGATTTTCTTCTGGGCATGGCTGCATTAAAGCCAACCATGGTTGTTGCATCGGTTACGATCAAACCGTTGAATCCCAGTTTTTGCCGAAGCAGATCCTGCATCAGCTCAGGCGCCAGGGTTGCAGGCATAATCTCTTCATCCCGAATTCCAGGTCTTAACCTGCGCGACCATGCAGGCTGCATAATGTGACCTATCATAACTGTAAGGACTCCTGCATCAATAGCTGATTGGTAAACTGCACCATAGGAATCCATCCATTCCTCACAGTCCATGTCATTGATAGATATTACAATATGCTGATCTCTTTCATCTCTTCCGTCTCCCGGGAAATGCTTTACAGCTGCTGCCATTCCGTGATCCTGAATGCCTTCCACGAATCTTGTTCCAAATTCTTTCACCCTTTCAGGATTATTTCCAAAAGTACGCACATTGGTGATGGGATTGCGGAAATTATAATCAATATCAAGAACAGGGGCAAATGCCCAGTTGGCACGGATAGAGGATGCTTCTATTGCACAGATTTCCCCCATTCTATATGCATTTTCTTTATCTCCCGTAGCGGCAATTGCTAACGGTGTACCAACCTGTGTTCCAACATCCGACACAATACAGTTTCCTCCCCGCTCTAAATCTGCCGCTAATAACATGGGAATTTTCGGCTTGGATGTCAATGTCTCGGAAATCTGAAATGCTCCTTCTAAGGGCATCCGGCGGTACATAATTCCACCCGGTTCACAGACGTTGAAAACATGATCCAGCCAATCCATCTCATAGCGGGCACACAGACAGAAAATCTGACCAATTTTGTCATGCAGATCCATTTTCTCAAAAACATCCTTTACCCACTGCATCTGCTCCTCATCTAATGAAAACGGCTTCTCCTGTAACTTTTGATATATATCCATGATCTATTCTCCTCTTCTAAAATATTTTTAATAACTCATTCATGTTCTGTATGTGATAATCCATGCGCTTATCCATAACATTTGCGCCTATGCCGATTGCTTCCATGTTTCCTGTTTTTGCCGCCGCAATCCCTGCGTCCGCATCTTCCACCACAACACATTCTTCCGGCTTCAAATCAAGGAAGAACGCCGCCTTTAAAAATACCTCGGGATCCGGTTTAGATTTCTTGATATTGGTGCCGTCAGAAACGGCATCAAAATATTCTGTAATCTTCGTTTGCCTCATAATATATTTTGCATTTTTGCTGGATGATCCGACTGCTAAAAGATATCCCTTCTCCCGAAGTCTGGTCAAAGTGTTCCTTACTTCATCTGATACATCAGCCGGTGTCATTTGTTCCAACAGCCTCTGGTAAATTCTATTCTTCTTTTCCGCAAGCATCTTCTTTTCTGTTTCGCTTCGCACCACGCCTCGGTCATTTTCCAAAATAATTTCCAGCGATTCCATTCTGCTGACCCCTCTGAGCCTGTTATTCATGGACTCATCAAAGGGAATCTTAAGGGAATCCGCTAATTCCTTCCACGCCAGATAATGAAACTTATCCGTAAAAACAAGAACACCATCCAAATCAAAAATGATTCCTCGTATCTTCATCCTCTTTCGTCACCTCTTCCTATGCAATTTTCTTTTTTACTTTTGTGTTTTTTGCAATTACAATGCCTAAAAATCCGATGACAAGAATCAAGATCAGCGCCAGAATAAAGCTTGGAGAATAACTGTCAAACCAATCGTATAAATATCCTATTGCCGTAAACGCTACTGCAGATCCCAGATACCCCATAGACTGCATTTTTCCAAAGCTTTTTTCGTAATTATTCTGAGCGAATAAAAAGGCTGCCATAGTAGAGGGTATGACTGATGCCAATGCCGATGCACTGCCATAAAAAAAGCCTCCCGCGTATAAGGTTCCTGTATTTGCACCGCCAATGATGAAAAGAAGAAAACTTCCTGCCGTCAGAGCCAACCCTGTATGTAGTGCGGTGCGGTATCCCTTTTTATCCCCCAACGCTCCTAATCCTACTTTTGAAAGAACGTTTCCAAGCATGGAGCAGGATGAGATTGTGGAACCTACAATCAAAGAAGCTCCCACGGATTCCGCAAAGGTAACCAGATGTCCTAAGTATTGGGACAACCAGCAGCAGATAAAATTAATTGCCATGCAGCAAGCCAGCACCAGCCCCGGCCTTACAAGCTCTACCGTCCTTGATTCCGCTGCTTTATCCCGGACTGCTGCCTGCTCCTCTTCTCCATAGGGCAGAACACCTTTCTCCTGGGGCAGACGCTTTACTACAAAAAGGACCAACGGAACCGTCATCAAAGTACTGATTCCTGCCATAATCCAGCTTGCCGCTCTCCATCCCGCCCATAATATAATTCTGGAGCAAATTGGATTAAAAACTGCACCGGACACCCCTGACGCTGCAAAGACGATTCCAAATGCCAATGCCTTTTTTTCTTTAAACCAGTTGTTAATCAGGACCGATATTGCCGCTCCGAAGGTAAGACTTGCCCCCACTCCCATGACTGCTCCGACAATATAGAACTGATACAGCTGGGTAAGCCATCCCTTGACACCAAAGCAGAAACTGCAGATTAATAATGCAGCAAGTAAATAATATTTCATATTTTTTTTCTTTAGCAAAAGCACCGTGTATGGGATGGAAAGAGCCATAACCAGCTGGGTAATCGTACTGAACAATGAGATTTCTCCCATTCCGATTTGCAGTTCTTCGCAGATAGACGGATAAAATAATCCCATACAGTTATTCAAAATTCCTATCGTTCCGGCCTGAATCATAATGCAGGCTGTCAGTATCCACCAGGCCGGATGAATCTTATTCTTTTTCATCACTATTTCTATTCCTTTCTCTTAAAAATCCGGTCTTCCCTGTAACAAATGTGTGCAGACTTGTACCTCATGACACGAAGCTGCGGTGCATAAGGTCCCCCATCTCCATTCTTTTTGGGATTATCAGGATTTCCCGGCACACCATCCAAAATCATTCGGTCGCATATCAGAAAGTGCTCTAAGATTTCCTTTGCAACAGGCGATCCATGGTGTCCTGTGCAGATTACATCATATTCCTGTTCATGCTGCTTTAGCTTTAGCATATTTTCATAGTGAGATTCGACGGTCTCGACTGCATTGTATTCCGGATTCATTGAGCCTACGTTAATCCATCCGACTTCAAGCTCGTCTCCACAAAAAAGCATCCTGTAAGNCTTGTCNAGAATTGCAATACTGGAAGGATCATGGGCNCCNATTTCAAGTATCTCAAGCAGACGATTTCCCAAATCCAGCCANTCGCCNTCCCGCACACAGGTCACTGTATAATCCAAATCATACCCTGCCGTGTCCCTATCTTTAAAAGGTGACTTTTTGGCATTTTCAACTGCCAGCGGATGCATGTACGCATGTCCGAAATAGGCATTTCCGCCTGTGTGGTCAAANTGAGAATGGGTATTGATTACCCCTAAAATCGGGTGCTGCACCANCTTAAGTTCTTCTAGATAAACCTTTAAGTTCCGCTTNCTCATCCCCGAATCAATCAGAACCGCATATTCCTCTCCTTCCAGCAGATAACAGTCGCATCCCCAAGGTGTATCCGGGCACTTNGTTTCAATCAGCCANGTCTTAGGGGCAATCAACCGNATACTNTAAGCTTCCTCATAGAATTCATAATCAAAATNTGNCTGCATCTTTTTCACNCCCTTCTCTATCCNTTTACTGCTCCAAGGGCAATGCCACTGGCAAAATATTTCTGTAAAAANGGATAAATAACCAGTATGGGNGCCAATGCCACAAATGCAATTGCCATTCTGGTAGATACCTGCGGAATAGCTGCTGATGCNGAACTGGATGCNGCCGTNGCATTTGCCTGNATNGCCTGAATATCCATAATCATTTTATTTAGCAGCGCCTGAATACTGTAAAGATTNGCCTTGTTAACATAATACAGACCGTTGGTCCAGTCATTCCAATANGTAAGCCCNGCAAAAACGGTNATTGTNACAATNATTGGCTTGCCTAAGGGCAGAACNATTTTCCTGAAAATAAGAAAATAAGATGCCCCATCAATCTGTGCTGCTTCNTAGATTGCNTCCGGAATATTACTTGTAAAGAAATTCCTTACCAGAATAATGTTCATGGCACTTAACAAATAGTTGGGCAAAATCAACGCCCATATCGTATTCTTAATATGAAAGGTGCCAGTCCACATCAGATAAGAGGGGACAAGACCTCCGTTGAACAACATTGTGAATAGAACAACAAAACTTAAAATATTACGCCCCGGCAGGTTTTTCAATGAAAGCGGATATGCCATAGTTGCTGTCAAAAGCACATTTGCCGTGGTTCCCACCGCAGTAGCAATAATCGTATTCTTGTAAGCAGTAAAAATTGTCCCCCGGTTATTCCACATGTATTTATATGCATCCAGGCTAAACTCCTTCGGGAAAAAGGAATATCCGTTGACAATCAGACTTCTCTCTGAGGACAGGGAGGATATCAGCAATAGCAACAACGGCAATATAATNACCATTGAAACAAGTATCAAAATGACGTGTAACAATAACTGATATCTTTTAAACCCTTTTGATTTAATCATCCTTATACCTCCTGNANTNCNTTAAAAAATTGCGTTCTCTTTGCTGATCCGCCGTACAATAAAGTTAGATAACAGTACCAGAACAAAACCGACAACTGACTGAACAAAGCCAGCNGCAGCACTCCTNCCAAGGCTTCCTGCNGATATCATTGCCCGATANACNTAAGTGTCAATGGTATTCGTCACATTGAACAATGCGCCTGAATTCTGGGGAACCTGATAAAANAATCCAAANTCCGAATAAAATATTTTCCCGATATTCAAAAGGGTCAGTGTGATGATTGATGACTTTAAGCANGGCAGTGTGATTTTGGTAATCTGCTGCCATCTTGACGCTCCGTCCAGCACAGCNGCTTCATAGAAGGACCTGTCGATTCCNGCAATNCCGGCAATATAGATCAGCGCTCCATATCCNGCCTGTTTCCATGTATTTACAAACATAAGTATAAAAGGCCAGTACTTCGGTTCCTGATACCATGCGACCGGGTCTGGTTTNAGCAGCGTATTATTGAGCAGCCCGTTCTCCGTTCCTAAAAACGCGTATACGATATAGCTGATAATCACAATGGANATCAGAAACGGCAGCATCACGAAACTCTGATAGATTTTTTTTGCCACTGCGGAATAAATATCCGAAATCACAATGGCAAGAATCAGACCAAATATGATATTTAAAATAATAAAAGCAATATTGTATAAAAGGGTATTCCGTATGATTACAAACGCATCCTGCTTGAACAAATATGTAAAATTATNTAATCCGCACCANGGGCTCTTATAGATTCCATCCTGAACATTGTATTTCTTAAAAGCAACAATCAATCCGGTTATGGGAATGTAGTTGTTGATAATCAGATAAATCATTCCCGGTACCATCATCAAATACAGNGGCATGAATCGCATCTTTTTCTTGATATTTTTCACCTTTATACCCATACCTTTCCCGGATATGCCTGCATAAAGCAGGCACATCCCGTTACTTTTCTGCCAGCCATGCATCCAGCTGGGTCTGTACTTCATCTAAAACTGTCTGTAGACCAGCTTTATANAATTCCTCATTCAGCTGCTCGATACCTGTTTCAGGATCCACNGCACCTACACAAAGCGTATATGCATACTGCTCNACCACTGCATGACAGGCAGTCACTTCATCCATGACACTTCTTCCGTCAAACGCAAATCCGTAAGCAACACNTTCTTTTGATTCANTTTTAATTTTCACATATTCATCAAAGATGGCAGGATCGTTCCCTTCCCATACATGAGAATTTTGCTGATTAGGAAGCGCCCATCCATAATCCTGATGATAGCTTACGTTATGAATATCAATTCCCTCCGGGAAAGTCGCTGTACCGTCCGGCGCCTCCACCCAGTCAACTCCTTCTACTCCCCAATTCAGCAAGTCATTGGCTTCCCTATTGGACATGACCCAGTCGTACAGTTCCACTGCCTTCTNAGGATTCTTTGCGTTGCTTGCAACACCGTAAGCTACGGTTGACGTTCCCCAGGTAGTCAAAAGAGGATCATTATACTGAAAAATCGCGGTATCATATCCTGTCATTAAATCCTTTTCCTTCTTGGAATCGGGCTTTGTATTGGTGGTAAAAGAGAAAAGATTTCCTGCCTTCATCAGGGTTTCTCCTGTATCCTGGCAAGTTGCAAAATCTTTGGAAACATACCCAGCTTCATACCACCTGCGCATATATCCTACCAGCGTTGCAAATTCCTCCGTCTCAAAATAGTTCACGACTTCTGAAGACTGTCCATTATCCGCTAAAACAGCAATCTTATATTCATCGCCTAGAAAATCCGTGTGCATACTGCTGATCGGCATAGAACGGTTATATTGCCCGCTAAGAAGCGTCATGTCAGGATAAGCTTCATGTACTTTTGCATAAACTTCTGTCAAATCGTCCAGACTTTTAATGTCCTCCACATTCACACCTATTTCCTGCAGAATGTCATTTCTCATAATGAAAGAGTTGGGATGGGGACGCTCCATGATTACCGGAATTCCCCATATGAAATCACCGACGCTACAGCATTTGATTTCCTCCATGGTCAAGTATGATAAAATATTTGGTGTTTTTTCCTCACTCAGGTATTCCGTTAAATCCACCATATAACCGGCTTCCACAAAGGCACTTGCATTTTCCGGATGCATAACAAAAATATCCAAAGGTTCTCCGCCGCTTAGCATCAACTGAACCTGCTGATCATAGGTACCATAGGTTATAGGAATTAAATCTACCTTCATATGTAGTTCTTCCATGGTCAGTTCATTGAACCGGTCCTCCACTGCCTGCAGGCCACTGGCAGAATCATTTCCGGCATGATAGAGAATAGTCGCTTCATAGTAATCTTCCTCTGAAACATTTGCCTGTGCATCCTGCGGTGCATCCGAATTTCCCTGATTACTGCTGCCGCAGCCTGTTATAAAAGAACTAATCAGCGTTACTGCCAACCCAATTGCAATAAATTTTCTTTTCATATTTTTATATCCGTTCCTTTCATTTTGTTGTTTTTACCTTCCATGCCGTGCACTGCAATGTTATCTTTCTTGTATCTACAGCATAGCATTTACACTATCTGCTGATAAGAAAGATTCCATACTATCCATAAAACAAAACATAGTCCTCCTGCTTCGTTTATTGTCGCCTTCTTTAAATAATGCTATATTAAATTTAAGATGATTTCCGTTAATTTACTGCTTTCGGGAGGGCTCTGAATATGTCAGATCGAAAACTTTCCATTACTAAATTTTATCAATTTCTGTTCATCCTCTCTGCTCTTATTATTGTACTGTCTACCGGAATTGCCTTAATTATTCGGCAGAACATCCAGCAAAAGGTTGCAGAAACATTCAACTCGAGAATCAAATCTCAAATCGAGATGATGGACAGCAACTACCAAAGTATGGAAAAGGCCATGGCAAACCTGCTTCTTGAAAACGANCATATTCAGATTCTGAAAAACAATCCAGATATTTATGCCTACAATGCAGCTGTCTTAAATTTAAAAAATGATTTAAAGGATATTCGGGATTATTATTTTTCCTCTTACAATTTCTTTTATTTTGATGTAGAAAACAATGATTTCATCATGCCCACTCCTATAACTACAAACTATACAGATGCACTTTCTGTCAATACTGCAATCATGGATTACGTCAAAGACAATCTAGAAGAAATGATTCCGTCCAACAATAAATGGCTGCTCATGAATACGGACGAAGGTATGTTCTTTACGACCAAAATCTATCACACCGGCTCGGTATGCGTAGGCTGCTGGAATACGGCAGATTATATATTCAACCGTTTTGGAGTTAACCAATATAGCAATGTAGGAGAATATATGTTTTTGGTGAAAAACAATCAAGTTATAACAGACTCTGCCGAATATAAGAGGCTTATGGGTACTTCTGCCCTTCCTGTAAGTGCATCTGACCGGATTTCTTCACGGCATAATTATGAAATCACATGGTATGAGTTCAATAAATCCGACTTTTCCCTCGTGTTCGTCTTTGATGCTCTGGGAAAATATGAAAATACGGCTCTGCTTATTATTGTCCTGTTTGTTGTTATTTTTTCCATTTTGTTTTGCGCCCTTTTTCTTCTGGTATTTATACAACGCAAGCTTGCCCTGCCTCTTAAACATTTCATAGATAATCTAGATCTGGAATCGGTCCGAGATCCGGGTCCCATTCATTTTGAAGAGTTTGATCAAATTAATCGTCTATTTGCAAATGCCCGGCAGCAGATTCATGACTTAAAAATTAAAGCCTATGAACAACAGTTGGAACGTTACCAGCTGGAAATGGATTATCTTCAAGTCCAGATCAAACCGCATTTTTACATTAATTGCATGACCATTATTTACAGTATGGCGCAAAGCGGNCACCTCAAGGAAATTCAGCAGCTTTCCCTTGAAACCTCTGATTATCTCCGCTCTACCTTTCGTTACGGCAATATTCCTGTAACCCTTAAAGAAGAGCTGCTCCATGTCCAGAAATACCTCAATATCAATTCCATACGATACGGGGATGATTTTTCTTATCAAATCTTCCTGCCGGAGGAATTGGAAAACTATCGTATTCTCCCATTGTTCCTGCATACATTGATTGAAAATTCCATTAAACACGGTCTTGATTATACCAAGTCCTTGGAAATTCAAATTAAGATTTACTTAGAAGACACCCTGGAAAATGCACCTTCTTATCTCTGCTTATCCGTCAGTGATTCCGGTCCCGGTTATACCGCGGAACTACTGAAAAAATTAAAAAACGGAGCCGACTGTCGTACCCCTTCCGGCAGGCACATCGGACTCTACAATCTGAAAAGACGAATCACTTACTTCTATCATGAGGAAGCCCGGCTTCTCTTTTCCAACCTAAGCACTGGAGGGGCTTTGACTGAAATTAAGATTCCTACAAAATATACATTACCTGAAGGTGCTTGTGAGAAAGGATGAAATTATGAATATTTTAATGGTAGATGATGACAAATATGTGTTAGAAGGACTTCGCAACGGATTGGACTGGAATAGTCTGCCTTTTGATAACCGCTACGAAGCACGGAATGTTGCCGAGGCGAAAAAAATCCTCAGCGAAATTCCGATTCAGATTCTGCTCTGTGATATAGATATGCCCAAAGAAACCGGNCTCGATCTTCTGGAATGGCTGCGCAATCGTTCCTCCAATTTGCAGGTAATCTTTCTTACCAGCTACGCAGACTTTAATTATGCAAAGCGGGCGCTCCAACTGGGCAGCTTTGACTACTTTTTAAAGCCCATCAAATACGATCAACTTGCTCAAATTCTAATTGATGCTTCAAATAAGGTAGACGAATTGGATAGCAAAGAAACCTATGAAAAATATGGAAAATACTGGCTGGAATCAACAGAAAACCGCAAAGAAACGTTCTGGGGCAGAATGCTTCATCTTCCATCCCCCGATTCGGAAAAAATAGAACAGCTAAAAGAAAAATACGGTTTAGAATATGCCGGAAAGGACTTCTTTGTCATTATGGCCTTCCATGTGAAATCTAACGCCTCCCGAGACTGGAGGGATGATAATATGGTACGCTATCGCCTGCAAAATCTTATGGATGCCCAAAGCCTGCTTCTTGCCACTCCCCTTCTGCAAAAAGAATGTCTTATGCAGGAAAACAGCCGTCTATGGTACAGTATCTACCGCGTATCAGGCGATGCTCATGAATATTGGAAACAGCTTTCCAATGTAGCATCCACAATCCGCAAACAACTTAAAAACGATTTCTCTGAATTTGCCGTATACTTTTCCCAGGAAGCCAACCTCTGTGAGATTTATAAACAGGCACAGCGTATTAGCCTGATGATGTTCAATAACATTATCTACGGAAACGGAATTTTCTTTGTAGTAGATTATCAGCCTGTCAATGATAGGCAGATTGTATTGGACAAAGGACAGATTGAAGGGTATCTAACACAGCAGAACCTTTCTGCTCTGATGATCTATATTAATCAAAATATTCGGTCCATTGCTGAAAAGAACTTAGAGCCTTTTACTGCCTCCCGCTCCCTTATCGCGCAATGGACCCAAATCATCTATCTTTATCTTGATAAAAATCAGGTGTCCGCCAACGACTTGTTTTCAAATGACGAATATAAGACCCTCTATAAAAATACGGTGAACAGCTTCTCCGAATGTCAACTCTATCTACAGTCTATGGTTTCAATCGCCATGGATTATGTGAAACAAATACAATTGTCAAAAAACCTAATATCAAAGGTCCAGGAATTTATTCAGCTTCATTTAGGTGAAAACTTATCCAGAGCTTCCCTTGGCGAAGCATTTTACTTAAATCCCGATTATCTGGCTAACACCTTCAAAAATACTACCGGCATTTCGCTGATTAAATACATCAACGAAAGCCGGCTGAAAAAGGCACATGAACTACTGCTTACAACCAATGAACCAATTTATACCNTTTCCATTTCCGTAGGTTATCCGAACAGTTCCTATTTNTCAAAACANTTTAGNAAGGAATTTGGTTATGGNCCTTCTGATNTACGCAGTCAAAATGGCAAGCNGTAGCAATGTTACTTNATTGCCTTNAANGCTTCTTCCANATCTTCTATNATNTCGTCNATATTTTCCGTACCNATGGACAGGCGGATNGTGTTTGGTTTGATTCCCTGTTCTTCCAGTTCCTCCTCGTTTAACTGGGAGTGTGTCGTGGATGCCGGATGGATGACCAGNGATTTCACGTCAGCCACATTNGCCAGCANNGAGAACAGTTCCAAGTTATCAATAAATTCCTTTGCTTTTTCTGCATCTCCTTTGATTTCAAAGGTAAAGATAGAGCCTCCGCCATTAGGAAAATACTTTTTATAAAGCTGTTGCTGCTGCGCGTCNTCTGTTGCAGAAGGATGATGCACCTTCTCAACTTGCGGATGATTCTTCAGATAATCTACCACCTTAAGCGCATTTTCCACATGCCGCTCCACTCTAAGGGACAATGTCTCAAGCCCCTGNAGGAAGAAAAACGCNTGGAAGGGAGAAAGGGTAGCNCCTGTATCGCGNAGCAGGATTGCGCGNATCTTTGTCACAAACGCCGCTGCTCCAACCGCTTTAGTAAAGCTGATTCCATGATAGCTGGGATTNGGNTCTGTAAGGGATGGGAATTTCCCGCTTNCNTCCCAGTCGAACTTNCCGCTGTCAACGATCACTCCGCCAATCGTTGTTCCATGTCCTCCGATAAATTTGGTGGCAGAATGTACCACGATGTCTGCACCNTACTCAATCGGACGTACCAGATAGGGAGTAGCAAAGGTATTATCAATTGCCAGCGGGATTTTGTGCTCATGCGCAATTTTTGCAATTCTTTCTATATCAACCACATCAGAATTGGGATTTCCCAGCGTTTCGATGAAAACAGCCTTTGTATTTTCCTGTATTGCTGCTTCCACTTCTTCATAGTTAAAAGGATCCACAAAGGTAGTNGTAATGCCGTACTCACGCAGNGTATGTGCAAGAAGGTTATAGGTTCCTCCGTATATGTTCTTTGCTGCCACGATATGTTCTCCTGCNCGGGCAAGATTCTGNATCGTATAAGAAATGGCTGCTGCGCCGGATGCCACTGCTAACGCTGCCACACCACCCTCTAAAGCGGCAATCCTCTGTTCAAATACATCCTGNGTNGGGTTAGTCANCCTTCCATAAATATTGCCAGCGTCGCTAAGTCCAAATCTCGCTGCTGCATGTTCGCAGTTCCTNAATACATAAGAGGAGGTCTGATAAATCGGCACCGCTCTTGCATCTGTCACCNGATCNGGCTGCTCCTGCCCAACGTGTAACTGTAAAGTCTCAAATTTTAAATTTCTCTCTGCATATGTTTTCTTGCTCATAATTTACCTCTTTCTTCAGGTTTCCCTGTATTTTCATTNTTTTATTTCCTATCGGTTTACTATGATATCATCATAATATCTTCNGCTGNATCTGTCCAATATGAAAAAGCATGNGCTAGTTATAGGTTAANTCTATAACTAAAACATGCTNTTCCTGATGGTGCTGACCCTNATTTAAANNANAANNCTTCTCAAATGATATATTGGTCCGCTTTCTCCTGATGCCATTCTACCAGATCCGCTAANGTTATATTGTCTACCACCTGATTGACTGCGTCNTTCAGCTTTTCCCAGACTCTTACCGTCACACACCCCTGCCTGCGCTCACATTCTATGCTGTCCTCTCCTACGCAGCTTACCGGGGCAAGACTTCCTTCTGTCANCCNTAANATCATCCCCACNGTGTATTCAGAGGGTGCTTTCGCCAGCATNTATCCTCCCTGGGCGCCTCTGATACTCCTNACGAATCCGGCTTTGTTCAGNAGCGAGATNATCTGCTCNAGATATTTTTCTGAAATCTCCTGTCTTTTAGCAACATCTTTTAGGCTAATAGGCTCTCCCGTATTATAAACTGCCANATCCANCAGCAGNCTCAACGCATATCTTCCTTTCGTAGAAATCTTCATATACGCCCTCCTGATATCTTTCATATTCCTACTGTCACTATATGAATTGTATATTTTCTTGATNGGAAAGTCAAGGAATTGAGGACTTTTGCTTTTTAAAGCAGCAGAAAGAAAAATCCTATAAGTAAAGCTTGCTCTTTTCTTCACGATATGCTACTATCAAAAAGTACTATATATATGTAGTGCTTCAACAATAAACAAGTAGGGAGGAAAAAGAAATGTTATCAAAGCCNGCTACTTTGCTTTTGGGCATCATCTATGAAAAACCACTTAATGCATATGAAATAACGAAATTGTTGAATTATATGAACATTAANTGGTGGTTTAATATTGCAGANTCAACNGTTTATACAACATTGAAANATCTGGAGAAAAGGGGGTTAATTGAGGGAACAATAGAAAAGGTAGGAAATATGCCGGATAGAACGGTATATTCTTTAACCNGTAAAGGAGCNGATGAACTAAAGGAAACCATTAGAAAATCTATTTTGCAATTTAATTATGATACCAATATTTTTACAATAGCCGCTTTTCTTATGGATATTTTAGAAAAAGAAGAANTGAAAGGATTGCTAGAGAAAAGATTGAATATCCTGCAATCTTATCTTAACGGAATACANAAACAAGATAATGAATTATGGGAACGAGAAGTACCTGCTACTCATGTGGCAAATTTAAGGCGAATGATTGATATAGTTAATGCNGAAATTTCCGGAACAAGAAGATTATTGTCAGCNTGTGGGGNGGAAAGANATNATGAANAATAAATGGTTACATTTTACGATTGATAAAGAGANTNTATTTGGATTGATTTGTGGTTTAATAATGGTTCTGTTAAGTGTCGCTATGACATTNTTTCATAATGAGATTTCAAATATTATATTGAGAGATGTATGTATGATNTTGCTTTTAGGTTTTCTTTTGCCTATATATTANATTNTAATTGTAAAAAGGAAAAGCTTGTCGGTTCTAGGNTTTCATAAAAATAANNTGATTGNCAGTTTGGTGATTAATGTGGTTGCNGGTATTTCTTTATTAGGTATGTTTATCAGCAAAAATACAGAAGCTGTNATCTTTAANATAGATTCATTTTATGCNATTACATATATTTTAGTTGCNGGAATATTTGAAATGATTTTNATATATGGATTNTTGCGTTACGAATTTGAGNGGGCTTTCGGAATACTGCCTGCNATTTTTATCACTGCTGTTTTTTACAGTTTACATCATGCAGGTTTCCAGCCGGAATTTACAAAGCTATTCTTTGTTGGNATTATGTATGTTACAGTATTTTATTTNACACACAATATTTTTTCAATATTTCCATTCTTTTGGGGTNTTGGTGCCATCTGGGACGTTTTGGTNAACTCAGAAGCNGGCAATCAGCTAAAAAATAAAGAATCTTTTATCATAGCAATATTGATGCTTATTGCNATGATAGGAATTAGTATTTCTATTTATCGTAAAATAGAAATAGCAAGAAAATCCATTGACTAAATCCAAGAATATGGTATTATACTATTACTGGTGAGTCCTACCGCAAAGTGGACTGCTAAAAGCGTTAGCAACTCTAATGGAGTTACTACAAAAATGGCTATGTGGAAGCGCATAGCCATTTTTAATAAGGAGGTATATGCAAACAGATTTTAAATTATACAAGATAGATATGAAATATATCCGTAACTTACATAATATAGATGATAAAGTACTTTCTATTTCACCACAGATGGGAAAAGATAACAGAGTTTTTATTGGAATTGTTACTATTTGCGGTGTTCATAAATATTGTATACCGCTTTCATCGCCCAAAGAAAAGCATAAAAAAATGAAGAACTCTATGGATTTTTCCAAAATTGAGGTAAATGGAAAATTATTAGGCGTTCTAAATTTCAATCTAATGATACCTATTGAAGAGGAACAATTACAACTTGTTGATACAACCATTTTTAAGAGAGATAGGGAGAACATCAAATACTACAAAAAATTGTGTACTCAGGAATTAGAATGGTGCCAAACAAATAGTGAAGTGATTTGTAATAAAGAAAATGTCCTATATAAGAAATACATATCCAACGAGCTGTTTACTGGCAGGAAACGTTGTCTGGATTTTCCTAAATTAGAATCAGAATGTGAAAAATATAATGCGAAAATAAAGAGAGGTCCAAAATGACCTCCTCCTTACTATTCTGCACAAATAATATTCATCTCTTATCCGCTACCAAAGTCTATAGTCTTATTTCTTCCCACACAAGAATGCGTATGCATCTATTATTTGGTTTTGTGTCTTTCCTGTAATGAAGTAGTAATCCATCTGGGCTTCATTTTCTGTATAGAGATAGGAGCCATATGCAGGAATATTGCAGAAAAGGCAGGATGCGTCTGCCGCCGGTATGATTCCATAGCCTTTATCTGAAATCAGAAATGGAAGTTGTTTTGCATTTTCCCCATGGGAAATGTATCTTGCGGTTGTCTGCAGCATCATTCCGGCTTGATCTGTTGTTCCTGCGGCATACAGTGTTTCTCCCTTTTGCCATTCCAGATAGAGCCATGTACGGATTTTTCCGTCAGTTCCTTTTTCTATCTGTCTGCATTCCCGGTTTTTCTCCGAAAGCAGGCGTTTTTTGCACCGCGTCAGATAGGTGATTGCACCGCCGTTTTTATCCACCTGTAAACATAATTCATCTGTGTATAATTCTACTGCGCTTGTATTTTCCTTATACATCCATGCTTTTTCCGTCTTGGAAACGGCAATAAGCGGATGTATTTTGTCTAGGATTTTCCCTTCTTTTGCAAATGTCACCCGAATGATATCACTCCTTATTGGGCTTATGCGCAAAATTCCGTATCGGCTCTGGAGGTAAAGCCCATCCGGTTCCTTCATTGTCCAGCGCACAGTCAGGTCGATCTTTCCATGTCCTATGGGGCGCAGGGTTTCATTTGTCGGCATATCTCCAAATGCATGTCCCATATTCCCTGATGTGCGATTTCTTTCCGCAGGTTTCGTTTTTTCAGGCATTGAAACTGAGGGGACAGAACTGTTTTCTGTCTGTCCGGTAAGGGATATGCCTATTCGTCTGCTGATAAACGGTTTTTTGTCCTCCGGCGTTTTTCTGTTGGCTGCTATGGCAACCGGCTTTTTCCTAATTGTAATTTTCTTGCTGGCATCTTCGGAAGAAAAGTCTTTTTTTACTTGTATTTCTGTACCGGCGGCGGATTTTTCTTTTTGCTCTGCTTCTTTCCCATGTAACGCGGTTATCATCTTTCTCTCACTCCGCTTTGGAAGCGGAATCTTCGTCATCAGGCCTGTGATATTCCCTGTATGCAGCACACATAATTCATGCAATGCTCGGGTCGCTGCCACGTAAAGCAACTTGGCATGTCCGTCATCTTCCGGGTATGCCTCCTTCGTGGGGTTCAGAATCAGTACTGCGTCAAACTCCAATCCCTTCGTATAGTCCACCGGCAATACCATGATTCCGTTGCCAAATACTGCCTTTTCTAAATCGCTTTCCATTATTTCCACATACTTTTTAAGCGCCGCGGCAATCCTTGCAGCATCCGCTTGATTCCGGCAGACGACGGCAATGGTGTCAAATCCTTTCGTCTGCCAGCTTCGGCAGGTATCTGCCGCTGCCTTTACCAATGCCTCGTCATTTAAAAGCTGCTGTACCCTGACCGGATTTCCATGCCTTATGATTGGTTCCACCGGATAGATGGGGAATTGTCCATGGCGTAGAATATTTGTGGCAAAATCGGATATTTCCACTGTGTTTCTATAACTCTTTTTTAAAATGCCAAAGCTGTCCATGGTATCTGTCAGAAGCAGGCTCTTAAGTTCCTCCCAATCATTCAGCCCACAGCCGAAGTGGATATTCTGTGAGACATCTCCCATGATAGTATAGGTACATCCTGTCATGCAGAACTTTAGTGCGCAGTATGCCATCATCCCAAAATCCTGTGCCTCATCAATGACCACATGGTGAGCCTCTCTGATGACCTCCTTTTCTTTCACCCTTTTGTAAAGATAAGCCAGAGCAGCAAGGTCATATACATCGAATACATTCTCCGGCACTTCCACCTCATATCCCTTTGTGATCTGTCCGGTTAAAAATTCCCGATACATCTCATAGATGGACCGCTTCCACACTCTTCCTCCATATCGTTTCCGATATGCCTTCAAAATCGCTTTTCTCTCTGCTTCTGTATATTGAAGTCCCTTCTTTAAAAATTCATCCTTGATTTTGCCTGTTAAGCGTTTATTCAACATGTCGATCTTATTTTGAATGGATACGGCGGGATTTTCCCGTATATAATTTTCTACCGTCTCTCTATCAAGCAGGCAGACCAGGCTTTGGGGATCCGGCTCTTCTCCCTTGGTTTCATCAAACACGCCTGTCTTACCGTCTCTGATTCCTTCCACGAATTGCTTCTTATTCAAGAAAACACTGTCTCTGGAAATCGCTTCAACTTCCACTTGTCGACAATATTTCTCCAAAGCCTCAAACCATTCCTTACTGCCTTTGATGATTTCCTTTTTTCCGCCTTTTCCCAGACTTTTGACTTCATATCGTTTTTCATCCCAGTCTTCGTATAAGAGCCTTACAAAAAGCTGCTCCATGGTCATCTGCCGCACACCATATACATCCAGATCCGGCAGGACTCCTGTAATATAATTGAGTAAAATTCTGTTGCTTCCTACAATATAGAAATCATCCGGTCTAAACCGCGCTTTATAATTATACAAAATATAGGAAATGCGATGCATTGCCACCGTTGTTTTACCGGATCCTGCCACTCCCTGCACGATAATGTTATGATAAGGAGACTTCCGGATAATCTCATTTTGCTCCTTCTGAATTGTGGCAACGATTTCTCCCAGCACAGCCTGCTTATTTTTTGCCAGATATTTTGTCAGCAGATCATCATTGGCGATCACTTCGCTGTCAAAATAGTCCAGAAGCCTGCCCTCCTCAATCTCATAGGTGCGCTTATGCTTCAAGTCGATTTTAATGTGCTCACCTCCCGGCGCTTCATAACTGCATTTGCCCAGACCATTCTCATAATAAGCATTTGCCGCAGGCGCACGCCAATCAACTACCACCTGATGTGTTGCATCCTTTGCAATGCCGCCCCTTCCTATATAAAGAGATTCCTCCTTGTCAAGCATCTCGTCATGGAAAATGATTCTCCCAAAATATGGCTTGCTCCGGGCTTTTTCATTCCGTGCAAGAGCCCGCTGCATATGTTCATGCAGCGTCATCGTAGTGTTTAAAATAGAGAATACTTCCACATCATTGTCATGATAGCGCTCCAGCATCTCATCAATATCTTCCTGCATCCGTGTAATCTCATGCCCATAGGATTTTATGTTATCTCTGATGATTGCAAGCGTCTTTTCCAGATATGCCTCTTCCGCCTGCCTCGATGTGTTCAAGTTTTCATTTTTATTTTTCTCACGCATATAGCTTTTCCCTGCCCTCTTTCATTTCACGCTCTCCGCCGCTGTACCCTATACTTAAAGCCAAATCTGAACGGTTGCCTGATTACAATTATAGTTTAGTGGAAAAAGAAAAAATTACTAGACTTTAATTTTCAAATATGATAAACTGGATAATAGAGTAGTGGTAAAAATATTTACCACTTTTTTATATGGTTTTATGCGCTTTATTGATACATTTATGACAAATATGAGGAGAGTTGAATAATGGAAATCCGACGTGCTAAAGAAGAGGATATGGGCGGAATAAATAATCTGCTGCAGCAGGTATGCCTGGTGCATCATAATGGCCGTCCTGATTTATTTAAATATGGAGCAAAAAAGTACACTGATGACCAGCTTAAGGACATAATCCATGACGACTGCCGTCCTATCTTTACGGCTGTAGATGAAAAGGGAACTGTTTTGGGCTACGCTTTCTGCGTTTTTCAGCAACATTTGAATGACAATATTCTCACTGATATCAAAACCCTGTATATCGACGACTTATGTGTTGACGAAAATATCAGAGGACAGCATATTGGCAAAAGCCTTTACGAAGCCGTACTTGCCTTTGCCAAAAAGCAGGGCTGCTATAATGTGACCCTGAATGTATGGAGTTTAAACGATTCCGCCATGAAATTTTATCAGGCATGCGGCTTAAAACCTCAGAAAGTGGGCATGGAGACCATCTTATAGACGGTTCTTGCTATCTTAAAAGGGATCGCAGGATTTCATAAAGAACCGGCACGATCAGTGCCGGGAGCATATTTCCCACTCTGAATTTTTTACCGAATCCAATATTGACTCCCACGCAAAAAATCAGCGCTGACCCAATAAAAGACAGGTCATTTATCATTGCTTCGCTGACGAAGGAACCCAGAAAGGCTGCTGCCAGCGTAATGGCTCCCTGATATACAAAGATCGGCACTGCTGAAAATACCGCGCCTATTCCATAGGTTGCCGCAAACACCACCACAATGATCAAATCCAGAATAGCTTTCGCCACGAGCATAGAATAATCACCGCTGATGCCGTCCTGAACAGATCCTACAATTGCCATTGCCCCCACGCAGATAATCAGGGACACATTTACAAATCCCTCCACGAACAGGTTATCGTTTTCCGCCTTTACAGCCTTCTTTATCCGTTCTCCAAGGAGATCCATTTTCTGTTCGATGTTAATCCATTCCCCCAGCAAAGAGCCAAGTACAAGCGAAAAAATGAGAAGCATCGTTCCCTGTGTTTCCAGCTTTCCATCCTGAAAGATAAGCATCTTGGACAGTGTACCGGCGCCACCAATAAAAATAGTCGCAACCCCGCATGCCTGCATCATAATATCCTGCATATTTTTCTTGATGCCGTTTTTCAGTCCTAAACCAATCAGTCCGCCAGCTATTACCCCCGCTGTGTTGATAATCGTACCAAGTCCAATCATGGCTTATTCCATCTCTTCCTGTATTTTCTTTTCGCAGGAACGCATTGCAAGAATCGTCTTTTCAAACAGATCATTCAATTCCCATCCTAAATTCTCTGCTCCCTGCTTTATGACATCGCGGGAACATCCGGCTGCAAACTTTTTATCTTTAAATTTCTTTTTTATGCTGGATACTTCCATATCCATCACACTCTTAGAGGGACGCATGAGGGCAGCCGCGCCGATCAATCCGGTAAGCTCGTCCACCGCAAAAAGAATCTTCTCCATCTCGTGTTCCGGCTTGATATCACAGCAAAGACCATAGCCGTGGGAACAGACGGAATGAATCATGTCTTCAGATGCACCGCCTTCCCGCAATAATTCCGGCGCCTTTATACAATGCTGTTCAGGATAAAGTTCAAAATCGATATCGTGCAAAAGACCTGTGATTGCCCAGTAATCTGCTTCTTCTCCGTAGCCCTGCTCATTGGCATACCAGCGCATGACACCTTCCACCGTGAGGGCGTGCTGGATGTGAAAGGGCTCCTTGTTGTATTTTTTCAGTAATGCAAGGGCCTGCTCCCTTGTCAGATTGTTTTCCATTGTGAATTGTCCTCCCTTTGTACTTTTACTTTGGATATCATACCATAATTTTGACGATTCGCAAAGAAGGGAGTGCGAAATTACATGGGAGAGTTCCGATGCCGCAAAGTCAGAAGGCAGTAACGTACAAGGTGGTCAGCAGACCCTCCGGCACAGGACCACATAAAAAAACTTCCTCAAGCCTATGTACAGTGGTAAGAATGACTAAGTATCCCTTTTATAGATGCATCCATGTGGACGCAAACGGCGTATTGGTCCATCCATGGACCAAATTACGCCTTCGGCGGACTTCCTGTCCGCCGATTGCTGTGTGTTCAAGGGATACTAAGTCTTTCTAACCACTTCCCATAAGGCTCGGGGAAGTTTTTTTATGTGGTCCTGTGCCGGAGGGTCTGCTGACCACCTTGTACGTTACTGCCTTCTGACTTTGCGGCATCGGAACCGTCAGTTCTTGGCATTAGGCGCGCATGTCAAAGCGTTTGTATCTTTGCTGTGGCTGCTCACTTAGGGCTTCTGTGTTCTGTTCATTTAGGATTTGTTCAGTCTGTTGCGTGAGGGATTCAGCTTCTTCGGCAGATTGATCGGTGAGAGTCTCTGTTGTCTCTTCCAGGGCTTCGGCCGCTTCCTCTATGGTTTCCTCTATGACTTCTGTGAGTTCATCTAGTATCTCTGTCAAGATGCCCTCTTCTTCTTCGATTCCAAGTGCTTCTTTGGCGAGGTCTTCTGCTCTCTCTTCTGGTGTTTTGGGTTTTGTCTTTTCTACTGCCTTGGCTATTTTTTCGCCTTTTTCCATGGCTTCATCTAGGGTATGGTACATCTGTTCATGATTGTACTGGGCTTTTACGGCGGCAATCTGGTCCTCATAGGTGTGCAGCATATCCAATTTCTCCGCGATGTCCTCGAGATTGTCGCATACTACATTTTTCAGATTGTTTTTCTGGTTTTCATAAAAAGCGACTTGGTTCTCGCATTTCGCCTGTCTTTCCAACTTCTGCTGGGTGCTTTTCAGTCCGCTGTTTAAAAATAGTGACTGTTGTACTAAAAGCAGGCTGTTGGTTCCCTGTAGTTTTATATTCATATTCATCATGCCTCCAATCCAGTTAAAATGGTTTTCTTTCTGTTCATATAGATTATCGGCATTATTTTTAAATTGTGATGGAAAATGAAATCAAATCCCTTTAATGTGAAATGAATTAATCAGGTGCCTTCTCCGCTTCCATAATCTTTTGCTGGTAGCGCTTTAGATTTTCATTAAACAGAATCGCACTTCTTCGGTCATTCAGCCACAAAACAACATATACTACCACAAAAACAACTGCAATCGCTGCCGCCAAGGCCCAAGTTGTCAGCGGATTAAAAATAGCCCCCGCCGCATAATTGACCCCTAAAACCAGTCCTTCAATTAAAAGCAGATGAACGCCTCTGCGGACCAGAACCTGCTTTACACTCAGTTCTTTTTTAGAATGTGTGACAAAACCAAACAGAACTGAGCAAAATCCAAAGATCGGAGGTGAGAAGAATGCCTCATATCCCATCTCTTGGTCAGGAAAAAACAGCATTCCTACAATTCCTTCCATAATCGTAATGCAGGCAGTACACACCATGAACGCTATGATTGGTTCAAAAAAATCTTTTCTATTTTTCATTCTCGTGCTCTCCCATTACAATTTGTTTCAATGCTCCTGCATATTGTCTGGATATCATCAGCTTTTCCCCGTTTTTCATATGGGCAAAAAAACGTCCGTTGAATGCCGGACTGATACTCTCAAGCTTCATCAGGTTCAGCACCACTGATTTAGAACATCGCACAAAATGATGTTTTCCATAAGCTGCCTCCGCCTCATACAGCCGCATCTTTATCTCATATATCTGCTCATCTGCATAAGCAAACACCTTCTCGTCCACTGCCTCGAAATAATGCACATCCTCCAGGCGAAATCTCTGCATATGCTGATCATCCGCCAAACCGGACAATTCCACGCCTTTTGCTGTTATATAGCTGTGAATATCCCTGATTTCCGGGGTGATTTCCACACATTCAATGATGACCTGTTCATCTTCTTTTCTGGCTATTTTTTTAATGCATACTTTCATTTAAACTATACCTTTTAATCTATCTTAGTACTCTGCCTTCAAATCCAGCTGCCCTTTGTTTTTCAAATAATAATCAAACCAAGTGAGCACCATATCATTTACATTCTCAATGCAGGTTCTTGCATTTACCTTTCCCACTCCCAGCATTTTTGCAAGAATAGGAGACTGCAACGGCAGGTCTGTGAAATTAAGATGCCCTGCATCATTGAAAATCACTTCCCTGTAATCAACTGCATTTTTACCCACATAAAAATTTACATACTCGTCCCCTTCCAAGGTTTGCGCTTCTGCCGCCTCATGGGCTGCTCTTGAATTCACATCCAAAATCGGCACCGGATAGGGGTCTTCGTTAAAAAGCTCTATACCGTTTTCAAGTCCCACATATTCCCCAAGCATAGTACCTTCCAAATCAATGACCGCATCAATATCATCTCTCTGCCTTCCAATGGCTACTGAAGATGCTCCGCCCATAGAGTGACCGAACAGACCGATTTTTTCTGAATCAATCAGGCGAAAAGGTCCATCCTCACCTTTTTCTGCCTTGCTTAAAATTGTATCTAACACGAAATTTTCATCTGCAGTCCGAAGCGCCATCCATTCTTTATATTTTAAATAATTCCTCTCCTCTTCCTCTGGATCGGTCGTTCCGCTTCCTTCATAAACACTTCTAAAGAAATCCATGTCCACTGTAGTGACTTTTCCATTAACGTCCTTCACGAACATGGCATGATACGGATGAGCAATGCTCGCCACTACATAACCGTTGGACGCAAGTTCCATACAGGTGGAGTAATTGCTGTCAATTACACCAAATGCGCCGTGAGAAAATACCACAAGGGGATAACTTCCCTCCTCTTCGGGATACCAGAACTTCACAGTGAGCATCCTGTTTTCACCGGTATCAATAAAAGTCTCTACTCTGCTCACATCTTCCCAGGTAAATTCCTTTATTGCCACGTTATGGCTCCCTGTAACAGCTGGCTGCTTATGCGGCGGAAACAAGGCTATTCGAAATAAAGCCAGAACAATCAAGATGATTGCCGCTATTTTAATGCATCTGACTGCAATTTTCTTTTTACCATGATATTTCTCTGTTTTTTCTTTTTTCATTACTTAAGTTCCTCCATCCTTTGATGGAGCCAACATAACACATATTTTTTCAAACCGAAAGATATGGGCGGATGAAATGCATTTTAACCGGATGAAATGCAAAACGCAGGCAAAGACCACCTGCGTTCTCAACTTTTACCGTTCTGATTACTTCTATTTACACACTGCTATCGTGCGAACCGCTATCTGCTGATATATTATCCTTTCAGCCCCCTGGACTGTCTGTCCATATCCTCCACTACAATATCATAAATCTCCCCTAAAGAAGCACAATATTCAAGCACCTTCCACGGCTCATTGGTGTGGAAATGAATCTTGATCAATTCCTCATCTCCTACTGCCAGAAGACAATCTCCTTTAAAATTTTCCGTGAAGTATTCAGAAATCACATCTTCATCCAAATCCTCACCCTCAATCAATAACTGTGTGTCATACTTAAATTCCAACATATGTCCTTCCTCCTTACTCAAAATTTTTTGTAATAAACTCAATATACGTTTTTTTCTTCACTTCATCCGGATGGTTCCTATACCATTCAAAAGATTCCTGCAATCCTTCCCGCAGATCTTTTACACTTGGCAGAAGCAGTTTTTGCTTTGTCACATCCAGTATGTATTCGTAATCATGGAAACTGAAATAATCCCTTTGATTTCCGTGATTCGTCACATAAACTTTTTGGAGCGGCACTCCTGCTATGGCATAACACATTTCCACATAAGTATTAATATCCACGACCTTGGGATTTCCCACATTCAGAATGTGCTCTTCTGGATGTGTTTCCACGATGCACTCCATTACTCTGCACAAATCCTCCACATGAAAAAATTGCAGCTTCATCCTGCCGTCTCCGGGAATATAAAACTTCCTTCCAAGTTGTGCACAGTCAAAAACAAACGCTTCCCTGTAGATATTCTGCATGGGACCATAGAGATAAGGCGGTCTTAAAATATATGCGCCGGGCACTGCATCTCTTAAAGTTCTCTCTGCCTCCACCTTGCCTTCCCCATATTGCATCCAGATATTATTATAACCAATTTTCTGACTTTCTGTAAAGGGCTGGGAATTCGTTTCCGGATAAACTGCAGAAGAACTAATAAGCAGATAATCTTTAAACCCGTCGGGCGCCAAAGCGCTTAACAAATTTTTTATATCTTCTCCGTTATATGCGCACACATCAATCACCGCATCAAAAAAATAAGACTTCATAACATCCCCAAGCTTGTTCCTGTCAGCCTTAATCAGATGCACTCCCTCTGCCTGCTGCCTCGTTCCCCTGTTAAGAACGTAAACCTCATAGCCTTTTTTCACAAAATACTCTGCCGTAAACCTACTGACAAATACCGTCCCGCCGGTAATCAGAACACGCTTCACCACTCTATCCTCCTCTATCCGTTACCGTTCAGTGTATTATTTGATGCCCACTATTTTTCTTACAAACGGCACCATCTTTATCAGATGATATGCAAGTATTGTCAATCCAAAGCTGCCAATGCAGATGCCAAGTACCTGTATCGGCATGGAATCACATGCCTGCACCACGTAATAGGCAAGCGCAACCAGAATCGACTGATGCAGAATATAAACTGGATAGGATGCCCGATTAAAATAAACTGTAAATTTCGTTCGCCTACACAGGAATCTTTTTCCCAAAGCCAAAAGAACCAGAATGGAATTCCATCCAATATAGTTTATCCACAAATCTCCATAGTATGAAGCTTTATAATACAGCACTACAAGCGCGATTGTTCCGATTATGCACAGCATGGCGAGCCATTTTATATTCTTCGCAATTTTCTCTGCCGCCAGATCATTGCTCAGTACATAGCAGCCTATCAAATATAGTGCCAGGTTCTTCCCTATACTGAATCCGCCGAAATTGCCCAGATAATACATCAGCCATATTGGAATAAACAGAAGCAGGATTCCAAAAGCAGATATTTTTTCCACCCACAAAGACACTCTTTCGTAAGGCAGAAAATGGAATATAACTAAGGAGATGAGAGATATCAGAAACAAAAACAGGATGAACCACAAATGTCCCGGTGTAAATGCGCCGTCATAGCCGCTTAAGTCTGTCAGATGGGTAAAAAAATATTTCCAGTTACCAAGCAGACTCCCCTCATAATGATAAAAATATTTTCTGGCATAAAAGGTCTGAAAGGGCACCAGCAAAATCATTCCACAGATAAATGGAACCAGTAATTTATGAATCCGCTGTATAATGAACTCCTTTACCGTTCTTTTTTCCAATGCATACCGCGCGCTTATCCCGGCAATAACAAAAAGGATTGGCATGAACCAAGGGTTTACCAGCACGATAAGGGTACTAAGTATTTTGTTTTCTTCAACCCAGATGTAAAACTTGGAGCCGAAGTCATTCCAGATCATAAAGGTATGTACTGGGAACAATAGCAGAATAGTCAGATTCCGCAAATTGTCAATATCATGTCTGCGTGGTTTATTTTCATTCATTTCCAGCTTCTTTTTCCTCTGCATGCTTTTTCTGCTTATCATGGAATATTTTTATCATAACATATTCATCTCTATAACTGCCGTCATCATATTTCAGCGCTCTCGGTATTTTCCCCATCACTTCAAACCCTAATTTTTCATACAGTGCTTTTGCCCTGTCGTTTCCTTCAGTAACCTCCAGTTCCATCTGTTCATACCCAATCTTGTCTGCTAATTCCAAGACATATTCCATCATTAGAGTTCCCAGTCCCAAATTCCAATACTCTTTCTTTAAAGCTATGGCAAATCCGCATCTGTGATGTATTCTTCTCTGTTCTCCCTTGGACATGACTGAGCAGTTTCCGACAACCTCTTCTTCTATCTGGACAATCATCATAAGTTCTCTCTTTGCATCCAGCATTTCCTGTAAAAATCTTCTTTCCTCTTCCTCCGTGAAATTCACCTCATCTGCATTCCTTAGCAGAAAAGGTGTTTCTCCAAAAACAGTTTGCAGACACGCAATCATGTCCCCTGCATCTTCCGGCTGGGCTGCCCTCAGAATGCCTTTCCTCCCATCTTTCAATTCTATTTTCTTTTCCACAAAGTGCATATCTTTTCCCCTTACTTATACTTAGTATACAAGGCACATTTTCCGCCTGCCTTTTTACCTATTTTACAAATATCTTTTACATTTGAACAGACTATAATAAATTTTTTGAAAAATATCCATTTTTCACTAGCCCGCTTCATTAATTGAATCCTAATATAAATAGCAGCAGTTTGGCCCCGGCTTTCCGCATAGGCCAAACTGCTGCTATTAATAGATTGCATATAGAGATTTTGATGTCTGCACAATGACCTCCACATACTGTCTGATTTCCTTCTCGAGTTGCTTTTGATCATATATGCGTTTTCTCCTTTGAAAATCATTGCCGATTGGAAGCACAATCCCCGTGTTCCACTTTGAATTGTACGGAACCGTGCGCAGATTCATCCTGTTAAGTGCACCGGCAATAATATCGTTTACCATGGTCTTATAACTCAATAGTTTTTCCTGCAAGACTGTGGGAATCTGATCTTTTGGCACTTCACCTCCCACCTCACCATAAGAAATGATTCCTGCCAGCATGCCCTCCGCCTTAGGCTTACGGGCATGCCCCTTTAGCCAATGCCCAGAAACCATGTTCTCCATTTTTTCCAAAAGCATGCTCAGCTTTGCCGGTATAGGTGCACAGTGGGGCGAAATGAAAAAGAGATAATCTGCCCCTGAAACTTTCTCGTAAATCCGGTTGAACCATGCATCCTGACCGCACCTTCTGTCCATGAGGCATTGGTCACACCCTGTACACGGCGTAAGGCAGAATTCCCGCAAATCCAGAATTTCACAGGAAATATTCTTTTCTAAAAGCACCTCACGAATGATTTCACTTATATAATACGATGTACTTTGTTTTTGATTTTTTACAATATTGGAGGCTGAAATACATATTGCTTTTTGATCCTTCACTTTTGTAAAAACCATGCCTTTCTTTTTAGTATCCTAACCCTCTGTCAATAATCGTGCCGTCCATGGCATTAATCGTCAGCAGGCATTTATAGGGTCCCTCTTCCGTATAGGCTTCCTCCATGTCGCCATGATAGAAAGTCTCACTGCCAAAGAAATCCCATACCGGAATCATTGTTCCTTCCATAACATTTCCCTTTTCCATAACACGCATGTAACCAAGACGCACCTCATTAACATGAAATGTTTCCTCTACCTGCATATCTTTCCAGAAATCTTCCGCCTTTTTAAACAGCATTTCCTCAAATATGTTTTGAATATCCGAAAAAGGAAGGAGGAACACATCCTCATCTGACAATTTCTCCAGTTCATAGGGATCAGTCCACCTGAATTCAGTGAATCCTTCTTCATCAAAGACNATATCTATTACTTCATACGGCCACGAACATACATCATCTTTTTCTACAGTAGTGCCCTCACTGTCTGTATATGTCACGGGTATACCGTCAAGACATCTCGTAAAATGAACNCCNTAGCCGCATTTACTTGTCAGCGTTTCATCCTCTTCCTTAAAGGACGTAGAGCAGAAATACTCCTCGCCAGAGNCTGCAAAATCTGAAAATCCCATATCTGCCATCAGTCGTTCNGCTTCCTCTCTGACATTAGCAACAACAATCTTCTCACCGCCTGCTTCCATATTTCTGCCTGTCGGATAATAGTTACCTTCTCCTCTGGGGCTTTGTATGGAAAACGAAATCCATCGCCAATCGTCTCTCAAATCATTATCCAGCAAGACCGCATAATCCTCTCCATCTATCGTCACATTCCCATACAAACTATTTTCTCCTGTGTATTCTTCCTCATCGCTTTCTCTTTTCTGATAGGATACGTTTGCCTCAACACCAACAAGAATTGCCTCCTCAGGAGCATCCTCTCTCATATTCTTGAATTCTTCAATTCTTTCATCATAGTACTTTTCGTCAACTTCCTTTGCCTCTCTCCGACTCTGCAAACGCTCAATGATTTCATCAATTTCCGATGCGGTATAGCCGTTAGATCCTTCCATCGCCTCGTAATCTCTCGCCCAGAGTTCTCCCCCATTTAANAGAACCTGATTTACTTTGTCGTAATCTTCCTGTGTGAACACCCTGCTGGTCACCTTATAGGTCTTAAATCCTTCTGCCTGAGGAATCATTACAGGCGCATCCACTGTGATATGAATATTTCCACTATTCCCTTCCCATGTATAGCGCTCCGGTGCCTGCACCATCTGGGCAATTCCGCCTTCCTCTGCCGCCCCGTTTCCTTCCTGCAAATCCTGCCCTTCTTGGTTTTCTTCCTCCTGGGTACTTTCCCCTTTCGGAATTACTATCTCTTCTTCTGACTGCATACTTTCGCCGCATCCCGTGAACAGCAGGGATAACATGCCGACTGCAGCNCATAATACCGCTATTTTCTTTGCCTTCATTTCTTGCTTTCTCCTTTCTTGTTATATTCCAANACACACGCCTCACACTGCGTTTTCTTTNCGGAATACAGAAAGCATACTCTACTGTCCTGTAAAAGGTATACAACAAATTGTAAACAAATTGCAAACAGACTTTATTTTTCCTGAAAAATAACAAATACCTTTGTCCCTTTTCCAATTTCGCTCTCTATGGAAAGCTGGGCTTGATGGAGCTGGGCAATCATACTGCACAGCGCAAGCCCAAGCCCACATCCTCCTGCCTTTCTGCTGCGGGCTTTATCCACCATNTAAAANGCTTCCGTTACCCTCTCGATTTCTTCCTTGGGAATTCCGCATCCCTGATCACTTACGGTAATGACATTATCTCTGGCAGTTAAGGAAATGGTTGTTCCTTCCTCACTTGCCTTTGCTCCATTGTCGATTAGATTAACCAGAAGACTTTCAAATAAATCCCTGTCCACCTGCCTGTTTTTCATGCAACAGGAATATACGAGGTGAATCCCCCTTTTGCTTAAATGATGTTCCTCTAGTCTTGCTACCTGTTCAAACAGCTCCTGCATAGATACCTCCTCCATACAGATGCTGTCGTTTTCGTATAAACCTATAAGACTCATAAGTTTACTGCTAAGTCGCTCCAGACGGCTGCATTCTTCCTTGATATGGCGCAATGCCCGCTCCTGCTGTTCCTTTTTCAGATTCACATGAAGCAGGGTATCCGAATAGCCGATAATAGAGGTCATAGGCGTCTTCAGCTCATGGGTCAGGCTCCCTAACATCTGTCTTCGCTGTTCAGATACCTGGGACAATTCTGTCACCTGATCCTCAATCCGCTCCGCCATCTTATTAAAGTCTGCCGCCATAAGNCCAATCTCATCTNNGGTNTGCACATCAGCNCGTCTCTCCAGATTTCCGTCACTGATATCCCTCGCCGCATGCTGCAACTCTCTAAGGGGTCGCAAAATCTTTTTCGTCACAAGAAAAATCAGAACCATGGAAATCATGACTGCTCCCAGAAAAACAATAAAACTTAGCAGTGCCTGCTCCTTCATATCCCTATAAAGATCCGAAATATCCTGTACAAACACAAGCTTATACTCCGCATCTCCTATCATTGAAACCGGCTTTCCCGAAATCAGGATATACCGGTCCCCTCCCCTTTGTATGACGCTGAATCCCTCCGGCTGGTTCCATCTTTCATCTCCGGGATTTTTAAGTTCAAAGGGCGTCAGATTGCAGATTTCCTGCTCATCTTCAATCAAAATGTACTCAGATGCACCGTATTTTTTTACCACATAGTTGATATAGGAATGCTTGGTGGTCTGGCTGTATTCCTCCTTAAGTCCATTCTCCAGCTCTCTTCTAATGGCATAAGCGGTGGATCTCAGCTGGTGCTCACAGCTTTCAATTGTCTTTTGCTGATTATACTGGACTGACCGGTAAATCACCGCTGCTCCTGATACCCCCATTGCCGCCAGNAAAATCAGTGCCGTCATCACAGACAGTTTTGTCCAAAGCTTCATTTACTCCAAATCCTCCAAACGATACCCTGTTTTCGATATAGTGCGGATCACATCATAAAAATCCAGCTTTTTGCGGAGCTGTCCAATATGCACATCCACCGTTCTGGTTTCTCCCACATAGTCGCATCCCCAGATTCGGTTCAGCAATTCTTCCCTTGAGAAAGCTACGTTCTTACTCCCTGCAAGCGTTACCAGAAGTTCATATTCCAAGGGCTTTAACGGTACCTTCACCCCATCTTTGATCACGCTGTGCTGTTTAAGATCAATTACCACATCCCGTATCTGGATTTTTTCCCTGCTCCGCCCTGTTCTCTTGAGCACCTTCTCCATACGCACCAAAAGTTCCAGCACTTCAAAGGGCTTTACTATGTAATCCTCCGCCCCTGCCTTAAGACCATGGACCTTTGATATCACATCATCCTTTGCAGTCAGGTAAATCACGGGAATCTCTTCCCTTTGCAGATCTTCCATCAGGGCAAATCCGTCTTTGCCGGGCAGCATCACATCCACCANGGCAAGGGCTATGTCCTTGCTTTTTGCATCCTGCAGGAATTCCTCTGCTGCAAACCCGTCCATAATTGGAATTGCTTCGTAACCTGCGGCGCCAAGATTCATGCAGATCAGTTCTGAGATGGAATTGTCATCCTCTATTACTAAGATTTTCGTCATAAGNNTACTCCCCCATTCAGCACCTATCTTAACATAAAAATCTTGCAAAAAAAGCATCAAAATGTAAACAAATGTTGGGGGACGGTATGAGGNNGCGCGGTGGAAGGAAAGTGGGAAGGGGAGGGCGGCTNTGNTTTGGGTTTCAGNGCTGGTCTTCAAATCGGATTTCACTAACGGAATGGGTGTAGNTGCTGCAAGACGGACGGGGCGGAGCCGGGCGGCATCCTGCCTTGTGGCTCCTAAAATCGCCATCCATGGCGATTTTCCCCTGGTTGTCTGCCATTCCGTAAGTGAAATTGCCGATTTTCCGCCATAGCCCTGNAACCCAAAGCACAGCCGCCCTCCCCCTCCCACTTTCCTTCCACCGCGCTGCCTCATACCTGAATGCTAGACGTAACAGAAGTCGAACAGGAATCATTCCGCAAAATTGTTTGAGTGTGGCTTGTTCCTGTGGTAAACTTTAATTAGATAACTGGTTATCCATGCTCTTTGTTGGGAGGGAATTTATGTTATTGGAACGAATAGATGTTTTACGGGAATTGACATTGCCTTCGATTTTGCTTCGGACCTTTCTTGCTATGGTGCTTAGTGGGATTCTGGGGTATGAGAGGGAAAAAAGGCACAGACCGGCGGGGTTTCGGACTTATTTGGTGGTATGTCTGGGAGCGACGCTTGCTATGATGGTGGGGATTTATTTGTCCACGACTTTTGAGTCCATTGATGCAGGGCGTATTCCTGCTCAGGTCATAAGCGGGATCGGTTTTCTTGGGGCAGGCACTATTCTCGTTACAAGGCAGAATCAGGTCAGGGGACTTACTACTGCTGCCGGTCTTTGGGCGGTAGCATGTATGGGGCTTGCTTTGGGTGCGGGGTTTTATACCGGCGCACTGGTAGTTTTTGCTGCCATAGGAATTTCTCTTAGAATGCTGCGGGTAGTGAACCGGCATTTAAATCCTATGGCAAAGATTGTTATCTTACATGTGGAATTTGAAAAAATTGCTGATATGAGTAAGTTTATTTCTTTTGCTAAAAGTCAGAACTGTACGGTGGAGCATCTGGAAATGACACGTGATAGAAATGCAGGCGAAAGCACTTCTGTTTCTGCTACCATAACCTTATGCTTCCATGAAGAAGTCACTTATTCCCAGATTGTGGAAATCTATGGAGCGCTTGATGGAGTTACGTTTATAGATTATGTAAATTAGTATATTGTTCTAAGTAACTCATTTGCATCAGCCTTTAAATACTAAAAATTATTATATGATTCGTCTTGTTGCATTATCCTGAAAACGAAAATAGTCAGGACGGTGACGTGACTGCGTGTATTCAAACATAATTCCATCACTATTATATGTTTGGCTGCTAACAACTGCAAGACAGTTATAGTCGCCTAAATCCAGATATTTCTCATCTATTTCTGTCATTTTTTCCACAGTCATAATTCTTTTACTGGTGACAATTGAAACATGAAGTGTATTCTCTAAATGTTCATAGATAGAATTTTCTGCAATCTCCTTTGTAAGATTTGTAACTACATCTTTTAAGAAATAGTTGTGATTCAAAATCAGGGCTTTTCCATCCAGATAATGGAGACGCTGAAGATAGTATAACTCAGCGCCAACCGGGAATCCTGTCTTGTTAGATATTTTTTTGTCCGCATCAATCTCTGTAAAGCATAAAACTTCTGTTCTAGGAATCTGCTTATTTCTGATAGCAGATTCTTTAAAAGATTCAATTCCGCCGATGGTAAAGGAAGTCTGTAAAGTAGGCTGAAAGATATTGCGGACACCCTTTCCCTGCATAGTCTGAACATAACCATCCGTGACGAGAGTGCTAATTGCTCTTCGTATTGTGTTACGGGAGCAGTCATAAGTAAGGATCAAAGTATTTTCTGACGGCAGTAATTGCTGAAATTCATACTCACCAGTTTCTATTTTTGTTTTCAAATCTTTATATATTTCTGCATATTTTGCTTTCGGCATATCCAACTCACCCCTGCTTGTTTAAACATCTAATCTTATTATAATTCAGAATGGAAGAAAGTCAAGAACTGAAGCCATATTCAAAACTTGTTTAAACAAATTTTATAAAGCATGTTGACATGTTCAAACAAGTATGGTATATATAATACATAGTAACTTGTTTGAACAAGATCGGGATACGAATAATCAGGAGGTAGAAAATGGGTAAATATTCAGAAGACGCAAAAGAATTACTACAGCTTGTGGGAGGAAAGGAAAACATTGCAGCAGTATCACATTGTATGACACGAATGAGATTTGTGCTGAATGAACCGCAAAAAGCAGATATTGCAAAAATTGAAGCTATGAAAGTAGTAAAAGGTAGCTTTACACAGACTGGCCAGTTCCAAGTTATCATTGGAAATACCGTGGCAGATTTTTACAATGATTTTATTGCGGTATCAGGAATTGAAGGAGTATCAAAAGATGCCGTAAAAAAAGCCGCGAAGCAGAATCAAAATGTATTACAGAGAATGATTACAGCGCTGGCGGAAATATTTGCCCCACTAATTCCGGCAATTATAACGGGTGGTTTGATCCTGGGATTTAGAAACTGCATTGATAGTCTGTATTTGTTTGAAAATGGTACAAAAACATTATGCGATATCAGCCAGTTCTGGGCTGGAATAGACAGTTTTTTGTGGCTCATTGGAGAAGCTGTTTTTCATATGCTGCCTGTAGGTATCTGCTGGTCTGTTACAAAGAAAATGGGCACTACACAAATGCTTGGAATCGTACTTGGTCTGACACTGGTATCCGGTCAGCTTTTGAATGCTTATGCCGTGGCTGAGACTGCTGCAGCCGATATACCTGCTTGGGATTTCGGTTACTTTAAGATAAATATGATTGGATATCAGGCACAGGTAATTCCGGCAATTCTGGCAGCTTTTACTTTGGTTTATTTAGAAAAATTTTTCCGTAAGATTACACCACAGGTTGTATCTATGATTGTTGTTCCATTTTTCAGCCTGCTGTTAGCAGTAATTGCTGCACATTTTGTATTGGGTCCAGTTGGCTGGAAAATCGGTTCTGCGATATCCTCAGTAGTGTATGCAGGAATCACGGGTCCTTTCAAGGTTCTGTTTGCAGCAATCTTTGGTTTTGTGTATGCACCATTGGTTATTACTGGACTTCATCATATGTCAAATGCCATTGACCTGCAATTGATTGCAGATTATGGCGGAACAATGTTGTGGCCGATGATTGCTCTGTCAAATATCGCACAGGGATCTGCCGTCCTTGGAATGATCGCACTCCAGAGAAAAAATGTGGATGCCCAGGAAGTAAATGTGCCAGCATGTGTCTCCTGCTATCTTGGTGTAACAGAACCTGCTATCTTTGGCGTGAATTTGAAACATGTTTTCCCGTTTGTATGTGGAATGATTGGTTCTGCATTTGCATCAGTTGTATGTGTAGCAATGGGTACAACTGCAAATGCAATTGGCGTAGGCGGATTGCCGGGTATTCTTTCAATCAGACCCAGTTCGATGATTAGCTTTGCAATCTGTATGGCAATTGCGGTAGTTGTTCCATTTGTTCTCACGGTTATTGTAGGGAGGAAAAAAGTGGCGTTTACAGAAAGAAATGAAGAACCTGTAGAACTGACAGAAATCGCAGCAGGTGCCGATAGAAGTGTATCTGCAGGAGTTACAGCGGATGTCGCAAGAAACAGGTCCGAGAAGAACGCAGCTGCAAAAGAAACGCAGTTAAAGGCATTTCTCACCGGTAAAGTAATCGAACTGAAAGAGGTTAATGACGGTGTTTTTTCAGAAGGCGTTATGGGCGAAGGAATCGCAATGATTCCCGAAAATGATACTCTCTATTCGCCTGTAGATGCAACGGTAAGCGTTCTGATGCAAGATTCCAAACATGCCTGTGGCTTAACTCTGGATAATGGCATGGAAATACTTCTTCATGTCGGAATTGATACAGTAGATATGCAGGGAGACGGTTTTCAGTATCTTGTGACAGAAGGGCAGAAAGTGTCAGCAGGAACGCCGCTGATTCGTTTTGACCAAGATAAAATCAGAGCGGCCGGACATCCCGATACAACCGTATGCATTATAACGGAACCAAGTGGTGCCGGGAACATTCAGTTTTTTACAGGCATAACCGGAGAAGCAAATGTAACTGTTGTAGCAGCATTTGAATAAGAGGTAGATATGGCAGATTTTAGAAGAAGCACAATTTATCAAATTTATCCAAAGTCTTTTTATGACAGCAATGGGGATGGAATCGGAGATATACGGGGCATCATTGAAAAGCTGGACTATATAAAAAGTCTTGGAGTTGACTATATCTGGAGCACACCATTTTTTGTATCTCCGCTCAATGATAACGGATATGATGTGGCAGATTACAAGAAGATCAATCCCCTTTTTGGAACAATGGCGGATATTGAAGAATTGATTGCAAAAGCTAAAGAACGCGGTATCGGACTCATGTTTGATATGGTATTTAATCATACATCGACACAGCATGAATGGTTTCAGAAAGCTCTTTCAGGCGACAAAGAATATATGGATTACTACATTTTTAAAGATGGCGATCCAAAGAATCCACCCACAAACTGGCAGTCGAAATTCGGCGGATCGGCATGGGAGTATGTACCAGCTTTGGAGAAATGGTATCTGCATCTGTTTGATGTAACGCAGGCTGATTTGAATTGGGAAAATCCCCGGGTAAGGGAAGAATTGAAGGATGTGATTCGTTTCTGGAAAAATAAGGGCGTGAAAGGATTCCGATTTGACGTGGTTAACCTGATTTCCAAACCAAATGTCTTTAAGGATGATACATTAGGAGATGGTAGAAGATTTTATTCCGACGGACCTCACGTCCATGAATTTCTGAAAGAACTAGTTGCAGATACGGGCATAGACAAAATGATTACGGTAGGCGAAATGTCTTCTACGAATCTGGATAACTGTATTCGTTATTCAAATCCGGACGAAAAGGAATTGTCCATGTGTTTTAATTTCCATCACCTAAAGGTAGACTACAAGGACGGAAATAAGTGGGAACTGATGAATGCTGATTACCGGAAATTAAAAGAACTGTTTGAAATATGGCAGACCGGCATGGAAAAACAGAACGGATGGAATGCTGTATTCTGGTGTAACCATGACCAGCCCCGTATTGTCTCCCGAATGGGAGATGAAAAAAACTATTGGAAACAATCTGCCAAAATGCTTGCAACCTGTATCCATTTGTTAAGAGGAACCCCTTACATCTTTCAAGGAGAAGAATTAGGGATGACGAATCCGGGATACAACGATATCAGTGAGTACCGGGATGTAGAAAGTATTAATTATTATAATATACTGCTAAAGGAGGGCAAGACTCAAAAAGATGCCCTTGCAATACTTGAACAGCGCTCCAGAGATAACAGCAGATCACCGATGCAATGGAATTCCGAGAAATATGCAGGTTTTTCAGAATGTAATCCTTGGATCGGGATACCGGATAACCACAAATATATTAATGTTGCAGCACAGGAACAGGATCCGGATTCCATTCTCAATTATTATAAGAAATTGATACATTTAAGAAAGCAATATGCAATTATTCAGGAGGGCGCAATCGAGTTTTTATATCAGAAACAACCGGAGATATTTGGATATAAACGCTTATTAGACGATCAGGAACTTCTTGTTATAAATAACCTTACCGGCGGTGAAGTAGTATTGCAGAAACCAGTGATTTGCAAAGGTTACGCACCCCTGATAGGAAATTATCCGCATGAAATATTCGGAAATACTCTAGAAACTCTGAAACCGTATGAAAGTATTGTATTATCAAAAGGCATAAAAAGTACTGATGAAATCTAGTGCAACGAATCATTAATGTTGAGCTAAACTATGCTGGTATCACCGCCGCTTCGCAGTAAAAGAAAAACGGCGGTGATTTCTTTTGTCAAGATTCAAAAATTTATTTTACCAATTCCTGATATCGTTTATCTTCCTTAAGAAATCCAAATGTCTCTTCATCCCTGAAATTTTCCAGCAAATTCTTTATAAGATGTTCCTGAAATTCTTCCCGTGGTTTCTTAAATTCCATGTGCTCAAAAAGCGGCGAATCTACCCATTCACAGGTTGTACCTACAGCGTTAAGCATCTGCTCCATGATTTCAATCGCCGCATCTGCATCCTGCTCTGCTACCGCAAATTCCAGACCTGTGGAAACCTCATTGTACCTTCCCATCTCAAACAGAGCCGCCATCTTCTGCTGTTTTTCCACCAGCAAACGTGCCTTTTCCTTATTATTCTCCTGCATGGCAATCATATAGATGCTGTGCAGTACCATACTCGCCATTTGATAACCGGAAAACAGAATTTCTTCATATGCCTTATACGCTTCGTGTATCCGCTCTGTTTTGCTGTAAATATATGCCTGTTTTCTCTTCCGTTCAGGATCGTCTGTTGAAAAGTAAGCCAGATATTTCTCCGCCTTTTCCCACTGCTCCTTTCTGGTGTGGAAGCCAAACAACGAATCTGCCGCTTTCCGCCTTAGCTGTTCATCCCCTCCGGATAAAACGCGGGTATAACAATCATAAAGATACTCATCGTATTTTTCTGTATCCGGAACCTTGTTGACCAGACGCCAGGCATCAAGTACCACTGCCATCTGCCATGTCAGCCACTCACAGTTAGGGTATTCCTCCATCATTTTCTTCGCCCACAAGAATACCTCCTCGTAAGACTCCGTCTTTAATCTGGCATTCGCTTCGTTAACCAGGCTGTTTATTTCTTCCCTTGTCAGTTCCTCATGAAAAGACAAAAGCACATCCGGTGTAATGTCGAGGAGCCTTGCAATCGGCGAAAGCAGCATGATATCCGGCATGGAATTTCCATTTTCCCATTTATTGACCGCCGGAGCAGTCACACCAAGACGGTTTGCCATTTCCTCCTGCGTCATATTTTTGCTTTTTCTGTATTTTCTGATTACTTCACCTATCGGCATATAGAAAACCTCCCTGATTGATTTCCGCGAGCAATGGTGCTTGCACGAGCATTTGGCTCATGCCGCGAGGGTCACATACCCAGCTGCTTGCAGCGAGGTTGTTGACTTGTCTGCATCGGCCTTTGCTTCCTTAATCTTACCAACAGGGATTCAGATTCTCAACTGAACATGTGTTAACTTATAAGAAAAAAAGATTAACTACTATTCAACAATCAATATCGATGGCTCCACTTTTTTGATTTTTCCTGCCGTCAGATAAGAAAACACTCTCTTCCTGTCAGACCTTTCAGGAGCTTTGCCCGCCAGCAAAGATTCCATATACCGGTCAGCTTTACATACTGGTTTTGACTAACTGACATTTTTCACAGCCGCCTATCTTTCTCATTAACTTATTATAGAAGCTCTCAATTTTTCTGATTTACTAGTCCGAGTTCTCACGATTCTAACACAGTCTAAGATTTCGCCGCCTTTTTAACACGTGAAGCTTTCTGATAATTATCAAATGAAATTGCCAAAATCAATAATATACCTTTTACAACATACTGTCCGTAGATTGACAAACCGATAAGTTGCATTCCATTGGATAATAATCCAAAAATGAATACACCTAATACAACACCAACAACATTGCCTTCTCCACCACGAAAAGAAATACCGCCAAGTACACAAGCGCTAAAACAGGTAAACACTGCATCACTTGCAAGCGTTGGAGATGCTGAACCGATTCTTGAGGTAAAAACAATGGATGCAACAGCAACAAAAATTGATGATACAGCAAATGTGAGAACTCGCATACGCACAGTATTAATACCTGCCAGATACGCAGCTTCTTCATTACCGCCAAGTGCATAAATGTATCTTCCAAAATTCGTATATTTTAGCATCACATGTGCCAGTATTACCATAACAAACATAATAATAACAGATATCGGAAGTTTTCCCCAAAGATAATGCTGACCAATTGCCTTAAAGCTTTCCGGAAATCCGCTGAAAGTTATGCCTTTGCAAATAATATAAGCCATTCCCTGGAAAATTGACATTGTTGCTAATGTTGTAACCATCGGATGTACTTTCAGCGTAACCGTAATAATTCCGTTAATAAAACCAAGAACAAGTCCGCACACAAGCGCTGCCACTATAACCATTGGCGTTGAAATCCCATTAGCCATCATCAACCCCATGATACATGCATTCACACCAATCTGATAAGAAACTGACAGATCCGCGCCGCCGCTGATCATAATCAACATAATACCTACTGTGGCAATTACCATATACGCATTCTGTACAAAAATATTTATCAAATTACGCAATGATAAAAATGCCGGACTCATTATTGTAAAAAATAAAATAGTTATAAAAAGTACCACGAATAAATAATACTTGCTTAGAATTTTTTTGAAAGTTTCCATCATCAACCTCCTTTTGACATCAGATGCATTAACTTTTCCTGAGTCGCTTCAGTGCCTGACACTTCTCCTGTCAGACGCCCTTCCGCTAACACATATATTCTGTCTGACATACCCAACAGTTCCTCCATATCGGATGTGACCATTAAAATCGCATTCCCTTCATCTACAAATTTCGTCATCAATTGATAAATCTCTTGCTTTGCAGCAACATCAATGCCCCGTGTCGGCTCATCAAATAAGAGAACTTTGCAGTTAGCCGCCATTGTTTTTGCCACAACCACCTTCTGTTGATTACCACCTGACAGATTCATGACAGTCTGATCAGCCCTTGGAGTTTTAATTTGAAGCTTCTGGATATACATTTTAACAACTTCCTGCATTTTCCTAAAATTCATGATTCCTTTATTTGATAAAAAACGAATAGCTGAAATCGTTATATTCCAATCTATTCCGGAATAAAGGAAGCATCCCTGTGTTTTGCGATCTTCTGGAATAAGCCCTATACCATTTCGTATGGCATCTCCTGTGTTGCTGATACGTGCTACTTTACCTTCAAGCAGAATCTGTCCTGATGCAATTGGATCGGCTCCGTATATCATCCGAAGCAACTCCGTTCTTCCAGAGCCTACAAGGCCAGCTATTCCAACAATTTCCCCTTTATTAACTTTCAGAGATATATCCTTATCACCACTTCCTGTTATACTTCGAAGTTCAATCTCTGGAATATCCGTGATATGACTTCTTTTGGGGAAAATATCACACAGGCTCCTTCCCACCATAAGAGAGATCAACGTATCTCGATTTATGTCTTTGACATCTCTAGTATCAATCACTTTGCCATCTCGCATGACGGTCACTCTGTCACAGATACTGAAAATTTCATCCAGTCTATGCGAAATAAATATAATACTAATACCCTGTTTTTTTAAATTGTCTATAATTTCAAACAGTGTTTCTGTTTCTTTTTCTGTAAGCGGAGCGGTTGGTTCATCCATGACGATAAGCTTAGTGTTTTTTGAAATCGCCTTGGCAATTTCAACAATCTGCTGTTGTGCAATTGATAATTTCTGTACCTGCTTACGCAGATCAAGTTTTACATTCATTCTATCCAAAACATCCTGAGCTGTTTTCATATTCGCTTTGTAATCAACCCAAAATGAATTACTGTCGCCAAAACAAATATTCTCAGCTACTGTAAGTGCTGGAATCAGATTTAATTCCTGATAAATAATTTCTATCCCAATCTCACGTGAAAGATATGGCGACATTTTTTTATATTCTATTCCCTCAAAAGTAATTTTCCCCGAATCAAGCTGCACCGCACCGCTAAGGCACTTGATCAGAGTGGATTTACCTGCACCATTTTCTCCGATCAGAGCATGAGTCTCGCCCTTTTTTACTTCAAAAGAAACATCGTCAATTGCTCTGACACCAGGATAAACCTTAGTACAGTGATCCATGAAAAGCAGTGGTAATGACGCTGTCATAATTTCCTTTCTGAAAAACAGGAAAGGCATACCCACAGAGCTTATGCCCTTTCCTGTTTTCACATATGATTCGCTGTTAATGGTTACGATCAATATCCAAATTCGGATAGATTATCGGGGGTTACACGAACCGCCGGTACCGGGAAATCTCTTTCATAAGACTGCCCTGTCATCATCTTAATCATCTGTTCGCCAACTTCAATGGACATATCATAATAACCGCCGCCAGTATTGATTATGCCTCTCACAACGCCCTTACCATCTGCAACACGACGCATGTCATCAGCAGTTTCCTGTGAAACACTGCCACAGAAAACACCAAATTCACTGAAATCCTTAAGCGGCGATGATTCAGATTCTATATATGCAATACCGCCATTGGCATGATCAACAGAAGCATAAATAATGCAATTAATATCCGAATACTTGCTAAACATATTTTCTGTTGTAGACATTCCTTTGGTCTGCTCCATCTCAACCTGAACCTCTTCAAGCACATTAAAAATTGGCTCATCCTTGATATATTCACAGAGCGCATCAAACCTCTCGGTTTCGCTGCCAGGGCTGATTCCGCCGATAACAATAACATTGCAGGATCCATCACCCGCGAACGTCTCGTTTGCCCACTCAGAAGCATACTCTATAATACCCTTGGCAATAAGCTTTTCATCGCTGCCTCTGAAACTGTCGCAGCTGTCTTCGCCCACATCCTTAATAAATGCCATTACCGGAATACCGTTTTCTCTTGCTTTTTTGCAAGCGTCTGCAGTCGCATCAGGATCAATAGACAGCACCCAAAACAGATCATAGCCACCTTTGATAATTGCATTTTCAATTTGCTCAACCTGGCGGATAGGATCAAAATCAGCGTTAAATGTTTCCATTGTAATGCCAAGTGTTTCAAAGCCTCTTCTATATTCATCTTCCAGATATTTCCATAAATCATCCTGACTCATAGCAAAATACGCAATATTATAAGTTTCTTTTTCTTCTTTGTCTGTTTCTGAAGCAATTTCGCTATCTTCTTCCTTTGTCTCAGGAACTGTGTTTTCAGATAAGCTGTTGCCCACAGCCTGTCCACAGGCAATAATGGAAATACTCATTATTACTACTAATAGTAATGCAATTATTTTTTTCATAGTTATAACTCCCTTCAATTAAATAATATAAACCTTCTCACTTGTAATGTAATTTTATTCTTCGATCAAACGCTTAAGCATCTTCTGATGACGCGCAACAATCTCTGCTTCATCCGGTGAATACGTTGACTTGGGATCATGGAAATTACGCTGTCCCTCATACATACTGGTAATATAACCATTCCACCCACATTCTTTGAGCACCTTGATTGGTCCAGCATAGTCTACCGTCGGTTCAACGCAGTCTTCTGTCATATCGTAGAATTTACCTTCGCAGAGCAGAAGATATGGGCTGATATAGCGGATCATTTCCGGATCCATCAAGCCAATAGTGGCGCCGCAGGGTCCGACAAAGCTTGCCAGCGCATTTTCAGGACGTGTATATTCGGTCATTGATAAATAGTAAGACGGCATATAATCAATCTTATTTTTCAACCGCGAATAACAGTCTCTGCCCCTCATAAGTTTAACGCTATAGCTTATTTCCTGAAGCTCGCGTTCCCCTTTTTCAAGTTCCTCCAGAATATAGTTGATAGTCTCTTCATCGGCTCCGTTACGAAGGAACTGCTGAATCAGCGATGGGGACAGTTGTCTGGCAAAAACTGCAAAGTCCAAAATAAAACCTAAGTTCTTTGTTTTCTTGCGTTCAATCATATTAATAAACTGATCAATGCCTTTGGTACTATTCGGGGTCAACGCAAAAGAAAGACAAACCCCCAGCTTAACATTGTAGTATTCTGCAATTTCAATTGATTCCTCCAGAAGCTGGTTATTTCTATAATACCCAACGCCCGGCTGAAATATCGGAAAGCCAAGTTTTGCACACAATTTAATGTATGTCTCCTGCTGTTCCAGACATTCTTCAAAAGACAAATCCGGCTTGCCACGGAATCGAGGCGGATCAATAAAGCCATTGACAGAAATCGGCTCCATTTCATATTTTTCAAGAAGCTCTTTCCAACGCTCAACTTCATAATCTGTGGGATTTGGAAATGTTCCAAAAGCAGTTTCCTCAGCCAGCATTTCAAATCCCGTTGCTCCGGTTTCATGAGCAGCTTTCAGACACTCTTCAAGACCATACTCGCCAAGGAATTGTTTATCCATATAGCTATAAAAATGTACACCACGTTTAATTGCCATCTTTTTACTCCTTTACTCTATAAGTCAAATATCAAACTCAAAAGTTACATCTGCGTGCTGGAATCCACCCCAATATGTTATTCTCAGTCCAATAACAAGTCGAATTTCATGATGACCTGCCGCAATTCCACCTTCCAGCGGAATAAAAATCCGAGCCTTTTCACCAAATTTCCATCTTGCATTCGGTTCCTCCGCCATCTCATCCCAGGTAAAAGTTCCATCCTCAACAGAGAACACTAACTTGGTTGTGTCAAGTTCCTGACCATCCAGCCAAATACCTACCTTTTCAACAAGGCTAACATATACGCCACGATAATATGTAGGTTTGACTTCGAATGAAAATCCCTTCACTTCTCCATCCTTCTCAACATTTACAATGCTCTGAGTATCAAAATACCATTTTTCAAACATCGATGTTTCTCTCTCCTTTCTTTAATTTATTAGTCGGATGCTATATAACAATTTTAATATTTGAGTCTTTATATATCCAGTTGTGTTACAAAACATTTTTTTTTGTTTCGAACCCGTCCGCACAAAATAAAAAAAATAAAATCATTCAAAATATTTTCAAACGGCATAATCATTCTTTCACAGTAAAACTGCTCCGAGAAAATTCTCGGAGCAGTTTTATCTATAAGCCCTGTTTTCTGGTATAAATATACCGATTCAGAATGCATAAGCTTATGGCATCAACACCAATCTCACCACTCAACTCACTACCGCCATGGAAGCAAAGAGGATAGGTAATGAAAACACGTTCAGATGGATTATCAAAACTTGTAGCCAGCGCAACTCGCACATGTTTTTCGGACATTGCCACCAGGTCTGTAAATGTATAACATTTCTGATTCCGCCCTGTCCTAAAAAGTAGTACAATCGTATCAGGCGTCATTTCATCATAGTAATCCGAAAGTTTGTGGGGACAATGGACTGACATTATTTCTTTTCCGTCCAGTACCATCTGTGCCATAAGCGATAATCGAATAGAATTAGAACTATGGGCGCAAATAATTACTTTTTTTGCGGCATGTATTTCAACAGCCAAAGACTCAATAATCGATTCATCAACATCTTTTTCTATAATATCCAGCGTTTTTCTTAAACTGTTAAGTGTATCTTTCAGTGAGCTATTTGTTACTGCCGCATCAAAATATCCTTCCGGATCATAATTTTTTTCCCACTGCGTCCGAAATGATATTCGAAATTCTGCATAAGACTTATACCCCAATGTACCAACATATTTCCTTAATGCTGAAGGTGATACATTACAAAGTTCAGACATTTTTTCTGCACTGATTTGGGGAATTTTATGTATATTGTGCAACAATCCCTGAATAATCTGATATGAAAAATTATCATTGACAGGCATCGATTCCATATATGTTAACAACAGTGCAGACATAAAAATCCCTCCTACAATCTGTATAATAATCAATTCTAAGTATATGGCAAATTTCATTACACATGGCTCATAAATATATTTCCCAAACTTTTATATTTATATTACCATAAATTTTCATACCCAACTACTACTTATCTGGAATTTCCATTGTCTGCACTATCTTTTTTCAAAATCTTCCTCATCATATCTTGGTGGCGTACCGTCATCTCCAAAGCCCTTCCAGATTCATGATCCTCATATTCAGATACAATATACCCATTATAATCCGAATTGTGGATCACTTTTAGGATTTGCTCATAAGGAATACTTGCCTCTTCCAGATTATCATATAAATAATGAAATTTTCCATGCATATGAAAACAGTATGGCATGATTCGCTTTAAGCCTTCCAGTTCCTCCGTAATATCTTTCTTAAATTGCAAAAATGCATACATTTCCTGCAAAATTGCCATTTCCACAGTTTTTGCACCTTTTACCAACATCTTCTTCTGGGCTTCCTCAAAAGGCACTTTCTCATATCTCATATCTCTTGCCATTTCCAACAATTTCTCATTTGCACCGTTCCTTATAGCTTCATCCCAATGCGGTTTATTCGGTTTAGTAGCAAAACATCCAAAATCTGGAACAAATCCAATATAACTGGATCCAGAAGCTTTAATAGCATCCTCATACGCGCGGATCAGCGGGTCATTGGGAGACTGAGGATTATGTATTTCAATTCCAACTTTTACATCATAAGCCTCCGCATATGGTGCCAGACGTACCAGTCCTTCCGGGCTTAACAGGAATTGCTGACGAATTACTTTACACCCCATTTTGTTTGCGCTTTTTACATCTGTAATTGCTCTCTGCAGCATTTCATCTTCAGTCAGATGCCTGTCAATACGGAGACCGCGATCCATATTAGCCGCATAGCAAACAGGTTCAATATCATAGTTCTGGCAAATTGACTTGATTTCGCCCAAAAATTCATCACTTATGTATGGATATGAAGAAATCATCTGTGTCGCAACGATTTCAAATCCTTCTGCTCCCATTTCTTTTGCAGTCCTGATGCAATCTTCTAACGTCATGCTCCCTTCGCAATATTCCTTTGTGAAAGAATATAATGTAATTCCTAATTTAATATTCGCCATTTCAAATTCCTCCTACTATTTAATCTTCCATTGTCAGTATTTTCTTCTCCCCGCTGTCCCATGGCATATATTCCGTATCGCTAATTGGCATATAAGGTGAGCGGAACTCCATTCTGAAATCGATCTCGTGTTCCCCCTTTTCAAGTCCGCCAATCTTAAAAACTTTAATTGTTGCCGGTTTAATGATAGGCCAAAACTCCGATACCTGATCATGAAGCTCTGAAATACCAAATTCTTTCCCATTTAAACAGAATTTAATATCTACATCCGGAACCCTTTCCCCATCTACATAAATTGACAGTTCGTTAATCAGGGACAAAAAATGTCCCCGATAATAGCTTAAACGGATGTCAAACTGATATCCCATTTTTTTTCCATTAACATAAATGTTTTTAAGCGTTCCGCTCCGAAGAACATCCGTGTATTTACAAACCATTGCAATTGCCATAACAATTTTCCTCCCACTTTACATATTATTTACTGTTTTTCACTCAAATTGTATCGTTTCTCCCGTTTTCGCAGATTCCCACGCGGCTTCCATCAGGGAAAGTACTCGACGCACTTCGGATATTTTAATCAAAGGTTCTTCCCTTTTTTCAATTACAGCTTCTACATTATGATAGAAATCTGTCCAGTCTGAGGTTACTTCCGGAAGCGGCTCTGTTATGATGCCTCCCGGCGGGATCGGCGCAAATTGCCGCGTTGGACCAGCCTCAGTTTCTGTAATCTGAGGCGGAAGCTTCTCCAACATTTTCCCGGTTCGATATACATTTCCGTCACATGCGAAGTTCCTGACAATCATGGTTCCTTTATCCCCACCTACAAGCCATCTTGGCTGGTAATCAAGTATATATGTAGAAAGTTCTACATGTACCGTGATTCCGCTATCCGTTTGCATAATAATCTTGAAGTAATCATCTACTTCCTCATGCAGTACATTCTTAATGTCCGCATATATTGTTTTAATTTTCACTCCTGGCATCATAAACAAAATCTGGTCGATGAGGTGAACCCCCCAATCGTACATCATTCCTCCGCCATATTTTTTATAGATATGCCATTCGTGCATATATCCATTACCGGAATGGAGTTTTGATTCAATCGTAAAGATATTGCCAAGGAGCCCTTCGTCATAAGCTTTTTTTGCGATGAGCATATCTTTATCCCATCTGCGATTCTGATGTACTGTAAATAGTACACCCTTCTCTTTACATGCTGTTTCCATCTCATCCAATTCCTTCACGCTCAGCGCCGCTGGTTTCTCCGCAATCACATTTTTCCCTGCTGCAGCTGCTTTCAAGCATATTTCTCTATGAAGATAGTTAGGTACTGTCAATACCACCGTATTAATCTTAGTATCCGTCAAAAGCTTATCCGCAGTCTCATAAATCTTATACCCCATTTCTCTTGCATCCTGCTGCTTCTCTTCTGCAATATCGCATACTGCAACAATCTCTGCACCGGCTCTGGGGGCATTTTCTGCATGCCACTTTCCCATGCCTCCAAATCCAATAATACCCAATCTGATCATTTTCTTTCCTCCTTTATGGCATCATGACAATCTATGATACAAAATTCCTTAGATATCTTTCGCTCAGTCTTACAGCTCTTTCTATATCCTCCATGTTTCCTTCAAAAGCTTTATCCTCTACTTCAATACAGGAATACCCGTTGTAACCGATATCTGTGAGTGCAGAAATATATTTTCCCCAATCAACATCCCCCAAACCCGGAAGCTTGGGCGACATAAAATCTAACGGATATCCCATAATGCCAACCTCCTGAAGTCGATCGGAATAAATTTTTATATCTTTATAATGAACATGAAAAATCTTATCCTTAAATTCATAGATTGGTCTGATGTAATCGATCATTTGCCAAACGAAATGCGATGGATCATAATTAAGCCCTAAATTATCCGACGGCAGGATTTCAAATACTTTTTTCCAGATTGCCGGTGTAGTCATTAGATTCTGTCCCCCTGGCCACTGATCTGCTCCGAACAGCATCGGACAATTCTCTATGGCGATCCTTACTCCTTTTTCTTCGGCAAGCGCAACAATCGGCGGCCAGATTTCTTTCACAAGCTCAAGGTTCTCTTCTACCGTTTTCGTTTGATCTCTTCCAATAAAAGTTGTAACCATGTTTACGCCTAATTTAGCTGACGCACAAATCATTTTTTTCAGATGCCCAAGAACTGCCTTTCTTTTTTCTAAATCTACATCCATGACATTTGGATAGTATGCAAGAGACGAGATTTTTACATTTTTTTCCTCCGCATATTTAACAATGTATTGTGCATATGCATCATCCTCAAGAACTCGTTCCACATCAATATGTGATACGCCCGCATATCTTCTTTCCGCCTTTCCTGCCGGCCAACAGGCAACTTCCACGCACTCCAAATTCGATGCAGCAACAAAATTGATCATCTGCTCATAGTCCATAACGTCCGCAATCGCACTCACAAGTCCTAATAACATTGTATTTTTCCTCTCTCTCTTATCAGAATTTTATTTCACAGTTTGCAGCAGCCGCCTGATAAATACTATCAAGTACTTTAGTAACAACGAAAGCTTCCTCTGGTTTTACAAGGGGTTCGCAGCCCTTTCGGATTGCTTCCAGCCACTGTCTATTATCAAGCGTGCCTTCTTCTCCTCCGCCGCCCCCGAAATAGGCGACTCCGCCTACCGAAGAAAGCGTCTCCTCCATCAGTTGTCCATTACGTACCCGGTTGAAAATAAGCGCATTTTTAGAGTGACTCATTCCAGAGTGGATTTCTGCGCCTGCCTTTGTACCGCAGAGAGTTGTCGATGCCTCCCTTGACTCCAGCATATTTAACGCCCAGCTTGTATTAAGCTGAATTGCCGCCCCATTATTCATCTTGATATATCCAAACGCCGAATCCTCCACCTGGAAGTTCTCCGGATCCCATGCGCCAAAAAGATTGCCTTGCGCCCCGTCTGCCTGCCTTCCCAATTTGTAAAAAACAGATCCTGTGACTGAATTCACATCATAATTATTCATGCACCACAATGTGATATCAAGAGCGTGAGTCCCAATATCGATAAGCGGTCCTCCCCCTTGAAGCGCTTTATTGGGAAATACTCCCCAAGTCGGAACACCTCTTCTACGGATTGCCCATGCCTGGGCAAAATAAATCTCGCCAAGATCTCCTGCTTCACACGCCGCGCGGAGATTCATTACTTCAGTGCGGAAGCGATTCTGATATCCTACGGTAAATTGCATACCAGATTTTTTCCATGCGTCAACCATTTTTTTTGCTTCTTCCATGCTATGAGACATTGGTTTTTCACAATATACATGTTTTTTTGCCTCGAATGCAGCAATTGTTATTTCACTGTGAGATACATTGGGAGTACATACATGCACTACTTCTACATCATTGTTGTCCAGAAGATCATGATAATCCTCATACACTTTGCATCCCGGTACTCCAAATTCTGCTGCCGCTTTTTGGGCATGCTCAAGAATAATATCACATACTGCTACAATCTCACACAGATCACTGTTTTGTTTCATAGCTGGCATATGTTTCTGATTTGCAATTCCACCGCATCCCACAATCCCAATTTTGATTTTACTCATGTTGTTATTCTCCTTTTTGCAATCCATACCTTTTTCCATGCTTTACTGTTTTCAGTTTACAATTAAAGTATAATTTAAACTTTACCCCTCTTCTGCACCTTTTATATCTATATTTCACTTAAAATGTTGTCATATTGACAGCACCGCTTTAAGCTATAGTAATTTTTTAAGGTATATATTAATATCTACATGATAAAAAAACCTCATCTAAGTATAAGCAAACATTTTCCTTACACTTAAATGAGATTAATAAATTTATTTCTATGAAATTGCTATTATCAAACAGTCCCTTCCAATCTGACAATCTTATAGCTGGCAAAATCATTTACAGCGAGACAGCTTCTGACAGTCAATATCCCGTCTTTTCCTACAATTTCCGATGAGATTCTCATTTTAGGCATCACTCCGACCGCAAGACTCATCTGCTCTTCCGTACTCAGACCTGCATCCATATAGTTAGACATCACCCAATTCATTATGTCCCCATGTTCGCTGTCTACAATATTTTCCGTCACCTTATATCTCCCCGGCTCCGCTCCTTTTATATGAAATATAAATTCTTTCTGAGTCCCTTCATATGTACTGTCATTTATAACATCCTGTACGACAGTATTTTCAGAGTCGCACAAAATATCCACCGGAAGCTTTCCAAGATTATGGCATACAAGCACATAGTTGTCCTTTCCGTCCGATGTCACTATGCAATTCTTGTTCTTTCCTATACAGTATTCTTCCAATCCGCTGAGAAAATTCATTGCAAAAAATGCAGGCTTAAGCATTCCTCCCTTCGTTGTAAGCCCGCTTCCTCCAAACAGCATTTGACTGGTATCCACTGCGCTTAAATAAGAATCATTTAATATATATGTGCCTATTGTTTCCATGCTGCCAATCAACTGCAAAATAGTAGCAATAATATAAGAGCCTCTGAATCTTGTATCATTCAAATGATTTCTTTGAAATGCGGATAATCCAAATTCTGTAAGCCAGAGCGGAATATCCTTCCATTCCGTTTCTGAAATTATCTCCCAGTAGTCCGACATCTGTTTATAGATATACTCATCAAATAAAATCCATCTTCTGGAATTTTTTTTATCAAACACATATGGGTAAGCAATATATGATATAAAATCAGGCGTAATTTTTCTTCGAATCAGTTCCTGTATTTCCAGTCGAATATTTTCCTTGCCATATACCATACTAAAATTTGCCGCTCCGATTTTGTTCTGTGGCAGATACTCTTTTATAACTTTATACATCATTTCCAAATAGTCGATTCCCCCACCTGCTTTTATAAATTCGGGGATCTGCTTAAAGTATAACTGCGGATACCAAAGGTCAAAAATCCATTGGTTCAATATATTCTTACTATATCGATGTAATAAATGCTTTATCAGCGCCCGGAATGCAGATTCTATCTCGTCAAGCGATTTATATTGAATATGCACTTCCTCCACAATATTCTGATTCATATTAAATTCTTTTGGAATAAAGGCCAAATGCCAGTAAGGAATAAAATCATTTTCTATAAGGAAGTCCAAACACTCATCAAGATATCCATAATCATAATCGGCATCATTATCTGAAATACATTTTCCGAGATTCATCTCATTTGTAAATATATTCCAGAAGCGAACATATTTTGCCGATATTTTCTGCCCGTATGTAATCAATGCTTTCCGAACAGATCCATTTTTTAGTTCAGCAATTGATCCGATGCTTATGATCTTATTCCATGTTGACGATTTTCCGATACAATGCAAAGCACGTGAATCAAAATCATACTCCAGGGTGCTCGCTTTCTTTTCATCGTCTTTAGTCAGAATCTGCTCTACTTCCCTAAATATTTTCTTTTCCTGCATCTCGCGTTTTCTTTTTACAGCAGCTAAATCAGATGTTTTTTTCCGAAATTCAGAGGGTGTTGTTTTAAACTGATCCAGAAACGCTTTATTAAACGTCCTCATATTCGAGAATCCACTGTCCATTGCAATCCGTGTTACGGAAGATTCTGTACTGATCAACTGATTGCCTGCATATTTCAATCTTATAATATTAACATAATTTGAAAACGTCATTCCAAGGTTATCCTTTATAAATTTTGACAGGTATGGGACAGACAAATTTAACATTTCCGACAATTCAGCCAAAGAAACTTCCTCCGTAAAGTTTGTTTCTATATAATCTATAATTTGTGATACCCTCTGTTCATTTTCAGAAATTTTCCCTTTTATTTGTTCCTTTCCTACTAAGAACGAATCCTCCAATATTTGAATAATCTGGTAGAAACCAGATATAAAATAATATCCTTTTTCCTGCGAAATCAAATACCTCCTGAGAATTGCTGTCATCGCCTCTCGCAACATTGAATAATCTCTTTGCGGCTCAACAGCTGAATTACACCACACATATCCAATATGGTCATAAGTTCCAAGCTTAAACGCACTTTGTGGAAAATCAAATTCAGAAACAATTATATCCTCAGACACTCCGCCATATGAAAATCTTGTTCCTATATTGATAGCTACCACACTGCCTTGATACACCTTGTATGTGTCATATTCCGTGACAATATTCATTTTTCCCCGTATTACATATATCATTTTCATTCTTCCGCTAAAATCATTTTGCGCATGAATATTTTCGCTGCCCATAATTCTAAGCTTAAAATCTTCTGCAACACATTTTCGCCTCATTGCCATCATTACACTTCCTCTCAATGGGGAAATCACACCATATCCCATATAACTTAAAATTATATACTCAGTTTAGCATGGATTTACGTTCTCAACAACTACGCGAAATATCCAGTTAGCTTATAAGAAAAAAGATTAACTATTATTCAATAATCAATATCGATGGCTCCACTTTTTTGATTTTTCCTGCTGTCAGATAAGAAAACATCAGGAACAGTCCGCTTACAATAAACCCAGAAAAAAGCATCTGAAAAGGGCTCAAGCTGGATTCAAACTTGCTGACTCCGCACATCTTCAGCATTGCGCTCGCCATGGGATCTGTCAGAAATCCGCTCAGCACATTTCCCAAAACAGAGCCTGCCGCCGCTACAATAAAGAAACGCAGTGCAAATGCTTCTCTCAGCCTTTCTGCGGTAAAACCCAGCGACTTGTAGATTCCCATGTCATGCTGCTCTTTATATAAAATCTTGCTCCCCGTAAGGTAGACTGCCACCATGATAAATATAACTGTTATGACGTACATGAAGACTTCTAATGCCGACATTGCCATCAAAATGCCATTAAGTCCTGACCATGTATTTTCGTCTATATCTATCCGGTCTTTATAGTTTTCATTCAGCAGCCTGGCAGCTTCCTTTACCTGTGAGGAATCCTCCAACAGATAATACTGATAAAATGGTATAGGCTCGCTTTCAAACCGCTCGAAGCCTTCCTTGCTGATTCCAAAATTATCTCCCATATCATTTGCGCACTGATAAATGCCGCTGATGATAAATTCTTTTTCTTTTCCCTTATAGGACACCAAAACTTCATCGCCGATTCCTACTTCAATTGCCCCAGCTACAACATCCGTGACAATCACTTCATTCTCGTATCTGCAGGTTCTTCCCTGAATTACATTAAAAAACTCAGGGGCGGATGCGATATTGACCGGACACTCATAATTGTTGATGGTTGCCCGCTCCATCTTAAACTCATATTTGTGGGCAATCCTGACTGTCTGCGAAATCGCTTCATCAACTTCTCTTGTCAGCGCCTCATCCTCACATCCGAAGCCAATATCATAGTCTACTGCATTAAAAGAAGTCATTAATCCCTTTCCATCCGGTCCCATCCATGCTCCGATCCTGACCGTCAAGGAGATGATAAATACCAAAAGTGCAGCCACAATACATGCGCTTACATATTGCTTCTTTCCGGATAGAAGCTGCCGAAGCGCCAGATGAAAGGCAAGCCCTCTGCTATGTATCTTTGTTGTAAGCCTGCTCCTGAAGTACACGTCATCTGCACCGCCGCGGATTGCCCTGATAGGCGTAATCTTCCCAATTCCTGCCGTTTTGAAACTGATAAATCCTATCAGCAGAAGTAAAATCGCCCCCAGCGCCGCTGCGCTCATTGGCAGGTTATTATCAGAGGGAATAATCATTCCTGTTGTGGTAACCGTCAGCCTGTTTATGAGCCTGACCACCATCCCCGACAAAAACGTCCCCGGAATCATTCCTGTAAGCACTGCCAGCGCATATTGCATAATCTGCGTTCTCGTCAGATCCGTTCTGGTAAATCCCACCGCTTTCAGAATACCCATATTCACATAGTCCTGTTCAATGCTGCTGCTGATGCTGTACCCTATGACCACCATAGTGATTACCAGCAGAACCGCCACAAAGACCAGCAGAAAACCCGCAAAAATATTCTGCAGAATCAGCATGAATCCCATAATCGCCAGTTTGGAATAAGAAAAGTCTGCATAATCCTTTACCTCTGTCCTCTCCCCCAGCAGGTTCTGAAATTCCCCCATTGACAAAGAGCTGCTTTCCGACCTGAAAATATGCAAAAGACTCCCTTTCGCTTTTTCAAAGACACCTGCCTCCTTCATCTTTTCTGACAGCTTCCCGACATCAGCGCTGTTCATAAGAATCGTCTTCATCCCCATCATAGCGGTACCAGCAGCAGGATCCTCAAAAAATCCCTTTATGGTATAGCTTACCCAATCCTGCTCCCCGGCTATTTGCACTGAAAATTCATCCTCTATCTGTGCGTCATGTAAAGAACAGAATGCAGGCGATACGTATACCTCGCCTTCCTGAAGCGCTTCCGGATTTTCTTCTATTCCCGTAAGGCTTTTGTTGTAAATATGATAATCATACCGCTTCTCGCCAAAGACGAATATCTGTGCAATCCCATTTACCCCCTCATGTCCGTTCACATAATACTTTCTGAAGCAAATAGCTTTCTGCTCCTCTACCTTCTCAACATCCTTAAGATCCGCAATCTGTCCCCGCAGCTTTTCGATGTCAGCCTCCCCGATTATCCAACAGGTAATATCTCCATATCCGGTGCGCCAAAGCTCCTCCTGTTCATAATCGGTAGAATTTTTCCATATCGTCAAAACAGCCAGCAGTGAAATCGTAATGATAAACATAAGAAGTGAAACGCCGATAAAACTTCCCTTCTGGCTTTTTATGTTTGCTTTTAATAAAGTAAGATATTTCATCCCGCACCTCCTACCATTCCATGGAGGAAAGCCACGCCTCCACCTGCTTTTCCCGGCTGCGTGCCTCATCTTTCCGGTAGGCAGGCATGGACATTTCATCCACTACCTTTCCATCCTCAAGGTACAAAAGTCTGGTTGCCCGGATTGCCGCTTTGATATCGTGAGTCACCATCAAAATATTCTGTCCGCCCTCATTGAGTTTTGAAAGGAGATCCAGTACCTCCTTCGTATTTCGCTTGTTCAGCGCTCCCGTAGGCTCATCGGCAAACAACATTCCGGGTTCGTTCACCATTGCTCTTGCAATCGCCGCCCGCTGCGCTTCTCCTCCGGATACCTGGGATGGAAGACGGTCCATTGCTTCTCCCACGTGCATCAAAGAAAGCAGCTCCTTCGCCCTGTCCCTTACCTCTTTTTCCGTTCTCCTTTTCGTAAGATATCCTGTCACGGCAACATTCTCAAAGAGCGTGAGATTGCTTACAAGATGCGCCTGCTGAAACACAAAACCAAACTCCTGTGCCCGCAAAGCCGCCATTTCTTTTTCCTTTAAATGGCTGATTTCCTTCTCCTTATAGCAGACCCTTCCGCTGGTGGGCTTATCCATCCCGCTTAAGGCATAAAGCAGGGTCGATTTTCCTGCCCCTGAAGAACCCATGATAACTGTAAAGTCACCGTCATAGATTTCAAGATTGATCATATCAAGTACGTGGTTCTGCCCGCCATTGTTTGCAAAACTTTTGCAAAGATCTGACGCCTTCATAATTACTGTTTTCTCATTCATCCTTATATTTTCCTTTCCTTTTTCAAAAAGCATAACAGGATAATTATTAAGAAGTCTTTAAGGAATAATGCCCTATTTATGGGAAATTTTAAACTTTTTGTATACTTTGTGTATATTTGCAAATAAAACTTACTTTTTCCAACTTCGATATTATCACATGCTATTATCAAAAAAAGTAATTATTTATGTCATATAGAGTCTTCTGCCTTATACTTTTTAATTAAGCAAACAATTCCCATCTTCTCAAGCCCCTGTAGAAGCTTCTTGGCATTGTTAAGGCTCTTGTATGCTCCAGCTTGTACAATCCATAAGTACCCTTCTGGCGCAAGCTGTTCCGGTTCAAATTCATCATACTGATGGAGGTTATATTTTTCAATATAATTAATCAGCGTTTCTGCGTAAGTTTGCGACGTCGCATATTTACACTGCTCCAGATACTGGCATGTAAGGATATAGTCGCTACAGCCAATCACGGGTCCATATCTCAACGTCCTGCCGCCGTCTGTGCTTCTAGATGCTATGTAATCATTGTGATCAAGTACGGACTGCTCCCAGCTGTCATATGCGCGCCATAATTCATTCTTGTCTACCCGGTAGCTTCCATCCGGGTTCTGCTCTGTAGCGTCCTTTACATAAGTCCTGCCTGTCCATCCATTCAATTTGATTCCGAACAAGGCATTGGCATTCTGTGCCAGTTCAGACGTTCCTACTGCGCTTTCGATAGCTGCCTGTGCAATGACCACGCTTGGCAGCATGATATGACATTCCTGCCAATCCTTACGGGCGATTTCAGCTACAAAAGCGTGGAATTCATCCCGTGTAGGGTTATGGTTCTCTGTTGCCGGCATCTGCACAGAAGGAAGAACAGCTTCTTTGTAGATACCTTTATAGATTGCCTTTGCAATGCCCTGTGCACCGCCTGCAGCATTATAGGTGTCTATATCCTGCTGGTTATCACAGAAGCACACCTCTATCAGCATGGATTTTGCTTTGGTCTTCCGGATAACGTATAATCCGGATCCGGATTTCACCCCACGGTTGGTAAAGCCCAGCTCTGACAGATTTGCACACACGTCCAGAGCATCTTGATACTGCCTGCCCTCATATGTGAATACCTCTGTCCCATGCCCCTCATGGGTACCAGATGCATTGAAATGGATGGATATAAACCAGTCTAGGTCCTGCCTGTTGGCTAATGCCACGGCTGCGGCCAGATATTCACTTTGGGAATTTGCCTGATCTATGGTGCAGTCAATCACCGTGACACCTGCTGACCGGAGCAGGTCCATAAGAGCCTGTCCCACCAGTCTTGTATGTTCTGATTCCTTTATAAATCCAACGGCGCCATAACCGGCGCCGCTTTTTGTGTGACCGCAGTTTATTCCAACTACCATAGTATCATTCCTCCGCATCCGCTTTTTGTGTGAGAATGTCGATTGCCTTGTTTAACACTTTCGGAATAGGTATTCCCATCAAACCTGCATTTTCAATGATAGAAATAAGTTCATTTGCCATAAATCCAATAATGACAGTAGTCCGTATGAAATCAAGCCCAAGTGCCAGATCAAGCCGGTATGCTATCAGTACAAACAGCAGAGTCACACCCTTCTTACATAGTCCTTTCCATCCTGCATGACTTTCCAATGCTCCATTCTCTGACTTTTTGCTTTCATGGAACACGCCTGCAACAATAAGCCCTGTCAGGTAATCGGCGCACATAAAAATAATTAGGGTGACAAGGGCGGCATCCCAGCCGCCAAATAGCTTCGCCATAAAGCTCCCTACCAAACCAACCATTGCACAAAACATTTCTTTTACTCTCATAATTCATCTCTCCTCTTCCCTTTTACAGATTTTCTTTCAGCCATTTTTCTGTAGCTTTCTTCCATAACTTTGGTACTTCGTCAATCGTCATTTCTTCATTCTTGATCTTCGTCCCATAGAATCTTGCCATTTTATTCATCCCCTCCTTCCGATAAGGTGCTTACAGCATCTCCAAGGTCAGCTATGGCGCCGTCCTGTATGTCCTGTCCTTCCCTGATGCGCACGATTTCATCCTGCAATTTCTCCACCTCAGTCTTTTCGCGGATGTTCCATACAGTGTCCACGGAACCATCCGGCTGTAATGTTGAGGTCTCAGATTCCAGGAGCAGATCTGTATAGTTTCCAATGACAGCATCATCTGCCTTGATCTGGACAGTCTTCAGATTCTCTGGTGTAATCTTGTCCCAGTCAGATACCATTGCCGCCTTATCTGCATAATGGGCTTTCATGTACCCTAAAGCGGCTCCTCCCTGCAGTTCGATCACTGTGCTGTCTGCCAGCACTAATTTTGTTGTACTCATTATTTTTCCTCTCTTTCTCTCATTCAGGGTATAAAAATAAGAGCCTTTCGGCTCCGTTTTACTGTTATTACATTCTTCACAAAACCTTAGTTT
>JAAVAE010000024.1 GCA_014804245.1 Lachnospiraceae bacterium | reverse complement strand
TGTTGTCAATGATATAATTGGCAATATCGATTGCTCTCTCCTCGATATAATCTTTCAAAGGAAATCCCCTCAGAATACTTTTTTACATTCTATGAAGCATTCTGAGGGGTTATGACTGTTTAAAAGTACTATATACTATCTAATTTATTTCGCGCAAAACCCATCCTCAATCCTGTCGCCAATCAATGTGCTCCTATCCAACATATCCTTATAGCATGTTCCCGGAAATACATGATAACTATTGATTTCTCCCTCCGCTGCGAACCAAATTACATTTCCGTTAATCTCGCAGCTATCCATACTGCCTTTATCATAATCCTTCTGCCTAATGTAATAGGGGGCTTTCAAATCCTGTTTTACAAAAACACCGGCATCCGTAATGTATTGGTCCCAATAAGGAGAAACCGATACAATAATACAAAACACTAACCCTCCCGTTACAATACTATAAAATCCTCTTTTCTTTTCACTGAGATATTCTCCTATGGCAATCATGATTACCGCGATTAAAAACGCAAGCCCATATCTGATAAAAGGCGCCACCAAAAACCATACGGCAATATTTCCCCATATAGCGATGTGAAGTATAATAAGCTGCAGCCGCAGTTTCTTTTTTTTCAGTATTCTGTTAAAAAGCATTATAAGCTGCAATATGGAAGCAATTACAACTGCTCCAAGAAACATCTGTTCATAACGAAACTGATGCTCCCACCATATTGGCAGCCATTGCTTAACCGGCATATCGATTTTATCCACATCATAAAGACATCGTCCCCATACTTTGATCTGGTTGGCATCATGCAGAAGATATTCCTTCGGTATTTTCCATACTGTCTGAAAAATATCTATTCCATCAAACGGATAGAGAAGCCATCCCGAAATAAAATAATTTCTGACCAGAAACGGACATATGATGATACACCCGCAAAAAATATAAGCAATTATCTCCCTCCATTTTTTCTCCCTGATGAAACAATATGCCGGATAGACTGCCAGCATAATGAGCAAGCACGAGGAAAATTTCAAAGTAACTGCAAACACTGCCACAACAGACATCAAAGCATATACTGTGACATCCGAATGACTCTCAAACAGATTTTCACACCATGCAGTAATAATAAACAGCACAAAATACATAGTTGCATAGTCCGTTGCCGGAGACATACTGCGTGTTACATTTATCAGCGTATACAAAAGAATTCCTATTCTCATCATGTCTGCGATGTGGCTTTTATGTCGTTTAAAGTCTTTTAATCCGCAAAAAGCGTACAGGCACATAAATGTCTCCAGAAAACCTGTCGTCGTATGTAAGGAATATCCGAGCAGCCACTTTAAGCTGAATATGGAAGCAAATGCCAGATAAGAACTATTATACGCATAATGAAGCTGTAAATTACCAATGCCTTTAACAAGACCGTATTCTTCATAGATACGAATTGCCGCCGCATGATAAATATTGGTATCTGTATGAAACTCTCCTCTGGATGTGAAAAATGCTATTCCCAACACAAAACAGCCATAAAAGAATCCCTCCCATGAGCATATGACAGGACAGTATCTTCTCCAAAGCTGCTGAATTATATCTCGCTTTACATATCCGCTTAAAAGCACCGCTGACAAAAGAAATAAATGAGCGCAGGTTCCTATTTTCATGAAAATACTGAAAAACTCTGCATAAACGGTAATGACTACGATGCCTGCTACAAGATATCCACTCAGTGAAAAATTCCTCTTCTTAAACAGATTCAAGACACCAATTCCAATCAGCGTACATATCAGGAAAATATATATCCAACTTAATATGACTAATAACACTTGATCTTCTCCTTTTTCATATGAATGTTATGCTCTAATTCATCATATAGTTACTATATACATAGTAACTATATTTATGTAATTCGTCAAGACGTTACTTTTTAGATAGTATATATGTAGAGGTGTCCTATCATGAAAAATACTCTGTTTACAATGAATCAATATGGGAAAATTACGATAGATATTAAGACATATATGGATGAGAAATGCATTAATCGAAATATGTTGGCAAGAGCCATTAATGCCCGTTTTGAAGTAATCGACAAATGGTATAATGGACATGTAGAAAAAATTGATGCGGACATACTCGCCCGCATCTGCTTTGTATTGGAATGCACTCCGGGAGATATCATTCGATACATCGAGTCTGACTAACTACTCCTCTCCCCGCACAAACCATTCCATTTTCACTCTAAAAGGTTATAATTATAGATTTGCGAAATCTACTCTCATTAAGACCCCTGCTAAAAAGATAAATCCCCATGCTATAAATGGCACAGGGATCACCTTAAAATCTTCTGCTTGTCTTTATTGCAGATAACTCTGTGTTTCTTCCTGACGTTCTTCCGGAATCGTTAATAACAATGCCAGATTGGTTTCCAGTGTACTCATATATCAATTTCCTCCATCATATCCTACATATCAGATTTCCTTCTTAGTCACTTTTATAATAACAGGAAATCGCAAAATTAACACTTAATTTTGTAATGTCAAAAGTTGCATATCCGCCACAATTAATTGCAGATATACAACTTTTATCCCTCCATCTGGCTGAGAACAACTAGATATGCAGCAAATTACCTTGGGCATTCCCCTATATAATATTTCTCAAGTATCATTATACTACTGTAGGATAGTGGTTCTTAATACAGCTGAATATTAAACTATCTTATTTTCATAATCCTGTAGCTCATGAAAGATATTATCTACAAAGACTTTATCTTCTTCCACTCTGTAAAGCATAAAATATCTATGAGATATAAAGTTGATCCGCCTATACCCAAGATCTTTCAAATGCTGATTCTCACACATCTTTATACTTTCTGCCGCATGAGTCAGTATAGCTATGGTTGATTCAAAATCATCTATCAGATTGCATGCTGCCTGTTCATTCTTCTTTTCGAATAAAAGATAATGTATAAAGCTGTCCATATCTGCTTCTGCATCTTCTGTAATAATCACTTTATAATCCATACTTCCCCCTCAGATCAGAGATTACCTTATCCGCTTCACGGCATCTCCCGTCCTCACAATGTTCTCTAGAACGCTTTAACTTCGCCAGTATTTCCTCTTCTGTCATCGTTTCATATGAATCATATTCTGCTCTGATATTTTTCTTGATTTCAAAAGGAAATCCATTGTTCGCAACCGCCTGTGTTAAAAACATTCTGATTGCAGTTGTTGTATCAGTACCAAGATCTCTAAACAGCATATCCGATTTCCGCTTTAGATCATCATCTACTCTCACTTGAATTGTACTTGCCATAATAAACTCCCTTCCATGAATATCTCTTGTCTTAACCTTTTATCTCATATCATACATGATTTTTAAATTCTATATAAATTATAATGCCAAGTCATTACTAAATCAATACATATGGCATGTTTAGTTTTGGAATAGGTTCTTTTTATAATAGAGCAGAAAGCCATTTGCCGTTTCCCTACTCACATAAAATCCCTTTGTTTCTTCCCACTTGCTTATTGCTTGTCTACTGGTATGCAATTTTTCTGCTAATGCTTCCTGTAAAAATTCCTGTGCCTTTCTTAATTGATACAGCTTTTCTCCAAATGTCATGTTTTTTCCTCCTAGCTTTGGTTCATAATAGCAAAAATGCAAAAAATATCTATCATTTTCTTGTGACGATTCCGCAGCTATTCGTTGCAACTGCCTGTTCATTATAAAATTAATCTATTTCTCCGTATTGATTTTCTTACTTTATGAAAATTCTACCACTGTTTCAACAAAAAAGTACAGTTCTCCGAATCTATCCGAAGTCCTGCACTTTCACCATCCATACTAATATAAGTATATTTTACCAACCTTCTGTTAAATTATTTTACACTCTGCCGCTGACAACATTTCTTTCGCTCTCGCCAAACGATACCCAGCCAATTCTTTTAAGCTGTCTTCCATAAAACGATTCCCTCTTTCCGTACATTCTGATAAAACGGAAGCACACTTCCCCATTTTTCCATGTTATCTTCCTGTATATCCACAATGGAAAACACTCTATCATATCGCATATCCAAATCAGCAACCCATCTGAAAAAATGCTGTTTTGTCTCATGATCTATCTGATTCTTTAAAATAATCGCAACGTCAATATCACTCTCATCTGTTGCTTCATTCCTCGCCACTGATCCATATAAAATAATCATTGATATATTATTTCGAAAGATGTCTGTTAACCCCTGCACCAATTCTTTTCTCATATCATCCAGTAACATCGCTTACACCTCCTAAAATATCCTATACTCCATGGACATTTTATGGTTTTATTATACCCTCAGCCTTTTCATTTCACAATCAAATATTTAAAAAGACATTTATTCTCTATCACTTTCATCTGCTTTCCTATCTAAAACTAAAAATCAGAATTTTGCTTTCCTAAGCTCATCCATCATTGCCGGGCGCCTGCGATATTTTTCCTTCCACTCCCCGGCAATTTCGCTTGCCACCGCATCTCCTTCCGGGTATTTTCTGATTTTTTTCAAATATTGAACCAACTCCTTATATCGCTTTCTGTCATATACAAGTTCTGCCTGCTCCCTAACATATTGCACATAAATATCCCGCACCCGCTCAGGAAATTCCTTTTTCAATGTTTTTTCATACTTATTTAAATAAAGAATATCCTTCTCTTTTACAATCTCCTCAAGGAGCCGCTCATACAATCCTTCCTTTTCCATCAGCGGATACCGAATAGACCATCCGCTCCTGCTGACCAAAATCTGTTCCCGGTAATCCTCCCATTCATCCTTCGTGCAGATTGCCTTCAACTCATCCACATACTCCAGACATTGCTGGTTGCAATGAAATACTTGAAAAACCAGTTCCTCTTTGTATTCCTGTGTCCTGCCAAGATTACGATACAGCTCAATCAGCTTGGCACTGTACTCTGCAACCCATCCCTGAGAGCCTTCATCCAACTTTTTACTCTCCAGAAGCAGTTCAACGGCTTCCTGCTGCTTTCCTTCCTCCAGATATTCAGAAAGCTGGAGCATCCTTACCGCCGCAAATCTCCAGTTCTTTTCCTTGTATGCCCGTATCTCCTCTTCTGTATATTGAAGTTCTTTCATGATTTCAAGCCTTTTTAAGATATTATTTTCATATCCATAATGGGCACTCCAATATTCGCCGCAGTCCGTCTGTCCTTCTGCCCGCTCAATCATTTCATCCAGCATGGCTAGTTTTTTTCTCAATAATTCCTCATCATGAAACTCATTCATAAGAAAATCAGAAAGATAGTCTTCCATATAATCAACTACAGTGCCGGCAGACTGCTGCTCATTAAACCATACAAACATCTTCCTTCTGTCTTCCTCCCCGCAATGTTCCAGAATCTCCTGCCAGAATTCATAACAGACATTTGCAAGCCACCCACTTTCTCCGTCAGAGTCATCCATGTCCTGATTTCCGACTTTGATAAAGACTGCATTGACTAATTCAAACGCTTGCATCAAAAAGCCTTTTTCAATCATACTCTGAACATTACTGTTAAGGAAATATACCATAGCCGAAGCATAATCACTTGCATGATTCCAGTCCACAAAGCCATAACGATCCGAATGTTGATACGCGATACGATCAATTTCCTTTTTCAGCCGTATCATCTGCTTCTCACTGATGCTTTCCGTGTATTGCGTCAGAATCCTGTTTTTCAGATGCTCATCATCCTCCGCCAGTTCCAGTAGAATCTCCCTGACTCTGCTTTCTGGGATTTTCCAAATAACATCCTTCAATTCCTGCTCTGCTTCACGATCTTTCTCCTCCTGCCAAGATGCTGAATCCCCGGCAGGGTTCCCTTTTCTTCCCTTCTCTTCAATTTCATACAAAACTGCTGCCATATGCTTGCAGTAGTTGCCATCCTCCGCATACGGACAAGTACACCACATATCGTGAATTGCGCCATCCCGGATTTCAATCCCCACCTCATAATCCTCGCTGCCTTCCACTACCGCCTGAAATCCCTCTCCAGCGGCTCTTACCTCTATGACCGCACCTGTTTCATAATAATTGAATCCCCGTTCCAAAATATGGGGACGGAATAACCCTTTCCAGTAATCCATCATCTTCTTTTCCCTGCTTTTCAAATATTTTCCTATTTTTCCATTATACCTTATTTTTCACCCTCACACCACAAACTTCCTTTGCTTCATCGTAATTTTGATACAAATTCCCGCTCTACTAACCAAAAACCTTCTCCACCCATTCCTCTACGCTCTCTCCCACCTCATCAGCCCATTCATCCACTTTTCCTTCATACTCTTCCATCAGCTTCTCAATTTTCTGCTCCATATCCTCAGAATATTCCGCCGCCATCATGTTCCCCATAAAAGCATTGATAAACTCCTCGCTGACATGGATCTTCCATTGATCCTTTTCCCGATACGCCAAAACAGTTATGTCCATTGTACAGAGATTTGTTTCATCCAATGCCTCCATAATAGAGAGCAGTTCTTCCTTTCCATTCGCCAGATCGGACACATTCCTTACAAGTCCCCCCATGCCGATGCCTGTACTTTCAAGCATGTTTTCCAATATACTGATTTCATAATCTCCTATGACATCCTGCATATTTATATTGGTAATTTTCATATCGATTTCTGCCCTTTCCCCATCCTGTCTTACATCTGTTATCTCCCATTCCATATGCTCTACAGTTTTTTCTGCAAATTTGTGGTTCGACTCATACCTCTTTCCCTTTACCATCCCCGGCTGCAGCAGTTCATTGAACACCTTGTACTCCCTCTGCGTAGCAATCCCAATCCAGTTGCGNTACGTCCTCACATANTTATCAGTGCANNCATTAAATGNCGCAAGATCCAATTCCTTCAGCCTTTCCATCATATACTCCGCGGTTTCCTCCGGTGTTTCTCCCCATGCTTTCTGTCCTTTTTTGGCACATCCGNGGCTNGTNATAATTATTGCTCCAAGAACCAACATCACCAATATGATCCTTATCTTTCTCGTTTTCATTTCTCTTGCTCTCATCTTTCTTTTGCTCCTTTCCAATTTATATGCCGCCTGGAGTGCATAATCTTAATATTTTACCTATTCTATGGATAATTCTAAATATGATAAAATATATTTTGCTATCTCCTCTGACACCTGATAATGTGTTTTAAATTCTCCCCGATTACTATATTCACCTGGAATTATTTCCTCAATATAATAATTACCATCGCTTTTATAAAGTATCTGGGTATACATTTCTTTTAACTCTTTTTTATTACTATCCCTTGATAACATAAATCTAACAATTTGGCATTCAACTTCTCTAGGATTTAGTGCATTATCTACATATTCCCACTGATCCAGAGCCAACCCATTTAGATATTGCGCTATTTCAGAAATATCGTCTATTTCATTCAGCAACGTGTTTTTGTCTGCTCCGTAAAACTGTATCTTCTGCTCTTTAGAAGTCTTGAGTAGTTCCTTTTCTGTAAATGATGTTTCTCCTTCATAATATCGGGCATTCTCTATATCATCTGTTTTTTCAATATCACTATTTGGCACATAAAAATCAAGTCCCCAACCATCCAGTATGTCCTTCGCTGTCATATGCTTATTTAGATCTAAGTCTTCTGGCGCATTAAGAAACCGTCCCGCCTTTTCTGATATTCTAGCTATTGTTTCTACTCCTTGAGCATAATTTCGTATAATATATTCACCTTTACTGGAAATATATAATTCTAAGGTACTCATATTAACTAACTGTGTTTTATCCTGTAAAAATAGAGGTTCATCAATTACCTCATATGATATGTAACTATATACCAAGTCCCTATCTTCAGGCAGCTGTTCCATATAATTCCAAGATTCAATATCCAGTTGTTTTACGAACCTTTCTATTTCTTTATTATTGTCAATTATGCCAATCACCTCATCAGAAGCTGTAATAATTTCAATAAATTGTTTTTTTTCTTCAACGTTACTGAAATACTCTTTTTGACTACAACCATATATTCCTATGGCACTAAACGCAAACAATAAAATAAGTAATATTTTTTTCATAGCTAGTCTCCTTAAACATTTTAGCTTCATGCCAAAGCACACGCTTTATTTTTGCTTTTATTATATTTACACTCCTTCCTCACAGCAATATGCCCGGCACAAATCGTCACTTGGCAGACAAAAAAAGACGCCTTCGCGTCTTCTTTCAAATCTCTATTCATATCAATGCCGAAAAATAAAACCATCCGTCCTCGCATTTTATGACGCTTGTGCCGCCATTTTTTCTAATGACAGAATCCACATTCATCAGCCCAATTCCATGCTGCGCCCCATCGCGCTTACTGGTGGGAACCAGCTTTCCCTTTATTTTCACCGCCTCTTCCACCGGATTTCGGATAGAAAGCACCAGCTGATCATCCTCCAGCATCATCTTGAACTGTATGATTTTATCATGGGTCAGTCTTTCACATGCTTCTATGGCGTTATCAATCAGATTGACCAGCAATATTACGATTTCCTCCTCGCTCATGGTAAGTCCGGACATATCATTGACAGCCATTGTCATTGTGATCCCTTTTTCATATGCCTCCTGATACTTCTGGTTCAGCACCACATTCACCACGGTATGGTTTGTATTTACATAATCTGCATTGCTCCGGATACTTCCCGTCAGTTTGGAAATATATTCCAAAGCTTCCTTGCTCTGCCCGCCGGACACCATTCCCTGAATGCAGCTTAACTGATTCTTGTAATCGTGCATCAGCCTTCTGTGCTGCTCATAATTTTTCTGCATACCGCGGTACAGGTTCATCTGATTTTGGGTGCGCGCCTGCATCAGCCGCAGGTTTTGCACTTCTTCCTCTTTTTCCAGCATATTTTCCACGTAGAGAAAGAGGCAGAAGCAGATTGCCGAAAATCCCAGAACCGCCATCAGCTTCGCGTATTTATCCACAGAGCTCCCATCCCCCGGCATCATACTGATTGCCATAATGACCATCATGCCGAATAAAGGAAAGACCGCCAGTCCTGTTCTCCATCTTCCGCCCGCCGGCTTATAGGTGCGCTTTTTAAATCTATAGCGTAAAAGGAGCATCAGGCATAAGAAGAGACTCCCTGTAATTGATTCTACCATATCGTATATGCGTCCTGTCTGCATCACCGGAAATGCATAGGCAAAGGATACGCAAATCATGGATAAAATCCAGTAAATCCCGCAGAACATGACAGCTAAAATCAGATTTTTTACTGCTTTTATCTGAAAACAAATCTGTGCCGATACTGCAACGACTGCAATGAAACGGATTGGCTGGAAGATATAGGGCGGAATTTCCGTAAAAGCAATTATCATAAAACCTATCGCAGTAGTAAGGACAACCAAATATTCCCGTCGCCTATTTCTCCATTTCCGGTATGGTTCAAAAATTTCATAATATATCTTGCAGCTGATGCCCATCATAATCGATAAAAGGATGCTTTTTACAATATCTTCCATCACATTGCTCCTTTATATGCCACAAATTCTTCCTTTACAGTCTGAAATTTAAGGCGCGGAACCGGCAGTTCCTCACCCGTATCCAGATAGACAATATAATTGCTGACCTTACGGATATGCCTCATATTTACCAGATAACTTTTGTGGATGCGCAAGAACCCATANCCCTGCAGTCTCTGCTCAATCACGTCCAGCTTATCATAAATGTGATAACCCACCATCTGTTCTTCCATATAGTAAAAAGTAAGTTTGTGCCTTTGNCTNTCCACATAAAGAATGTTGTCTGTATATAACCTTCTTTCNCCTTCCATAAAAGGAAAAGTCACCTGNGCGATCTGCATTTTCTGCAAAATCGCATCCATGCATTCTGTCATTGCGTTATCCAGCGTATCCTTCATAATATACCGCACNGCNTTTACCTTATATCCTTCCAGCACATAATTGATAAAAGCCGTGATCAGCACAATATAAGTNTCTGAATGAAACGCNCGCATNTGCATTGCCGTCTGAATCCCNTCCATCNCATTCATGTTNATNTCCATNAACACNATGTCNTACCTCACCGCATTCTCNCTTTTTTCAAGGAACTCCTNNCCCGATAAAAANAGNGAGANCTCATAACTTAAATCGTGCTCCTTGAGGTAATCCTCAAGGAGCCGCCGTATCTTTTCTCTATAAAATTGCTCATCATCACATATCGCAATCTGCAGCATGTNTAACCCTTNCCTCGTTTCTTCTGCGCATTATGCCAGACAATACTTTTCTTTCATTTTAAGCTGAAACACGAACCAGCAATTACAGCTTGAACAANGTACTGAAAATACCNCTTCCCAGAGAAGCGCCCACATTGCCGCCNACCTTCTTTCCAAAGCTGCCCCCAAGNGTCTTTCCGATGCTGTTTCCAACNTCNCTGCCNATGGTTCCGGCTGCNCTGTTTCCCGCCGATTTGACCGCTTTCTTGACCTGTTTATCCTTGGCGGCTGCTTTCTTNTCTTCTGCNTTTTTTGCAGCCTCCTCTTCNCTCNGTNTCTGNTTTTNNGCNGCTGCCTCCTCAGCTGCCTTGCGATTACTTTCCTCCTGATCCAGCACCTTCCTCTCCAGAACTTCATAAGCGGACTCACGATCCAGCATCTGGGAATACTTGCTGTAGAGAAGACTTCCTCTGATCTGCTCCTGCCTTACCGCCTCATCAAGCGCTCCCATCTGACTCTGGGGCGGCAGAATCTGACACTTCTTTACAATAGTAGGCACTCCGCCTTCGTCCAGAACAGAAATCAGCGCTTCACCGATTCCAAGCTGAGTCAACACATCATAAGTATCGAACTCCGGATTTGCCCTAAAGGACTGGGCTGCTGCCTTACATCCTTTCTGCTCCGCCGGCGTATAAGCATGAAGCGCATGCTGCACTTTATTTCCCAGCTGCCCCAGCACTCCGTCCGGAATGTCCTTGGGATTCTGCGTGACAAAATAAATGCCCACGCCCTTAGAACGAATCAGCTTCACTACCTGCTCAATTTTGACCAGCAGCGCCTTGGACGCGGAATCAAACAAAAGATGCGCCTCATCAAAGAAAAATACCATCTTGGGCTTCTCCCCATCTCCCGCCTCCGGCAGGGTCTCAAAAAGTTCTGACATCATCCAGAGCATGAAGGTGGAATACATTGTTGGGCTGTTAATCAACTTCTGACAATCCAATACCTGAATAACGCCTTTCCCATTGCAGTCCGTACGCATCCAGTCTGCAATGTCAAGCGCAGGTTCTCCAAAGAATATTTCTCCGCCTTTGGCTTCCAGCGCCACCACTGCGCGCATAATCGCGCCCAGACTCTGCTTGGATAAATTGCCATACTTTGCCCCATATTCCTTGGCATTTTCCGTCACATACTGTATCATGGAACGAAGATCCTTGGTGTCTAAAAGCAGCAGCCCCTCATCATCCGCTATTTTAAAGATGATCGTCAGTATATCCGACTGCGTCTCATTAAGTTCCATGATTCTGCTAAGCAGAAGCGGTCCCATCTCAGAGATCGTCGTCCGCAGCGGTAAGCCCTTCTCACCATAAACATCCCAATAAGTAACAGGATAATTACGGAACTGGAAGCCTTCTTCTCCAAGTGCCATTGCATCGATTCTTTTCCTGACACTCTCGCTCTCCGCTCCCTGCCTGCACATTGCCGCAAGATCTCCCTTCACATCCGCCAGAAACACCGGCACACCCAGATCGCTGAACGATTCGGCAAGCACCTTCAAAGTGACCGTCTTTCCGCTTCCCGTCGCCCCTGCAATCATTCCATGCCTGTTCGCCATCTTAGGATAAATATATACCTTCTCCTCCCCTGACTTTCCAACCCAAATCTTACCGTCCTGATACATAACAATACTCCCTCCGTTTTATTTCCAGTTCTTTCTTTTAACCTGAAATTTTGCGATTAAACTATTAATAATGTACCATGCCGGAAATTTTTTCGCAATACAGATACGGCGCTGCATCTGGGTTAATGTTCACAGAGTGGCCAATAGTCCGCACAGGGCAGGTAAATATACCAACGTCGTCGCGCTCCCGCTCCATAAAAACGTAACAGACGCTAGGCTCGTGAGGAACCTCGCCAAGCGCTGACGTTTTTATAGGGACTCCTTTTGGTATATTTAC
>JAAVAE010000023.1 GCA_014804245.1 Lachnospiraceae bacterium | reverse complement strand
TATATTTACCTGTCCTGTGCGGACTATTGGANACTATGTGAANAATAACAACAGTTANNNATAAGTCAGTGTTTANTATAGNGGNAATGTNACNCTNAANGTCGTCATCTCATTTTCNCTGGATGCATTGATGGTGCCGCCGTGTAGGGTAACAATCTCTTTTGCAATTGCCAGTCCCAATCCGGCGCCTCCGGTGTTGGTGCTTCTTGCTTCGTCCATGCGGAAGAATTTTTCAAAGATTGCATTTAATTTTTCNCCNGGAATCGTNTTTCCCTGATTNATAAANCAAATGAAAATATCNTTTTCCCGNTTCCCGGCATACACTTTGATAGGGGAATTGGGATAGCTGTAGGATATTGCATTTTTGAGAATATTGTTGAATACTCTGGCAAGTTTCATGGAGTCGCCATAGACCGTCAAATCATCCTCTGCCTGCAGTTCAACCGTGTTTCCGTGGCTTGTCAAAAGAGGATAAAATTCATCNGTAAGCTGCATNAGCATAAAGGAAAGGTCGATNGNNTCTTTTTCCAGAATAATCTGTTGAAGATTGTATCTNGTTATCTCAAAAAATTCATTGATCAGNTTTTCNAAGCGAAGCGCTTTTTCCAGAGTAATATGAATATACTTTTTGCGNTGTGCTTCCGGCATGTCTGGNGCCTCCTCAAGCAGGTCAAGGTAACCGACCACGGAGGTAAGAGGNGTNTTGAGGTCGTGGGCAAGGTANGTGATNAAATCGTTCCGGCGGTCTGTCTCATCCTTCATGGCCTGNTCGTGNCGCTGCATGGTNGATTTGATCTGTACAATCTGTGAAGCCACCTCCGCATAGGAAGCAGGAAAGACCTCGTTGGAGTCAATATCATTGTGCATGTAGGTCAGCAGCATACGGCTTGTCTTTGAGATAGATTTCCGNACCTGCTTTTTGGCNTGGAANTGTGCCGTCAGATAAATGGAAACTACAAAAATAACCATCAGGATAAAAAATATGGTNAGTGCAAGTAATTTCAATTTTGGCCAGTCAGGTTGGTGATAATAAACAGGTCCGTTTTTGCCATCAATATGCTTGGTTTCTATGTAGAAATAATTTTCCGCAAACCATTCGAGAACTGACCCGTTGAAAACAACATCTGCCAGATAATAGATTCCATAGCCGATGCCCAGTGCAATTACAAGAAAAATCACCAGAAACAGGACGAATTTCGTCTTATCTTTAGTTTTCAATTTTGTATCCACACCCCCAGACGGTCTTGATGTATTTCGGATCCTCAAAGGAATCATTCATTTTTTCACGTAAATGTCTGATGTGTACAGTGATGGTATTGTTGCTTTTGCTGAAATATTCTTCGCCCCATACNGCGTGGAATAACTCTTCCGCGCTGATTACCTGTCCNCTNTTCTGACAGAGCACATAAAGAATGGTAAACTCTGTGGGGGTAAGGGAAAGAGGTTTTTCGTCCAAAGTACATTCGTGGGTCAGATTATTGAGCATCAGACCGCCATGGATAATCACCTGGGATTCCTCGGCAGGACTCATCTGATTGTATTTTTTGTACCGACGAAGCTGTGCCTTCACCCGTGCAATCAATTCTAAGGGACGAAAAGGCTTGGTCATGTAATCGTCAGCCCCCAGAGTAAGTCCTGTAATCTTGTCGGTTTCTTCTTCTTTAGCGGTTAGCATGATAATGGGATAATTGTGGTGCTCCCGGATTTTCTGACATAATTTGAAACCGTCCATTTTCGGCATCATAACATCTAAAATAGCAAGATCCAGTTCCTCTGTTTCAGCCAGCTTACATGCTTCTATGGAATCATAAAAAGGATAAACGGTGTAATTTTCATTTTCAAGGTAGAGAGAAATCAGATCAGTGATTTCCTTCTCATCGTCAACGACTAATATTTTTTCGCTCATAAAAAATCCTCCTGCAAATCATTATAACAGATATGAGGGGTATCACGCCATTTTTTTGGCTGGAAAAAATTAAGAATTTCATAAGAGGATAGGATTACAGGCTATATTCGACGGTTATTAAATTTTCTTAAATTATTGATAATTTTATTGCGTTCTTTTTATGGCTTGTGCTATTATATCACTATCTGAAAACATACTGGAAATTCTATTACTTTTAGGCATCGTCAGATGTCATCTTGATAAAGGCTTTTCGCTTGTATTTCCAATTGCATTAATTTATATAAATACTTTTAAGATGGAGGAAAAATGGGACAAAAGAATAATGCCATATGCGATTATCTGGAAAAGCCAGATAAATTTGCTGATTTTATTAATGGAAGTCTTTATAAGGGAAGAACAGTTATAAAGACAGAGCAGGTTAAAGAACAGCAAACGGTGTACTCCAAAGAAAATAAAATCAGAGATATTTTAAGGATGGTCTATAAGGATGACAGGTATCTTCTGATTGGAGTGGAAAATCAGGAACTTGTTCACTATGCCATGCCCATAAGGTGTATGGAGTATGATATTATGGAATATAAAAAGCAGCTTAAGGAATTGCGGGTAAAATATCGCCAGATGAAAAAGGAGAAGAAAAACGGTTTAAGCAGGGCAGAGTTCCTTTCGGGAATGAAAAAGGATGATAGATTGAAACCGGTACTGACAATCGTTTTTTATCACGGGACGGAGGAATATGATGGTTGCAGAACCTTGCATGATATGTTAAACTTTGGAAAAGAGAACGAAATATTCAGACAGTATATTTCAAATTATCATATAAATCTGATTACCTTAGCAGATTTGGCAGAGGATAATTTTCAAACGGGAGTCAGAGAACTGATAGGTTTTTTGAAGCGTAGTAAAGACAAAGCAGAGCTTCAAAAATATTGCATAGACAATGCAGAACGGATACAGGAGATGGATGAAGATACGTATGATACTATAAGCATTATGATAGATCAGCCGGAGTTCGCGAAACGAAAAGAATTGTATAAAGAAGGGAAGAAGATTAATATGTGTAAAGCGATGGCAGACTGGAAAGCGGATATACTTAAGGAAGGAATAGAGCAGGGAATTCAGCAGGGAATTCAGCGGGGAATTAGGGCTTTCATACTGGATAATTTGGATGAAGGCATTTCAGAAGAGAAGATTGTGGAGAAATTGCAAAAGCGTTTTCTGCTTGATGAGGGGGCAGCACGAATGTGCTTCTCAAGATGCAGGTAAAATTAATACAGAAGGAAGAAAGTCTGTATTTATGCGGACGGGTAGAGCACAATCATGGGAGGCACGTATAAAGGCGGTCTCCTTTTTTTGTACTTTTTGACTTTCTGCCGTATTTATTCGTTATACAGGATAGAGGGAGGTGATTTTGTGCTTGAGAAAATTATTAGGAAGCATTATGATGAGATTTTCCGATACTGCTACCACCATGTGGAAAGCCGAGCGGTGGCGGAAGATTTGTGTCAGGATACTTTTGTAAGCTTTATCGAGCACTATGAGCAGTACCGTCATATGGGTAAGGCGAAGAATTATCTCTATACGATTGCCAGGAATAAGTGCAGGGATCATTATAGGAAGCAGAGTCCGATTTTCATGGAGATGGTTCCGGAGCAGGAAACAGAGGAACGTATAGAGGAATCGGTGGTCATCAAATATATGGTCATGAAATTGCCGGAAGAATTTAAAGAGGCAATTACATTGCGGTATTTTCAGAGCCTGAAATATGCAGATATTGCAGCCATCCTTGAAATCAGTCCCTCATTGGCTAAATACAGGGTAAAAAAAGGGGTGGAATTGTTGGCTGAAATGGAAGGAGGCAGTTATGGAGCAAAAAGAGATTGAAAAGAGGTTAAAACAATATGGAGCAGACAGCAGCAGGATTTTGCCGGAAGAAAAGGAACGCAGGATAAATGAACTTCTGCAAATAGAGGTTGAGCCTCGTACAAGGGGGAGTCTGTGGAGTTTTATTTTGGAACAGGTGGGATATCTGGAGAGATATTGCCTGATCTGGCAAGTGCTTTGGAGTGCCCTTTTTGGGTATATCATGCGGTATGGGATACCGCAGCTTGCCTTTGAAGGAAGCGGAACTGAAACGTTGGTGACAATTTCCCTGTTGCCGCCGATTCTTGTGGTGCTCACCGTGGAGGAGATTACAAAAGTATACCAGAGGACCATGCTGGAAATTGAGTATGCCACTAAATATTCACTGCAAAGTGTTGTCATGGTCCGCATGTCTGCTCTTTGTCTGCTTCATTTCCTGATTCTGGCGGTTGGCATTATTTTTCAGCAGGAACATCTGGGAACCGGTATCGGAAAGCTCCTCATATATGGATTTACGCCTATGATCATTATGACAGGAGGGTTACTGAAAATAATGCAGCATTGCCAGGGGGAACAGCTGCGGAATGCGACCGTAGGGATGTATGTGCTGACAGTAATCATAGCGGTTCTAGGAAATATGGAACGGTCTGGATGGTATCAGCCAATGTATTTCAGAATATGGTGTTTGGCATGTGCCGCCGGCATCCTATTTGGAATCTGGCAGTTTGTCCTTTTGAACAATAAATTATCGAGTTATGAGAAAATACTACAATAGCAGCAGGAAAGGAGAGGCAAGATGGAACTGACAATAGATCGGGTGACAAAGCAATATAAGAATAAGATTGCGGTAGACCGTCTGAGCGCGACACTTAAGGAAGGCGTGTACGGTCTGCTTGGCGCAAATGGTGCGGGAAAAACCACATTGATGCGCATGATTTGCGGTATTGCAGATATTAGCAGCGGAGAGATTCGTCTTAACGGTGAAGAAATTGGAGCGATGGGAGGGAGGTATCGGGAGCTTTTGGGATATCTCCCACAGGATTTTGGCTATTATCCTAATTTTACCGCCATGGAGTTTATGCTTTATATTGCTTCTTTAAAGGGGCTGGAACGAAGGTTTGCCAAAAAGAAAAGTATGATTCTTTTGCAGGAGGTGGGGCTGGGAAATGAGATGCGACATAAAATCAAAACATTTTCCGGCGGTATGCGGCAGCGGCTTGGAATTGCGCAGGCATTGCTTAATGATCCCGGGATTCTCGTTTTGGATGAGCCTACCTCGGGACTTGACCCGAAGGAGCGGGTGCGCTTCCGCAGGATGATTGCAGATCTGGGCAAAGACCGGATTGTAATCCTTTCTACGCATATTGTGTCGGATGTGGAGGAAATTGCAGATTGGATTTTTTTGATGAAACAGGGACAGTTTATTGCGCAGGGGACCCTGAAAACTTTAAAAGAACATTATCTGGAAGTGACCCGTACTAAGGAAGCGGAATCGTTCAACCTTGAAAAACTCTATTTATTTTATTTTGAGGAAGGAGAAGAGGAACATGATGCTGTTTGAGTGGAAAAAGATTTTTGAGCGCAGGCTGAATGTGGCTGCCATGATATTGGGCTATCTTTTGATTGCCGTATGTGTATTTTCATGGATTTCCGAGGCAAGCTTCTATGATGAAGAGACAGGCAGTTACCTGGGGGGAATCGAGGCAATTCGTTCAGAGCAGGAATGGGCGAAGGGAAAGACAGATGTGATTTCGGAGGAATATATTACCCAGGTAATCCGGGAAATACAAAGTCATGGAATGGATCTGGAAAGTGATGAAGCATATCTTGAAATAGCCCGTCCTTTGGGAGATGTTTTCTACTTTATTGTTAGAAGCTATACAGATATGGACGAAAGATATATAGACAGAAATGTGCTGATGGAAATTGATCTGACGGACGGCGCCCATTTTTATGAGCAGCGTATGAGAAAAATTAGAGAGTACTTGAATAGGGACTTTTCTTACGGCAATTATAAAGAGGCAGAAAAAGACTTCTGGATTCAAAAAGCGGAAAACACAGTGACTCCATTTGCATGGGGGGATAAGTGCATCATGGATATGGTCCTAAGCAGTGTTGCAACTGGTTTCTATTTAGTGTTTGTCATAGTGATATGTACCAGCGCCGTCTTTTCCTCTGAGTATGAGTCGGGGGCATCTTCGTTACTGCTTACGACCAAATATGGAAAAGACCGGCTCATCTGGTCTAAAATTGCGGTTTCTGTATTTTTCACGGTAGGATATTTATCCTTGGGAATTTTGCTGGCAGTAGTTGTGATTGGTGTGCTTTTTGGATTTCCAGGTGCGGACCTGCCGATTCAGCTTTGGGATTCAGTGATACCATATAATCTGACAATTGCGCAGGCATGTTTGGGATTCTTTGCCCTCATTCTGCTTATTGGTATCACAGTCGCATTTATCCAGCTTTTTTGTTCAGTGACGCTGCGTTCCTCATTGGCAACGATGGTGGTCGGGGTGGCAATCATAATTGCACCGATCTTTTTCCCGATGAGTAATAAGAGCGGCTTGTGGAATCATATAAATTCCCTGTTCCCAATCAGAGCTGCAAACTTGAAGGAGATGCTTGGCTCATTCGTGAGTTACACAGTGGGAGACTATGTGATCTCTTATGTAGCGATGACGGTGATTGTGTATACAGCGATTGCGATTTCGGCGCTCCTGCTTATAAGGAGGGGATTTGCAAAGGCTGAACCAAAGGCATTTAGATAAGGTGCCCCTTTGAAACAGCAATGTGGAATAGGCTGCATTCATCCATTCCTATTGCGGATTGGACAGACAGAAAGTATAATAATGGTAATAAATTATTTACAGACAAGGAAGTAAAAAGTTGAAAGAAGATTTAATATTTGAATTCATCAAGGAATTATGCAGATATGCAGGAGAAGAGGAGACCTTTGCAGAGAGCTTCTGGAAGAAATTACAGGAAGATAATGAAATCTGTGAAGAATTTTCATACTACATAGAACATGGAAACTTTGCATGTAAGGCGAAAGTGGCAGGTTATACGGTGGTAGATGTCATGGTATGGCAGATGGATCATTTTAAGGCAAGGCTGGACCGGGACAACAGCGGTACCAGGCAGAATGGAGACAGGATGCTGCTGCTGGCATTTGATACTCTGCTTAATATGAGAAAGGAACCGGATAAGTATATCCGGAAAATGTCGGAAGAAACGGGAACAGATTACCCGGATAAATACTAAAAATGAAGCCGTCTCCGTACTGCGTCGCGCAGCCTTCTTCTGGATAATACCGTGATTAGAAGGACTACAATCACACTGCAGGCGGTAAACACCACTGCCGACCAGGTCAGCCGCAGAAGAGTATTGAAGTAATGATGAATCAAAAGCTCGATTCCAACACACAAAAACGCCGTTTCGGCAAAGAAATACAAGGCAGTAGTGATAAATGAAACGGAGAAAGAGCGGAGCAACAGGGCAAAAATCTCTACCAGTATTGTGACTAGCAGCAAAATCGGCAGGGCAAGCCCAAAGAACCATTCGTCGGATTTTGTATTGAAGGTGATTATATACAAATAAAATCCCACAGCGATTCCGTCAAAGAGAAGCGAGATATAAATTGGCAGTTTTGTGTAAATCACTGCAGGAAATATCAGCACAAATAGAAGCAGGCAGGCTCCGATAATGAAAAGTGACCAAAGATTCCCTGGAAAAACAAGGAGATTTAAGAGAAGACAGCTTATGGATGTGGCAATCAGCACGATACTGCTGAGAATTGCCAGATCCTTTCTTTTTACCACGTCCACCTGTCCCCTNTCTTTAGGATAAGGAGAGGTCTTTTTCTTATCATATAATTCTTTTGGATTAATAACAGGTGTGTTGCAAAGCGGACATTCCGTAAGGGAAGATTCCAGTTTCACACCGCAATTGACACAGTAAGACATAACAGATTCCTTTCTTCTGGCAGGGATTTGGTTAATGGGATAAAGATTCCTGCAGATTTTCCCGATTGCTTTCGATGGTTACATGGATGCCGTCTTCCACAAGTTTTCTGAAAAAGTATCTTTCCACATCCGTTTCCATGATGCTGCTGGCAAAGTTGATCGTCAACGTGTCTTCAAAACTGATGACAGCGCAATTGGTACGGGAGGAAAAAGGCTGCCCCATATAAATGTCGAAGCGTTCAATGTAGGGTTTCATATCATTAGGGACTTTTAAAGCGCCCATATTGGTAAGACCGGCAGAAGAATTTTTATCCTGAACCCGGGTATAAAACTGCCTGACCACGAAATCCTTTATAAAAAGCGGTACGACCCGGATCAAAGGATTGCGCTGGGTGCTGGCGTTGGTGGTGATATCTCCCCGCAGAAACTTCTCATTAATATAATAACGCATGTAATTGTGCACTTGGCTTACGATTTCTTCAAAAGAATAGTCACCTAATCTGGGGTCAATGGCGGGGTATACCATAGTAATAAAATTCCGCAGAGTTTTTGAAGGGAAAAAACGACGCAAATTCACAGGCATAGCAATCTTTACAGGGCGAAGCTTTAAGTGCCATTCGCTGTTCTGTTTCTGAAGAAGTGCATAGAGCAACACAGAATTCAAATATTCCGTGATCGTAGCGTGATACTTTCCGGCAACTTCCATCACTTCCTTTACAGACATGATTCCGTCAACAATATTAAATGTATAGAATGGTTCCCTTGTACCTCTGACACGGTAAGTTTTCTCTCCGGGACGGGGAGGACAAACTTTGGCATTGGCATACCGCATGTAAGCATCTTCCAATTCCTCAGGATCCGGCGTCTCATTTATATCCAGAACAAAATAACCATTGGAGACGGAATGCCCAAGCAGCCTTAAATATACTGCCGTAATGGTCTGCAATACACACATTCCCCCGGTACCGTCGCCCAGACAATGATGCGCTTCTAAAGAAATCCTGCGGTCATAATAATAAACCCGGAGCAGATAACGATTTCCGGCCTTAAAAGGCATAGGCATACAGAAGTTGCGGATATCCTTCTGGACAAAAGGACCGGGACGATGATTAGGTTCTAAATACCTCCAGAATAATCCCTTTCGGATGGCTGTTTTATAAGTTGGAAACCGCACCAGCGCAATATCCACCGCCTGCTGCAGAACATCCGGCTTTATAGGTTCTTTAAGCACTGCCGACAACCGATAAACAGAAGAAAAATCCCTGCGCTGCAAAGTCGGATAGACAATAGCAGATAAATCCAGCTTATACCACACCTTCCCCTCTCTCCGCGGGCGTCGTCCAGATGAATTACTGCTGTTATTTAATTCCTTTTCTACATTTATATATGTGTCACTCTTTTTTTTCAACGTACAATCCCATCCCATGTGACCAAGAAAATAATCTGTCCAAATTACATGGAATAAATCCTCCATCATCCAGTATTGATTTNATATAACTCTAAATTAGTAACTAGTATACCACAAAAATAGAGAAATGTGTTAAAATAAACGCGATCACAATTCCACACATTATTGGAGGACCTATGGCAATCACAACAAANAAAATACGCACAAAGAAAAGAGACCCGGAAACAAGAAATCAGAATATGATGGCAATGATCAGAAAAGTCCACGGGATGATTGAGAATTCCGATATTGAAAAGCACCGTCAATCCCAGGANCATGTAGGCGCTCTTTTAGGCAATTCCAAAGATATATTGATCCGCAGCGTGGATATTCAGGGAATGGAGGGAGAGTGGGTATCCGTAAACCGCGCCCATATGAAAAAGTATGTNATTCTCTACTGTCACGGAGGCGGCTATTCCACGGGAAGCAGTCTCTACGCAAGNACCCTNACNACAAAACTGGCGGCNAGNACTTCCATGGATGTACTTTGNTTTGANTATCGNCTGGCTCCGGAAAACCCTTATCCGGCAGCACTNCAGGATGCCATGAAAGCNTGGAATTANCTGATGCTTCTGGGGTANGGNGCAAGAGACGTGATNATTGCCGGAGATTCAGCAGGCGGTAATATGGCATTATCCCTTGTCTTAAAACTGAAAGAGGAGGAACGCCTGCTCCCAAGAGGNNTGGTCCTCATGTCACCNTGGACNGATTTNACTTCTTCCGGAAAGACCCATCAGTCCAGAGCNGCAGTAGANCCGGTTCTGGATGCGGCATATCTGGAACGAATGATTCAGGGATATGTTAAAGGACAGGCCATGGGTGATCCCGAGGATTTGGANANCCCTACGGATTTGNAAANTCCTATGGATTTAANCAATCCTATGATTTCTCCCCTCTTTGGTGATTTTACAGGTTTTCCGCCTACTTATATTCAGGTAGGNGACAATGAGATACTGCTTTCGGATTCTACNATGCTTCANAAAAAGATGGTACAGGAAAATGTATCNGTAAAGCTGGATGTGTTCAAGGGAATGTGGCATGTCTTTCAGATGTCCCCCTTAAAGACGGCATATGATGCCATGGAGAAGAATGCGGAATTTATTTATGATATCTGCNGNTGAGCNNTTTAGGGNGTTTTTTGAAGAAAAAAAAGGATTTTACCAATTTGTNCCGAATAATATATAGTAGGGAGTTGTATGAGCTTAAGTATAGGAGCCGTAAATGAACATACGAGAGAATCTGGAACAGCTTGAAATGGAATATNTNAGCCCTTACGCAGCCCACAGCAAGGACTCAAAGGGCAGAATGCGTATGGAGGAACAGTGCGATATCCGNCCTGTTTATCAGAGNGACAGGGACAGAATTCTGCATTCCAANTCTTTTAGAAGNNTGAAAGATAAAACCCAGGTGTTTCTNTCTCCGGAAGGGGATCANTACAGAACCAGNCTGACNCACACGCTGGAGGTNTCCCAGAATGCCAGGACGATTGCGAAGGCACTTCGGATGAATGAGGATNTGGTGGAGGCAATTGCANTAGGGCATGATCTGGGNCATACACCNTTTGGACATGCAGGAGAAAGGGCTTTAAANGCAGTGAGNCCTTATGGATTTTGTCACAGTGATCAGAGCGTGCGTACGGTAGATTTGCTTGAAAAAGGAGGACTGGGGCTGAACCTCACTATGGAAGTGNGGGACGGNATCCGCAATCACCAGACCAAGGGCATGCCTTTTACGCTGGAGGGAAAGATTGTCCGTTTNTCGGATAAGATTGCTTANATCCANCANGATATGGATGATGCCTTAAGGGCTGGNATTTTAAAAGAATCTGATGTNCCGAAAGAGATTGGGGATGTAATTGGGTATACTACAGGGGAGAGGCTGGATCACTTTATCCATGACCTTGTCACCACCAGNTACGGNAAAGATGATATACAGATGTCNGAGCCGGTNGCAGAGGCAATGAGGAAACTACGCCGGTTTATGTTTGAACGGGTATACCAGAATAAAGAAGCCAAAAGCGAAGAGGGAAAGGCAGAAATGCTGGTTCAGACGCTGTACANCTATTANAGGCATCANTTGGAACTTTTGCCGGATGATTATATCAATCTGGTGAAAAGAGGGGAGCCGGAAGAGAAGATCGTGTGCGATTACATAGGNGCTATGACGGATCGCTTTGCCATAGCNAAGTATGAGGAAATTTATATTCCCAAATCCTGGCATGGCTGATATAGATGCGGNCAGGACCGGTGCTGTGGAGTATCCGGAAACGCATGGAGGAGGAAAATGTATTATCCTGACGAGTTGGTAGAAGAAGTACGCATGAAAAGTGACATTGTGGATGTCATTTCAGGATATGTAAAGATACAAAAAAAGGGAAGCAGTTATTTTGGACTCTGTCCCTTTCATAATGAAAAGTCGCCTTCCTTTTCNGTTTCGCCGGGCAAGCAGATGTACTATTGCTTTGGCTGTGGGGCAGGAGGNAATGTATTNACCTTTCTCATGGAGTATGAAAATTATTCNTTTCCGGAGGCNGTGAAAGCCCTCGCCGAGAGAGCGGGNGTCAATATGCCNGAACTGGAATANAGCGAGGAGGCAAGAAAGAAAGAGAGCAGGCGCTCAAAGCTCCTGGAAGTGAATAAGGAAGCTGCAAAGTACTTTTACTATCAGCTTCGCAGCAAGCAGGGACANGCAGGCTATCAATATCTTAGAAAGAGACAGNTGNCAGATGAAACTATACACAGGTTCGGTCTGGGATTTTCCAATGTGACCAGTGATGATCTNACCAGATACCTGAAAAATAAAGGATATGAGGACAAGCTGATNCAGGAAGCCGGACTTGCCACTTTTGACGAGAAATANGGGATGCANGATAAATTCTGGAATCGTGTCATGTTTCCCATTCAGGATATCAATCATAAGGTGATTGGTTTTGGAGGACGCGTGATGGGGGATGCAAAGCCCAAATATCTGAATTCTCCGGAAACCATGATTTTTGATAAAAGCCGCAATCTGTACGGNTTNAACTTTGCGAGGACAGCNCGCACNAACAATATCATCTTGTGTGAAGGCTATATGGATGTAATAGCCATGCATCAGGCTGGNTTTACTCAGGCGGTGGCGTCNCTCGGAACCGCATTTACNGCGGGNCAGGCAAATCTTCTGCGGCGGTATGTANCGGAAGTGATACTTGCTTATGACAGCGACGGGGCAGGAGTTACGGCANCCNTGCGNGCAATNGGGATANTGAAGGAAGTNGGNNTGACCGGAAAAGTACTTAATNTGGAGCCCTATAAGGATCCGGATGAATTCATGAAGAANCNGGGNAAGGAAGCATTTGAAGAACGGATCNGGCAGGCGGAAAACAGCTTTTTCTTTGAANTGCGCATGCTGCAGAGNGANTATGANTTAAATGATCCCGAANCAAAAACCAAGTTCCATCGGGAAATTGCNAAGAAGCTTTGCGGATTTTCNGAAGAAGTGGANCGAGAGAANTATATNGAAGCGGTGGCGCGAAAATATCANATNGGTTTTGACAACCTGCGTAANCTGGTGNTTTCNTATGCGGCNCAGACNGGGCTGGCAACGCCGGCAGTCAGACCGAAATCAGGGATTCAAAAGAAAAATGACCCGGAAGAAAACAAAAAGAAACCCCAGAAGCTTCTGATTACNTGGCTGGTGGAAGANCCNGCATTATATCAGAAGATTAAAAAGTATATTTCCTTCAGGGATTTTACGGAGGATTTATATAGAAAAATAGCCGAAAAGCTTTTTGAGGATTTGGAGTGCGGTTCCTTTAACCCGGCGGCAATCATCAGTCTTTTTACAGATGAGGANCANCAGCGTGAGGCGGCAGGCGTATTTAATACGAAACTGGCGCATCTGGGCACAAGGGCGGAACAGGAAAAGGCATTCCANGATATTGTGGTGGCAGTTAAGAGAAACAGCCTTGAGTACTTCTCATCNCAGNTGGGGACAGATGTTCAGGCACTTGGTCAGGTGATNGAAGGGAAAAAAGCNCTGGAAGAACTTAGCAAAACGCATATTTCCTTGGATTAAGGCTAATAATGGTAATGTTTATAAAGTTAGGAAGGACGGAAAACCGGAATGGATGAAAACACACAGGCAAAGTTTGACGAGAAGCTGACAGGGCTTTTAGCAATTGCCAAAAAGAAAAAAAACGTTTTGGAATATCAGGAAATTGTAGATTATTTTGCTGATGTTGCAATGGGTGANGAACAATTCGAGAAAATACTGGAAACACTTGAGCANAATAACGTGGANGTTCTTCGGATTACAGAGGNGGATGATGTTGATGATGAGGAAATCATNCTTTCAGAGGAAGACGAGGTGGATGTTGAGAACATCGATCTTTCTGTTCCAGATGGAATCAGCATCGAAGACCCAGTCAGAATGTATCTGAAGGAAATCGGAAAAGTGCCTCTTTTAAGTGCCGAGGAGGAAATCGAGCTTGCCCAGAAAATGGAGGCAGGCGCTGTAGGCAAGGAAAAAATCGTTATTTTAGAGAAGAAGATAGATGGTGCAGGTGAAACGGAAGCAGAAGAACTGCGTCAGGAAATCAGAGAACTGCAAAAAGATGTGGATGCAGGAGACGAGGCGAAAAAGCGTCTGGCGGAGGCGAACCTGCGTCTTGTAGTCAGCATTGCCAAAAGATATGTGGGCAGAGGCATGCTTTTTCTAGACCTGATTCAGGAAGGCAATCTTGGTCTCATTAAGGCTGTTGAAAAGTTCGATTACCGCAAAGGTTACAAGTTTTCAACCTATGCAACATGGTGGATTCGTCAGGCCATTACCAGAGCAATTGCCGATCAGGCAAGAACCATACGTATTCCTGTGCATATGGTGGAAACAATTAACAAACTGATTCGTGTCAGCAGACAGCTTTTGCAGGAACTTGGGCGTGAACCTACACCGGAAGAGATTGCAGAGGANATGANCCTGCCTGTTGAGCGTGTACGTGAAATTCTGAAAATATCTCAGGAACCTGTTTCNCTGGAAACACCAATCGGTGAGGAGGAAGATTCTCATTTNGGTGANTTTATCCAGGATGACAATGTGCCGGTTCCGGCAGATGCAGCNGCATTTACATTGNTGAAGGAACAGCTTGTNGANGTTNTGGGAACNCTTACAGAGAGNGANCAGAANGTGCTCCGTCTGCGTTTTGGGNTGGATGATGGACGAGCCAGGACGCTGGAGGAAGTGGGAAAAGAATTTAANGTGACCAGAGAGCGTATCAGGCAGATTGAGGCTAAAGCTCTGCGCAAGCTGCGCCATCCAAGCAGGAGCAGGAANCTGAAGGATTATCTGGACTGATGGCGGGAAATGTGATTTTATCGGCGAGAATGCAGGCTGTGGCTGATATGGTGACAAAAGGAAACCGGGTCTGTGATGTGGGNTGTGACCATGGNTATGTATCTATTTATCTGGTGCAGAGCAAAGTTTCCNCCAGTGTGCTTGCCATGGATGTGAATAAGGGNCCGCTTCTGCGCGCAAGAGAGCATGTGGCAGATGCGGGGCTTNAGNAATACATAACATTACGCCTTTCTGATGGTCTGTCGGCATATGAGAGGGGGGAGNCAGATACCCTCNTCTGTGCGGGAATGGGGGGAAGACTGATGCAGAGAATACTTGCACAGTATCCCTCAAAGNCAAGGGATTTTAAGGAATTNATNCTNCAGCCCCAGTCTGAGATTTCCTTTTTCCGAAGATTTTTAAGAAATGAGGGATATTCCATAGTCTGGGAAGATATGATATTGGAGGAAGATAAGTTTTANCCGGTNATAAAGGCGGTCTCNTCAAAGGANGGAAGTTTCCCGTATGACCAGGAAATTTGTGACCGTTTCGGACCGGTACTTTTACAGAGAAGGCATCCTGTGCTTAATGNNTTTTTGAAAAGNGANTGGGAAAATAGCCTTAAGATNAGAGAAAGACTCATGCAGGGTGGGGAAAGCTCCCGTGTCNATGCCCGCATGAAGGAACTTGATGGGGAGATGCTGTACATAAAAAANGCAGCACAGATAATAGGCNCGGATGATGGTATGGAGGGATTATAATGGTNACGATTACAATCGGCGGNGTTCCAAAGGAATACCCNNAGGGGATTACCTTTGAGGAAATAGCCAGNGAATATCAGCACGAATATAAAGATATGATAGCNTTGGTGCTTGAAAACGGCAAGATAAGAGAATTATTCAAGAAGGCGGAAAAAGACTGTGAACTNTCNTTTTTNACCATNGGGGACAGCAGNGGACANAAGACTTATGTNCGNACAGGNCTTATGATACTCATAAAGGCTATNTATGATGTNCTGGGAGCAGAAAAGGTAAAAAAGGTAAAGGTNGAATTTGCNATTGGGCAGGGNTATTACTGCAGNCTCAAGATGGATGANAAGCTTACCGGCGATTCGGTGGAACAAATCAACCNNAGAATGAGGGAACTTGTAGAAAGCAATCTGCCGATTNCGAAGAAATCTTATCCNATNGAGGANGCTATGGANCTCTTCCGCCGGCACAAAATGCATGATAAAGAAAAACTTTTTCACTATCGCAGGAGTTCNCTTGTGAATGTGTATTGTCTGGATGGGTATTATGACTATTATTATGGGTATATGCTTCCCAGTACCGGTTACTTGAAATATTTTGATCTGATGCTTTATGAAAATGGAATTCTCCTGCTCATTCCAGGNAGCGAGGACCCTACGAANATCAATTATTTTGAGCCAAGAGAAAAGCTCTTTAAAACCCTTGCAACGGCTTCCGAGTGGGGAGAGAGAATGGGGATTGACTCNGTAGGGGATTTAAATAATGCCATACGTGACGGTCAGATCAGTGATATGATNCTGGTGCAGGAGGCACTGCAGGAGAGAAGGATNGGCGANATTGCAAAAGAAATNGTGGACAGAGGAAATGTGAAGTTCGTTTTAATTGCAGGNCCTTCCTCGTCCGGAAAGACTACCTTTTCCCACAGGTTGTCCATTCAGCTGAGAAGCTATGGGATGATTCCGCACCCAATTGCCCTTGATGACTATTTTGTAAACAGGGAGGATACNCCAAAGGATGAGAATGGGGATTATAATTTTGAATGTTTAGAGGCAATCGACATTAAAAAGTTTAATGAAGATATGAACAGACTTCTAAAAGGCGAGAGGGTAGAACTTCCGCAGTTTAATTTCAAAATCGGAAAGCGTGAGTATCACGGCAATTATAAGCAATTGGGACCGGAGGATGTGCTTGTCATTGAGGGAATTCATGGACTCAATCCGGCTACCACCCAGTTCTTGCCGGATGAAAGCAAGTTTAAAATATATATCAGCGCGCTTACAAGCCTGAATGTTGATGAACATAATCGAATCCCAACTACAGACGGAAGGCTTCTGCGCAGAATGGTGCGGGATGCACGAACCAGAGGTACCTGTGCCAAAAGAACCGTTGGGATGTGGTCCTCTGTCAGAAGAGGAGAGGAACAGTATATTTTTCCTTTCCAGGAGAGCGCAGATGAAATGTTCAACTCAGCGCTTATTTATGAATTGGCAGTGCTTAAGCAATATGCAGAGCCTTTGCTCTTTGGTATTCCAAAAGGAGAGCCGGAATATTATGAGGCAAAGCGACTGCTGAAATTCCTCGAATATTTCCAGGGAATTGACAGTCAGAACGTTCCCGCTAATTCCATATGCAGGGAATTTATCGGCGGCAGTTATTTTAATGTTTAGAGAAAAAATCAAGTAGGACAAATGATCGCGGCTGCTTTATAGCAGATGAGGAAAGTCCGGGCTTCACAGGGCAGGATGCCGGATAACGTCCGGTGGAGGCGACTCCAAGGCTAGTGCAACAGAAATAAACCGCCCCTGAATTATCAATTGGTAATCCAGGAGGGAATCTGCATTTTGCAGATTCCTCAAGCTCAGAGCGGAGGTCTTACCGTAGCTCTGAGTCTTGTGGTAAGGGTGGAAAGGCAGTGTAAGAGACTACCGCCTGTACGGTAACGGACAGGGCACATGTAAACCCCATCCGAAGCAAGACCAAACAGAAAGCGCTTTTAGCTTGCCCGGCGAGCTTTCAGGTGGGTCGCTTGAGACTGTTGGTGACGGCAGTCCTAGATAGATGATCATTCGACGACATAACCCGGCTTATCGTCCTGCTTGATTTTTTATAAATAATGAAGGATAAATGGGAGGTTGTGGGGCATCATACGCAATTGGATGTCCTTTTGCGCGGCTATGTGCAGGGATAAGAAATTCTGAGAATCCCGTATAAGGGGAGTTGGCGGCGGACGCAAGCGGCATCATTGGTCATCCATGACCAAGTGATGCCTGAATCGGACGTCCTGTCCGATTCTTGCTGGGTATGACGGGATTCTGAGAATTTCTAATCCCTTTCCATAAGCCACGCAAAAGGACATCCAATTGCGTATGATGCCGTTCTACGTTATTCATGACTTTTATGTGTGATTATTTGGGGGATGTGGCTATTTTTGAGGTTTTTCTTTAGGGTGAGGTTGTGGTATGGAATGGAGAAATAAGAAGAGGGGCTTTTGCTTTTTGGTATTGACCGTTATGTTAGAAGCGGTGTTGGGAGGGATGGAAGGCAGTAATGCCATGGCGGCGGAAGAAGGGGAGAGGCGGTGCTTGATTCAGGCGACTAGTCTGGAGGAGGATTATAGAGGGGCGGCTAAGTTGGGATTGCTGGTTACCCGGAGGGCTGTGGGAGGAGAGGTAGAGGAAGCGTTTGAAAATGTGCTTTGCAGCTGTGTACGGGTAAAGGTTGAAGGGCATTATGGCAGTGGGAGCATTTATAAGATGTTGGAGGATGAGGTCATTATTGTGACGAACAGGCACGTACTGCAGTACTGGAATGAGGACAGTTACGTGACTTTTTTTAATGGAAGAGCAGCAGAAGGAACCCTGATCGGAGTTTCCGAGGAGGCAGATCTGGGATTTATCGGCATACCTACTGCGGGTTTTACTTATGAAGAACTCCTTACTTACCGAAATATCCGAGTAGCCCAGATGCTGGAAAATGAAATTGCATCAGAAAAAGTCCCCGCCGAGGGCAGTGAACTTTTTATGGTGGATATAGCTTCTAAGTGGAATACCCCCGTCATGATGGAAGGACAACTCATTTCCCCGCTCATGTATTTAGAAGATTTCCAAACCGAAATGCTCTATGCCAAAGGCGAAGCCATCTCCGGAATGTCCGGCGGAGGCGTATTCGACGCTTACGGAAACTACCTCGGCATGCTCACCGGCGCCACCCTCCAAAACGAACTCGCCGCCGTCCCCGCCGAAACCATCACCAAAGAATATGAAAATATCATTTCAAACAAAGAGTAACAAACTGCACCACTATGATGAAAGTGTCAAAAGGGGATGGGAGGATGATGTACCGCCCTTGGGAAAAAGACTTCCGGCTCCTTATGGAAAGGGATTAGTAATTCTTAAAATCCCGTTCGAACACCAGCAATAATCGGACAGGATGTCCGATTAAGGCACCTCTTGGTCATGGATGACCAATGGTGCCGCTTGCGTCCGTTACCAATTACCTTAATACGGGATTTTTAGAATTTCTTATCCCTGTACATAGGAGCCGGAAGTCTTTTTCCCAAGGGCGGTACATCATCCTCCCATCCCCTTTTGACACCCCCCCAACAACACAAAAAAACCAACCCACATGACGGTATGAGTTGGTTTCACTATCTTCTATATAAATACTTGAGATTAAGCCATCTTATTTACAGCCTGAGCCAAACGAGACACTTTTCTGGAAGCTGTGTTCTTATGATAAACACCTTTAGTAGCAGCCTTATCGATTGTAGCTGTAGCAGCAACTAAAGCCTTAGCAGCAGCATCCTTATCATTTGCTTCAATAGCAGCGTTTACTTTCTTGACAGCAGTCTTCACGCCAGACCTGATTGCTTTATTTCTTTCAGCCTTGGTTCTGTTTACTAAAATTCTCTTCTTTGCAGATTTAATGTTAGCCACGATGTACACCTCCTATTATAATCACCATTGTTCAGGTGTTTCATTAAAGCCGGAGACACGGACGTTTTAATGTAAACACACGCATATTATTTTATCCGTAAAAAGAGCATCTGTCAATACATAATTGAAGAATATTTGGAAAATACTGTTTCTATGAGTTACTTTTCACACTCTGACCAGCGTGACGCTCTGAGAGGAAAAATAATNNNNCGTCGCCGCGCTCCCGCTCTACAAAAACACAGCAGACACTAGGCTCGTGAGGAACCTCGCCATGCTTTTAAGCATGTGCTGAGTGCTGGTGTTTTTGTAAGGGCTCCTTATGGATTATTTTTCCTCTCAGAGCTGTGCTTCGGCTACCTGGTGAAAATAGTAAACATTATGTTATACTTTTCAGGTTAACCGATAACGTAGCACAGGACAGGTAAATATACCAAAAGGAGTCCCTTTAAAAACGTCAGCGCTTGACCACGCGCTTAAAAGCGCGGGTCCTTTCGAGTCTAGCGTCTGTTACGTTTTTATGGAGCGGGAGCGTGACGACGTTGGCATATTTACCTGCCCTGTGCGGACTACTGGCTACTCTGTGAAAAATAACTTCTATGATTCACATGCAATGTCATGTAGGTAAAGTATGGAGGAGAAATGAGCAGTTTAAAAGTAAGGACAGACTTAGCGCTTGAAGTACGGGAGAGCATGGAAGAAAATGCCAGAGAGTGCAGAGGAGTTTCGGTGGAAGAAGAGTATCGGGAAGAGAGCGAGCTGCGTATCACGAAGGTGGTAATAGAAACTATGAACGGCGCTAAGGCTATGGGTAAGCCAATCGGCACATATATTACACTGGAAGCGCCTGCCATGGCACAGCCGGATGAGGATTATCATGAGGAAATATCAGTGGAACTGGCAAAGCAGCTTAGAAGCATTATTCCGGATATCGATAAGGAACTTTCGGTCATGGTGGTAGGGCTTGGGAACAGGGATGTGACGGCGGACGCATTAGGACCGAATGTAGTGGATAATCTTACGATTACCAGACATATGGTGAAGGAATATGGAAAAGCAGCATTTAACAAGAAACGTGTGCATATGATCAGCGGCTTGATACCGGGTGTTATGGCAAAGACCGGTATGGAATCCCAGGAAATCATCAAGGGGGTGGTAGAGAAGACAAAGCCGGATGTAGTGGTGGTGATAGATGCGTTGGCAGCGCGTTCTACAAAACGTCTTAACAGAACCATTCAGATTACAAACACTGGTATTCATCCGGGATCAGGGGTAGGAAATCATAGGAATGCCATCACCGTGGAAGCGCTTGGGGTTCCAGTGATTGCGATTGGTGTCCCTACGGTAGTGGATGCGGCTACGATTGTAAGCGATGCATTTGAAAAAATGATGCGTCAGAGCGGTGAGGAGCCTCTGGAAATACAGGATGAGCTGCTTGCGGGGCTGGGTGAGTTATATAACATGTATGTGACGGGAAAAGATGTGGACTATGAAATCAAACAGATTAGTCATATTATCTGTAATGCCTTAAATAGTGCGCTTGAAATCTGAGTTAAATGTCTATGCAGACATGTCCCTCTGCCCTGATACCCGCGGGAATGAATGCGGGTGGATAAGCATATACTTCCATAGTGGGGTGCTTGTCGTGACAATCAAAAAATGGAAATCAGTTATAAAAAAGTGGGGGATATTGGTGATGCTGTCAGCATGCGGCATATGCGGCGTGGTCAGCTTTTTGAAAAATGCAGAGGCGGGCAGCGATACCACCCCCAGATGGCAGAAACATATAGCTGCTTTTTTAAACAGGCAGATGGAACAGGAATATTTTCAGATACCCAGATATCTGGAAGCAGGTAAGGAGGATGAGATGCTTCCGGTGATGGAGCAGCTTATGGCACGGCAGTTCCTGTTCTATGAGTATGCGGCTTTTATAAAGGAACCGGAAATAGAGCAGGAGGATTCCCTGATGGCAGAGTTGATCGGACAGCAGGAGGGGACGGATGAAGATTATAAAAACATAGATGAGGAACATTTAGATTATGGAGATGATGCACTGCATATTGAAAAAAGCGTATTAGAAGAGATGGAGCGGGAAAATAGTCTGCATGGCGGCGAGGCGGGAGGAAATCTGAATCAGGAGGCGGAAAGCGGAAATCAGGAAGAAGGAGGCTCCTTCAAAGGCGAGTTTGAAGCCGCATCTTATCCTGCTTATACATATGACTGGTCAGAAAAATGGGATTACGAGGCTTTGCTGTCCAATTTCTACGCAGTGGACAATTCCACTTTGCTGAAAGAAGAATATGCAAATCTGAATGAATTATTATATCAGGATTTAACTATAGACAAAGAGACAGATGGTCCTCAGATTTTAATTTATCACACTCATTCCAGAGAAAGCTTTGCCGACTCAGTGCCGGGGGATCCCTCCACCACAATCGTGGGGGCAGGGGATAAACTGGCAGATCTTTTGCAGAATAAATATGGGTTCAAGGTGCTTCATCACACAGGGGAATATGACAGTGTAAGAGATGATGCTTACAATGAATCGCTGCCCGCAATCACGCAGATTCTGGAAGAAAATCCTACCATTGAGGTTGTGATCGATCTTCATCGGGATGCAGTGTCTGGAGACAGAAAATTGGTCATGGATCTGCAGGGACGTCCCACGGCAAGGTTCATGTTCTTTAATGGATTAAGCTATAGCCGCAAGAGCGGTGATATCACCTATCTTGAAAATCCTTACATACAGGATAATCTTGCATTTTCATTCCAGGCTCAGGTGGCGGCCAATGAATACTATCCGGGAATTGCAAGGAAAGTATACCTTAAGGCGTATCGATTCAACATGCATTTAAAGCCCAAGAGTATGCTGATTGAACTGGGCGCCCAGAACAATACGGTGGAGGAGATTATGAATGCCTGTGACCCACTGGCGCATATCCTAGCCATTGTCTTAGGGGATGGGATGTGATATGATGTAATACAAAAGCGCATGAAAATACATATCAGATACTTAGGGAGGTACCTATGGCAAACATAGATCAAAGTAAAATCAGAAACTTCTGCATCGTGGCACATATTGACCATGGCAAGTCCACGCTGGCGGATAGAATTATAGAGAAAACAGGGCTTTTGACCAGCAGGGAGATGCAGGCGCAGGTTCTTGATAATATGGAATTGGAGAGAGAGCGGGGCATTACGATTAAAGCGCAGACAGTCCGTACCATTTATAAGGCAAAGGATGGGGAAGAGTATATCCTGAACCTGATCGATACGCCGGGGCATGTGGACTTTAATTATGAAGTCAGCAGAAGTCTTGCGGCATGTGACGGTGCGATTCTGGTAGTGGATGCGGCACAGGGGATAGAAGCCCAAACGCTCGCGAATGTGTATCTTGCGCTTGACCATAATCTTGAGGTGTTTCCTGTCATCAATAAGATTGATCTGCCCAGCGCGGAGCCTGACAGGGTGAAGAACGAAATTGAGGATGTGATTGGAATTGAAGCTCAAGATGCGCCTTTGATCTCTGCTAAAAACGGTATTGGAATCGAT
>JAAVAE010000022.1 GCA_014804245.1 Lachnospiraceae bacterium | reverse complement strand
TCATCCCTTAAGCGGAGATGTGATTCATAATACCTGGGTGATTATGTTTCAAACTTCTTTATTTGCAGAGGTATATCCTGTGGAAATAAACGGAATATCCCTTATGTTATGCCAGACTGCTTATGTGATAGCAATTTTTGCGGCTGTCTGTTCCGCTGTTCTATTTTGTACAACTCAATTTCAAAAGTGGAAGAGCGGCGGGCAAAAAAACGTATGCGAGGCAGTTTTTTTTCTTGCCGGCTATTGGACTTTTTTGGCAAGTTTTGTTGTATTTGCTTTAAAATATCCTTATACATGCAGCAGTGATTTTCGCTACATTGTGATTTGTCTTGTACATATTGCGGTGGGATTAGCTGACAGCGGAAGGATTGTTCCGGAAAAAACAAGAACGGCAGCAGCGTTTCGCGTTATTCGGATTCTGGTATGTGTTGCACTTATTTTGACCACTATAATATATATGACATGGCAGCAATGGGGCAGCATGATGTGAAAGATGTATGTTGTGTCTAAGTGGCGGGGAAAAGGAGGATGTACATGTATTATCTGGCAGTTTTAGCAGGAATTGTTGGCTTTGAACTTAAATTGAAAAATAAGATAGAAGAATCCCAGACAGAGGGACAGACGGAAAATAAATGCGGTGGTTTTCTGCTCATTAGAAAGTATCATAATCGCGGGGCATTTTTAAATACAGGGCAGAACAGACCGAAACTCATCACGGCGGTATCGGTCCTGTTGACGGCGGTTCTTACCGTTTTTTATATTCTGACTCTTGGGATGGCAGGAAAGCGGCTCCTGAAATGGGGGCTTACACTACTGCTGGGAGGGGCATACAGCAATACATATGACCGGCTGGTACGCAAATATGTGGTGGATTATGTGAGTTTTAATCTGCCCTTCGGATTTAGGAAAGTTATCTTTAATATAGGGGATTTCTGCATTATGATAGGGGCTCTCTTAAGCGCAATTGGATATAGCAAATAGAATTTGGCGAAAAAATCTTTTTTATTGACTTGACAAAATCCTCATAGTGTATTATTGTATCAATAGAATAGTACAAGAAAGGAGGGTGCATATGGCATGGAATTTAGATTCTGACCGTCCGATTTATACTCAGATCTTGGAAGAGATACAGCTTCGGGTCATTACCGGACAATATAAACCGGGAACGAAGATTCCCAGCGTGAGGGAACTTGCGGCGGAGGCTGGAGTCAATCCAAACACAATGCAGAAAGCGCTGGTTGAATTGGAGAGAGATGGACTGGTGATGGCACAGCGGACAAGCGGGCGAATCGTGACGGAGGATATGAAAATGATTGAAGAGACTCGGAACAAAATTGCGCGGGATCAGATAAATGATTTTATAGATAAAATGTTGAAATTAGGTTTTCAAAAAGAGGAAATCATCACACTGATCAGGCAGACTAAGGGGGGAGAGGCATGAATGAATTAGTACAGATAAATAATCTTACTAAGGTTTATGAAAAGCAAAAGTTAGCCTTGGATCATATGAACCTTACCATACCCAGGGGAAGGATTATTGGGCTTCTCGGACCGAATGGAAGCGGAAAGACAACTCTGATCAAGCTAATCAGCGGACTATTGGTCGCAACAGAAGGAGAAGTCCTTATTAATGGATTAAGACCTGGACCGGAGACGAAAGCAGTTGTGTCTTACCTGCCTGAGAGAACTTATTTTCAGGGAGGTATGAAGGTAAAAGAACTGATTGCATATTTTGCTGATTTTTATCAGGATTTCCGCCCGGAGAGAGCAAAACAGATGCTGGCAAATTTGAACATTGATGAAAATGCCCGCTTGAAAACGCTTTCCAAGGGAACGAAAGAAAAAGTACAGCTTATCATGGTCATGAGCAGGGATGCCCAGCTTTATATTCTGGATGAACCCATTGCAGGAGTGGATCCTGCAGCAAGAGATTATATTTTAAAGACGATTATCAGTAACTATAATGAGAACGCTACCGTCCTTATCTCGACGCATCTGATTTCTGACATCGAAAAAGTATTGGACGAAGTTGTTTTTATCCGTAATGGAAGAGTGATCTTGCAGGATACGGTGGAGAACATCAGGGAGCGCAGAGGAAAATCTGTGGATTCTTATTTCAGGGAGGTGTTTGCATGTTAGGAAAGTTGTTAAAACATGAGTGGAAGGCTGTCTGGAAGGTTCCCACGCTTCTGATTGGTATTCTTATGTTTACGGCAGTACTGGCGGGACTTACTTTTGCACTGCCGATATGGGACAGCGAGTGGATTGGACTTCCTCTTTCAGGAATGATGATGATTCTTTTGTTTTATTTTGCCATGATTGCTACCGGTCTCGGCATTACGATTTACTTTGCGGTACGATATTACAAGAATATGTATACAGATGAAGGCTATCTGACCCATACGCTGCCGGTCAGCGCCCGTCAGCTTTTACTTAATAAAGTGATTACCATGAGCGCATGGAGCCTGATTGGCGGTCTGGCAGTGATTGTCAGCATCATTCTTTTTGGAGAGGTTACATTCCTATCGTTGGCTTCGAAGGACAGTACTTTTGCCAGAGAACTTGCGGAGGCATTTGCGGAACTCCCAAGAGCCATGGCAGAAATCTGGTATGCTCCGGAATTAAAAGGAATCAATGGATTTTTCGCAAGCATCGTGTGTCTGGTGCTGGCGAGTTCGTTCAGCGGAACAATGATGGTCGTTGGTTCTATTAATCTGGGGCAGATGGTGCGAAAGCACAGGATATTGGGAGCGGTCGGTGCATATTTTGCAATTAATTTTGCTATGCAGTGCCTCACCACCATTATTATTATGCCTGTGATGATATTGAGAATAGACAGTATGTATGCGGAACCATCACCGTTCCCGGTTTTGACGCCAATGTATTTTGTTATGGCAGCTGTGTCTCTGGCGGTAGCCATAGGATTATACTTTGTGAGCGAATACCTGCTTCGCAGGCAACTGGAGTTAGAGTAACATAAACACATGTATTGCACACATATGCGCGGCAGCACAGCGTATATGTGTGCAATGCTGCGTATGTATGAGAAAAATACGATGAATAACGGAGGAAACAAGATGGCAAACGAGCAGGAAATCAGACAGGAAATGTGTGAGATTGGGAGAAGAGTCTATGACAGAGGAATGGTGGCTGCCAATGACGGTAACTTTTCCGTAAAACTGAATAACAACGAATTCCTCTGCACGCCTACAGGGGTGAGCAAAGGATTTATGACCCCGGAATATATCTGCAGAATAGATGCAGAAGGCAGACTTCTTGAATCAAACGGAGATTTCAAGCCATCCACAGAGATGAAGATGCACCTTCGGGTTTATAAGGAACGTCCCGATGTGCAGGCTGTGGTCCATGCCCATCCGCCTTATGCCACTACCTTTGCGGCAGCAGGGATTCCGTTAGAGAAACCGGTTCTGTCAGAAGCAATTTTGACCCTTGGCAAAGTGCCGGTGGCAAGATATGGAACACCCTCCACCCGGGAGGTTCCTGATGCAGTTGCAGAGTTTCTGCCTTATTATGATGCCATGCTGTTGGCGAATCACGGAGCCCTGACTTATGGAGATACTTTGATGAATGCTTACCATAAGATGGAATCTGTGGAGTTTTATGCAAGAATTCTTTATCAGACTCATATGCTGGGCGGCGCAAGGGAACTTTCATCGGAGCAGGTGGGGGATATTTACGAAATCAGGAGAAAGTCGGGAATGACAGGGAAACATCCGGCGCTGTTCTTTGGCAAAATTTCTGGCATTAAATAGCCTGAATCTGACTTTCGTCAATGCTGGATGATTGAAGACTCTTGGCGGAATTCCGGGTTAAATGAAACGCGGATTGCTGTTGATGTTGTGGTTGTCATATGATATAATATGATTATGAAATGGTAAAGGAGATTACAAAGTATACTTTGTAATCTCCTTTGCGGTAATGAGGTTACGGAGGTGACTTATGGCTATCGTAAGAGATGAACAGGTAATGAAGGCGTTGCGGCAGTATAATCCATGGTGGAGGCTGCCTTCTGCCATTAAAGAAGAGAGCAAGCCGCAGAAGCGCCTGGCATATTATGAAGCATTAAGGATGTTGAAGCATAAAAGCATCCGACGCTTTGTGGTTTTGTCTGGTGTAAGACGTGTGGGGAAAACAACGATATTATATCAGATAATGGATAATCTGATAGAAGAAGGTATAAATCCGAAGAACATTTTATATGTCACTTTTGATAATCCCATTCTCAAGTTTGTGAATATGGAAAGTGTTTTGTCTATTTATGAGTCTTTGTACCCCGTCCGGGGAACAAGGTATATTTTTTTTGACGAGATACAGTATACTGACAACTGGGAGTTATGGATGAAAGTCATTTATGACAGCAGGAAGGATATTCGTCTGATTGCCACTGGTTCGGCAGGTCCGATTTTAGAAAAAGGCGCAACGGACAGCGGCACGGGCAGATGGAGCGTCTTAAAAATACCAACGATGTCCTTTTATGAATATTGCAGGCTGCTTGGCTTAGAAGAGCCGAAGCTCCCGGAAAATTTGAAACTCACGGCACTTGTTAAAATGAATAAGGCGGAACTTAGCGATTTGATGAGCCGTTTTATGCCGCTGCAAAACCATTTTAACCGTTATTTGACCATTGGTGGTTTTCCGGAACTTGTGTTGTCCGATGACGATGCTTATGCCCAGCGGATGCTCCGCGAAGATGTGGTGGATAAGGTTATCAAGCGAGATGTGCTGACGATGTTTAATATTCGAAGCCCGCTGCTTATGGAAAAATTGTTCCTTTACCTTTGTATGAACTCAACGGAAATTTTCAATGCGACTACAGCAGCAAAGGAACTTGAAAACATATCGGTATTAACGATTGAAAGCTATATAGAAGCGCTGGAGATGTCTAATCTTATTTATCTGGCAAAGCCTATGGATGTAGGCAGTAAGGGAGCACTGAAAGGAAAGCCGAAAATTTTTATTGCTGACGCGGCTATCCGCAATGCCGTACTGATGATTGATGATGTGCTGTCAGAAGAATGGGAACTGGGAGTGATGGTGGAAACTGCTGTTTACAAGCATATTGTATCTTTCTACCAGGGAAGTACGGCACAGCTTGGGTACTTCAGAAAGGCAAAGGATAATCAGAAGGAAGTCGATGTGGTGATCGAACTGCCCCGCCAAAAAATTCTCTGCGAGGTGAAATACCGCAATAATTCCCATATCCCTAATGCGGATGCAATTGTGGAATTATGCAGGGACGAAAAATCTAAGGTGACAAGCGCATTCCTGATTACGAAGCAGTTAGATGATTTTGGCATTGGAAAGCATGAAACAGCTGTGCCTATTATGCGTGTTCCTGCAATTGCTTTTCTCTACCTTTTAGGCAAGGCGGAAGCCGAAGGGCAAAGCGGGAAGCTGTAATATTATTTTAGATGCTAAAAAATCCGAGAATGATTGAGAGTTTGGTGATTTAATGATAAAATACTAGCATATGCTGATATGTTTTAGCGATATGATTGAAAGGAAAATGGTAGCATATGAGACGATATTTCAATACGGAAGGGCAATGCGAGCTGGAAGAACATTATATGATACGGCTTGATGACAGATTGGAGAAAATCAAGCGACTTTTCATAGATAGGGGAAAGTACTTTGTCATTAATAAGGGGAGACAGTACGGAAAGACTACAACTTTGCGGGCCCTGCTAAAGTATTTAAAATCGGATTATATTGCTGTTTTTATAGATTTTCAAGGAGCAGGAACAGCAGAATTTGAAAATGAAACGGCATTTTCTACAGCTTTTGCTAAAATGTTTATTAAAGCATTTTGTAAAGCGGACGTAGATCATGGAGCCGAATTGATAAAACCGCTTGCTGGTTTTGCTAAGGAAACTGAAAATGTTACTTTGATGGAAGCATTCAATCTACTGAGTGATTTGTGTGCGGCAGCAGAAAAACCGATTGTGTTAATGATTGATGAAGTGGATAGTGCAGGTAATAATCAAGTATTTATAGATTTTCTGGCATTACTTCGAAGCTATTATATTGCAAGAAAAGATATGCCTATTTTCCATTCGGTAATTCTTGCAGGTGTATATGATATTAAAAACCTAAAGATGAAGATACGCCCCGATTCGGATCACCAGTATAACAGTCCGTGGAATATAGCGGCTGACTTTGATATAGACATGAACTTTTCAGCGCGGCAGATTGCGGCTATGCTAGAGGAATATGATGCAGACAACCGGATAGGTATGGATGTAGAAGTAGTTGCACAGGAGATATATCAGTACACTTCGGGATACCCGTATCTTGTCTCAGTAATATGCAAATATCTTGATGAGAAAATTCCGGAGAAAAAAGACTTTGAGGATATTGCAGATGCATGGACTAAAGAAGGAATTTCGGAAGCTGTTAAAATCCTGTTAAATGAGAGCACCCCGCTGTTTGGCAGTATGATGAGGCATATCAACGAATATTCGGATTTAAAAAAGATGTTATATGCAATGCTGTTTCAGGGAGAGAGGGTAGCATATAATCCGGATAATAAGACAATAGAGCTAGCACGTATGTTTGGGTATATTGTCAATAATAATGGGCGTGTACAGGTAGCAAATCGTATTTTTGAGACACGATTATACAATCTCTTTTTGTCAGAAGAAGAACTTTCAAGTGCGATGAGCAGGGCGGCAAAGCAGGATGATAGTCAGTTTGTTCTTAACGGTAGGCTTAATATGGATAAGGTGCTCGAAAAGTTCGTAGAGTACTTTAACGATATCTATGGTGAAAATGATGAGAAATTCATTGAGACCCATGGCCGTAAATTTTTCCTGTTATATCTGAAACCAATCATAAACGGCACGGGGAATTATTATATTGAGGCACAGACAAGGGATGCGAGGCGAACAGATGTCATTGTGGATTATATGGGCGAGCAGTTCGTTATAGAACTTAAAATATGGCGTGGCAATGAGTATCATGAAAGAGGAGAAAAGCAGCTTTTGGAGTATCTTGAGTACTATCATTTGGATAAAGGATATATGCTTAGCTTTAATTTCAATCAAAAAAAAGAAACTGGCACAAAGAGCATAGAGCTNGAGGGCAGGACAATTATAGAAGCCGTTGTNTGANGGGTCATTAAAAGCGGGAAGCTGTGATATAACAACAATCTAACAAAGAAATCAAAAGGAATATGAGGAGNTNTGNTATGTCAAAANCCNTAGGTATAGGNTATCAAGATTTTGAACAGTTGATTCAGAATGACTATTTTTATATAGATAAAACCGGATTTATAAAAGAATGGTGGGAATCCGGGGACTGTGTTACCTTGATTACCCGGCCGCGGCGTTTTGGAAAGACATTGACCATGAGCATGGTGGAGCATTTTTTTTCGATAAATCATACAAAACGGGGAGACTTATTTGAAGGACTCGTCATTTGGCAGGAAGAGAAATATCGTGCCATGCAGGGAACATACCCTGTCATAAGCTTGTCTTTTGCAGCAGTAAAAGAGAATAGTTACCAGCAGACAAAGCAGAGAATGTGTCAACTGATTACAGAGTTGTATGATAAAAATCATTTTTTGCTGGACACGAATTTATTGACGGATAAAGAAAAAGAATATTTTTCAAGTGTTTCCGAAAATATGTCGGAAGTTACGGCAACAATTTCAATTTATAAATTATCCGATTTCCTTACCAGATATTATAAAAAGAAGGTCATTATTCTTTTGGATGAATATGACACCCCTATGCAGGAAGCGTATGTGGATGGGTATTGGAATGAGATGGCAGCATTCACCAGAAGTCTTTTTAATGCAACATTTAAGTCTAATTCCTATCTTGAACGCGGAATTATGACAGGAATTACGCGAATCAGTAAGGAGTCTGTTTTTTCTGATTTGAATAATCTGGAGGTAGTAACAACTACTTCCGATAAGTATGCAGATTATTTTGGGTTTACAGAAAAAGAAGTTTTCTATGCATTGGATGAAAGGGGATTATCCGACAGGAAACAGGAAGTAAAGGATTGGTATGATGGATTTACCTTTGGGAGCAAGACGGATATTTACAATCCATGGTCGATTATTAATTACTTGGATAAGAAGCAGTTAGGTACATATTGGGCAAACACCAGCTCAAATAGTCTGGCGGGTAAACTGATAAAAGAAGGCAGCCCGGATGTGAAGATGGTTATGGAAGAACTGCTAAAAGGCGGAATATTCCATACGATTATTGATGAACAGATTGTCTTTAATCAGCTGAATCGTAGAAAAGGTGCAGTTTGGAGTTTGTTTTTGGCAAGCGGATATTTAAAAGTTGAGCATTTTGAAATCAATGAGAAGAGCGGTAAGCCGGAATACGATTTAAAATTGACAAACATGGAAGTGCGGCTTATGTTTGAGCAAATGATAGATGATTGGTTTGCAGAATGTGCATCACATTATAATAATTTTATTAAGGCATTGCTGGCAGGAGATGTTAAGGCGATGAACAGCTATATGAATAAAGTAGCGCTTGCCACATTCAGTTATTTTGACACAGGAAAAGCACCTTCAGAGAGCGAACCCGAAAAGTTTTATCATGGTTTTGTGCTTGGACTCATGGTAGATTTATCAGAGAGGTACAGTGTTACATCAAATCGGGAAAGCGGATTTGGAAGATACGATGTAATGCTTGAGCCGCGCAGCAGTAAGGATGATGCCATTATTTTAGAGTTCAAGGTGCATGATCCGGAGGAGGAGAAGACGCTGCAGGATACTGTAAAGGCTGCGCTGCAGCAAATTGAGGATAAGCGGTATGCAGCAGCACTGGAAGCAAAAGGTATCGCTTTAGATAGAATACGGCGGTATGGCTTTGCGTTTGAGGGAAAAAAGGTTTTGATTGGAGATAAATAATGGGACAGGTTTAAAGCTATATAGAAGCACTGAAAGGAAGCCGGTAGCGCTTGCGACGTCAGAACTGCTTCCGCCAAAGATAAAGAAACCGCCGCCTTCGACCGTGGGTTCATTAGGATTCCTATGGGATGGCATCTTTCGCTATGCTTTTGGAAAGACTTGACGAATTAGCCAGATCTTCAGCATGCATGAAAAAAATGACATAATGATTGAAAGGTTGTTGGTTTAATGATAAAATATAAGCAAAGCATCAGATTTCTATAGCGATGATTTGCCGTGGGCAAAATCGTGTCTGAAAATGTCTATTTCACTATTCTTGAAATCCTGCTTTAAAAATCCAAAAACATAAATACAGCAGGAAATGTAAGAAAAAGCTGGAGTAGATACTGGAATCAATGCGTGAGCAATCTTGTNGAATACAAAAGCAATGATACATTTTCCTGCACAAAGGAGGANAATGTATGGNAAATAATGTANCAACGAAGNTGGCGGAANTNAANCTTGAGGACAGATTTCTGTTTGANGAAACNATGGAGAANAAGGAAGCCTATCAGGCAGCGGTGAGNATNTTGNTNGANNGNGAGNTNGAANTGCTTGAAAANCCGGANACAGAAAAGGAACTCAGGGTATCGCCGGANTTGCGNCAGGTACGNNTNGATGTAGTGAGCATGGATCTGCAAAAGANANTNTANCACACCGAGATGCAGAAAAGTGACACGGGCAACCTGAAAAAGAGAAGCAGATACTACCAGGCACAGATGGATGTGTCCCTGCTTGAGCCTGGGTGTGTAAATTTCAACCTGCTCAATGACAGCTGCTTTATCCTGATAGCGCCCTTTGATCTGTTTGGCGAGGGGCTGTATCGGTATACTTTTGAAGGTACCTGCAGGGAATGTCCCAAGTTAAGGATTGAGGATGGAGCAACGAGAATTTTTATTAACACAAAAGGAACCAATAAGGAAGAATTTTCACAGGAATTTCTGGATTTCATGGAATATATCGCTTCATCGACAGATGCAGTGGCGGAGCGGACGGCAAGCAGCAGGATAAAACTAATCCATGAAAATGTCAAAAAAATCAGAGCCTCGGAAAAAATGGGAGTGAAGTATATGCAGCTGTGGGAAGAAAAAGCGCTTATAAGAGAAGAAGGAAGAAGCGAGGGAAGAAAAGAAGGCAGAAAAGAAGGCAGAAGCGAGGGAAGAATCGAAGGAATAAAGGCGGGTAAAGCAGAAATGCTTGTGAATAGTGTGGAAGCCGCCATGAAGAATTTTGAAATAGATTTGCAAAGGGCCTGTGAAGGAATTGGAACAACGGTGGAAGAGTATCACAGGGCGAAGGGAGACAAAAATCCGGGCAGCGTTCTTTGACAATTTTTTGAGGGTTATGGAAGCTATACATATTTTCCATGATCCTCGACCTTTTCTATTTTTTCGTGATACAGGGAAAGGCCGGACGAATTAGTCAGAGCTTCAGCCTGCATGGAAGAGAGCTGGAATAGTTCTTCCGCATTGTGAATCACCTTGTAAATGGATTTTTTTGATTGGGTACTGTAGGAATGAATATTCCAATAAGAAATGTTTTGCTTGGAACAGCCAAGTGCTGCGTAGATTTCCGTTAGTGAGTTACCATGTTTTTTATATGCTCCTGCAAGTCCTTTTAAGCTTTCGGCAAAACCTGGTTCCAAAGCGATATTTCTTTCCGCCAGCCACTTGTGGATGTACTTGCAATCCGGCATAATTGCTTTTCCACCTTTGTATTCTGTGTTTTGCACTTTATATTTTATCATGAATCAGGAGGCAGCAGGAAGGATATTCGTCTGATTGCCACTGGTTCGGCAAATCCGATTTTAGAAAAAGGCGCAACGGACAGCAGCACGGACAGATGGAGCGTCTTAAAAATACCAACTATGTCCCTTTATGAATATTGCAGGCAGCTTGGCTTAGAAGAGCCGAAGCTCTCGGAAAATTTGAAACTCACGGCACTTGTTAAAATGAATAAGGCGGAACTTGTGTTGTCCGATGACGATGCTTATGCCCAGCGGATGCAATTGTGGAATTATGCAGGAACGAAAAATCTAAGGTGACAAGCGCATTTCTGATTACGAAGCAGTTAGATGATTTTTGCATCGGAAAGCATGAAACAGCAGTGCCGATTATGCGTGTTCCGGCAATAAAAAAATGGCAGGAAGGATAAAGAAAATGATTGAACAAAGGAACATTAAAAAGATTTATGAAGCGATTTCAGATGAACTATCAAGAAAAATTTTCTGTTCCAGATTATTGTACAGCATGACTGGGGATCTATCCCAACTCGACTGGATGATCGAAGACTTTCGGCGGAATGCCGAGTCAAATGAAAAGTGGATTGCTTTAAAGGAGCAAATTTTAAGTATGAAAGAAAAGCCTTATATATTTGGGACAGGCGCATATGGGAAAATGCTATGTTACAAAATCGGGGGAGCGCAGGCATGGGGAGGATTTATTGATAATTCACCAAAGTCAGACACGTGTATGGAACTCCCGGTATTGAAGGTAAAGGATTTTCTGGATAAATATTCAGGGGAAAAGATTGTGCTTCCATCCAAAGCGTTTTGGAGCGAAATGCGTAAACAGCTATTGACGTTAGAAGTTGTTGAAGAGAATATTATTGACGGAACGGCATGGTATGATGCGACGGAAGGAAAGCAATACTTTGACCTTCCATATTTGACTTATGAAGAGAATGAGATCTTCGTTGATGGAGGAAGCTGTGACGGGATGTCTTCGGTAAGATTTGTTGAACAGTGTAAAGGAAAATATGGGAAAATATACTGCTTCGAGCCGGATGAGAAAAATATAGAAAAGCTTAAGAGAAATTTTGCATCAAGGGATATTGATAATTATGAAATTATTGGTAAGGGATTGTGGGATGAAAGCAAGGAACTTTCCTTTGCTGCAAATGGTACTGCCAATTCCCATATTGCTGGGGAAGAAGAGAATAATGTGGTAAAGGTGGAAGTCATGTCGCTGGATGAGATGCTGAACGGAAGACCTGTGTCCTTTGTCAAAATGGATATAGAAGGGGCAGAGTATAAGGCATTAGAGGGTGCAAGAGATACAATTGCAAGGTACAAGCCTAAGCTGGCTATTTGCGTTTATCATAAAGCGGAGGATATCTGGGAACTGCCGAGATTAATTTTAGAAATGAGATCAGATTATAATCTATACTTTCGACACTACTCTGACAGCACTACAGAAACAGTATTGTATGCGTTATAAAAGTATTATAGATGGATGAGATGTGTAAAGTTATCTGCTTAATCTGCCGATAACAACAAAGTGGTAAAATATTGCGGATTTTTACCAGAATATGAATGTTGTCGGGATTATATTTTTTGTGGCATATAGGTATTATTTATAAAAGTATATTGGTTTGAGTCAAGATAAGGAGAAAGCATAAATGAGAAAAGCAATTATTTATGGAACAGGACATTATTACAAGCAAAACAGATCCAAACTCCCGAAAGATTTAGAGATTGTAGCTTATGCGGACAGTTATGAGAACAATGCAACTTCACATAACGGACATTTATATGAAGGAATGCCAGTACTGTTACCTGAAGAATTTAAAAACGTAGAGTATGATATTATCTTCATCTGCACAGACTACATAATTGGAAATCAGATTTTTCAAAAGCTTATCGAAGTAGGAATTCCCTCTGATCATATCCAGTTTTTGAATCGTATAGATGCGGGAACTTCGTGGAATTATACTGCTACGGACGATAAGCGCGGATACATATCTACGATTGATGGTATTACTGTTTGTGAACGCTATCTGACTGATTTTGATATTGTATATGAGGTGCTGTGCAGACATTCTTATCGATTTAAACTTCTAGAACAGGATTGTGTGGTCATCGATATGGGGATGAATGTTGCTATTGCATCTTTGTATTTTGCAAATATGTCTAATGTTAAAAAAGTATATAGTTATGAAGCGTTTCAAGATACATATGAGCAGGGGCGGGCGAATATTGCCCTGAATTCTGACGAAATAAAAAGCAAAATAATAGCGGAGAACATTGCTCTTTCGGATGAGAATATAACGAAAAAAGTGGCAGTATCATCAGAGCAGACTGGCTGGAGAACTATTTTTTCTACTGATCAAAGCAAACGTTGGACAGAAATCGTATGTCGAGATGCAGGGGAAATCGTTAAAAAAATTTTGGATAAACATCAGGAAAAATTCATTCTAAAAATCGATACGGAAGGTGCTGAATTCCAGATATTTGATTCGCTTGACAGGTCAAAATGTTTTGAAAGAATTGATGTAATTATGATGGAGTATCACGGAGATTCAACAAAGTTGATATCTATTTTGGAGAAATATAGCTATAAGATATTTGCTCAGGGCAAACGTGTAGGTATGGGAATGATGTACGCAGTGAAGTAAAAGAGTAGAATGGAGTAATATCGGAGAAGGTGTGTAAAGTTATTGCTTCAATCTGCCGATATTAACAACGTGGTAAAATATTGTGCGAAACAGAGAGACAAGGAAGGTCGGGTTAATTATCATGGAGGATAAAACCAAGAATAAAAATCGATGATTCTAGGAAATTATGACATCAATTTTTATTCTTGGTTTTTTATTCCCATGAGCAACGAGCCAAGTGGCTGCTTGCGGCGGGACTTTGGCTGTAAGATGGGATAAATATGGCATAAACAAAGGGAGTAAACCATGAGAAGACAGCATAGGGAACAAATCCTGGAGATGCTATGCGCATTATCCGAGGCTCATGACGAAATAAAATCATATTTGGATAATAAAACAGTTCAGCTGGCAGACGATTTGCTGATTCAATGTCAGGAAGCTGCAATTAATATCGGTAATCTTATAGAAACTTCGGAGGGGGAAGGCTTTGTTACTGTATCCTTGCTTGAGCAATATTGCGAAACTGTATTTGCCATACATGAAGAAATCATAAGTACTACAGTTGGTGCGATATATCCTGATAAAACAATCAATCAATTAAATGATGTACTTATAAAAATAGAAAACAGTGTTAAAAATGACATCCATATTAGAAAAGAAGTGGTATTTTTGCCCTATAAGGCAAGTATGTGGGATAGTTTGGAAAGTGTTTGGAGAGCAGTAGATGCAGATCCGGACTGCGATGCATATGTCATACCAATTCCGTATTATGATAGAAATCCGGATGGAAGCCTTCGCGAAAAACATTACGAAGGCAAGGAGTATCCGAAGGACGTCCCGGTGATATGGTATGGTGACTATAATTTTGAAGAGCGGAGACCGGATGAAATATACATCCACAACCCATATGATGCTTCTAATATTATTACTAGTGTAGAGCCTTATTTCTATTCTTCTAATTTAAAACAATATACAGATAAGCTGGTGTATATACCATACTTTGTTCTTACAGAGGTGGATCCAAATGATCAGTCAGCAGTGGAGACGGTGGCTCATTTCGTGATGGTTCCTGGAGTGATAAATGCTGATAAAGTAATAGTACAGTCAGAAAACATGAGACAGGTATATATAGATGTCCTTTCAAAAGAGGCGGGGGAGCATACTAGAAAAATCTGGGAAGATAAAATATTTGGAACAGGTTCGCCAAAGTTCGATAAAGTAGCAAATATCAAAAAGGAAGATGTGGAAATTCCGGAGGAATGGTTGACGATTATTCGGAAGCCTGATGGTACATGGAAGAAAGTAATTATGTATAATAACAGTGTTGGGGCACTATTAGAACATAGCGATAAGATGCTGGATAAGATGAAGAATGTATTCCGTGCCTTTAAGGAAAATAAGGACAAAGTAGTATTGTTATGGAGACCACATCCACTGATAAAAGCTACAGTAGCAAGCATGCGGCCACGACTATGGATAGAGTATGACAAGCTTGTCAAAAAATATATAGAAGATGGATGGGGAATATATGATGACACTGCTGATCTTGGCAGGGCGATTGCTATAAGCGATGCGTATTATGGAGATCAGAGCAGTGTAGTACAGCTGTGTCAAAAAGCCGGGATGCCAGTGATGATACAACGCGTGGAAGAAGTAAGAAATGAATAATAATGTATGAGTGAGGGATGCTTTATGAAAGCGCTTATATTGAATTCGGGTATGGGGACACGCATGGGAGAGGCGACAAATGATCACCCTAAGTGTATGACAGAAATTTCATACAAAGAGACTATTTTATCACGTCAGTTAAATCAACTCATTGATATTGGAATTAACGAAGTGATTATTACAACAGGTTTTTTTGATGAAGTCTTAATGGAGTATTGTCAAAAATTAGATTTGCCGCTTCAAATTAGGTTTGTCAAGAATCCGTTATATGAAGAAACAAACTATATTTATTCGATATATTGTGCTAGGGAATATTTAGATGATGATATTATTCTCATGCATGGCGATTTGGTGTATGAAAGCACAGTGCTTGATTCGGTCATTGAATCCCCGGAAAGCTGCATGACAATCAGTACAACACTGCCATTGCCACAAAAAGATTTTAAGGCAGTAATAAAAGATAATAAAATTACATATATTGGCGTGGAATTTTTCGATAATGCATATGCGGCACAGCCATTATATAAAATACTTAAAAAGGATTGGGAAGTCTGGCTTAAGAATATTATCAAGTATTGCGAAAATGGAAATATAAATTGTTATGCCGAAAATGCTTTTAATGATATTTCGGCTTTTTGCAATATGAGACCATTAGATATAAAGGATCGATTATGTAATGAAATTGACAATATAGATGATTTGAGTTCTGTATCAGTCAAGTTGCAGAAAGTTGAAAATAGAATCGTGTATATGAGCTTTTCGACAGATATGATTCATAGTGGTCATATTGCTATTATAAAAAAAGCACAGCATTTAGGGAAACTAATTGTAGGAGTCCTATCGGATGAAGTTGTTGCCAGCTACAAAAGATTTCCGCTTCTTCCGTTTGCCGAACGAAAAGCAATGTTTGAAAATATAGTGGGTGTATACAAAGTTGTTGAGCAAAAAACACTTAGCTATAAAGATAATTTGCAGAAATATAAACCAGATATTGTGGTACATGGTGATGATTGGAAAGAAGGAATTCAAAAAACAATACGTGACGAAGTTGTGGAGACATTAGCTGTATATGGCGGAAAATTGGTCGAATATCCATATTCAAATGATGAAAAATATATTGAGTTAGAGCGAAGAGCGAGAGAAGAACTATCTACACCTGATATCAGGCGTTCAAGATTAAAAAAACTATTATCAATAAAGGGTTTGGTTACAGCCATGGAAGCGCATAGCGGATTAACCGGACTTATCGTGGAAAAGACTGTAGTAGAGGAAAAAGGTGGTGCGAAACAGTTTGATGCGATGTGGGTAAGTTCACTTTGCGATTCAACGGCTAAGGGGAAACCGGATATTGAAGTTGTGGATATTACTTCTCGTTTCCGCACAATTGATGATATATGCGAAGTTACAACAAAACCAATTATATTTGATGGCGATACCGGCGGGCTGACTGAGCATTTTGTATATACGGTTCGTTCACTGGAACGTATTGGTGTGTCTATGGTAATCATAGAGGATAAAACTGGATTAAAGAAGAATTCTTTATTTGGTAATGAGGTGGTTCAGACACAGGACAGCATAGAAAACTTTTCTAAGAAAATATCTGCTGGGAAGAAGGCACAGAGAACCAAGGACTTCATGATTTGTGCAAGGATTGAGAGTTTGATACTTGAGCAAGGAATGCAGGATGCTTTATTGAGAGCCCATGCATATGTTAAGGCGGGTGCGGATGCCATTATGATACATAGCAGAAAAAAGTCGCCAGATGAAATACTTGAATTTATAGATGAGTTTAGAAAGAAAAATAGTGAGATTCCGATTGTTGTTGTTCCGACATCATTTAACAGCATTACTGAAGAGGAATTGAAACAAAGGGGGGCAAATATTGTTATTTATGCTAACCAGCTTACGAGATCAGCGTTTCCAGCAATGCAGAATGCTGCAAAAATGATTCTGAAAAATCATAGAGCGCAGGAGTGTGATGAACTTTGCATGCCCTTTGATGATATTATAAGATTGATACCGGAGGATGTATGATAGGTAGATATCTTGAAAATATAGATGCGCTATTTAATTATGTAAAAGATGTAAATTGCGAAAAGATATTATTCGTATGCGGAAGTTCTTTCAAAAATCAAGATTTGTTTTTCAATATAAAAGACAAGCTTGAGGAGATGGAGTGTAGGATTAGCATTTTTTCAGGATATAGCGCAAATCCCAAATATGAAGAGGTGTGTGCGGGGATAAAGGTCTTCAATGATAATCAATGTGGGATTATAATTGCTGTTGGCGGAGGAAGCGCGATTGATGTGGCTAAGTGTATAAAAGCATTTGCAAATCATCCTTGTGGTGCTGGTTTTGCTTCGATTCAAATAGAAAGTGATGTGCCGCTTATTGCGATACCAACGACCGCTGGTTCGGGAAGTGAAGAAACACGATTCGCAGTGCTTTATTACGATGGAGAGAAGCGTTCTGTTGAGAGCAATTGCCTTTTACCTGATAGAGTTCTTTTTCTTCCTGAACTTCTAGATTCTCTTCCGATTTATCAGAGAAAGGCTACAGCCCTTGATGCGTATTGTCATGCAATAGAGTCTTATTGGTCTGTTGGAGCGTCTGAGGAGAGTAAGGAGTACAGTAAAAGAGTTTTTAAGTTGATAAGGCAATACTGGAAGCAATATTTAGATAATCATCCAGAGGGTAATGAAAAAATGCTCTTGGCAGCAAACTATGCTGGAAAAGCAATAAATATAACAAAGACGACAGCCGGTCATGCAATGTGCTATAAGCTTACCAGTCTATACGGTATCGCTCATGGGCACGCAGCAGCATTATGTGTATCAAAGCTCTGGCATTATTTAATTAATTATGCCGGGCGATGTACAGATTATGACAGAATACAATATAAACATGGTATTGATGACTTAAAGAAAAATGTGGAAGAGTTAAAAGAAACAATGACTTATTTTCAATTTATCCTGGCAGAGATGAATTTGGAAAATCCGCGGGCGGATGAAGTTGACTATCTGATTCTCGAAGCATCGGTTAATATTGAGAGATTGAAAAACTTTCCAATAAAACTTGATACACTTGAAATAAATAATCTTTATCATGAAATTTTGGAGTAAAAATGAAAGTAGAAAAATTTGTGGAGATATTAAATTCAGATTTTTATGTGGGAGTACCTGATTCCCAGTTAAAGAGTCTGTGCGGATATTTAATGAATACTTACGGTATTGATCCTAAACATTATATTATTGCTGCTAATGAGGGAAATTGTGTGGGAATAGCAGCGGGATATCATCTCGCCACAGGGAAAATACCAGTTGTGTTTATGCAGAATTCCGGTGAAGGAAATATTATAAATCCTTTAGCCTCGCTTATGAATGAAAAAGTTTATGGGATTCCATGTGTTTTTGTGGTTGGATGGCGGGGAGAACCAGGAGTACATGATGAGCCGCAGCATATTTATCAGGGAGAGATTACATTAAGATTGCTTGATGTAATGGGCGTTGATTATTTTGTTGTCGATAAGGATACAACAGAAATGGAACTGGAAGATGTCATGAAGCGTTTTAACGATAAATTATCTGAAGGACATGATGTGGCATTTGTTATAAAGAAAGATGCGCTTGATTATGACAATAAAGCGGTATATAGAAATAGTTACGCCATGAAACGTGAAGAAGTAATAAAGCATATTGTGAATGTGGCCGGGCAGGATTTGATCGTTTCTACTACAGGAAAAGCCAGCAGAGAATTATTTGAAATTAGAGAGGAAAATGGTCAGGGGCATGATAGAGATTTCCTGACAGTAGGCTCTATGGGACATAGTTCCTCTATTGCATTGGGGGTTGCGTTGCAAGAGCCAAACAAAAAAGTCTGGTGTATAGATGGTGATGGTGCCATGTTGATGCATATGGGCGCCATGGCTGTGATTGGTGCTGCTGCTCCGGCTAATATGGTGCATATTGTAATAAATAATGAAGCTCATGAGTCGGTAGGCGGTATGCCAACTGTTGCTGGCAAAATGAATATAGTAGATGCAGCAAGGGCGTGTGGATATATAAATGTTATCTCAGTTGACAATGAGGAAGATTTAGATAAAATATTATGGAAAGTAAAAACAAGAAATGAACTGAGTATGATAGAAATTAAATGTTCGATTGGTGCACGTGATGATTTGGGGAGACCAACGATTTCACCAATTGATAACAAATTAATGTTTATGAGGAATAACATATGAATGAAGGAAAGGTATTTTGGATAACAGGCTTATCGGGAGCAGGAAAAACTACTGTTGGGACCCTCTTGTATGAATCCATTAAGAGAGAAAAAAATAATATCGTATTGCTTGACGGAGATAATTTGCGGGAAGTATTTAAATCGGTAGACTATACCCTTGAAGGGAGAAAGAATCTTGGATATAAATATGCTGAGTTGTGTAAGATGCTCAGTGCGCAAGGAATAATCGTGGTAATTTGCACAATATGTATGTTTGATGAAGTGCGGGCTTGGAATCGGGAAAATATAGAAAATTATATTGAAATATATTTAGAAGTTGATATTAATGAATTGATCCGGCGTGATCAAAAAGGACTGTATTCTGCTGCGACAGCGGGAAAAAGAGATAATGTTATGGGAATTAATTTAGACTTTGAAGCGCCCAAACATCCTGATTTGGTTCTGGATAATTCTGGTGAGAAGACACCGGAAGAGCAGGTTGAAATTATATTAGAAAGATATCAGCCATGCCTTGAAGTATATTCTGAGTGTCGATAAAAAGGGGAGAAGAAAAATGAAAAGCCATTTTATATATTTGGAAGTGGTGAATTGACAGGTTATTGCCAAGAGTACTCTCAGAGTATAGTCTTGGAAAGTCTATGAAAAACAGGCTTGTGAAAAGTATCAATGTTACAAAATGAATGTAAAAAATAGAGGTGAAAATGTGATTTCGGAAATTTCTGAAGCCTTATAAAACAAGGGGATGAGTTTTCGAGAGCACGCTCTAGGGAGGAGAAAATTATCATGAAATTATATCGTCTTAGCGAAGAACAATACTATATGGGCAATTCGCCAACCAGCTTATATCTTTTTAGCAGTCATACAATTGAGGAGTTAAAAAAGTATAATCTGATTTGTTTTGGGGTTGGAATAATGATGCAGCTTGCTAAATTAGAACTTAAAAAGATGGATCTGAGTTTTATGGGGTATGCAGATAATGATCCGTGGAAGCAAGGAAAAAAAGTTGGCAAAGTTGAAGTGGTTCAGCCGTCTTATTATTTTGGAAAACAAGTTCATTTTGTGATTTGCGTTAAGGAGCATTCTCTCAATGCAGTTAGAGTTCAATTAGAAGCAAATGGAATTCATGATTACAGTATTTGCTGTGAAACCTTTGATTATATTGATTCTGACAATACATTTAATCAATTGACACAGAAGAGTGCAGAGCAAATCGCGGAACATTACTCAATGCCAATAAAGCCATATTATTATAAGGGAAGACCACTAGGACAAATATGGTACTCTATATGTAGTGTCAGATTTTGGCATCCAGCTGCAAAATGGCTGTTATCTTCTATTGATGATGAAGATGAAGTCTTAGAAATTGGGGCGGGGGGGAATGCTTTCTAATATAATTAGAAATGCAAATAAAAGTGTAAAGATTGACTGGCTGAATTATGGGGAATCTGACAGTTGGGAAAATAGTGAAATGTTTGATGAGATATCAGATCACAGACGTTTGGGAGAACTTTACTATGGTTATATTGAGAATGTGAACGAGCCACTAAAGAGATTGTATTCAAAGATTATTATGACGGAAGTTTTAGAGCATTTTATCTGCAATCCGGTGCCTGCTTTAAAAAAAATAAAGCAATATTTAAAACCAGGTGGTCTGTTGTATCTTACCACACCGAACTGGGGGCATATGTGTATTTATGATTCCTATAAGGATATGCCTGTTTTTTCAACGATGGAAGAATATGAAAGATATAATTTAAACGATGGAGAGCATATGTATCAATATTCAAAAATGGAACTGGAAGAGTTAGTGAAAGAAGCTGGTTATGAAATTCTTGCCTATGAAGAATCTGTAGGGCGCAATCATAATTTATGTCTGAAAGTAAAATAATGAATATGGAAGGAAACAGAAAAATGAAAAGCCATTTTATCTATATTGATTGTTTAACCGAAGGAGATTATAAATACTATGTACCGGGCAATTGTAACTGTTTGGTAAAACAACGTATTGCAGACAATGAATTAGAGATAATAGCATATTTTTCGAATATGCCGGTAACTCAAAAATGTACATATAGAAAAGTTATAAAATGGAAAGAAAAAATAATATGCATACCATGGCACTCGACTGATTTCATAGTCGTGGATGAGAAAACATCTAATATCAAGTACATAAAAATTCCGCAAATGAATAGGGCAAAGATTAAGCACGCTTTTTTCTTTGAAGCAAAACTAATTGGAAGCCAAATATATGCATTTGGATATAATTATTGTGGAATACTTAAGTTTGACTGTGATACACTGGAGAGCAAGATTTTAGATAATTGGATAAATGCATATCGTATAAAAGCTTCATATGATGCTGAAGTGATGTTTACGCCAGAAATGATTTTTCATAATAATAGACTGTATACAATATGTACTGCATTTCCGGGAATTTTTGAGTTTGATTTGGAAAACGAAAAGTATCATTTTTTCTGTATAGAAAAGGAAGGCGCAAAACTTAGTCATATTAATGTTGATGAAAACTTGATATACATATCTACAAAAAATAATGAAATTATTATTTTTAATAAACAGAAAAATGAGATTGAACAGATTGTAGATTTGAACAGCTGGTGTGAAAAGGAAGACAGTATACTTTATTTAGTAGTTAATAAGGAATCCATAGATGTATTTATGGGGGACAGGAAAAACGTCCTAATCTTGTCGAAAAAAAAACCGGATAAAATAGTAAAAATAAATCTGCCTAAAGCGTTTGTGAAAAATAGCAGTGTAATTCCATATAAATCAGAGATAGATAGTGAAACGGTGTTATTTTGTGATTTTCCTTATTCTGAAATGTTTGTTTACACAAAAAGTAATAGGCAAATCACGCAATTGTCTATAAATATTCCTCAGAATGTTTTAAATATGAAACAATATTTAAGAATGCATGCAATACTTGATGAAGACAGCAGCAAAGGTTTTTCTCTGGATAATTATATAAAAATGGTTCTCGAAGAAACTTAATTAATGTTATAAATGTGAAGACAGGCAGGGAAATAAAATGAAAATCTTAGATTTATATAATGACATCAAAGAAAAATACGAACTCGATAAAGGTATAGGGGAGTTGCGTGTAATAGAGGAGTATGCAGGTATTTGGGAAAAGTACACAAAGGGGAAAAGAAGAGTTGCTCTATATGGTGGGGGCGAGAATACAAAAACTTTGTTAAAGCTATTAACAAGGTGGAATGAAGAATATAAAATTGCATGCATTATAGATAATGGTAATGCTTATATAAAAACTTCAATTCCAATTATTAAGGAAAGAGATCTGATAAATTATGATGTTGAATTGATATGGATATCTTCATTTAATTATAGGGAGGAAATTAGACAAAGCGTTACTAAAAATTTTGAAAGTATACAATGTATAGAGCCTTATGAGATTTTGTATAAACGAATTAAAATTGATAGGCCTAGAGATATTGTACACTTTGTTGGAGAAAATAAGTATAGATGGTTTTCTGATAAATTGATAGAGAGGCAGATTACATCAGATGAAGAACTTAAATGTTTCATATCACAGAAATTGATTGCTGGATATTTTTGTATTTATGATTGGATCAGCCTTGAAAAAGAAATATTGCAGTATATTAATAAGGGATATAGGGATAAAGAAAAATATCAATCACTTTTATTAGAAGTAAAAGCATTTATTGAAAAGGTGAAAGGGCAATTAGAAGCAAGAAAAAGGGATAGTTATTTAATTTTTTTAGTAGATGCATTGTCTAAATATGTTGCGGCAGATATGCCTCATTTATGTGAATGGAAGAAAAAAGCGTTAGAATTTACAGAATATAGAAACGATTGTCCGTCAACAAGAGAATTCGTGACTGCGATGTTTACGGGATGGAAGCCATTTGAAAATCAGACATATAGAAATAAGTCAATTCAGTTCACAGACAGCGAGTTGCTTTCATATTTGAAAGAGAATCGTATCAACATAAAATACATGACACAGAATAGTAAACATATTAAAAATTTTAGGAATATTAGTAAGTATGAAAATAAAAAGTATGAAAATACTGTTATTTCTGAAATCCTTTTTAATGGAATTTGCGAATTGATTGAAGATGCGGAATCCCAATTAGTGGTAATGCATACTGACACCACGATTCATCCACGTCATTTAACACCGATTACAATGTTTATGGAATATAATCAAGTTACAGATATGAGAAAAAGCCATCGGGCATATTTTGACGTGGCTGTAAAATATACAGATGATATACTACATTTTTATACAGAGCTGCTAAACAATTGCGATAATATAGTTCAGATTATTATGGGGGATCATGGTATTGATATAGATATGGAATATGCTTATGCAATTTGTCCTAGTATGCACGAAAATAAAGCGGCACAATGGAGCAAAAAGCTCATTTCTCCAGAGCTGTTGATTTATAAAAAGGGAATGCAAATGGGTACCAACGATCATCTTGTTTCATCTAATCAATTTGTAGATATCTTATTGTGTATGGTACAGGGGAAAGAGTTTGATAATATACTACAGTACAAAAAAGTAATTCCATTGGAATTGGTTCCTGGTTATGATCGAGAATGGCTTGATGTAGGAGTGAAGAGTAAAAACTATTATTTAGCCATTGGTGCGTCAGGATGTATGAATAAAAAATACATGTATATCAATCTTGAAACAGGAGAAGAAATATTCTATGAAATTATTAATGATAGAATTGAACTGATAGATGACGAAGAGTATAAAAATCGTCTAGTAGCTGAGTTGGGAAAGAACGAAATAGAAAAGAATAAATTCCCTCAAAATATATTACAGCAGGATTTTTTTTATTTACACAATCAAATATATCAAAAAAATAGCATGAATTGGAAATAAGCTGTTAAGCCAAACTAATTATATAGGAGGAAATTTCAATGTACATAATGGGGATATCAGCATTGTATCATGATTCGGCAGCAGCACTCATTCGTGATGGAGAAATTATAGCAGCAGCACAGGAGGAACGATTTAGTAGAAAAAAGCATGATTTGCGCATGCCATACAATGCAATGAAATATTGTATGGAACAGGCGGCTATAGGTAATGACGATTTAGAGGCCATTGTATATTATGACAATCCTTTTATGACAATGGACAGGTTCTTATGCAATATGCAGAATATCGATGAACCTTCAGATCTAATGAAAATGTCGTTCGAGGGTCTTACCAAAGGGAAAATGTGGTGGCATAAATTAAGCGGGGACTTTTCATGTAAGTTTTTTGTTGCACAACATCATGCTTCACATGCCGCGTCTGCGTTTTATCCGTCGCCATTTGAAGAGTCGGTCATTATCACCGTAGATGGTGTTGGCGAATGGGCAACAACGACAATAGGAGTGGGCAGGAAAGAGAATATTGAAATAATAGAGAAAATAGATTATCCGGATTCTATTGGATTGCTTTACTCTGCATTTACCTTTTTTTGTGGATTTAAAGTAAACTCCGGTGATTATAAATTGATGGGACTGGCCCCCTATGGAGAGCCGAAATATGCGGATTTGATCAAAAAAGAAATTATCCAGATTTTTCCCGATGGTTCTTATAAGTTGAACATGAAATATTTCGATTATCAAAATGGTAGAACCATGACAAATCAGAATTTTGCGGAGTTGTTTGGAGGGGAACGAAGAAAGCCAGAAGCGGAGATTACAAAGCGTGAAATGGATTTAGCAGCGTCGGTTCAGTCAGTTGTAGAAGAGATTATGCTTTTGATTGTAAAACACGCAAAGGTCGTTTGCGGAGAGAAGATTGACAACCTTGTTCTGGCAGGCGGTGTGGCTTTGAATTGTGTTGCCAATGGCGTGATACAACGTGAAAAAATATTCAAAAATATATGGATCCAGCCAGCAGCAGGAGATGCAGGTGGAGCATTGGGAGCGGCTCTGTTGACATATTATCAGATATATAAAAAAGAAAGAAATGTGCGCAGCACAGACAGTATGCAAGGCAGCTATTTAGGACCGGAATATACGGATGATGATGTGGCGGCTGCACTGAAAAAATATGATGCGAAGTATCATGTTTTTACAGAAGCAGAGGCAAACAAGCAGATTGCATTGCTGCTTAATGATGAAAAGGTAATAGGCATACATCGGGGACGTATGGAGTTTGGACCACGGGCGCTTGGAAACAGGAGCATTATTGCAGACCCGAGGTCTGAGAGTATGCAGTCTAAACTGAATTTAAAGATAAAGTACCGCGAGTCTTTCCGCCCATTTGCACCTAGTGTATTAGAAGAAAGGCTTTCAGACTATTTTGAGATTGATTGTGAAAGTCCGTATATGCTGTTGTGTGCGCCGGTCAAAAAGGAATTGTGTAAAGACTTTGTTCTTCAGGATGAATTGAGGAATAATCATGATAATTTATTACCTATAGTAAATCAGAAACGTTCTGAATTACCAGCAATTACGCATGTTGATTATAGTGCAAGAATTCAGAGCGTTTCACAAGAAAGAAATAAGCAGTATTATGGGATACTCAAAGAATTTGAGAAGTTGACAGGGTGCGGAGTGATTATTAACACCTCTTTTAATGTCAGAGGAGAACCAATAGTGTGCACACCAGAGGATGCTTATAAATGTTTTATGCGGACGGAAATGGATGTATTGGTAATCAATAACCTTATATTTTATAAAGAGGAACAGGAGCCTTGGAATGATGATTCTTGGAGAAATGAGTACGAATTGGACTAAGCAATTAATTTTCAGAATGGGAGTAACGTCATAGTATAAATTTAGAATAGAGAAAATAAAAGGAGTACGGCTATGTGGACGCGGGAGATGCAGACTGTATATAAAATTGCAAAACAGAAAAAGCTAAAACGGGAAAATGTTGATAAAAATATTATATCTACTTGGAAAAAATATGATAAGAAAGAATATGTAGAAGAGTATTTATATGATATCCCCGAAGATTTTAGGAGCAGGTTACTGTCAGAACTCGGAGAAGAGAATAAAGAATATGTTACACCGATGACAGTTGCAATTATGAAAAATAAACCTGCTGATGAAATTTTGGAAAAGTCTGAAGAATTGACAGATGATGAACAAAGCAATACAATACCGGATTATATTTATCAATTTTAAAGGGAGCCCCAATGGAAAAAATATTTCAATTAAATTCTGAAATAAGACAGCATGATGGAGACGTGGTTATTTATGGAACTACACCGGAAGCGTTATTATTGTTCGGAGGATTGCTGAATCATGATGTCTATGTGAAATGCTTTTGCGATATGGATAGCACTTATTATGGTGCAAAAATTATGAATAAACCATGTGTTAGTCTGGAAAAAATTAAAATGTTGAATAATCCTATTGTGCTGTTGGACATCTCCAGTATAGATGTCCTGACCTGCTTATTGGATATAGGCCTGCCAGAGGATTCTATATATGTAGATGATTATAGAGAATACTTGAAGATAGAGGATAATTAATATGGATATCAGCAGATATACACTGTGGCTGGCCATACGAGAGGCCCAAGACCGCAAAATAATTATTTATGGAAATAATAATACAGGCCGTGCTCTGGAAAGAAAACTTGGTTTATGTGATGTGACGGTTTCCTATTTTGTTTCTGATAGCGATTCTGAAGAGAATGATGTAAAGAATGTGTATGAACTTATGTATGAAACACCGGATGAAATATTGGTTATTATCACGGAATCGGATTATGCAAGATGTGAACGCAAACTACAGGAAATAGGTTTAAAGGAAGTCATTCATTATAGACGGGTAGATTCTTTGATTGATCATTATCCTATTAAATGGTATTTGGATGCGCAACTGGGACATACATTTAAGTTGGATGATTGTCCATATTATGGTGTCAGAATTTTTGGGGACAATTCAGAGGACTCTTTTAAAATAATTACATTGGGAGGAAGCACTACAGATGCGCAGTTATATCCGTTTGCATCGTGGTCAGAAATACTATATAAAATATGTAAAGAGGGGGGGTACAATGTAACGGTTATATGTGCCGGCGTTAGTAGCTATACGGCGTCTCAGGAATTATTGAAGCTGGAAAGAGACTTATTGCTTAGAAATCCAGATATGGTGATTTCTTATAGTGGAGTTAATGATGTATATTATGAGGATGATAAGAAATTCGCAAGTAATTACCATAGAGCGGTATATTGGTCTGCAGTTTCATCCAAAAGCAAATCTTTGAATCGTAAGGGGATTTTTATGGGAGAAATCAATGACTGGAGTGTCTTCGAATGGTGGCTTGCCTGTGAAAAAATGATGTATGGTATATGTACAGCGTTCCATATTCCTTTTTATGCTATATTGCAGGGAATGCTTGGTGGAAAGAAATGGAATATCAGAGAAAAAGAAATTTTTTTAAATGGAACACGTAATGGAAGGCATCCCGATATATATAGGAAAGATTTTGAGAAGGAAATTTTATTAAGAGATAAAATGCAAGAATTGAATAAAGCGGAATATCCTTTTTTGCATGATTTTTCGGGCATCTTTGATGATGAAGATGTGTTCAATGATGAGGCGCATGTAAATGAGTTTGGAAATGCAATCATTGCACAGAATATATATCAGTTAATTGAGAAAAAAATCGTGGAGAAAGTATGATATGAAAAAGATTTTTGAACTAAACGATAAGCTTTTAGATGAGGAAAAAGTAAATGTTTTTTATGGAACCGGAAAACAATCCAAAGAAAGAATGGAGTCATTAATAAAATGTGGTCTGAAATGTGACTATTTAGGCGATAATGATGAGAAAAACTGGAATGCTTTTATAGATGGGAAACGTTGCCTGAGTCATGACGAAATAAGAAGTAGAGATAATCTTAATATAATTATTGGCAGTAAGGCGTATGAGAAGAAAATAGAAGAAAGAATGTTAGGATTTGGACTTTTGCCTGAACAGATCTTTTATGATAACTATAAGGAAGAATTAAGCGATAGGATTTTTTTGAAGGATTAGAAATAAGGAGGGAGATTTTTCATGAAAGATATGATTGTTTTAACCCCGTTTAATTTGAATAGTGTAATTTTGTATCATCAATTAAGGAAAATGAATGAATATCAAGACACAGATTTTCTGTGGTTTGATTCTAATCCGAATTTGTGGGGGGAAAAATATTGTGATACGTATATATGCAATGGGTACTATTCCGGAAGAATGAGAGTGATAATTTGTACAGACGTAGAAAAATATGAATTGGAACTTAAAGAAAAATATTTAAATCTGGGTTTTAATAAGAACAGTATTTATAAGTATAAAGATGAAAAATTTAGTAGTAAAATATCGGAATATGAGGCTGCAACATATGTAGATGAATTTAGGTATTCTGAATTAAAACCAGATAAATGGCTGGCGGATGACTTAGGATACGGGGTGGCTAGAATTAAGAAAATGCGAAAGTGGAATGAAATAATGAATATGATTCCAGAGAATGAAAATATTTCATTTGAAGACTTTTCTGGAGGGAACAGGAAAGAATCATATAGGGATAAAGAAGGAAAAGTTCATATTTTATTAAAAAGATTAGAAATAAATGTAACAAATAAATGTTCTTTGAGGTGTGAGCATTGTGCCGCCATGATGCAGTATTTTACTGCTGCGGAAGATATTTCTACAGGGATAGTCTTAAGGGATTATGATAGAATGTTGGATCTGATTGATTGGACAGATGATATTTTGATTATGGGCGGCGAGCCGTTCATGAATAAGGAGTTAGATAAAATTGTAGCGGGTATTCTGGAAAACAAAAATACAGAATCGAAAGTTGGTACAGTCAAAATAGTGACAAACGGAACAATTGTACCTAATGACAATTTATTGAATGTCCTGTCTAGCAGTAATGTTGTGGTCGAAATATCAAATTATAGAGATAATAGTAGAAATATAAATGAATTAGTAAGAAAGTTTTTTGAGTATAATATTAAATATATTGTTTTGGGGATGCATCATTTTGTTTATGTTCAACAATTAAAAAAGAATGCAACAATAATGTCAAAACAAGAATTATTATCTTGTAGGGCAAACTGTTCGACTAGATGTCGCGTGGTGAGTAATGGAAAGTTTTTCTTGTGTAGTTTTTTGAAATCAGCACATGCGTTGAAAGCAGTTCCTAAAACGGAAGATGGTTGCTTGGATATTTATGATCATGATATAAAAGATAAGCTGGAGATTTATCTGTCTAATACTGAGCCAATGCCAAGTGTATGTTCATGGTGTAATGGAGATTCAAGAGAACAATGGGAAAATGAAGAATATTATGTTCCGGTTGCCGGGCAAGTGAATAAACCGTTGGAATATACAAAGTATAGTTGGTAATTGAAAATAAAATTAATCTAATCCTGAGGTAATGACATGATACGACAGAAAATAGACCAGATAATTATGCATAATAAAATAGATGCGATATTTAAAGAAGGAAACCTATTTTACGCGGTAAGCGAAGCGAAAGATTTATTTAAAAAACGCTTAACTCTTCTGGTAAAAAATCAGTATCCTGGATCAGAAATAGCTATCTATCCTGCTGGTATCTTCGGTAAAGAAATAGCTGATATGTTGTTGGATGAAAATGTTAAGATCAAATGTCTAATTGACAATAAATCTACAGAAATAAGTTATCACAATGTCTGCATTAAGACATATGATGATTGGAAAGAAACGTGTGCTGATGATGCGATATTGGTATGTACCCCCAAATTCAGTAATCAATTATATAATCAGTTAAGACTAGACAAATTTAACAAAATAATTGACATTGTACATTTTCTTAAAAGCATGTATCCCAATACGCATGGCAGACCGTTTACTGATTTCGATATTAAGCGGGCAGAGGGGATTTTTAACTATCAATTTATAAACAAACTTGAGCATGGATTAAAAGAACAAAATTACGAAAATGAAACGGCTTTTAGGACTCTTTTATATGGATTATTTGTAATACGAGATTTCTTTTCAGCACAAAAATATATTGAAATATATCAGAAAAAGTTTGACGGTTCACCTTATTTAAAAGCGATGGAAGAAATCGAACAGTGTCTTCTGGATACAATGGAACATATAGAATATAAAGATACTATGGTTTTACATATTGTTGATTCATTAAAAGATAAAAATATTGATGAAATGCAGTTTTTAGATTCTGTTGCTCAAAATGGAATAAGGATTAGCGGATTGACAGCGCAATATCCATGTACACATTATGCATTGAATACCATGTTTACAGGAAGAAATGTGTTTGATATAGATTTAAATGGTGAGATGATTCATCATGGTGAATCGGAATTGCTAAAAATGATTGAGAAAAAAATGCAATTTTCACTGGCAACCGCTAACAAGCACTTGATGAATGAGTTTGAAGATATTAATGATAACAGGAATAATGTATATTATCATAACGGAATAACAAGAATATTATTTGAAGGATTATGCTTACTGGAGCAGAGACCTCAAAATCATTTTATTGTATTGCATTCGTCAGCGGAGGTTCATTCCTCATTTGGCAGTGTGGGATATTCTAAAAAATTGAAAGACGTTGATTGTAATATGCCATATGAAGAGTTAATGGAGCAAAACACTCATGCAATAAAGTATGTGGATCAGGAACTAAAATGGTATTTCAGATTCTTCGACAGGGCTGGTGTTAAAAATATTATTTTAGGCGATCATGGATTGGATGTGGAAGGAAGTTATAATTACGGAAGTGGTTTTAAAAGAGACATGCCCAGATGTTCGAAAGATGATATATCTATAGCTTTTATTGCTGCTGGGGCTGGAAAAAAACATGTTAAGGGAAAGATACAAGCCAATGAAGAACCCAATATACTTTTAGATATTTATGAAGATAATATCGATAACCTGCAAACATATATTAGTGATTTTACATATATACAGCAGCCGCCGGGATACGCGCATACGTTTGTAGATAGATTTATTCCGAGGGGGATTTATTCGCAATATGAAGGATTTATTGGTATCGATTTTGATGAAGATATGTATTTGTTATCTGCATCGGGACGAGAGCAATATTTCAGACCTAATGAATATGGCTATAGAAATCTTATAAATAATGAAAAATATACGCAAAGGATTGACTATTGCAAATCATTGCTGGAGTTTGAAAATTTTCCTATAAAGATTTATGCAAATGAAAAGTATAAGTATCATTTAAAGATATTAAAGGATAATGCTGAATCAGAGTATAGAAAAATTGTAGGCAGATTGATAGATGAGGGATATCTTAATCAAAACGAGATATGAAATTAGGTGAGGGAAAATGAGAAAATACATAATTTTTGGGGCCGGTAATTTAGGAGAGCAGGCGATTAGTTTAATTGGAAAAGAAAAAATAGATTACTTTATTGATAATGATGAACAGAAATACAAAATAGATTTTCATGGTTTTACAGTGTTAGGAATAAATGATTTGAAAGAAACATTATTGCCGGAACAGCAAATAGTGATTGCGGTTTCGGAACACTACATAAAAGAGATAGAGTTGCAGTTAAAAGAAAATAAAATAGAAAATTATATTTTAATTAATGATTTACGATTTAAATTAACGAAGGAAAAAATATTAGCAAAGCCAAATTACACTTTAATATATAATAAGGCTATTCAGTGGATTAAAGATAATAGTATTCCAAATGAGGGAATAATAAATAGTTCTATTTCCAGAAAATCATATCCGGAAGTAACAGGTTATTATATTCCCGCACTGATTCGCTGGGGATATAAAGAGTTAGCGATTACCTATGCAAAGTGGTTGTGCACCATTCAACATGAGAATGGGGCATGGTATGACACAGCAGATAAGAATCCATATGTATTCGATACGGCTCAGGTGCTGAAAGGATTAATTGCAGTTAGAGATTTGTATGCAGAAGTAGATAATTGCATTATGAAAGGATGCGATTGGCTATTGAACCAAATGACAGAAGAGGGAAGACTGGTTGCTCCGGTAGAGGGAGTTTGGGGAAATGGAAAAATGGCATCAGAACTAATTCATACTTATTGTATTTCTCCAATAAAAGATGCAGGTATTATTTTTAAAAGAGACGATTATATTAAAAAAGCTGATAAAATTGCAGAGTATTATACAACGAATAAAAAAGATGAAATTCTTCATTTTAATTTACTTTCACACTTTTATGCATATGTTATGGAAGCAATGCTTGACATTGGCAGAGAAGATCTGGCTAGAGAAGCAATGAGAAATATAGAAGCATATCAGAAAGAATCAGGAGCTGTTCCGGGATATAAAGATGTGGACTGGGTGTGCTCTACAGGGTTATTTCAACTTGCAATTGTATGGTTTAGGCTTGGAGAACTGGAAAGAGGTAATAAGGCATTTGAATATGCCTGTAAACTTCAAAATGATACAGGCGGCTGGTTTGGAAGTTACCTTTCTGAGGAGAACCCAAATGAAATAAATACATATATTCCAAATGGAGAAATAAGTTGGGCCGTGAAGTATTTTTTAGATGCACTATATTACAAAAATCTTGTAGTAAAGAAGAAGTGGAGTGGTAAGGTAAAGTAGGATATGAAAATTGTAGTAGTATTTGGAACACGACCAGAGGCTGTAAAGATGTGTCCTCTTATATTAGAGATCAAAAAGCATAAAGAATTAGAATGCAAAATCTGCCTTACGGGTCAGCATAAAGAAATGCTCGAACAAGTAATGGATACATTTAGGATAAGGGCTGATTACAATCTGAGTATTATGACGAAAAATCAGTCCCTTTCAAATATTACATCGTTGGTTCTAAGTGGCTTGGATGAAATATATGAGAAAGAAAAGCCTGATTTGGTATTGATTCATGGAGATACATCTACCTCGTTTGCAGCTGCGCTTGCAGCGTTTTATCGTCAGATAAAAATTGGCCACGTAGAAGCTGGGCTTAGGACATATTGTATGCAGTCCCCCTTTCCGGAAGAATTTAATAGGCAGGCGGTGGATTTAGTTTCAGATTTCTATTTTGCACCTACGGAAAAGGCGAAGGAACAATTACTGAAAGAGGGGAAAAATGATTGTAATATTTTTGTTACTGGAAATACCGTAATTGATGCATTAAGAACAACAATAGTACCGGATTATAGTAACGAATATTTAAAATCAGCAGAAGGTAATAGAGTTATTCTTGTAACAGCACATCGTAGAGAAAGTATAGGAGAACCAATGCGGAATATTTTTAAGGCATTGGTGAAAATTGCAAAAAAGTTTGATGATGTAAGAATTATATACCCGATACACAAAAATCCCAAGGTAAGAGAAATTGCAGAAGAAATTATAGGTGATGAAGGTCATATCAAGCTAATTGAACCGTTGGATGTATTTGATTTTCATAATTTTATGGCAAGGTGTTATTTCGTCATGACAGATAGCGGAGGAGTTCAAGAAGAGGCACCCTCATTAGGTAAACCTGTTTTGGTCATGAGAAATAATACAGAGCGGCCAGAAGGTGTGGAAGCAGGAACTCTTAAACTGGTGGGGACAGATGAAGAGACGATATATGAAGCTGCATATGCACTATTAACAAATGAAATTGTTTATAAAGAAATGGCTCATGCAGCAAATCCGTATGGAGATGGACATGCATGTGAAAAGATTGTAGAGGTGGTTAGAAATTATGCCGAGCGTATCAATAGTTCTTCCAACATATAATGGAGAGAAATATCTGAGGGAGTCAGTTGAGAGTATAATAAATCAAACCTATCAAGATTGGGAATTGATTATAGTTAATGATTGTTCAACAGACAATACTAGAGAAATAGCGTTAAAATATGTAAACCAGGATGATCGGATTATGCTGATCGATAACGATCCTAATCAAAGGCTTCCACAGTCATTAAATATAGGTTTTAAGAAAACATCTGGAAATTTACTGACTTGGACAAGTGATGATAATCGTATGAAATCTTGCATGTTGGAAACGATGGTCAATTGCTTTCAAAAGGATAGGGAGCTTGACTTTTTATATGGGGACATCATACCTATTGATAGCAAAGGAAAAATCATGACTCAATGTGGTTACATCAATGGAGAAATTGATGATATTTATGTGGGTAACCCTATTAGCGCTTGTTTTATGTACACAAGAAATGTATATCAGCATATTGGAGATTATAATAAAGATGCTTTTTTGGCAGAAGATTATGAATATTGGGTAAGAATATATGAAGCAGGATTTAAAATGCAACATATAAGGGAAAAACTATACTATTATCGAATTCACGAAGAGTCGTTAACGGCTACGAGGAAAAGAGAGAATGCTATATTAAGTTTAGAATTATTGAAAAATAATTTGAATAAAGAAATGAAAGAAATTCAGAAAAAGAAACTTCAAAAAAAAATTACAGATATTCAATGCCGAATAGAAAACAATAATGATGAAAAAACTCCTATAGAATGGGAAAGAGAAATTCATGATATTTCGATGAAGTGGCTTATGTTAAAGACAGAAAACAAAAATTTAAAAACATATTTTGAAAATCATGGGTACAGTACGGTAGCTATATATGGTTGCAAACAATTGGCAGAGTGCTTATATAGGGAATTAGAGAATACAAATATAAAAGTATTGTATGGAGTAGATAGAGATAAATATGGAGTATATACCGAATCTTTCAATGTATTTCAGCCAGACGATATATTGGAAGAGGTGGATGTATTAGTGGTGACTGCGTTGAGTCATTTTGAAGAAATCAGACAAGATATGACAGGCAGGATTAACTGTCCTATTATTTCTTTAAGGGAAGTAATTGAAGAGGTATATTAATGGATTTTAAAGTAGAGGATTGGTGATAGGTGTTCAAACAGTCTCTTTGGTTTAGAGCATTGATATGGTGACAATTGTGCTATGGATAAGATGCAGGGAGGTAAAAGGATGATAACATGTGCAGAACTTGAAAATCTTAGAAGCTCATGGAAAGGTGAAGTATGTATATTTGGCGCTGGACAAATCGGAAAGGGTACAGCGTATGAAGTGATAAAAACGGCCGGTTTTCATGTGGATTTTTATTGTGATAATTATGTTCCAACAGGTACATATGTTAAAGATGATCTTATTGTTAAAGATATTCAATATTTGTATGAGCATAAAGATGATATACTTGTTTTTTTATGTGTATCTGCTCAATATCAAAAACAAATTTTAGAGCAGTTGGGAAACCATAATATCAAAGATATTGTAATACTGGACGCGTCAGACTGCTATATTTCACAGATAATGGAAGAGGTGGATAAAGCTGATGATGAAACCAAGAAAAGATGGCACGCATTTTATGATGATGTAGAATTTCTTTCAAAAGTTTTTAAAAAACAGATGGGATATGACTTAAACATTGAAAATCCCAAAACATATCATGAGAAGCTTCAATGGCTCAAGCTGTATGATAGGAATCCTGCTTACACACAGATGGTAGATAAATATGCGGTAAAAAAATACATTGAGGAAAAAGTAGGCAAAGAATATGTTGTCCCTACGTTGGGAGTATATGATACATTTGATGATATAGAGTTTGAAAAGTTACCAGAGCAGTTTGTATTAAAGTGCACACATGATTCTGGAAGCATTGTGAAATGTCGTGATAAGAATTGCTTTGATAAAGAAAAAGCCAGGGAAATATTAGAACGCCGGTTGCATATTAATTATTATTGGTCTGGCAGAGAATGGTCTTATAAAAATGTAAAACCGCGAATCATTGCAGAGAAATATTTGGAAGATGATATAGATGAAGAATTGCGGGATTATAAATTTTTTATGTTTAATGGTGAGATGAAATGCATGTTTATTGTGACAGATCGAAATAAAGGCTTTGAAGAAACCAGATATGATTTTTATGATGAAGAATTTAACCACTTAAATCTTACTTGCCTGCATCCTAATGCTACAGTTCCTCCACATAAACCGAAAAAATATGAAGAGATGTGTGAATTGGCTCAAAAATTGTCTAAGGATATTCCACATGTAAGAGTCGATTTTTATGAAGTAAATGGACAAGTCTATTTTGGTGAAATGACTTTTTATCATGATAGTGGGTGGGTCCATTTCGAACCGCATAAATGGGACAGGATATTTGGAGATTGGATAGATCTTGATATAAGGAAAGAGAATCTATCAGATAAAATCTTGGGAGTATAAAGATGGTTACAATTATTGCGTCTGTGTTTAACTGTGAAAAATATATATCAGAAATGCTGGAAAGCATAATTGCACAAACATATGCAGACTGGGAGTTGATTATCATTGATGATGCATCTACAGATAGCACATGGAATATTATAAGGAGTTATGATGATTTAAGAATAAAGTTGTTTAAAAATGATGAAAACATGGGGCTGACTAAGAATCTCAATAAAGCACTGACCTTAGCACGGGGAAATTATATTGCAAGAATTGATGGAGATGACGTTGCATTACCGCATAGATTAGAAAGGCAAGTAAATTATATGGAATCACATCCGGAAGTAGGGTTAGCAGGAACCTGGATGCAAATAGTTGGGAGACAGGCTGGAATACTCAAAAGTACATTGGACTCTAAACGTTTGAATATTAATTTACTATTTGATGCGGTGATGTTTCACCCGTCATTTATGATTCGAAAATCGATTTTAGATCAATATAATATAAAATACGATGAATCCCTGAAATATGCCCAAGATTATAATATAGAATATAGGATTAGCCAATATGCTGATTTGGGGAATATTGACGATGTGCTAATGAAATATAGGATGCATGATGCACAGGTTTCAGTACAAAAAAAGGAAGAGCAATTAAGCTGTGCGAATAAAACCCGAAAACTAATTTTAAACAACTTAGGGATTGATATATCTGATGAGAAGCTATTAGAATGGGCAAAGTTTTGTCTGGCAGATGTGCAGGATCCCGATAATTGCAGATATATTGAAGAGATAAAAGATAAAATTATTGTAGCCAATAAACAGAAAAATATATATGATAAGGGGCTTTTGGAAAAAATATTACAATGCAAATACAAAATGTATGCGGAAGCATGTGCTCGAAATCAAAATGAGAGATGCAAAAAGAGAGATAAAAACGCAGAATTGTATCAATTTTTATTTATGTTGATCCATGCTCAGCAAAGGGGATTGAAAATTGATGCAGTTTTGGATAAGATGAATATTAAGACAATAGCAATATATGGATGCGACAATTTGGGAAAAGTAATATTCAATGCATTAGTGGGTTCAGAAATAGAAATTAAATATGGAATAGATCGTAATCCGCAGAACAATTACATAGAAGAACAGATGGAGATTTATACTTTAGAAGATGAGTTGCCTTTGGTAGATGCTATTGTTGTGACAGCAATTACTTTTTTTGAAGAAATTAGGGATGAGTTAAGTGAACTCACGGATATGAGGGTAATTTCTCTTGAAGAATTAATTCAGTGAAAATCAGGGAGAATATTCATGAAATGGACAAATAAAGGAAATGAATTGACCGAACATTCTTACTATAAATTAAATGAATTTCATATCTATATTTTTGGCGCTGGCGATATAGGAAGAGGACTGTATATTACGTTGTCAAAATTTGGGTTGTTTTCTGGATTTATAGATAATAGCAAGAATAAGCAGGATAGCGGATTTTGCAATCAGAAAGTATATTCGTATGAAGGATATTTAGAAAATCAGAAGGATGGGTTAGTCATAATTGCGGCAAGTAAGAAGAATGAAGATGATATTTGCAGGCAGTTGGATCAGAGTGGAGTATTATATGTTCGTTCAGGAGAATTTTTGAGTAAATATTTACCATTATATTTGTACTTTGAACGGAATATTCTTATGATGAATCTGTCGCAAATTTGTGTGACAGAAAGATGTACGTTGCGCTGTGAGAATTGTGCTCATGGATGTTACGCGGTAGACATAAATTCACCTGATATGCAATTAGCGGATATCTATCGGACGGCAGATATTTTCTTCTCTCACATTGATTATATACACGAATTTGTTCTGATAGGTGGGGAGCCTTTATTATATGCCAATCTTTCTGAGGCGGTTTCCTATATAGGGAATAAATATAGAGATAAGATAGGGATTTTCAGCATCACTACAAATGGAACGATTATTCCTAAAACAGATTTGCTGGATGAATGCAGGAAGTATGACTTGTTTTTTAGGATTTCTAATTATTCCAGATCTGTCCCTAAACTTAAAACACAGTATGAGCGGTTAGTGCAAGTGTTAGAAGACGCAGATATTGAATATTACCTTGGGAAAGTGGAGGAAGAATGGTGGGATTATGGATTTACTGATTACATTGATAGAAGCGGTGAGGATAGTTTAGTTAAGAAGTTTGATAAGTGTTCGACACCTTGCAGAGAAATACGGTGTGGGAAATTGTATTTTTGTGTAATGGCAAGAACGGTATCTGACAATTTGAAATACGAAATTGGCAAAGAAGATTATTTGGATCTTTGTTCATTGCCGGATGGAGAAATAGGAAGAAAAATTTTATTGGAATATAATATGGGATATTCTGAAAAAGGATTCTTAAGCATGTGTGCAAGGTGCCGGGGAGGCGAATGCGTAAAGTTTCCGGTTGTGGCAGCAAAGCAAATGGAGAAAAAATATGCAGATAATGATTTGGGGAACAGGTGAATATGCAGGATTCGTAAAGGAGCATATTGACTACGTCAACAACTATTTGGAAGAGCCATTTTATTCAATTGTCGGTTACATAGACAATGATGCTTCTAAACAAGGAACTTATTATAATCAGGAGACTGTTATACACCCCAGTAAAATACAAAAAGATCATGTGCCGATTATAATCGGGGTATATAATGATGCTTCAATCATTAAGCAGATAGAAGAGCAGATAGGAGGAGAGTATTATTCTTTTTTTGATTTTGTATATCGGGATATTTTAATTGAAAAAAATATTAGCAAATGGATTCCTGAATTATCAGAAAAAAATGATTGTATAGATGGATATACACAAATTTTAGGAAATACGCAGGATACTTTCTTTCGGAAAATAGTAATACAAAAGATGATGGAAGCGTTTTTGGAAAATAGGTTGGCGTCAAATGCTTTTTGTGATGGATGCGAAATGAAGGAAATCATTGCAATATTGTTTAGTCTATATTCAAATAAGATACAACAATCGCAAGAAGTAGAAAAGAAGTTGCACTTACAACCATTGCGGACGGAAAGGAAATCAATTAAAACAATTGCCTTGTATTATACCAGATATGTAAATGGCGGTGTGGAACGTGTGGTTTCACTTCATATGGATATGTTCGCAAAGAAGGGATATCAAGTTATTTTTTTAGTAGATGAATTTAATCCCTACGAAGATTATGAATTACCTGAAAGTGTCATTAGAGTAGTTTTAAATGGAAAAAGACAGGGAAATATGTTTCAATGGTTCATGGAGGCTGCGGATGCATTAAAAAAGTATGATGTGGATATATTGATTAGCCACCAATCTTATTGGGAAGGGAATTTTTATCTAAATAGAATAACAAAGCTGTTGGGGTGCAGATTTGTCATAGAGATACACAATATTTTTAGAGCATTTGCGTTAAATAATATCAGTTTCTTTACAACTTTGTATCAGAATGCAGATGCGGTGGTCTGCTTATCAGAAGTTGATAAAAAATTCTGGGGGATTTTAGGTGCAAATAGCTTTTATATTCCTAATCCGGTAGTACAAGATTCTGATGGAAATAAGCAGTGTCAGAATGAACATAGAAATCCCAAAAAGGTTTTATGGATAGGGAGATTGGAAAAAAAACAGAAAAATATACAAGATGTCATCGAGATTGCAGCATTGGTGAAGGAATTGATACCGGATATTCAGTTTCAGATTGTCGGAAAATTTGAAAATAGCCAGATTGAGCATTTGATTAAAAGCAGAGTGTTGGAACTGGAATTACAAGATACGGTCAATTTTGTAGGATATTATAGAGAGGTTTCGGATTTTTATAAAGAAGCGGATGTAATGATAGTGACATCAAGTTATGAAGGATTTTCCATGGTAGCTGCTGAAGCCATGTTTTTTGGGGTGCCTATTATCTCTTATTCCATGCCATATCTGGAATTATTCCGACATAAAAAAGGATATGTGGACGTTCCGCAAAGAGATAAGAAGAAAATGGCTGAAGAAATCGTGGCCTTATTAAATGATGACCAGAAGCGGAAAAGATTGTCAGAGGAAGCCAAGGAAAATATCTCAGAGTTTAAAGATATGGATTTGTTAAGAAAATGGGAAGATGTTTTCTGTTCTGATAGGCAGGATACAAGTATGTTATCGGAATGTCAGAAGGATTATATGAATATCGTGAATCTGATTATAGAAGGGTATACCAGTGAGTGAATTAAAACAGTTGAATGTATTTTTAGAAAAATGTAAAAAAATATATATATATGGCGCAGGAAAAGTTGGCAAAAGTTTGTTTCTGTATTTAACAAATAATACAGGTGCGAACATTGTAGGATTTATTGTGAGTAATAAATTTGAGAATGATGCATATTGCTATGGCAAGCAGGTATTCCAATTATCGGAAATAATCATTGAAGAAGAGGTGGGAGTAATTGTTGCAATTCAAGAAATTCCTTTTCAAATCAGACAGAGATGTTTTGAAAAGTTTGAGAAAAATATATTATTTATGTATGCACAATTGCAAAAGGAACTGTTGAGGTGGCAACAAAAATGGTTATGTAGTCAGTACAATGTGGACCAAATGGTATATGCATTAGAGGCAGATGTAAAAAAGAAAGATCCTGCATGTATATACTTGAAGAATTTACAAGAAGCAAGAAATATTTTTAGAATATATGGATTGGAGGATATAGGACAATTTCCCCGGATTCGTGAACATTGTACATTAAAAGAATTTCAAAAAGAATATGGGATAATGGAACTCATTAATTATGGCAGTCATACCATTAATTCTGATAGAAAGCGAAACGTTGAAATCTATATTGTTACTTCTCACTTGGATAACATGAATCCCGATGCACAAAAACAGGATTCATATAAAAAAGTAATTCAAGTGGGTGCGGAAATGACACAGATACGAAAAAGGTGTCTGCTGGATAATGTGGGGGAGAACATATCTTTAAAGAATCAAGAGTATTGTGAATGTACTGGATTGTATTGGATATGGAAGAATACGAATGGGCAGGATTATGTTGGACTTGAACATTACAGAAGAAGGATGAAAATTGATGATTTCATTATAGAAGAGATATATCGAAATAATATTGATATTTTAATGCCCATACCGCAGTTTGGCATCTTAACCAATCTGGAATTTATAAATAGGAGTTTAGTGACGATAGCTGATTGGGCAATAACAAAAGAAATAATCATTAATATGGATAGAAGTTATGCGGATATACTTACTCGTTATGAAAATGGTTACTTTTATTTTTCCTGCAATATTGGTTTATTGAAGCGAGCGTTATTTGACGAATACTGTGAGTTTGCCTTTTCGGTAGCTGAACAGCTTGAACATTATTATGCAAGTAATAATATTATCAGGAAAGGCGATCGATACATGGGCTTTATCTTCGAGCACATCTTTTCCCTATTCATTATGAAGAGTTATGAGCAGTGGAATATATATTGTACAGATTTACTATGGTGTGAATGATATGAAAATATTGATTTTTGGGACAGGCAAAATTTATCAGGAATTAAAAAATAGAATACGGGCAGACGTAGAGATGGTGGGCTTTCTGGATAATGATGAAAAGAAGCAGGGAAGACTGCTTGACGGAAAAAAAATATATCCGCCCAGGGAAGCCCTCTATTTAGATTACGATATTATTTTTCTGATGTGCTATTATCATGCTGATATGCGGGAGCAGTTGATACAAATGGGAATAGATGATAATATCATTTTTGATATAAACAGACCCTATACTGTGCTCAATCGAAAAGAAGCAATGATATATGGAAATATCAATAAATTTCATAATAAATTAATTGTGCTTTTCAGTCATTCGCTTACATCTACAGGAGCACAAAATGTATTGTATCAAGCGGCACTGCTTATGAAAGAAAATAATTATGATGTAATAGTTATTTCAAGGGAAGATGGTATACAGCGAGCCAAATATTTAACAGCAGACATTCCAATAATTATATGTGAAGATATACTTTCAGAAAATGAACTCCTTGATGAGTTGATTAGAAAAGCTTATTTGATATGGATCAATACACTCTGGCTGTATTACATCGCGGATTATTTTAAAAATACTTCTGTAAAGGCAACGTGGTGGATACATGAAGCATCATCAATCCGCGACGTCAGCAGCAGAGTATTTAGAGGAATTGCTGCCAGCTCAAATGTGCAGATTTTATCGGTTAGTTCACTTGTAGACGAGAATCTTTGGGATTTATATGGTAAGGACATACGGATTAGAAGATTACTATTCGGACTAAAAGATTATTATGGATTTAAAAGAAATAATGTGAATAGCAAGGAGAAGATCATATTAGCATGTATAGGCGGAATTTCTAATAGTAAAGGTCAGGACATTTTGATTGATGCAATTGATGGCATTCCTGATGATATAAAAGCAAAAATCAGAGTTTGGATAATTGGTTCCGGCAGTCTTGACGAGCATTACTCATGTATCATACAGCGAAATGAATGTATAGAATGGATGGGAGAGATTGATAATTCAAAAATGCCAGAAATATACGAGGCTTTAGATGGGGTTGTATGTTGCTCTCGGCAGGAAAGTATGTCTGTTGCTGTTGCGGAGGCATGTATGAATAGGAAATTTTCCATCGTATCGGACGGAGCAGGAATTTCGCGATTATTACAGGATAAAAAGAATGCATTGCTGTTTCAGAGTGAAAATATTAACGGCCTGCAGGAAAAGATTATATGGGTTATAAATAATTTAGAGCAGGCTAGGAACCTGGGACAGATGTCAAGAAAATTATATGATCAGTATTTTACAATGGATATTTTTGAAAGGAATCTGAAGGGATACATTACATGAAACCACTATTAAGCGTTGTTGTTCCGATTTATAATGTTGAGCGTTATATTGAGAAATGTCTGCATAGCATCATGAATCAAACATATGAGAATGTACAGATTGTTTTAATAGATGATGGATCTATTGATTTGTCAGGAGAAATATGTGATAGGTTTGCCATGATTGATTCCAGGATAGAAGTTATTCATCAAGCAAACTATGGTTCAACAGCGGCAAGGAAACGGGGAATAGAAGCTTCAAAAGGAGAGTATATTATCTGGGTAGATTCAGATGATTGGATTGAGCCGGATTATTTTGAAAAAATGGTTAAGGCGGCGGTTAAAAATAAGGCGGATTTGATAGTGGCGGACTTATATTTTGATATTGGAGAAGACTCAACTGTTATAACCAATAAGCTGCCCTGCGGAATATATTCAACACAAAATATTTTAGAGAAAATACTATATTATGGGAGTTTTTTTGAATATGGAATACAACCTCATGGAGTGACGAAATTGTTTAAAGCTGATTTACTAAGAGATGTTCATAAAGGTTTAGATCTGCGAATAGGAATTGGCGATGACGCAGCAGTTGTATATTCATATATATTTCGTAGCAGAAATATTGTTGTGACAGATATATGTTGCTATCATTATGTTCAGCATGCTGATTCATTGACAAAGAGGAAAAAGAAAAATGAGGTGCAGGGCATTGAAATTTTGATTTCATATTTGAAAAATATATTTAAGAACCATGATATTTTAATGCAACATTTGGCAATTTACCAGAACTATCTTTTAGTATTAAGGGATTTATCATATTGGGATAATAAAATGCTTCTATATCCATATGGTGGTATTGAACCGCAAGAAAGGATTGTTATATATGGAGCAGGTGGAATGGGACAAAGTTTACATTCATATTGTAGAGGACATAATATTATGGTAGTTTCATGGGTGGATCGAAATTATACATATTATCAGTCGGACGGACTGCCGGTTATTTCATTTGATGAATTTCAAGATCGTAATGAAGAATGGGATTATATTTTTATTGCTAATACTAATGAACAAATTGCTATGGGAATCAAAAAGCAATTAACAACGGAGGGGATTGAAGAAAAAAAGATAAGATGGTTTTCCCCACAATTTTTAAATGGGGAGTAACGTGAGATGGAATTAGTAATATATGGTGCGCAAGGCATAGCACTTGGTGCTTATGAGGCAATAAATAATATATATCCGCAGCGGACAATCTCATGTTTCCTGGTTTCTCAAAGAGGTGCAAATGCAGAGATACTCTCGGGAGTTCCAGTATTGGAATTAGAGCCATATGCCAATGCTCTTTCTTGTGATGAAAAGAAGGAGGTAGAGATTTTAATTGCAACTCCGGAAAATGTAATGCCTGAAATAGAGAAAGCTTTAGATGAGCATGGTTTATTTTGCCATGTGCGTCTGACTTCTCAAAGATGGGCAGAGCTTATGGGCTATCATCTTGTTAGTAACAAAGAGTTCATTCCCCTATCTGCTTTACCAATTGGATATAATAAGGCGGAAGTGCATGTTTTTATGGCAAAATTTTATAAGGACAGGCAGTTGGATTCTACATATCATATGCCGGAGTGGATCACGCCAATTCAGGTAGGTGCTGCGCTATGCGATGAAAGGGTGGCAAATATACTTGATTGTGATGGGGAAAACATTTCAGAGAAGAACGTAAATTATTCGGAACTCACTGCACTATATTGGATGTGGAAAAATAGATTGAATCAGAAAAGGTCAACGGACAAGAATGAATATTTTGGCCTGATACATTATCGTAGAATATTAGAATTAACAGAGAATGATATTCTTAAATTATCAGATAATGATGTGGATGTGGTTCTTCCGTATCCGATGCCATATGAACCTAATATTGAGGTGCATCATGAACGATACCTTGCGGAAGGCGATTGGAAAGCACTTGTGACAGCGATAGAAGAACTACAGCCAGCATACTCAGAGCGCTTATCAGAGATTTTGAATCAGAGATATTTATATAACTACAATATCATGTTGGCAAGAAAAGAAGTGTTGTCAGAGTATTGCCATTGGCTATTTCCGCTTCTGGAGAGGGCAGAAGAGTTAAGTGTGCCAAAGGGCTGCGATAGGCATGACCGGTACATAGGATATATGGGGGAAACATTAGCAACGTTATACTTTATGGTCAATAAAGAGAAGCTTAATATTGTTCATGCGGGGTGCAGATTTATCACATAAGGTTTGAGTGAAAGGTATGGGAAAAATGGAATTTGAATTAACAGCATCTATGATGTGTGCTGATTACGGTCACTTAGAGAGAGAAGTAAAAAGCCTGGAAGAGGGAGGAATTGATTCCTTCCATATTGATATCATGGACGGGCGGTACGTTCCTAATTTTGCTATGTCGCTAAATGATATGAAATACATAGCGGGAGCTACTTCCAAGCCGCTTGATGTACATTTAATGATAGAGCATCCGAACAACAGAATTCAGCTTTTCTTAGATACGCTGAGGAAAGGCGATACAGTCTATATTCATCCTGAGGCAGAGTATCATCCTTCCACAACGTTACAACATATCATAAATGCCGGTATGATTCCGGGAATCGCAATCAATCCGGGCACGTCGGTGGAGACGGTCATGGAGATGCTTCGGATTGTGAAAAAGGTTCTTGTCATGTCCGTGAATCCCGGCAATGCGGGACAGATGTATCTTCCCTATGTAGGTAAGAAAATTACGAAACTGCTTTCTATGAAAGAAGATATGAACTTTGAGATTTATTGGGATGGCGCCTGCAGCGCAGACAAGATTCTGGAGTTTGCGCCCAAAGGAGTTAAGGGATTTGTGCTCGGCACGACGCTTCTTTTCGGCAAAGATAAACCTTATGGAGAGACTTTGCAGAATATCAGGAAACTGCGGTTTTGACACTTAATATGGAGAGAATATAGGTATGGTCGTAGCATTGATTTTGTCCGGCGGAACAGGAAGACGGATGGGAACCGATATTCCCAAACAATATATAAAAGTGGGCGGCAGATCAGTCATATCATGGTGTATGGAACGTCTTGCCACGCATCCTGAGATTGATGCAATTCAGATTGTAGCGGAGAAAATGTGGCGTGATACGATTGGGGAATGTATGGAGTGTAAAGGTAGTAGTCAGAATAATGTAAAACTCTCAAACAAATTCAAAGGCTTTTCTGATCCGGGAGAAAACAGGCAGCTCTCTATTCTTCATGGATTGGAAGATATCAGGGAATATGCTTCAGACTCCGATTATGTTTTGATTCATGATGCTGCAAGACCGATGCTGCCGGCTCAGCAGATAACGGATTGTCTGACGGCTGTAACAGGTCATGATGGAGTGATTCCGGTATTGCCCATGAAGGATACGGTTTATTTAAGCAAGGACGGCAAGACAATTACTTCCCTTTTGAACCGCAGCCAGATTTATGCGGGGCAGGCACCGGAACTTTTTGTCTTAGGGAAATATTATGAGGCAAATAAGACAATGACCTTGGAAAATATCATGCAGATAAACGGATCGACGGAACCGGCTGTCATGGCAGGAATGGATATTGCTATGATTCCGGGGGATGAAAGGAATTTTAAGATTACGACTATGGCAGATTTAGAGCGGTTTAGGGAGATAGTCGGAGAAGGGAGTTTTGATTCGGATGAAGGCATGGGTACTACATAATATAAATGATTTCAGATTGGAGACAGTAGAGTGTCCTGCTATAAAAGAGGACGAAGTGTTAGTAGAGGTAAAAGCAGCGGGCATTTGCGGTTCAGACATCCCGAGAGTATTTCATACGGGGACATATTCTTATCCGCTGATACCGGGGCATGAGTTTTCAGGAATGGTAACAGCAGTAGGAAAGAATGTCAGTTCAGAATGGATGAATCAGCGGGTAGGTGTTTTCCCGCTGATTCCCTGTTATTCATGCGGACCATGTCAGAACCGGCAATATGAAATGTGCAGGCAATACAGTTATCTCGGCTCACGCAGGAATGGAGCATTTGCGGAGTATGTTGCCGTTCCGGAGAAAAACCTAATCAGACTGCCAGAGAATGTTGATTATGCGGAGGTAGCGATGATGGAGCCTATGTCGGTAGCCGTTCATGCCATGAGGGAAATTGCACCATCCGAATCAGAGAGTATCGCCATATGCGGGCTGGGAACAATTGGGCTATTCCTGCTCATGTTTTTGATGGAGTCAGGCAAAAAGAATATTCTGGCTATCGGGAACAAGGAATTTCAAAAGAAGACGGCTATGAAGATGGGACTGCCGGAGGAGTGCTATTGTGATAGCAGAACACAGAATGTGGACGAGTGGCTGATGAAGAGGACAAACAGCGCCGGTGTAGATGTATTTTTTGAATGTGTCGGCAAGAATGAAACATTAAAGCAGGCAGTCAGACTGACTGGTGCGGCAGGACGAATCATGCTGGTAGGTAATCCTGCTTCCGATATGAGATTAGAAAAAGAAACATATTGGAAAATTTTAAGGAATCAATTGACGATGATGGGAACGTGGAACTCATCATTTACGCATGAGCAAAAGGATGATTGGCATTATGTGCTGGAGCGGCTTGAGAATCACCGAATCAAGCCGGCAGAACTGATCACCCATAGATGTTCCCTTGAGGAGCTTAACAAAGGGCTTGAGATTATGCGGGATAAGAAGGAAGATTACGGTAAGGTTATGGGAATCTACTGAATAACTTGGAATTTAGGAAAAATGTAACAAAACCATCATAACAAGAAAAATAGTTATGATGGTTTTGCTGCATCCATTATGTGTTTGAAAAAAATAAAATTATGCATCTTACTTCGTTCCAAAAATCCGATCCCCTGCATCTCCAAGACCGGGACAGATATAAGCGTGTTCATTCAAGCACCTGTCAAGATGTCCAACATAGATCTGAATATCAGGATGTGCCTCACGCAGCCTTTTAAGTCCCTCAGGAGCTGCAATGATACACATAAATTTAATCTGTTTTCCTCCGTGCTGCTTGATAAAGTCAACAGCCTCAGCTCCGGAGCCGCCAGTGGCAAGCATAGGATCTACCACAACGATGGTACGCTGGTCGATTGGTGCAGGCAGCTTGCAGTAGTATTCATGAGGCTCATGTGTTTCAGGATCCCGGTATAGACCGATGTGCCCTACTTTGGCAGAGGGGACAAGGGCAAGGATGCCGTTTACCATGCCGAGACCGGCACGGAGAATCGGTACGACTGCCAGCTTTTTACCGGAAATCATGGGCGTCATGCAGGTTTCGATGGGAGTCTTGATTTCCACATCCTGCACAGGAAGATCGCTGAGGGCTTCATATCCCATCAGCATGGCAATTTCTTCAATTAATTTACGAAATTCGTTGGTACCCGTGTTCTCGTCGCGCAAGAGGGAAATCTTGTGCTGAATCAGAGGGTGGTTCAAGATAAATACATTATCCATGTTTTCTAATTGTTCCATATCTGTCCTCCTGAGTGTTTTATCATATTATCTAAAATTTTAGTGCAACTTGATAGTGAAGTCAACCTTATGAAATATCTTTCTCAAAGCAGTAAAATTCATCTTGTAATTGCAGACAAGAATCTTTATACTCATTAAAGATGATAATAATAAAACATAAGGGATAAAAGGAGAAGATGTGAGATGAATAAGCGGCAGGAAGCAATTCGTGATGCCAGGACGCTTGGTGTACCCAAGATGCTGATTCTGGGATTGCAGCATATGTTCGCCATGTTTGGCGCAACAATTTTAGTACCCATTTTAGTAAACGTTTACTTTGAAGGAGAAGGACTTTCAATTCAGGTAACTTTAATCTGCGCGGGATTGGGGACCTTGTTTTTCCATTTGTGCTCGAAGTTGAAGGTACCTGCATTTTTAGGTTCCTCTTTCGCATTTTTGGGCGGCTTTCAGACGATAGCACAGTTAGATACCGGTATTTTTGCAAATATGACTATGGGAGAAAAGCTTCCTTATGCATGCGGCGGCATTGTGGTGGCAGGACTTTTATATCTGGTACTGGCATTGATCATTAAGCTGATTGGCGTAAAGAAAGTAATGAGATTTCTTCCCCCGGTGGTAACAGGGCCGATTATTATCTGCATCGGACTGAGCCTGGCGCCTTCAGCGGTTTCCAATGCATCTACCAACTGGCTGCTTGCACTCATCGCGCTGGGGACGATCATTATTTTTAACATATGGGGAAAGGGAATGTTCAATATCATACCGATACTCATGGGCGTGGTTATTTCTTACGCAGCGGCGTTGGTTTTAAATGTTCTTGGTTTTACCAACCCGGATGGCAGCGCCATTTTAAACTTTGCAGGAGTTCAGGCAGCAAGCTGGGTGGGGCTGCCGCCTTTTAGGCTCTGCAAATTTGATTTGACGGCAATTCTTGTTATGGCTCCTATTGCGCTGGCAACGATGATGGAGCATATCGGCGATATGTCTGCCATTTCAGCAACGGTTGGAGAGAATTTTATTGAAGACCCGGGTCTTCACAGAACTCTGATTGGCGATGGTCTTGCGACTGCCTTCTCCGCCCTGGTGGGAGGACCTGCAAATACCACCTATGGTGAAAACACAGGGGTTCTTGAGTTGAGTAAGGTGTATGATCCCAAGGTGATCCGTCTGGCGGCCATCTATGCGTTAGTGCTGAGTTTTATTCCCAAGATGGCGGAGATTATCGGCTCCATTCCCTCCGCAATTATCGGCGGTGTAAGCTTTATGCTTTACGGAATGATTTCAGCGATAGGTGTAAGAAACATTGTGGAGAATAAAGTGGATTTTACGAAATCAAGAAATCTGATTATTGCAGCAGTGATTCTGGTAAGCGGCCTGGGCTTTAGCAACGGCCTTACTTTTACCGTTGGAGGAACGGCTATTACCCTGACGGGGCTTGCTGTTGCGGCAATTGCAGGCATCCTTTTAAATGCCATTCTGCCGGGAAATGATTATGTTTTTGGTAACAATCCCCAGGGAGATCAGACTCGCGGCGTAGCGGTACGGCCAAACGTAAAGGCAGAAAAGTAATACATAGTATATTGATACAGGCAAGCCCCTTCGGGGGCTTTTTCTCTTAAAAAGAATAAAATTTATTTTCCTATTCTCTAAAGTCTTTCCAAAAATATCCGATACAAATAGTGTAGCAAATGATTGCATGAGAAATGCTTATAAGGAAATCCATGGAAGGAGGAATCCAGATGCGTATAGAAGCATATACACAGGTTCAGAGCCTATACAATACCAAGAAAACAGCGAAGGCTCAGCCTCAAAGCAAAGCGGGCGTTTCTGATAAGCTTCAGATATCCGGTATCGGTAAGGATATACAGACAGCAAAGCAGGCACTGGCAGGCAGCGGTGATATCAGGGAAGATAAGACGGCTCCTATTAAAGCCAGAATAGATGCAGGAACTTATGAGGTGGGTATAGAGAGTTTTGCAGATAAGTTGATGCAGAAATACGAAGAAATGAGGTAGTCCAAGTGGCAAGTTTAATGGAAAACCTGATTGAAGTTTTAGACTTGGAAAGCCAGGAATACGAAAACTTGCTTGGACTATCCATGAAAAAAACGCCGGTCATTGTAGCCGGCGAATTAGAAGAATTAGCCAAAATCACGGATGAAGAACAAATCGTTGTCAATAAGATTAACCGTCTGGAACAAAAAAGACAGGAAGTTTTTTCAGATATCGCCAACGTAATTAACAAGGATGTTGACATGCTCATGCTTAAAGACCTGGTCGAAATGCTAAGCACAAGACCGGAGGAGCAGCAGAAACTGGCTAGAGTACACGACAGATTGAGCACCGCCGTCCATGAGGTGAAGCGGGTGAACGGACAGAACCGGGTTCTGATTCAAAACGCTTTGGAGATGGTGGAATTCGATATGAATATGCTGCAGTCCATGAAAGCAGCCCCCGAAACGGCAAATTATAATAAGGGAGCCTATAATACAGGAGACCATATGGGAGCAGGCGGGGCAGCCTTCGATGCTAAGCAGTAATCCTTGTGAAAGTTAAAGAGGTGATAAGATGTCTTTATTTGGAAGTTTATATGTAGGTGTAAGTGGATTACAGATGGGGCAGAATGCGCTTAATACTACGGCGCACAATATGTCTAATATGGATACGGTTGGGTATACCAGGCAGCAGGTGCAGCAGGGAACCCGTATATATAATACCATTTCTACTTCAGCCTCTGCTGTTTCTTATCAGCAGATTGGTCTTGGAGTCAATTATTCTCAGGTAAAACAGGTCAGAGATTATTTCCTTGATAAAACATACCGCAGAGAGTCAGGAAGAAGCGCGTTTTATGACGTTTCTTTATCGGCTGTGGAGGAAGTTGAAGATCTTTTGCAGGAATTGCAGGGAGAAGCCTTTGCCGATTCCATAGAGAATCTGTGGAGTGCAGTGCAGGAATTGGCAAAGGATCCGGGAAACTCTGTCAATCAGGGCGTTTTTGTACAACGCTGCAATGAATTCCTGACCCGTGGGCAGGCAGTATATACAGGACTGTGTGAATATCAGGCCAATCTTAATTATAATATTGGTCAGGAGGTCGACACGATTAATGCATATGCCAAGCGCATTGCAGAATTGAACAAAGAAATCCTGAAAATTGAAGGTGGGAAGATTGAAAAAGCAAACGATTTAAAGGATGAAAGAAACCAGCTGATAGATGAACTTTCAGCGATGGGATATATAGATTGCAGGTCTGACTATGATGGAAATATTTTGATTAAATTTGAAGGTAAGGATTTAGTAAAATCAGATTCGGCTAATGAAATCGGACTCTACGTAGATGAAGTTACAGGATTTTATATACCTTATTGGAAGCAGCTTGCAGAGACGAAGACGGTAAACGGAATCGAAACGGTAGATATTACAGGAGCGGAGCTTTTTAATATGAATCAGACGATTTCTACCGACAGAAATACGGATATTGGTGCGCTTAAATCTATGATGTTTGCAAGAGGAAACAAGAGCGCTACATTTAAGGATTTAGAGGATGCCGATACTTATGACAGGGAGATTTCACAGTCAATCGTTATGAATATACAGGCGGAGTTTGACAGGTTGATGCATGATGTTGCCATTGGAATCAACAAGATTCTTAAGGATGCAGCTGATGCTGAAACAGCCAAGAATCCTAATTCTACTTATCTGCGCGATGCTAATGGAAACCCTTATACCATTTATAACACGAAGACAGGAGAAACAGATGATGATGCCTTTACGGTAGAAAATCTGATTATTAATGGGGAAGTGAAACAGGCACCGTCCCTGCTGGGCTTTAAGAAAGAGGATGGTAAGATTGACCAGGAAACAGCGGATGCGCTTAAAAATCTTTTTACGGAAGAAACTCATACGCTGAATCCAAATGTTAAGACAACAACGAATTTTATTAATTTTTATAATAACCTGGTATCACAGGTGGCAACCACAGGTGATGTTTTGAGCGGTATTAGTGAAAATCAGCAGATTACTGTGGACAATACAGCAGCCGCAAGAGAGCAGATTCTGGGTGTCTCTTCAGACGAAGAGTTAAGTAACATGATCATGTTCCAGAATGCTTATAATGCAGCCAGCCGCTACATCAATGTAATCAGTGAACTGATGGAGCACGTCATCAATACATTAGGAAGTTGAGGAAGGAAGTGAATTAAATGCCGTCACAATTTTTTGGATTATATATAGCAGGTTCGGGGCTTCGGGCTTCCAATGCAGCTTTAAATACCACAGCAAATAATATCTCCAATTCGCAGACCGTAGGATACAGCCGCCAGCAGGTGACCCAGCAGGCGAATCCTGCACTTAGGACATTTACTACTTATGGATGTGCGGGAGCCGGTGTGGATACGATTGCAATCGAGCGTGTCAGAGATAATTTCTATGATATGAAATACTGGGATAATCAGAGCAAATATGGTGAATATTATGCAAAACAGTATTATATGAAAATTTTAGAGGACTATCTCAATGACGATGGCACCAGCGGTTTTAAGAGTATATTTAATCAATTTAGTGCCTGCCTGCAGTCTGTTACCACGAATTCAAGCAGTGATACCTCCAAGGCGCAGTTCATAGCATCTGCTAAGGCACTTACGGACTACTTTAACAATATGTACGGAAATCTGCAGGAATTGCAGAAGGATATTAATCTGGAAATCAAGCAGTGTGTGGATCAGATTAATTCTATTTCCCAGAAGATTGCAACCTTAAATAAGCAGATTAATGTAGTTGAACTTTCCGGCGCTGCAGCCAATGAATTACGGGATCAGAGAGATCTTCTGATTGACGAACTGTCAGAATATGTGGATGTTCAAGTTGAAGAAATGCCTATTACGGATATTTATCATCCCGAGATAGAAACAGGAGGACACAGATATCTGGTGCGTATTGCCGGAGGTCAGCCGCTGGTGGATGGAAATAGCTATAATACATTGAATTACGTTGCAAGGGCTGCCGATGAAAAAGTGAACCAGAGCGACGCTGATGGCTTATATCGTATTACGTGGGCAAACGGAAATAATTTTAATCTTCAGAATGCTGCTATGGGAGGAAAGCTGAAAGGACTTGCGCAGCTGCGGGACGGCAATAATGGAGCTAACTTTAGAGGAACAGTTGCATCTGTAGATGTGGGCGGCAACAAGGTATCGGTTAAAGTAGACGACCAGTATCTCAAAGATGTGCAGGGCATGCAGGGATGTACTTTATCCTCCACAGGCGGTGTGATCAACATTGGAAGTACGCTTTACTATTACGACAGCTGGGAGTTTGACGGAACTGATACATACACCTTTACATTAGATGACGGCAGACTTCCCAAAATCGATGCGGGAAAAGCAGGAAAAGATGTCAAAACAGAGTCGGAAATCAAGTATCAGGGTATTCCATATTACATGGAACAGATGAATGAATGGATTCGTGGGTTTGCTGAGGCGGTAAATAATATATTTACAAGCGGTATAGATGCTAACGGTAATGAGGGATGTATCTTCTTTACGGGACTTGATGGAACCGGAGAAGAATATACAGCTGGGGACTTTTTAGCAGCAGGAACGGCAGCCGGGGCAAATGGCTATTATGAGTTGACTGCAGGGAATTTCACGATTAACTCAGCCCTTATTGCGGATGCTTCTCTTCTGGGAACCAGAAGCAGTAAAGATGTGGGTGTGGAGGAATGCGGGAAGATTAAAGAACTGATTTCTCTTCTTGGCAGTAAAGAGAAATTTAGTTTCAGGAATGGTACCGCAGGACAGGTGCTTGAGATGCTTCTGTCGGATATGGCATTAAATGCCAGCAATGCAAATACCTTTTTCAATACCTACAATGGACTTCGAAACAGCATTGACAACCAGAGAAATTCCATTTCCGGCGTAGATGAAGATGAGGAAGCGGTAAGTCTCGTTAAATTCCAGAATTCTTACAATCTGGCATCCCGGATGATACAGACCTTAACAGAGGTTTATGACCAGCTGATTTTACGTACCGGCGTTTAAGGAGGACAACAGGCATGAGAATGACGAATAAGATTATGCAGAATAATTCTCTGTATAATATCAATAATAATAAAATACTGCAGGATAAGCTGAGCACGATGATGTCAACCGAGAAGAAGATTACAAGACCTTCTGATGATCCGATTATAGCAATCCGTGCACTGCGTCTTAGAACCAATGTCACAGAATTGACGCAATTCTATGAAAAGAATGCGCCGGATGCAGAAAGCTGGCTTGATGTTACAGGCAAGTCCCTGACAACGATAACCGCAGTACTGACTGACATGATTACCCAGGCAAACAAAGGGGCCAATAAGGATTACGGTCCGGAGGATCTGGAAATCGTTATTGAACAGCTTAAATCACTCAAAAATGAATATTATTCTACCGGAAATGTGGATTATGCCGGAAGATATATCTTTACAGGATATCGTACTGACACTACTATGTCTTTTACGAAAGAAATCGAAGAACAGCCGGATGGCTATCCGAGTTATGAAATTACAGAGCAAAATTCCATCAAGGATTTTGACACCGTTAATTTCACAGATATAGGTAATCTGGACGGATTGAACAAAAGCAATTATCAAGAGGCGAATTACAGCAGCATAGTAGAACAGGATATCAGAAATGCAGATATTCACAGAATGCGTCTTTCTTATGACAGGCTGGCTGGAACAAAAGATCTGGACACTGATTTGACGATAGAGGTAGGAGGGGATACGAAGCAGGCAAAGACAGTGCCACTGTCTGAGGATCCTTATCTGAAGGTCATGAATGGGGAGGAAGATATAGTCTTTATTCCGGAAACAGGTGAAGTACTGTTCAGTGATGCTGCCTATGCGCAGCTTGAGGATGATGTGAGGGCAGCGGGCGGTACAGACACAGAAATAAAGTTCACTTACACCAAAAATGAGTGGAAAGACGGCGATCTTCGTCCTGAGCACTATTTTGCATGTACGGCAACCACTTTAAATGATGATAATACAGAAAAGAAAATTGATTATAATCAGGAATACCTGCTCAATCAGGGGAAACGCCAGACTATTGAATATGATGTGGGATATAACCAGAAAATACAGGTTAATACCACTGCAGACGAGGTGTTCAGTCATAATCTTGACAGAGATATTGATGATTTAGAATTGGCGTTGCAGGACTTAAAGGAAATGGATGCTATTTTGAAGGATATGGATGTGCTTTTGGATGACTTTGAAGAGGGAACTGCCGATTATAAGGATGTTAAGAAAAAATATGATGCGGCAGACAAAGCATATAGTTATCTCCGTGAGAAAATCCATAAAATGTTTGAAGGAACCATTACCAAAGTGCAGGGCTATCTGGACGATACTAATGTAGCAATAACTGATAATGGAACCAGAAGCCAACGTCTTTCCCTGATCAGTAATCGTCTTATGGACCAGAGGACGACCTTTAGGACATTGCAGTCAGAAAATGAAGATGCAGATATTGCGGAAGTAGCGGTTCAGCTTACCAGCACAGAACTCACTTATAATGCAGCTCTCATGGCAACCGGAAAGATTATGCAGACTTCCTTGATGAACTACATTTAATATGAGCGTGGCATCACGCAGATAGGAGTGGGGTATGAAAATTGATACGAAAGCATTTGGGGAAATTGAAATAGCAGATGACAAAATCATCCATTTCCCATCGGGGATTATCGGGTTTCCTGAACTTGTAGATTTTGCGCTTGTACATGATGAAGATAAAGGAATCGGTGCGATTCACTGGCTGCAGTCGGTACAGGAACCAGCGTTTGCAATGCCTGTCATGGATCCGCTTCTTGTAAAACCGGATTACAATCCGGAGGTGGATGACGAGCTGCTTAAGCCGCTTGGAAAAATGGATCCGGAGGAAATCCTAGTGATGGTTACCGTTTCTGTACCAAGCGACCTTACGAAGATGAGTGTTAATTTAAGAGGACCAATCATCATCAATGCGGCGGAAAAGAAAGCATGTCAGGTAATCATAGAGGGAGAAGGCTATTTAGTGAAATTCCCCATTTATGATATTTTAAATGCAAAGAAAGCAGGTGAATAAATGTTAGCTTTATCCAGAAAGAAAAATGAGGCCCTTATTATTAACAACAATATAGAAATTACAGTGCTTGAAATCAAAGGGGAACAGGTAAAGCTGGGCATCAGCGCACCAAAAGAAGTTCCGATTTACCGGAAAGAGGTTTATACACAGATTCAGGAAGCAAATGAAGAAGCAGTCAGCATGGATGGACTGGAGGCTTTAAAAAATCTGTTAGGATAAAATATGAAATGGGAGCATTTGTTTTGAACAAAAGCAGATGCTCTTTTTTTACAAAAAAATGAACTTTGCTATTAATTTTTTCCCTCTTTTTCCGATATATACTTAAGAAGACAGGGAAACTCTATAGTTTTACAAATTTATATCACACGGAGGTGATTACAATGGCAATAGAACCATTAAGCAGTGCTATGACTTATCAGGCACAAAACACACAGCAGGTAAGACCTGCAGCAAAACAAACAGTAGAGAACATGGATGTTACTACGCAGGAGTTGAACAATTTATATGATGCAACAACTGTAAAGGTTGCAGAAGCTGGACGAAAAGATGGACAGCAAAACAGCCAGAGTAATTCCGAAAACAGTCCTGCAAGAGAACAGCAGCAGGCTACGACGGAGCAAATCAAGAAAGCAGTCGAAAATCTGAACAAGAATTTGTCTCACTCTGAGGCTGTTTTTGGAATCCATGAAGCTACCAACCGCGTTATGATCAAGATTGTTGACAAGGAATCCAAGGAAGTTATCAAGGAACTTCCTCCGGAAAAGACCCTTGATATGATTGCGAAGGCGTGGGAGCTGGCAGGACTTCTGGTGGATGAAAGAAGATAGGGGGTATCGATATGGCGATGCGTGTAACCGGAATGATGTCCGGCATGGATACAGAAAGTATCATTCAACAGCTTGTGGCTGCAAGGCAGACTAAAGTTGACAGCTTAAAGAAAAAGCAAACTACGCTTAACTGGAAACAGGACGCGTGGAAAGACTTGAACTCAAAGATTTACAAGCTGTACACAGGAACATTGAGTAATCTTCGGTGGACGTCCTCCTTTACTAAAAAGACGACCACCGTCTCTAACAGCAATCTTGTCAGCGTTATCACAAAGGATACCGCGATGGACAGCGTTCAGAGTCTTAAGATTAATCAGCTTGCAAAAGCCGGCTATCTCACCGGCGGGACAATTAAGGGAACTGACGGAAAAGCACTTAGTTCCAGCAGTAAAGTTGTTGAAAGCCTTGGGATAGAAGCAGGCAGCATGTTTGAAGTCAGCACCAACGGTAAAAAGACCGAGATTACCATTGACGAGAATACTACAATTAATTCTCTGGTAAATCAGCTCAAATCAGCAGGTGTAAATGCCAATTTTGATGCTGGTCAGCAGCGGTTTTATATCGGCGCAAGTGCGTTAGGCGAGAATGCAGATTTTACAATCATCGGTTCTAATGAAGATGGAACGAAGGCTCTAAATAAGCTGGGAATTTTGATTTATGATCAAAAGACGAAAGACGCATATGAAGAATATGCGAATATGTCTGTTGCTGATAGAACAGCTTTGGAGCAGTCTCGGATTGATGCACGGGCGGCAGCGTTTGTTGCTGAAAGAAACAGCCTTACCGAGAAAAATACAGAACTGCAGGACAGGGTGAGTGAGTGCGTAGAGGCTTATAATCAGGAGTATGGGCAGAGCGCAGGGTGCGATCTCGGAGATGATTCTGAGAGGGCTGCTCGTAAGACATTCCTAGAGGATGAAATTAAAAAATTAGAAGAGAAGGAGGCGTTGTCTGACGAGGAACAGTCGACATTGAATCATCATAAGGCAGAAATGTCCTACATTAATGGCTATGCAGATCTTCAAAAGGACATTAAGGCGAACGATGACAGGATTGGTGTGATCGACTCATATATAAATGAGGATGGCACGGCAACTACTAAGCTGGAAGGCGAAGTTAAAAATGAAGTAACTAAGAAGCTTGATGAAGCATCTAGAATTTACACTAATTTCGATAGTATGACAGGCAGCGCAGGCGCCAACAAGCAGGTAGGACAAAGGGCTGAAATCGAATTAAACGGAGTGCAGTATTTCTCCGAAAGCAACACGCTTGATATCAATGGTCTTACTATCACCTGCAACGGCGAGACGGCTCCAAATGAAGTGATTACGCTGACTACCAAGAATGATACCAGCGGTATTTACAACATGATTAAAGACTTCATCAAAGAGTACAGCGCACTCATCAATGAAATGGATAAGCTGTACAATGCTGAAAGCGCGAAGGGTTATGAGCCGCTTACAGATGATGAAAAGGAAGCAATGTCGGAATCCGAAATAGAAAAGTGGGAATCAAAGATTAAAGANNGNCTTTTAAGAAGAGANTCNACTNTAAGTTCNGTANCNGGCGCAATGAAGGAAATCATGATGTCCGGTTTCGAAGTGGGCGGAAAGAAAATGTACNTGTANGACTTNGGNATTGANACTATGGGATACTTCAANGCGGCTGATAANGAGAAGAATGCATATCACATNTANGGNGACGAGGATGACGAGGCATTCAAGAATGAAACAAACAAGCTGATGGCNATGATNAATTCAGACCCTGATGCNGTTGTCGGTTTCTTTACCCAGTTGTCACAGANGCTGTANGACAAGATGTTCGACCTTATGAAAGGTACAGAGTTCAGCAGCGTTTACAAGGTATATGACGACAAAAAGATGAAAGAAGAGTATGACGGCTATACCACCAAGATTGCCGAGGCAGAAAAGAAGCTACAGGAATATGAAGACAAGTGGTATAAGAAATTCTCTGCTATGGAAACAGCAATGGCAAAGATGCAGTCTAATGCCAGTGCGGTAACTNCTTTATTAGGAGGCTCATGACATGCCCTTACCCAATGCTTATGCACAGTATAATAACAGTAAAGTCTTAACGGCATCTCCGGCGGAACTGACGCTGATGCTGTATGAGGGAGCAATTAAATTCTGTAATATTGCAATTGTTGCAATAGAGGAAAAGGATATCCCCAAGGCACATANTAATATNGTCAANGTGCAGAAAATCATAGATCATTTAAGAGCGACACTGGATATGAAATATCCTGTGGCNAAGGAATTTGACAATATATATGCCTATCTCTCACAGCGGCTGATTATGGCAAATGTNAAAAAGGATACNGAGATATTAAATGAGATTTTAGAGCATCTGCGNTCNGTGCGTGATACATGGAAGGAAGTTATGCGTATCAACAGGGAGAAGGGTGCCATATGATTGAGAATTATCTGAATATACTGGAAGATAGTCTGAAAAAAAAGATAGAGGTGCTGAAAAGTATCCATGCAGCCAATGAGGTTCAGACGGATNTTTTGAAAAAAGAACCTGTTGACTTGGAGGCATTTGATAAGACAGTAGACGAAAAGGATCTGTATATAAATGAACTTACCAGTNTNGATGANGGCTTTGAATCTCTCTATGAGAAGGTCANGCAGGAACTGGATGGGAACAGAGAGCGATANGCAGNGCAGATCAAAAGGATGCAGGGACTTATCACGGATATTACNGACAGGAGCGTTGCNATTCAGGCACAGGAAGCGCGCAATAAAGCATTGGTTGAAAAATGTTTTAAAATGGAACGCCAGAATNTGGGGCANTCCAGAAAAAATTCCAAGGCNGCTTATGGGTATTATCAGAACATGAACAATAAAAATGTTCCNCAGTCGCATTTCATGGATCAAAAAAAATAAAAAAATTTAANTTAAGGTATAAAGTATTGGAGAAAGACTCCGATATAATATACAAGTAAAGCAAAACAAATTGCTTACAAACATCAAGCAGTCCNGCTTTTGGATGCGTACGAATCCGAAAGCAAGACTGCAGAACAAATTAACAAACGTACGCAGGGAAGCGACGTTAAATTCAAGGAGGAATAAATTATGGTAGTACAACACAATCTTACAGCAATGAACTCTAACAGAATGTTAGGAATCACANCTAGCACACAGGCTAAGTCAACAGAGAAGTTATCATCCGGTTACAAGATNAACCGTGCAGCTGATGATGCAGCAGGCTTATCCATCAGTGAAAAGATGAGAAGACAGATCAGAGGTCTTACACAGGCTGTTGCTAACGCACAGGANGGTATCTCNGCAGTACAGACAGCTGAAGGTGCACTTGGTGAAGTGCATGACATGTTACAGCGTATGAATGAACTTGCTATCAAAGCTGGTAATGAAACATTACAGTCNGTAGATAGAAAGTACATCCAGCAGGAACTTGATCAGCTGAAATCTGAAATTGACAGAGTTCANACAACAACCACATTCAATGAGCAGAAACTGTTGAANGGTGAGTTCTCTGATGGTAAAGCTCTTCAGGTTGGTGCAGAAGTTGATNCTNACAACAGAATCAANNTTACNATTTCNAGCTATGGANTGGNATNNCATTGCNAACAGCGNNANTAATNCAATNGCTGGCGGNGGNGCNATNGGNAANGGTGANGGNACNNTNCAGGTATGGAAANNNGGNGAGGATGCTTCNAAAGTTACNGAAAACATTACNAAGACTGTTTCCAGTATTAAATCTGCTCTTCAGTGCGTATCAGAACAGCGTTCAAGACTTGGTGCTACTCAGAACAGACTTGAGCACACAGTTAACAACTTGAACAACGTTGTAGAGAACACAACATCTGCTGAATCTGCTATCCGTGATACAGATATGGCAACAGAGATGGTTAAGTACTCCAACAACCAGATTCTTGCTCAGGCAGGTCAGGCTATGTTGGCACAGGCTAACCAGGCTAACCAGGGTGTATTATCCTTACTTGGCTAATCAGTGAGAGTATAAACATTGCAGTAAACTACCAAAAGGGAATGGAGAAATCCATTCCCTTTTAACTATGCATTTAATATATTATAGAAGATTTGCCAGTCGCTTTTTTGCAGCATCAAAGTCACCGCATTTTTGATAAAAACTTTTAGCTGTTTCCACATCTCCCATTCGCTCATAAATAAGGGCAATGTAGTACCAAGAGAGATATGTGTTTGTACCTTCTGCGTGAGGGTCGTTCATGGAAGTTGCTTTAATAAATTCTGTTAAAGCCTTGAGAGGCTGACCAGATAAATAGTAAATACGGCCCATGAGAAATATAAAATCAGGTGTATTACCAAATGTATCGTAGATCTGTTCGTATTGCAGTGCTTCTTCTATGCGGTCAAGGTGGAGCAGACAGTTTCCATAAGCCTGTACAGTCATGCGGAGATATTCCATAGTAGGAGGAAGGTCATAGGTAAGAACTTTTCCATAATAGGAAGCGGCATTTTCATAATCATCCATGCAGTAATATTCCTGTCCAATTTGAAAATATAGGTATGGGTCATCAGGATTCCTTTCAAGTTCTTGCATGAGCAAGGTCATATTGCGAATTCTTTTATCTTCTAATTCCTCCTTTGTCCCTACATAGCCGGAGTGGAGAATTGTCAGTGGGATATCAAATGCAATTAAGTCCCGGGGGGAAGAAGGAGTAACTTGTTCGTGAATTGAACCTTCATAATGATAGTAGCGTCTGTTGAAAAAACGCTCAACCATATCAATATAAACTTGTTTTTCAGAATCCATGTAAGTGAGATTTTTTCTTTTCAGGCGTCCAATGTATGTGGGGTAAGTGCGGGCAAGCTGCATAAATTCTTCCGAATTACTTTCTTGGACCCACTCATCACAGTCCAAAATCAGAATCCAGTCATAAGAGGCATTGGAAATTGAAAAATTGCGTGCGGCGCTAAAGTCATTGATCCAATCAAATTCCAATACTTTCGTGGCATATTGCTGGGCGATTTCCTTTGTCTTATCTGTAGAACCGGTGTCAACAACAATAATTTCACAATCAAAATCCTGAATACTCTTCAGACAGCGTTCAATATTTTTTTCTTCATTTTTGGCAATCATGCAGACTGAGAAAGGCTTCATATTATAGCCTCCTTTCTTATGGAAGATAAGATTCCATTTCTTTGATTCGGTGTATAAATGTGTGTTGCGCCTGGATTTTCTTGTGAGCAGAGATTGCCATCTGTTGGCGCTCCGCTTCATTATGCAGATAATAGTTAATTTTATCAACTAAATCTTTTTGACTGTCATAAAAAGCAAAATCGTCACCAGGAGTAAAAAAATCGAGAAAATCTGATTGGAAATTGCTCAGTAAAAAACCTCCGGCACCCATAATATCAAATACGCGTAGGGGCATACCGCTTTTGATGCTTCGCAAGGACATATTCAAATTGATTTTGGAAGACTTATACACATATGGCGCAATATTGTAATAATCTATCGGTTCATGAAGAATTACATTAGGATGTTGGAATCCTTTGGCGGAAGTATATAAATCCATAGGAAAATATTGGGCGATATACTGGATGATTTCAGTGCGTTCGGTGGCAGTTATCTGCCGGTTAATAAAATATTGGGCATAAATATATTCTTCTGATTCAACACCATCATAATTTTTTTCGACGGGGCAGGAATGCTGTAAGTCCGCCATAATATCAGGTGTTAAGAGCTCTTGAATAAAATTATAGCCAAATACATTTTTTTGAGATGCCATAATGCCGTCTAAATAACCTCTGGTATATGGTGTAATATTCTTAAAGCGGTCAAAAAATCCCTTTCGTGCTTCTTCTGTATATAAAGAACCTACAAAAGAGATATCCGTTTTGTTGACGTAAGGAGAATTTTGAAAGTCCGAATAGTTTGCCATGGCATCTAAACGGTCGGTATTAGCGGCCATTGGAAGATAATGAACGGTATTGATCCCATTTTTTTGAAATTCGAAGCAAAAGTCTTTGTCAAAAATAAAAATAAAGTTACATGGGAAAATAGTCGTGTAGGAATACAACGGCACAAATGGACTATCATAAATCCAGGATACATATGGAATGCCTTTGTTATTACATACTTTTGCCACTACTGGATAGTGATTAAAAGTAAAAATATAATCAGGAGACTGCTTGTGGATTTCATTGGTTAGGGAACGTTCATAATCGGGGTCACTGCGGCAAAGCAAAGTGGAATAGGGAAAAGTCGCAACTTGATGACCAAGATGCTTATATGCATTAAGCATATCCTTGTTTCCATATCCGTTCCATTCTAAAAATAATACTTTCATTGATATATTACCTTTCTGTTCTACTGTTCTTGGGCTTGAATCTTCCAATATACTTTTGCATGCTCAGCAAATATTAGGAAATCCTTTTTGCAGATTGGTGTTGATAAAGGCTGAAGCATTAATTTGTGAAAATCACTAAAATGCTCGTCAATATATGGATTTGTGCAATAATCGGGTACGCGTTCTAAAAAAAGCTGTTTCAATAATAAAAATAAGGAATATGAAGGGGTCGTATAGCGTACTATGAGGATCCTTAAAAAACAAAAGTAAAAAGAATAAAGATAGTCGTATTCTAATTCATGTTTAAAATGTGGATAGAAACCTCGTTTAATCCATTCTCTCCATAAGAGTAGATATACGGTTATGTAATCAGTATGATAATCTGCATTTTCTTTCATAATAGTAGAATTGGGATTTACAAAGTAATGGTATAATTTTTCTTCTACTATTACGACGTGTTCTGCATACAAATGGAGCAGAGAACTCCAGAAATTATCTTCATAGGCAATGTTTTCGAGAAAATAAATTCCATGACTATTTAAAAAATCAGTGCGAAGCAATTTGCCCCATGCGGAATAGCCCATGCTTCTTACATGAAGAAAAAATTTTCTTTTTTCATCTGAATCAATTACGAGAAAACGAGTGCTCCTCTCGGTGCCTCTGTTTGTCAAGTATGTAAGTTCAGTAGAAAAGTCGCGCTCGAAGGAACAACAAACAACTTCACAACTAAATTTTGTGGCGTAAGTATACATAATACTAAAGTAATCAGGTTCAATCCAGTCATCAGCATCGAGGTAAGATACATAGGGGGTATCGACATATTGCATACCAACATTACGAGCGGCACCTTGTTTTGCCCTTGTATCAAAATGGACTAATAGAATATTGTCCGGGTAAAGTTGTTCCCATTGTGAAAGGCGTTGCCAAGTATCATCTGTAGAAGCATCGTCAATGCAGATGATTTTAAGAAAATCGATACCAATTGTCTGTGTTGTGATAGAGGTAAGGCAACGATCAATATAGGGAGAAGCGTTATAGCAGGGAATGATGATACTTATATGTGCCATATAATTCCTTCCTTAATTATGTGTAGTGTAAAATTAATAATTTATTGTGTTTCCGGCATGTAAAAGAGTTGCTCAAATTGCATGGAATCCATACGTTGGTCTAAAAAGTTAATAAGTAATTGGTCAGCTTGGGACATGGGTCTAAGTATGTAGGGATTAAGACTATAGTCTGGAATATGATCAAGTATTATTTCCCTAGCCATCAGGTAAAAAGAATAGGAAGGATTAGAACTTGAAAATATCGTTTTAAGGAAAAACAGGTATCCATAAAATATCAAGTTGTATTCCAGTTCATTCTTATAATTTAAAAATAGGTCGTGGTCTTTCCATGTTTGCCATGCAAACAGGCTTGAAGTCAGAATATCTACATGATAATCCGCATTTTGGACTGATGTGGTCGAATTAGGATTAGTATAATAATGATATAAACTACTGCCTAAAATAAAAACCTTAGAAGCATAGGCATGGAGCAAAGAATGCCAAGGAATTTCTTCATAGGCAAGATGGTCTGCAAATAAAATCTGATTGTCAGTCAAAAGAGAGGTGCGGACTAGCTTATCACAGGCAGTATGACCAAGCATATGATTAACCATAAAGTTTTTTCGTTTATCAATTGAATCTATAATTAGATATTGGTTAGGAATATCCGTTTCGCGATTTTGAAAGTAGGTTAGTGATTTTGACGAGTCACGTTTCATATTACAACGGACAATGTCGCACTCCAATCCAGTTGCAAAAGAATGCATGATTTCACAGAAATCAATTTCAATCCAATCATCAGCATCAATAAAGGTAATCCAAGAAGCTTCAACGTATTGTATAGCAATATTCCGGGCAGTTCCTTGACGGCTGTTTTCATCAAGATGAACAAGAATAATATTATTTGGATAGCGTTGTTCCCATTGCTGTAGACAGTGCCATGTGTTATCTGTAGAGGCATCATCAACACAGATAATCTGTAAAGAGTTTACTCCTATAGTCTGTTTGACGATAGAAGTAAGGCAACGGTCAATGTACTGCGAAGCATTATAACAAGGAATAATTATACTAATTTTAAACATAAAACTCCTTTTTACTAATTACGTTAGAATATTTATCGCCCAGATTCATCAAAAAAGAAATAGTCGAGTCTGTCGTTTAAAAGCATTGCGAGGTAGCCAAAGGCACTTCTGTTGATGATCATAATCTGACACATGCTCATAAGCTGTAGGTCAACATAATTTTTTCCATGAGAATTTCCCTCGATATAAGTTACGCTTTGAGGCAGCCGAAGCCCAAGTGAATCAGAATTTTTTTTACACCAGGAAATGTCATCTGAAAAAATATAAAAAGCAGCATCCGGATGATGGGCAAGGATTTCCTTTATTTTCTGCATATAAAAAGAAGAATCAGAGGCCCACCCTATTTTTACATAATCTCTGCGTCGGATATGTACGGCGACGGATTTGGAATTTAAAATCTGATTAGCGTAAAAACAGTTTTTTTCGTCCGTAATAGGAGGAAAAGAAAGTTCTTTTTTTAAAATAGTTTGATAGCTTTTAAACCAATTAGGATGGAGCCAATATCCGTGATAATAAACAAATTCATTATCTGCTTTTATGATTTCCGGAACAAAAGTATTGCCTGGTATCCGGTATAGTTGTCCATCAAAGGGGTTATGCTCTCTATAGTTTTCAAATTCAGCAATCATTATAATGTCGAAGCCCAGTTCCTTAAAAGACTGCGGGATACTGCAACCGGCTTTCTTATTCTCAATCAGTTGATTCCAGATATCAGAATCAAAATACTGACTTAGCAAATTCGGTTTTAATTTGAATACATGCTCTAATTCATATCCATTATGCACTTGGTTGGTAAAAAAGAAAGAATCATCAAAAAACCATGTATCTTGTTGCGGAGAGGAAAGCTGGGCATATCTGACAAAAATATATTGGAATACCTGGTTTGCAAGCCCGCCGTTCAAATATTGTATTTTCATGGTCATCTCCATTTCCTTATTTTGCTATTATGAAAAAGTTAAATGTAGTTATTGCATGTCCGAGTGTTTGCTAAGAGTTGTCAGGCGATTCAAGGCAGGGGAATAACTTTGGCATTTCCGATAATAGCGGATTGCTTCTGAAATGTGCCCTGTACATTCATAAATGACACCTATATTGTAATTAGGCATATAGCTATTGATGCCTTCTGTTTTTCCCGGATTCATGGATGCCGCCTTTTGAAATTCAACAATTGCCTGTTCAAAAAGAGCGTTATTCATATAAATCAGTCCCATAAGAAAGATAAAGTCTGTGCAGGATGCAAATAAGTCATATACATTTGAAAGACCTAAAGCAGTTTCATATTCTTTCATCTCAAGCAAACAATAGCCATAGGCTTCTATCATATCCTGAACATAAGCATGAGAAGGGTTAATGTTACAAGAAAGACCTGCATCAAAATATTTACAGGCAGCAGGGTAATCTTTCAGGATCTGATAACATTTTCCTGTCTGATACAACAGATAAGGGTCATTGGGAGATGCGTCAAGCGCCGTAAACAGAAGCTCAAGATTCCGACCAGCTTTTAAAGTGAGATTTTCAGCCTCCTCATAGCCGTGATGAAAAAAAGAAATCGCCACAGGCAGGTAAAACGGTAACGAACCGTCAATGGGAAGCGCCTGTTCGTGGATGATTCCTTGATAGCGCGTATATTTTCTGTTAAAGAGGCGTGCTACTTGCTCTGTCATGACAGACGATTGTCCGGACAGCAGATTACAAGGACTATGGCGTGTAACCGTTCCGATTTCCCTGGTATGGGAATTGATATAAGAAATCAAATTTCTGATATCAGTCTCTTTTAGATATTCGTCAAAATCAACAATAAGAATCCAATCGTTGGAAGCTTTTGAAATTGAAAAATTTCTGGCAGCACTAAAATCATTGTCCCACTTATATTCATAGAGATGTTCTGTATATTGAGCAGCCAAAGATTTTGTACGGTCAGTGGAGCCGGTGTCTGCAATTATAAGTTCAAAGCCCAGTTTTTTTAAAGGAGTAAGACACTTGTGAATATTTGCTTCTTCATTTTTGGATATCATACAGACAGATATGGGGATCATATAAGACGTTTCTCCGTTTTATTCTGGTTTTGAGGTAAAATTCTTGTTCCAATAGGCTTGGGCATAGTTGGCAAGCTGCTGAAATTGTTCCCGATTAAGCGGAAGTAATAAGGATTCCAATAAAGTATGGTAAAATTCATTCAAGCCTTGACTGATATAGCTGTTTGGGCGATAATCGGGAACCCGTTCGATGGTAATTTCCTTTACCAGTTTATACAAGGAATAAGAAGGGGCCGTATACCGTAAAAAAAGAATCTTCAAAAATCCAAGATAACAGGTACAGAGAAAATCATACTCAAGCTCTTCCCTATAATCATCTAGGAAACCGCGCCTCTCCCATGCATCCCATTTCATGGATTGTACAGTCAGCCAGTCAGTATGATAATCGGCATCCTTCTGTAAGACTGTAGATTTGGTGTTGACAAAATAGTGATATAATTTTTCTTCAACCAAATAGACTCGTTGGATGTAAAAATGAAGCAGGGGTCCCCAGTAGCTGTCTTCATAAGCCAGATTTTCAGGAAAATATATTTCATGATCGATCAGCAGACTTTTTCGGATTATCTTGCCCCATGCAGCAAAACCGGCGCTTTGAAGATTAAAAAAAAGTTTTCTTTTTTCCATTGTATCAATCAGCATAAAACGATTTTCCTTATCGGTTTTCCGATTTTCGAAAAAGGTCATGGAAGTGGAAAAATCACGTTCGTTCTGGCAGGAGACTACCTCACAGTCTCCCAGCAAGGTTACTTGATAGAGCTTCTCAAAATAATCAAGTTCCACCCAGTCATCAGAATCAATAAAAGCAATCCAATCTGCGGAGGCATATTGAAGACCGATGTTTCTTGCAGTACCTTGTCTGCCGTTTTTGTCGCAGCGCACCAGAATGATATTATCAGGGTAATTTTGCTCCCATGCCTGTAAATGCTGCCACGTTTCGTCGGTAGAAGCGTCGTCAATGCAGATAATCTCCAAAGCATCTATTCCAATTGTCTGAGAAGTGATGGTAGTCAGGCAACGGTCAATATAGGGAGCTACATTGTAACAAGGAATAATAACGCTGATGTCTGCCATAAGAAATCCTTTCTGCAAATGATGATTATTTCATGTACATTATAGCATGTAAAAGAGGGTATTAAAAGAACTTTTAATGTTCCCAGGCTATTTCACTGGCTTTAGGTGATATATGATTTTAATGTTAAAGCATCATCAATGCCATATTGTCCGCAATCCCATATGTATTCTGCATCAAATCCATTGGAAAGAAGCATTGAGACGACTGTTCCGCTGGTGCGTCCGCCAATAAAATAACGGCACTTGGATAATAGAATCAGCGCTGTCAGGTATTCCATATTTTTTTGATGAATATTAATACACCGTTTGTTGTTCGTTTCATTGATGGTATCTTTTAAAGTTGATTCATAATAGATTTCCTGTGTTGTCAGCAATCGATTCTGGTATTTATTTCGAAAAGCATTTAGTATTTCTTGATCCTCCGTGGCAAGATAGCAGTAATCGCACTGATAATTATGCATAAATTCATCAGTCTTTGCAAAAACAGCTTCCAGAGACGGATGAGCGGGATGATTGTATGGGTGGATACTCGTGTAGTCTGTGCCTCGGCATAAAACACCGAGAACTTTTTCGCCATTATCAAATGGCAGTCTGTTAAGGCATTCTTGAATCTTGCCATTTAATATGTTAGATATAGGCATATATTTTTTCATAATGCCTTTCCAAAATGCCATCAGTTCTGGATTCATCAGACAATCCATATTGTAATTGGGCATAAAATCAGGAATGCCGTCCAATATTCTTACTTCTTTATCTCCCACAATCGCTTCGGAAAGGGGAAATAAAGGCTGACCAAAATAAAACTCCCATGCATTTGCAGCGTGGCGTCTGCTTAATTCTGTAAATATATTATCTACGTTTATCGTATCAATCACAGGAATATATCCGTTATTGAGACTTACAACAATTTGCCCAAGATTCGTTATAATATGGGAAGCAAGACCCGGAACCGGATCATTTCGCCGAATCAGACAGTATTTCTGACGAAATTTTATCGTATTCATAAGCATACTGTTCAGCACTGATATAAATTTAGAAACAAACGCATTCTTATCATCCAAATTGGGAACAGCATTTGACAGTTCTTCAATCGTCTGGTCGAAATTTTCCAGCCCTGTATTCATAGACTGGTACAATAAATTCAGATTCTTTAATATCTGCACATACTGAAAATAAACGGAACCATCAACTGATTTGTCAATTTGTGATGCCTCTGCCATATCAAGAATACTCTTCTTAACTTCTTTTCCTGTATGAAACAATTCATCTGCAATTTCTTGTTGAGTCATGTTTTTAGGTCCCCCATCTATTCGTTTTTATACAGGGGATGATTTGCATCTGGTCTAACACGTGTATCCCCTGCCGCTGTATAGTAAGAATTATAACATGTAAAAAAAGGGATTGAAAGAAGTTTTGGCTTCTATAATTGCTCTGTATGATAGTAAGGCTTTTTAGGGAATTGGTTTAGCTTTATAAATATATTGCGTAACATAAAACTGTTCTTTATCCACCACATTGGGGATGGAAGCGAGGCAGTCAAGTAAATTGTTCATAGTTGTAAAATCATTACTAGGTCTTTCAACAAGCTTTTGAAGGCTCGTGATTTCATAACCCGAACTCTGTAACAGATTGGCACTATCATATAGAGTAAAAAATCGCAAATGCGTTCTGTCGAGCACACCGGAATCTGCGTAGGCGAAGCTGCCCATCAGGATTTGACCTATGGCAGAAAAATGTAAGATATTAGGTATGCTTGTGATGATTACGCCTCGGTCTGATAAATGCGATTTCAGCCTTTTTAATAATTGTCCCGGTTCTACTAAATGTTCCAGAACATCTCCCAGAATAATGTAATCGAAAGAAACATCGAAAGGGAAATCCATGGTTTCTATATTTCCTTGAACCACAGTAGCAATGTGAGAAGCAAAAGCTGCACTGTGGGGATCAAGTTCAATGCCGTAAAGGTTTGCATTGGGATAACGGTTTTGGATTTCGAGCAAGGTAGCGCCGCAGGCACAGCCAATGTCAAGGCAGTTGATGGCATTTGCCTTGTCTTCCGGCTCCATCAGATCGATTAACTCAGTGTGGCAATAGAAGGAATAAGTTGGTCTGATATTCCATTTTTCCATATAACGATGACAATTTATTTCCATGAGATTAGAATAGCGGCTATCCTGATTTTGTTCTTCCAGTGTAGAAAATCCTGCGTTGCCAATGTGATAAATGAAACTGTTTTTGCAGAGAACCAGCTTATAATCATTAAATATTAACCGTGTACAATAGTCATTATCTTCATAGTTTCCCGGAAAAAAACGTTCATCAAGCAGCCCTGTTTTTTCAAAAGCGGTATGTTTAATGAGCAGAGCAAAGCCTATCAGCATAGCGCGGTAGGCAAAAGGCTGGTCCATGGGGACATTGTGTGTAAAGCCGTATTCCAAACATTCTGAAAGGCTGTTGAAGCTCACAGAGACAGTCTGTCTGTTCCCGGCATAGTTGCTGACAGCGCCGGAAGCACCGATTTCCTCTTTTTCATAAAGCCCCATACGAAGCCAGAACAAAGCATTTTCTGTTAAAAGGGTATCATTATTTAGAAGAAAGATATCATTGCCGGGAGTTGCCATACGGATTCCGACATTGCATCCTCCAGCGAATCCGAGATTCTCAGGGCTAATTTGGTATTTGATATCAGGCTGCGCCTTTAACCATTCTTCCGGGCTCTCCAGGGAGCCGTTGTCCACACAGATTATCTCATAAGAAGAAGCCGGGCAATAATCCCGGATAGAGGTAATACAGTTCTTTGTATAGGTCAACTGGTTAAAGTTGAGAAGAATGATGGAAACTTTTGGAACTACTGCGCCGGTTTCATTGATGAAACTAAGAAAATGTTCCTCGATGGCAGTGTAGTCGTCTTTGTTATCTTTGCAGTGAAATAAGGCATTTTCATAACACAAGTATGCTTTGTCATATTCAGAAAAGGATTCGTATACCATTCCCAACAGGAAATAAAGCTCATGGTTGATTGGATTGAATTTCAACCCATCCTGAATACATGGCAGTGCAGCGTGGAAGTCCCCAAGACCCATGTAGATAGAAGATTCCAAAATAGCAATTGTGTCTGTGTAAGTAGGGTTAGAGGCAATATGTTCTTTGAGCAAATCAAAGGCTTTTATGTAATCCTGTTGTTCAATAGCGCATCTTATAGTGTCCATAATGATATCCTTTCTATAATTAGAGGTGGAGAAAAATAATGATTAGCGGTTGTATTTCCAGTATTCCTTCGCGGTTTCAGTCAGTTTAAGAAAGTCTGAACGGTTAAGCGGCTGCCAGAGCAAATCGAGCAGTATTTTATGAAAATCTGTCAACTTATCCGCATAAGGATTAGACCGAAAATCAGGAATGTGTTCAAGAACCAATTTTCTGGATAGTTGAAACAAAGAGAAAGAGGGCGTATCCTGGCGCATAGATAACATTTTCATAAAAATAAAATAACAGGAATCCAGAAAAAGAAATTCTAATTCATTATTATATTCATGAAACAGGCAACGATTTTGCCATTCATTCCATGCCATGAGGCTGATGGTTAATATGTCGATGTGGTAATCTGCGTTTCTGGTAAGGACGGTAGAGGAGGGATTGAGGAAATAATGATATAGATATTCCTCTAAAATATAAACGCTGTCTGCATAAAAATATAGCAGACTACCCCACAGAATATCTTCATAAGCAATGTTTTCAGGGAAAGTCAGATGATGATCAATGAGAAGACTCGCACGGATTAATTTGCCGGGAGCCGAAAGCCCAATACTTTCACTTACAATAAATTTTTTGCGCTGCAAAACAGTGTCAATTAGGACCAACCCACTATTACGACCGTTTTCCCGGTTGGATAAATATGTTAATGTTAAAGAAGAATCTCTGAAGTGGTCGCAGGATACGATATCGCACTGACATTGAATAGCAATGGAATATAATTTTTCAAAATAATCAAGCTCCACCCAGTCATCAGAATCGATAAAGGCAATCCAGTCTGCAGAAGCATAAGATAGTCCGATATTTCTTGCAGTACCTTGTCTGCCGTTTTCATCACAGCGTATCAGCATGATGTTATCGGGATAACGTTGTTCCCAGACTTGCAGGTGTTCCCATGTCTCATCAGTGGAAGCATCATCCACACAGATAATTTCCAAGGCATCTACTCCGATTGTCTGGGAAGTGATGGTGGTTAGGCACCGGTCGATGTAGGGAGCTACATTGTAGCAGGGGATAATAACGCTGATATGTGCCATAGAGTATCCTTTCTGTCAATAGCTAGTTTGATTTAATAAATATTATAGCATGTCAAGGAGGGGATTAAAAGAAGTTTAGAATTCACAAATCTGCTTTTAAAAAAGATTTTGCATGACAAAGATGCATTAACATGCTATACTTTAGTGTGTGCAATGGGAAGTTCATAATGTGTCAGAGAGGAAGGAAGCATGATAAAGCGAGTTTTGATTTACCATTGGGGTGCGCTGGGCGATAATGCCTTTGTAGAGAGTATGCGCAGTATAGGAATGGAGTGCATCCTGTTCTCGAGAAAGATGGAAGACTATCATGCGGATGGTGAGTATGCAAAGGAAATGTTGTCGCTCATTCATGAAAAACGCGTGGAAGCCGTTTTTAGTTATGACTATTTTCCGCTCATTTCCATGCTTTGTGATATGAATCATATTCCCTATGTATCATGGATTTATGATTGCCCGATGAACACCCTGATGTCGGGAACACTTGGAAATGAATGTAACTACATTTTCTGCTTTGATGCATGGTATACGGAAAGATTGCGGGAGCTGGGTGCGAAGCACATTTATCATTTCCCGTTAGCGATAGAAGAAAATACTCTGGAAATGCTTAGAAAGATAGAAAGCGAAAAGCCGGAGCTTGCTGAAAAATATAATTGTTCTATTTCCTTTGTGGGAAACATGTATAATGGAGAAAAGAATCGTCTGCGGAGAGCGGAACTTACAGAATATACACATGGATATGTGGAAGGTCTGATTAAGTCGCAGATGCTTATTTTTGGTTATAATTTACTTGCTGATTCGCTTCAGCCGCAGATCGTAGAAGAAATTGTTGACAAATGTGAGTTGAAGCTGGGGGATAATTATATCAGCAATCCTATGCAGATGGCAGCTGATGCTATTGGAATCGAGGTGACCGCAAGGGAAAGGGAGCAGATAATCAAGGTGCTCAGTGACAGGCATCCCTTGACTTTGTACAGCAGTTACGCTGTAGAAGAAGCGGTTCGAGGTCAGTATTTACAAGAAAAGGGTTATGCGGATTATGAGAGTGAGATGCCGCATATTTTTTATAATAGTAAAATCAACCTTAATATTACATCGAGGACAATCCAGTCAGGAATACCCAAACGGGTACTGGATATTCTTGCCTGCGGTGGGTTTTGCCTGACAAATTATCAACCGGAGATAGCGGAATATTTTGAGGATGGTGTTGATCTGGTGATGTATTCAGGAATGGCAGATCTGGCAGCGAAAGCAGAATATTATTTGGGCCATGAGGAAGAGAGGATTGCGATTGCTGAAAATGGCAACAGGAAGGTCAGGGAGGGGTTTGACCTGAAAAAGAGGGTTGCGCAAATGTGGGAAGTAGTGATGGAATCCTGCAACTGAAAAAATCCCCGTTTTTTTTTATTTTTTTACGGTACTTCCATATATGGAACCAATAGGGATGTATAATAAGGTATAATATTACCATATTTGGGAGGACAAAAGATGAAAGCACAAGACATGTTAGTGGAAAGAATTAACAATTTATGCAAGGAAAAGAGGATGACGTATTACGCGTTATCGTATGCGTCTGCTGTGCCGATGACAACATTGATGCATATCGTGGACAAGTCTACGGTAAATCCGGGAGTGCTGACGATAGGAAAGTTATGTGAAGGATTTGGTATCAGTTTGAGGGATTTCTTTGATGCGCCGGAATTTGACGGCATAGGGCATTTGGACATGTAAAATGGTATATATGTGATATATGAAAATTAGTACTTTAGTACATGTTAATACAAAGTTTATATTTTTTTAAGTGACTAGATTTTAAGGGTGTGCTATACTTACCGTATATGAATATAGTGGCGCAAGATGCCGTGGTAAGGAGGTTTTGCAATGACAAAAGCAGAAATTTTGAAACAGGAGATACTTAAACAGTATAAAAGTGTGAGACAGTTTGCTATTGATATGGAAATTCCCTATAGCACGCTGGTAACAGCGCTGGACAGGGGGATTGAAGGAATGGCATACGGTACAGTGATTCGTATGTGCGATAGATTAAGTCTGAACCCTGTGGATTTTTCGTCTCTCGAAAAAGGAGAAGTGCTTGGCGAAAAGATTTTGGAAAACAGAGTTATGCAGTATTACATTCAGCTGAACAAGAAAGGCCGTAAGAGAATTCTTGAGATGATGGAAGATTATGTTCAGCTTGAGAAATATAGGGAGCAGTAATCTGCATGAATAGGCATTTTGATTATCTGGTTGTGGGGGCCGGGCTTTTTGGCTCGGTTTTTTCACATGAAATGAAAAAGAACGGAAAGTCCTGCATTGTGATTGACAAGAGAAATCATATTGCAGGAAATATTTATACCAGCTTAAAACGCGGAATTCATATTCATGAATATGGGGCGCATATTTTTCATACCTCAAATCGTGAGATATGGGACTATATGAATGAACTGGCTAAGTTCAATCATTTTGTAAATTCCCCTATGGCTGTATATAAAGATGAAATTTACAATCTGCCCTTTAATATGAACACATTCAGCAGGCTCTGGGGAATTAAAACGCCGGAGGAAGCGAAAGCGATTATCAGAAAGCAGATTGAGCAGTTATCGATAGATGAACCCCAGAATTTGGAAGAACAGGCGCTGTCTTTAGCCGGATGTGATGTATATGAAAAGCTGATCAAGGGATATACAGAAAAGCAGTGGGGACGGGAATGCAGAGAACTCCCGGCATTTATTATTAAGAGAGTCCCGCTTCGCTTTACCTATGATAACAATTATTTTACGGACAGATATCAGGGAATACCTGTGGGCGGGTATACGGCAATCATTGAAAAGCTGCTTGATGGAACAGAAGTCAGGCTGAATACGGATTATCGCGATTTTGACAGATGCCAGAAAGAAGCTTCTGCGCGGGGAGAAAGCTTTATTTCTTATGATAAGGTGCTGTACACGGGCATGATAGATGAATATTTTGACTTTTGTTTGGGCAATCTGGAGTATCGTTCCTTGCGGTTTGAAAAGGAAGATATGCCTGATGTCGAAAACTATCAGGGCAATGCAGTGATCAATTATACGGAAAGAGAGATCCCTTATACAAGAATTATTGAGCACAAGCATTTCGAGTTTGGCAAGGGAGAAGGGACTGTCATTACAAGAGAATATCCAGCGGAATGGACGCCGGGAGATGAACCTTATTATCCGGTGAATGATGAGCGGAATAATGGACTTTTTGCGGAATATCAGAAGATGGCGCAGAAGGAAGAGAATGTATTGTTCGGAGGAAGATTGGGACAATATCGCTATTATGATATGGACAAAGTAATCGAAGCGGCGCTTGAGATGGTAAAGGAAGAATTGATAAAGGAGTGATTCATTTGAAATGAATCACTCCTTTTAAACTCCGATAAGCTGATTAGCAATAACTATTAAAGAGCATACCACTGTAATTACTGGTCATATATGGGGTGGCAAAATTGTGACCGGGATTTTTGTATGCAACCAGTCTTTTATCCACGTATTCCATGGGGTTCAAGGAAACCTGGTTGGTTTTCCTTAAGATGGAATTGGTGAAATCCCGGATGGTAGAAAAACGGGTTCTGCTCTCATCATTTAAGATAGAATTCTTAAATGCATCGCCATTTACTGCAAGCTGCCCATTATTCTCGAAGGAAAAGCCGATTTCTTCGAGGTCTGCCTGATAATGCCGGGATATATGGGACATTTCATTTATGAGTTTCCCGCTTCGCGGGTGTGAATCAAGGTATTCTGCTGCAGCTCTTACAAAGGAATTATAGCCATACACCAAATTGCTGACATTTTCTGTAAGGGAATCTAAGTCTGTCTTTAAACCGATTTCTGCTGTTTCACCTTCCGCGCTGCTGATGCCGTTTAATGTGACGTCAAATGCTTTATCAATTGTAAAGCGGTTAGAAGAAGCAGTGCGCGGTTCTCCGTCCAGAAGGAATCTGGCATTGGAAGGCTGTCTCGATATAAAGTCAAGACCAAGATAATCTACTGTACCAGAAAGCTTGCTGGTGTTTTCGTCAGATACACGGAATATATAATCTTTGCCCTCTTTCAGTCCGCTGGCTGTGGAAGTAAGACGAAGGGATGAGCGACCTTTATCATCTTCAAAAACATCGGCATTTACGCCTATTTCCGCATTGGAAATCAGCCGGGCAAGGCGTTCCTGCAGGTCACGGTTGCTTTCTCCTCCGCGTATATTATATTGAAACTCGTAACTAAGGTCATTGATGTTGAGGTCAAATGAATAAGTGCCTGGCGCAAGATCAGCCTTTTCACTGGCGGGGAGAAAGGCACCCAAGTTGAGCTGGCTGGAGGCTAAGGCTGTAACTTCTATATTAAAGGATGGAGCTGCACTGCCTGCGCTGCTTTCTCCTATGTAGGATGCGGTGGCGATATCTGGGTTGCTGGAATATGCAGCCTTTTTACCCAGCATTTCTGTTTCATCCAATCCGCCGAGGGATGCAATTGTATTGCGGAGCGCCCTGGCGTTTTCTTTTAAACCTACTGCAAATGCGCGTGACTCATTGCTGGAATCAAGGATGTAAAGGGGGGATTCTTTGTTAAGTTTTACTATGGAATGATAGATGTTGCGCAGTTCACTCTTTTTGTGGGTATCATACTGAGTAGTCGTTTTGGGCGCATAAGTAGTCAGATAATGATTATAAACCGCATGCAGCGATGTGTTGTATGTCATAGACTGCCCCTCCTTTCTTCCGTGAATTAAAACCGTCAACACCATTTGACGGGAAAGCTTCTATTATCTATAATAATATATGCGGTGCGCATAAGAAGCTTTCTGCATTAGGGCATAAAAACCTACTTTTATAAAATAATTTTACCATGAGAAAGTATGGAATACAATAGCAGTTTTCAAGAAAAAGTAGCAAATTGCAGTTGACTGAAAGGGAAGGATATGTTATAGTAATCAAACGAGATTAGATTTAGGTCTTTTTTTTATGCAAAAAATCCGGTAAAAGATTGGAGGAACTATCATGCGTACGAGAATTACATTGGCATGTACAGAATGCAAGCAGCGTAACTACAATACCACTAAAGATAAGAAGACACATCCGGACAGGATGGAGACCAAGAAGTATTGTAGATTCTGCAAGACGCATACATTGCACAAAGAAACAAAATAGTTTGCAGAAATCTGAAAGGAGTTAAAGATGGCAGATTCCGCTAAAAATGGAAAGGCAGATAAAACGGCGAATAAGACGTCCAAAGGGACAGGCTTTTTCAAAGGAGTTAAGGCTGAGTTTAAGAAGATTTCATGGCCTGACAAAGAATCACTTCTGAAACAGTCCGTTGCGGTTGGTTGTATTTCGGTTGTAATGGGAATTGTGATCGCGCTATTGGATTTCTTGATGCGGTTTGGTGTGAATTTCCTGACAAGTCTGTAGAGTGAGGGTGATTGTATGGCAGAGGCGAACTGGTATGTAGTCCATACCTATTCCGGGTATGAAAATAAGGTAAAAGCCAATATAGAAAAAACAATCGAGAACAGACATCTGGAAGATGAGATTCTGGAGGTTCGTGTGCCCTTACAGGATGTAGTAGAATTAAAGAACGGCGCAAGGAAGACAGTCCAGAAGAAAATGTTCCCGGGATATGTTTTGATCAATATGGTTATGAATGATGACACATGGTATGTTGTCAGAAATACCAGAGGCGTGACGGGATTTGTAGGACCCGGAAGCAAGCCGGTTCCGTTGACGGAAGCGGAGATGAAGCCTCTTGGAATTAAAACAGAAAATATTTCCGTGGATTTTGCAGAAGGAGATACCATTGCTGTTGTTGCCGGTGTGTGGAAGGATACCGTCGGCGTGGTACAGAGGATGGACTTTGGCAAGCAGACGGCGACTATCAATGTGGAACTGTTCGGCAGAGAAACGCCTGTGGAAATCAGTTTTGCAGAAGTAAGAAAAATGTCATAAATGGGCAAACGCATTTGACATGGATAGCAGGATATTTATTGCAGACGCGGGTCTGCATAAATATAGAGCAACTGTAACTATTCAGTACAGGTCGAAGCATTTACTGCTGAGACCGTAAGAATATGATTCAGGCATGCAAAATCCCATTGCCGTAGGCAATTTAAGATGGATTTTGCATTGTAACTGTGAAGGTACTGAACAGTTACGAACAACTTTACAATTAGTCTGCATGTAAAAATGCAGGCTGTGGGAGCAGAGATGACTCTGCGCCATACCACGATGCAAGGGTATTTGCATTATAATAGGAGGTGCCACAATGGCAAAGAAAGTAGAAGGATACATTAAGTTACAGATCCCTGCTGGTAAAGCTACACCAGCACCCCCAGTTGGTCCTGCACTTGGACAGCATGGGGTTAACATCGTTGAATTTACAAAGCAGTTCAACGCAAGAACAGCAGATAAGGGTGATTTGATCATTCCTGTTGTCATCACAGTATATGCAGACAGAAGTTTCAGTTTTGTTACGAAGACTCCCCCTGCTGCAGTACTTCTTAAGAAAGCGTGCAACTTGAAATCTGGTTCTGCAGTGCCTAACAAGACAAAGGTTGCAACCATTTCCAAGGCTAAGATTCAGGAGATCGCAGAGATGAAGATGCCTGACTTAAATGCCGCAAGCTTAGAAGCTGCAATGAGCATGATTGCTGGTACAGCAAGAAGTATGGGAATTACAGTAGAGGACTAACAAGGTCGCTTGAACCAATAAAATAGTAGAGTGGGAGGCGATTGGGAATGCCCACGCCGATTGAACCATAGGAGGATTAATAATGAAACGTGGAAAGAAATATGTAGAGGCTGCAAAACAGATTGACCGCGCAGTGGCATATGAACCTGCAGAGGCAATTACACTGGTTAAAAAGACAGCAGTTGCAAAATTTGATGAAACAATTGAAGTGCATATCAGAACAGGCTGTGACGGACGTCATGCAGAACAGCAGGTCCGCGGTGCCGTAGTACTTCCTAACGGTACAGGTAAGACAGTTAAGGTGCTGGTATTTGCAAAGGGCGATAAGGTGAATGAGGCTGAGGCTGCCGGAGCTGATTACGTTGGCGGAGATGAGCTGATTCCAAAGATCCAGAATGACGGATGGCTTGACTTTGACGTTGTTGTTGCTACACCGGACATGATGGGCGTTGTTGGACGTCTGGGTAAGGTTTTAGGTCCTAAAGGTTTAATGCCTAACCCTAAGGCCGGTACAGTTACAATGGATGTGACAAAGGCAATCAATGATATCAAAGCTGGTAAGATTGAGTACAGACTTGATAAATCCAATATCATTCATGTGCCGATTGGAAAAGCATCTTTCGAAGAGGCAAAGCTTCAGGAGAACTTTAGTGCACTGATGGAAGCGATCGTGAAAGCAAAACCTTCAGCACTGAAAGGACAGTATCTGAGAAGCATCACAGTTACTTCTACAATGGGACCTGGCGTGAAAGTCAGTGTTGCAAAATTCTAATCTGAACTGGATAAAAATAAGAACCGTTTCTCTTTTGAGGAACGGTTCTATTTGCATAATGGGCAGAATGTGTTATTCTGTCAATATGAAAAGAAAATCAAAGAAGCAGATTTCAAAAGTGAATAGAAGGAATGGCGGAGCAAGGCACACGGTCAGACCGGCTGCTGCTTTTTTGCTTACATTGTGTGTAGTGCTGTCGGTTGGCATTGCGGGAATGATGATCGCGAGAATTCTTATATCGGGGACGAGGGATGAAAATGGACCCGGCATTATGGGGCAGGTGAATTTCTGGGCTGCTCCGGAAGAGGTACCGCAGGAGCCGGAAGAGGAAATTGCCGAATCAATCTCCCGCTATGCAGCAGAACTTTCGGATGAAGAATATAGGAAGGCAAACAACATTCTTGCATGGGAGAGCAGTGCGCAGGATACAGTGACTTTTGGATTCGTGGGAGATTTCCTGCTGGATGATGAGTATGCAATCATGGCAAATCTGTTAAGGCGGGGAGCGACCATAGAAAACGGAATATCAGAAGCAATGCTTGCACAGATGAGGGATGTGGATATTCTGGTGGCAAATAATGAGTTCCCGTTTACGGATAGAGGGACTCCTACCGAAGACAAGACTTTTACCTTCCGCGCAGACACGAATACAGTATCCTATCTTGAGGATATGGGAGTGGATGTGGCGGTGCTTGCCAATAATCATATTTATGACTTTGGAGAAGTGGGACTTCTGGACACTTTGGATACACTGATGAATGCTGGAATACCACAGGTGGGAGCGGGCAGGAATCTTGAGGAAGCATCAGCGCCGCTTTATTTCATTGTGAACGATATGAAGATTGCGGTGGTGGCGGCTACACAGATAGAAAGGCTGGATAATCCGGATACGAAAGGCGCCACGGAGAACAGTGCGGGGGTATTTCGGTGCTGGAACCCCGACAAATTGTATCAGATTGTTGCTGATGCAAAAGAAAAAAGCGATTTTGTTATCGTTTACATTCACTGGGGAACGGAAAACCAGGCGGAGCAGGATTGGGCACAGCTTGAGCAGGCGCCGAAGATTGCCGAAGCAGGGGCGGATTTGATCATAGGAGATCATCCCCACTGCCTGCAGGGCATCGCTTATTTTGGAGATACCCCGGTAATCTACAGCATGGGAAATTTCTGGTTTAATTCAAAGACATTGGATACAGGGATGGTAAAGGTGACGATAGGACAGCAAGGTCTTGAATCATTTCAGTTTCTTCCTGCGATCCAGTCAGACTGCAGAACAGATTTGGCATATGGGACAGATAAAGAAAGAATACTTGCCTATATGCGGGAACTGTCGCCAGATGTGCGTATTGATGAAGAAGGATTTGTGAACAAAAATTAAAAAGATTTTATTGACATGAGCCATATCATGTGGTATTTTAGAAAAGGTCATTTGACCATGCCGAAGACAGTAGGTGCCCGAAATGTCTTGTACATATGAGGGCGTAAGCGTACCGCCTACCGAGGAGAAGAGTTTATGCATGACAGATTCTGCCCTTCCGTCTTTGGAAGGGCATTTTTAACTCCTATCGGCACCAAAATCTAACAGGAGGTAAAGAAAGTGGCAAAAGTTGAATTGAAACAACCTATCGTTGAAGAGATTTCCGCCAGCATCAAAGATGCGCAGTCTGTTGTTCTTGTTGATTATCGTGGACTTACAGTAGAACAGGATACCAATCTTCGTAAGCAGCTTCGTGAAGCAGGCATTACTTACAAGGTTTACAAGAATACAATGATGAATTTCGCATTTAAGGGAACTGATTGCGAAAGCCTTACACCTTATCTGGAAGGTCCCAGCGCAATTGCAATCTCTACAACAGATGCAACAGCTCCCGCAAGAGTCCTCTGCAAATTTGCAAAGGAGGCACCCAAGCTGGAAGTCAAGGGCGGTATTGTTGAAGGCGCAGCATATGATGCAGCAGGAATTGCAGAAATCGCAAAGGTTCCTTCAAGGGAAGAATTGCTCTCCAAGTTACTTGGAAGCATCCAGTCTCCTATTACAAACTTCGCTCGTGTCCTGAACCAGCTGGCAGAAAAAGGCGGAGCAAGCGAATGCGAAGCACCGGCAGCAGCTGAAGAAGCACCTGCAGAGGAGGCGCCCGCAGCAGAGTAATCTCCTATCCGATGCAGGATGGGAAACAATGAAACATTAAAATTTGAATCAAACAATAATAAAATGGAGGAAATGAAAATGGCAAAGTTATCCACACAGGAATTTATCGACGCTATCAAAGAGTTAACAGTATTAGAATTAAATGATCTTGTAAAAGCTTGTGAAGAAGAATTCGGCGTATCTGCAGCAGCAGGCGTTGTAGTTGCAGCAGCAGCTGGTGATGCAGGTGCAGCAGCAGAAGAGAAGACAGAGTTTGACGTAGAACTGACAGAAGTTGGTCCTAACAAGGTTAAAGTTATCAAAGTTGTTCGTGAAGCTACAGGTCTTGGCCTGAAGGAAGCTAAGGATCTTGTAGATGCAGCTCCTAAGACATTAAAGGAAGGCGCATCCAAGGAAGAAGCTGATGATATCAAGGCTAAACTGGAAGCAGAAGGCGCTAAGGTTACATTGAAGTAATTGCTTCGGAGTAATCGGAACGATCTTACTTAAAATCATATAGACAGGCTGTGCATTTGCATTAAGCAGTGCATAGTCTGTTTTTTACTTTTCATGGGGGAGTCAAGGAGTCCGCACAGGACAGGTAAATATTCCAACGTCGTCGCGCTCCCGCTCCGTAAAAACGTAGCAGACGCTAGGCTCGTGAGGAACCTCGCCAAGCGCTGACGTTTTTACAGGGACTCCTTATGGAATATTTACCTGTCCTGTGCTACGTTATCGGCTAGCCTGCAAAGTAAGTGTAACATAATGTTCACTATTATTCACCAGGCAGCCGAAACACAGCTCTGAGAGGATAAATAATCCATAAGGAGCCCCTCAAAAAGCGTCAGCGCTTGACGAGGTTTTTTCGAGTCTAGCGTCTGCTACGCTTTTTGCGGAGCGGGAGCGCGGCGACGTTGGATTATTTATCCTCTCAGAGCGTCACGCTGGTCATAGTGTAAAAAGTAACTCTTTTTTCAAAAATTTTCCAAAACGGAAAAATGTTTCTTGACGCAATTTCCCGTTTGTAGTAGAATGGATAGTGCACTATTGTGGTGTGTTATGCATTTTAGCAATATAGTTGCTTCATCAAATCATAAAGAACGGGGTGAATAGTTAATGGAAAAGAACAGGATACGTTCCATTGCCGCAGGCAAGAACATGCGTATGAGTTATTCACGGCAGAAAGAGGTTCTGGAGATGCCGAACCTGATTGAGGTTCAGAAGGATTCCTACAAGTGGTTTCTGGAAGAAGGCCTTAAGGAAGTATTTGATGATATTTCACCGATTGCGGATTACAGCGGTCATTTAAGTCTTGAGTTCGTGGATTTTGAACTGTGTGAAGACGAAGTGAAATATTCCATCGAAAAATGTAAGGAGCGGGATGCAACCTATGCAGCTCCCCTGAAGGTCAAGGTACGTCTCTATAATAAGGAGAAAGAAGAAATCAGTGAACATGAGATCTTCATGGGAGATCTTCCGCTGATGACGGAGACTGGTACATTTGTTATTAATGGAGCTGAACGTGTTATCGTAAGTCAGTTGGTTCGTTCCCCAGGCATTTATTATGCAATCAGTCATGATAAGATTGGTAAGAGGTTATTTTCCTCTACGGTTATTCCTAACCGCGGCGCGTGGCTTGAATACGAAACGGATTCCAATGATATTTTTTATGTACGTGTTGACAGAACCAGAAAGGTTCCGATTACTGTTCTCATAAGAGCGCTTGGCGTAGGCACGAATGATGAGATCAGGGAACTGTTCGGAGATGAACCTAAGATTGAAGCCAGCTTTTCCAAAGACGTTTCTACGAATTATCAGGAAGGTCTTTTAGAGTTGTACAAAAAAATCCGCCCCGGTGAACCTTTAAGCGTTGAAAGTGCAGAAAGCCTTATTAATGCAATGTTCTTCGACCCCAGAAGATATGATTTGGCGAAAGTAGGCAGATATAAATTCAATAAAAAGCTCGCATTCAGAAACAGGATCAGACACCATGTCCTGGCTGAGGATGTGGTAGACACACTTACGGGTGAGGTGCTGGCAGCAGCAGGTACCAAAGTGACTGCTGAACTGGCAGATCAGATTCAGAATGCAGCAATTCCATATGTGTACATTCAGACAGAAGAAAGAAATGTAAAGATTATTTCTAATATGATGGTAGACATCACCAACTTTGTTGAGTGTAATCCCAGAGAACTGGGCATCACAGAACATGTTTATTATCCGGTGCTTGCACAGATTCTTGAAGAGTTCAGCGAGGATCCGGAGGCGCTTGCAGATGCTATTAAAAAGAATGTACATGAATTGATTCCTAAACATATCACAAAGGAAGATATTCTGGCATCCATCAATTACAATATTCATCTTGAATATGGGATTGGCAATGACGATGATATCGATCATTTGGGCAACAGACGTATTCGTGCGGTAGGCGAGCTGCTGCAGAACCAGTATAGAATAGGTCTTTCCAGATTGGAAAGAGTTGTCCGTGAGAGAATGACCACTCATGACGCGGAAGAAATATCTCCGCAGGTACTCATCAATATTAAACCGGTACAGGCTGCGGTGAAGGAATTTTTCGGTTCCTCCCAGTTGTCCCAGTTTATGGATCAGAACAATCCATTGGGTGAATTGACGCATAAGAGACGTCTTTCGGCATTAGGTCCCGGTGGTCTTTCCAGAGACCGTGCCGGATTTGAGGTACGTGACGTTCACTACTCTCACTATGGAAGAATGTGTCCTATTGAGACGCCTGAAGGACCCAACATCGGTCTGATCAACTCACTTGCTTCCTATGCAAGGATTAATGAATATGGTTTTGTAGAAGCACCTTATCGTAAAATAGATAAAACTGACCCGGTAAATCCCAAGGTTACAGATGAAGTGGTTTACATGACGGCAGACGAAGAAGATAACTATCATGTGGCACAGGCAAATGAGGCACTGGATGAACAAGGGCATTTTGTAAGAAATACAGTGTCCGGTCGTTATAAAGAGGAGACGTCCGAATATCCTAAGGCAATGTTCGATTATATGGACGTATCTCCTAAGATGGTATTTTCAGTGGCAACGGCACTCATTCCTTTCCTGGAGAATGATGATGCGAACCGTGCGCTGATGGGATCCAACATGCAGCGTCAGGCAGTTCCGCTTCTTACGACGGAAGCACCTGTTGTAGGAACTGGTATGGAACCCAAGGCAGCTGTGGATTCGGGTGTCTGCGTGGTTGCCAAAAAGGCAGGTACAATTGATTATGTTTCCTCAAAGCTGATCAGGATGAGTTGTGATGATGGTGAAAAGATGGAATTCCGTCTGACGAAATTTTCACGAAGCAATCAGTCTAACTGTTACAATCAGAAACCCATTGTATTTAAGGGTGAACATGTGGAAGCTGGTCAGGTGATTGCAGACGGTCCCTCCACTTCCGAAGGAGAACTGGCTTTAGGAAAGAACCCGCTGATTGGTTTTATGACCTGGGAAGGTTATAATTACGAGGACGCAGTTCTTTTGAGCGAAAGACTGGTACAGGAGGATGTATATACTTCTGTACACATTGAAGAATATGAGGCAGAAGCAAGAGATACCAAGTTGGGACCGGAAGAAATTACAAGAGATGTTCCGGGTGTCGGTGATGATGCATTAAAAGATCTGGATGAGAGAGGTATTATCCGAATCGGTGCTGAGGTTCGTGCCGGCGATATTCTGGTTGGTAAGGTTACTCCTAAGGGAGAAACAGAACTGACCGCCGAGGAAAGACTGCTTCGCGCAATCTTCGGTGAAAAGGCAAGAGAAGTAAGAGACACTTCCCTTAAAGTACCTCACGGAGAGTATGGTATCATCGTGGATGCAAAGGTGTTCACGAGAGAAAATGGCGATGAACTTTCTCCTGGTGTGAATCAGGCAGTTCGTATTTATATTGCGCAGAAGAGAAAGATTTCTGTTGGTGACAAGATGGCTGGACGTCATGGTAACAAGGGTGTTGTTTCCCGTGTTCTTCCGGTAGAAGATATGCCTTATCTGCCGAATGGCCGCCCTCTTGACATTGTTTTGAATCCGCTGGGCGTGCCTTCCCGTATGAACATTGGACAGGTATTGGAAATTCACTTGTCATTGGCAGCAAAAGCACTTGGATTTAACGTGGCAACTCCTGTCTTCGACGGCGCAAATGAAGATGATATCATGGATACATTGGATCTTGCCAATGATTATGTAAACTTAAGCTGGGAAGAGTTTGAAGCAAAGCATAAAGAAGAACTTCTCCCGGAAGTAATGGAATATTTATATACAAACCGCGACCACAGAGAACTTTGGAAAGGCGTTCCGATTTCCAGAGACGGTAAGGTAAGACTTCGCGACGGCAGAACGGGTGAGTACTTTGACAGCCCGGTAACCATAGGACACATGCATTACTTAAAGCTCCATCATCTGGTTGATGATAAGATCCATGCGCGTTCCACAGGTCCTTACTCATTGGTTACCCAGCAGCCTTTAGGTGGTAAAGCCCAGTTCGGCGGACAGCGTTTCGGAGAAATGGAAGTATGGGCGTTAGAGGCATATGGTGCATCCTATACGCTTCAGGAAATTCTGACTGTGAAGTCTGATGATGTGGTGGGACGTGTAAAGACCTATGAAGCAATCATCAAGGGCGACAATATTCCTGAGCCGGGTATTCCTGAGTCCTTTAAGGTATTGCTCAAAGAATTGCAGTCTCTGGGTCTTGATGTGCGCGTCCTGCGTGATGACAACACAGAAGTTGAAATCATGGAAACCATTGATTATGGTGATACTGATTATCGTTATGAGATTGAGGGAAATGACAAGAATTATGACTACGAGAAGGAATCTCTCAGCTCCATGGGATATCAGCAGCAGGAATTCGATGAGGACAGCGGTGAACTTGTGAGTGCTGATGAAGAGGAAGATCTGGATGAAGGTTTTGATGAGGAAGAGTTCGAGGAAGTGCTCTCTTCTGAATCGTTTGATTGATAAACAGCCGGAAGTTGTGTCAAGACGTTGAAAGGAGCATGGATATAGCGATGTCAGAAACAAAGCAAGAAGTATATCAGCCGATGACATTTGATGCCATCAGGATTGGTTTAGCATCACCTGAGAAAATCAGAGAATGGTCAAGAGGCGAGGTTCTAAAGCCTGAAACCATCAACTACAGGACATTGAAGCCGGAAAAGGACGGCCTGTTCTGTGAAAAGATTTTCGGCCCCAGCAAGGACTGGGAGTGTCATTGTGGTAAATATAAGAAAATCAGATATAAAGGTGTTGTCTGCGACCGTTGTGGTGTAGAAGTCACGAAAGCAAGTGTCCGCAGAGAACGAATGGGACATATAGAGCTTGCTGCTCCTGTATCTCATATCTGGTATTTTAAAGGGATTCCCAGCCGTATGGGTCTGATTTTGGATTTATCACCCAGAGTGCTTGAAAAGGTATTGTATTTTGCATCATATATTGTTCTGGATAAAGGTGATACTGATTTGGAATACAAGCAGGTTTTATCCGAAAAGGAATATCAGGATGCAAGAGAAGCCTGGGGAAGCAGATTCCGTGTAGGCATGGGCGCAGAAGCAATTAAGGAATTGCTTCAGGCAATCGACCTTGAAACGGAAGGCGAGGAACTTAAAACAGGTCTTAAGGAATCCACTGGACAGAAGAGAGCAAGGATCATTAAAAGACTGGAAGTAGTAGAAGCTTTCCGGGAGTCTGGGAATGAGCCGTCATGGATGATCATGGATGCGATTCCGGTCATTCCGCCTGATTTACGTCCTATGGTACAGTTGGATGGAGGTCGTTTTGCAACCTCAGACCTCAATGATTTATATAGAAGAATCATTAACCGTAATAACCGTCTTAAGAGACTTCTGGAGTTGGGGGCGCCTGATATTATCGTCCGCAATGAAAAGAGAATGCTTCAGGAAGCGGTTGATGCGCTGATCGATAACGGCAGAAGAGGCAGACCGGTAACAGGACCTGGCAACAGGGCGCTTAAGTCACTGTCCGATATGCTGAAAGGTAAATCAGGACGTTTCCGTCAGAACCTGTTGGGTAAGCGTGTTGACTATTCAGGACGTTCCGTTATCGTGGTAGGACCGGAACTTAAGATTTATCAGTGCGGTCTTCCTAAAGAGATGGCAATTGAGTTATTTAAGCCTTTTGTTATGAAAGAACTGGTAGCAAGAGGAATTTCTCAAAATATAAAGAATGCAAAGAAATTGGTAGAAAGACTTGATACACAGGTCTGGGATGTGCTGGAAGAGGTAATCAGAGAGCATCCTGTTATGCTGAACCGTGCTCCTACACTGCACAGACTTGGTATTCAGGCATTTGAACCTATTTTGGTAGAAGGTAAGGCAATTAAGCTGCATCCCCTTGTGTGTACAGCGTTCAATGCCGACTTCGATGGTGACCAGATGGCGGTGCATCTTCCCCTTTCCGTGGAAGCACAGGCAGAATGCCGATTCCTTCTTTTGTCACCCAATAACCTGTTAAAGCCTTCAGATGGCGGACCGGTTGCCGTTCCTTCGCAGGATATGGTGCTTGGTATCTACTATCTGACCCAAGAAAGACCCGGGGCAACAGGTGAAGGCAGATTTTTCAAGAGTGTGAATGAAGCCATTCTTGCATATGAAAATGGCGCATGTACGCTTCATTCCAGAATAAAAGTCAGAGTATCAAGGAAGAACGCAGAAGGCAACGAAGTATCCGGCATTGTAGAGTCTACTCTTGGACGTTTCCTTTTCAATGAAATCCTTCCTCAGGATTTAGGATACGTGGATAGAAGTAAGCCGGAGAATCTACTTTTGCCTGAAGTGGATTTCCATGTTGGCAAAAAGCAGTTAAAGCAGATCCTTGAAAAAGTCATCAATACACATGGGGCTTCTGTAACAGCAGAGGTACTGGATTTAATTAAGTCTACAGGCTATAAGTATTCCACAAGGGCGGCAATGACCGTTTCCATTTCAGATATGACGGTGCCTGCACAGAAGCAGGAAATGTTAGACGAGGCACAGGCAACGGTAGATAAGATTTCCCAGAACTTCAGGCGTGGTCTGATCACAGAGGAAGAAAGATACCGTGCAGTTGTTGAAACATGGAATGAAACAGATAAGAAGCTGACAGATGTGCTGCTTGCAGGGCTGGATAAGTATAACAACATCTTTATGATGGCTGACTCCGGCGCCCGTGGTTCTAACCAGCAGATTAAGCAGCTTGCTGGCATGCGTGGACTGATGGCGGATACAACCGGTAGAACCATTGAATTGCCCATCAAGTCAAACTTCCGTGAAGGACTGGACGTACTGGAATACTTCATGTCCGCACACGGTGCACGTAAGGGTCTGTCCGATACGGCCCTTCGTACCGCTGACTCCGGTTATCTTACAAGACGTATGGTTGACGTATCACAGGAACTGATTATCCGCGAAGTTGACTGTATGGAAGGTAAGGAAGAAATCCCGGGTATGTGGGTGTCTGCTTTCATGGATGGAAAAGAGACAATTGAAGGTCTGAAAGACAGGATTACAGGAAGATATTCCTGTGAGGATATTAAGGATAGAGATGGAAACCTTATCGTAAAACACAATCATATGATTACGCCGAGCCGTGCAGCAAAGATCTTAAGCGTAGGTGTAGATGAAAAGGGTGAGCCTATTGAGAAAGTGAAGATTCGTACGATTCTTACCTGCCGCTCCCACATCGGTATCTGTGCAAAATGTTACGGTGCTAACATGGCAACTGGCGAAGCAGTTCAGGTAGGTGAGGCTGTCGGAATTATTGCAGCACAGTCTATCGGTGAACCGGGTACACAGCTTACCATGCGTACCTTCCATACAGGCGGCGTTGCCGGTGATGACATTACGCAGGGTCTTCCCCGTGTAGAGGAATTGTTTGAGGCAAGAAAGCCTAAGGGACTTGCAATTATCGCTGAATTCGGCGGTGTGGCAACGATCAAGGATACGAAGAAGAAGCGTGAGATCGTCATTACGAACAATGAAACCGGAGAGTCAAAGGCATATTTGATTCCTTACGGTTCAAGAATTAAGATTGTAGACGGTGCTGTGCTTGAAGCCGGTGATGAACTGACAGAAGGTAGTGTAAATCCTCACGATCTGTTAAAGATTAAGGGTATTCGTGCCGTTCAGGATTATATGCTCCGCGAAGTACAGAGAGTGTACCGCCTGCAGGGTGTTGATATCAGTGATAAGCATATTGAAGTAATCGTCCGTCAGATGCTGAAGAAGATCAGGATCGAGAATAACGGAGATACAGATTTCCTTCCCGGAACACTGGTGGATGTGCTTGAATATGAAGATATCAATGAGAGACTGATTGCAGAAGGCAAAGAACCTGCAGATGGCAAGCAGGTCATGCTTGGAATCACTAAGGCAGCACTTGCTACCAACTCCTTCTTATCTGCAGCATCCTTCCAGGAGACCACTAAAGTACTGACAGAAGCTGCAATTAAGGGTAAGAGCGATCCGCTGATCGGTCTTAAGGAAAATGTCATTATCGGTAAGCTGATTCCGGCAGGAACAGGAATGAAGCGTTACCGCAATACAAGACTTTCCACAGACAATGATCTGATGGGTACAATCGACCTTGATATGGAAGAGGACGCAGATATTTCTTTTGACGAGGAAATCGGTGCAGACGATGAAGTGATGGAAGAAATTCCGGAGGAAATCACAGAAGATGTCTTGGAAGATGACGCAGAAGAAATGATGGAAGAAATCAGCGAAGAATAAGAATCAAAAAAAGAGTGAACTGACAGCAGATGCGCAGGGAAGCATGAATGCTGATTAGTAGATGAAATCTCCGTGTATACTATATATAGTAGCACGGAGATTTTTGCATAAAATTTACAAAGAAAAATATTGACAAGAAAAAAGTGAGGAATTATACTGATTTAGTGTGCATAGCGATGCATGCTAATAGGATTTTATAAACAGGAGGTGAAACAGAATGCCAACATTTAACCAGTTAGTCAGAAAAGGACGTCAGACATCAGTAAAGAAGTCAACGGCTCCCGCTCTTCAGAAAGGATGGAACTCCCTTCACAAGAAAGCAACCGATACTTCTGCTCCTCAGAAGAGAGGTGTTTGTACTGCTGTTAAGACAGCTACTCCTAAGAAGCCTAACTCAGCCTTAAGAAAGATCGCCAGAGTACGTCTTTCCAACGGAATCGAAGTAACAAGCTACATTCCGGGAGAAGGTCATAATCTGCAGGAGCACAGCGTTGTTCTTATAAGAGGCGGAAGAGTTAAAGACTTACCAGGTACAAGATACCACATCATCAGAGGTACACTTGATACTGCGGGAGTTGCTAACAGAAAGCAGGCCCGTTCCAAATATGGCGCTAAGAGACCTAAAGCAGGCAAATAGTGTTTGGAACAGATTGGACCCACAAACGTAAACTAATTTAGTGTTGGAATTCTGTTACGATATTGTAATAAGACTTACCGCACGTACACAAAATGTAAATTAGAACGAAACACTGTGAGTACCGATGATTTAATGTGCGCGGACGCAAACAGCGCTCTGCGGATTACAAATCTGTATAGCAGGTTTGTGATTAGTAAATAATTAAGGAGGGAAGAACCGTGCCACGTAAAGGACATATTCAGAAAAGAGATGTATTGGCAGATCCTTTATACAACAACAAAGTGGTTACCAAGCTTATCAATAACATTATGTTAGACGGTAAGAAGGGTGTAGCACAGAAGATTGTATATGGCGCATTTGCTACTGTAGAAGAAAAATCAGGCAAGCCGGCTCTTGAGGTCTTTGAAGAGGCTATGAATAATATCATGCCTGTTCTGGAAGTAAAGGCAAGACGTATTGGCGGTGCTACTTATCAGGTACCTATCGAAGTAAGACCGGATCGCCGTCAGGCATTAGCGCTTCGCTGGCTCACTATGTTTTCTCGTAAGAGAGGCGAAAAGACCATGAAGGACAGACTTGCAAATGAGATTCTTGATGCTGCAAACAATACAGGTGCAGCCGTGAAGAGAAAAGAAGATATGCACAAAATGGCAGAGGCAAACAAGGCATTTTCACATTATCGTTTCTAATCGGACGATATGCAGCTTTGGTGCTGTGCCCAGACTAATATAAGGAGGAAAAACCTTTGGCTGGAAGAGAATATCCATTAGATAGAACCAGAAACATTGGTATTATGGCTCATATCGATGCAGGTAAGACGACTTTGACAGAGCGTATCTTATACTACACCGGTGTTAACTATAAGATTGGTGATACTCATGAAGGTACTGCTACCATGGACTGGATGGAACAGGAGCAGGAAAGAGGTATCACAATCACATCAGCCGCTACGACATGTCACTGGACTTTGGAAGAGAACTGCAAGCCTAAGCCAGGTGCACTGGAGCACCGTATCAATATTATTGATACACCGGGACACGTTGACTTTACAGTTGAAGTAGAACGTTCCCTGCGTGTACTTGACGGCGCTGTAGGTGTGTTCTGTGCAAAAGGTGGTGTTGAACCTCAGTCAGAAAATGTTTGGCGTCAGGCTGACACTTATAATGTACCAAGAATGGCTTTCATCAATAAGATGGACATTTTAGGTGCTAATTTCTACGGAGCCGTAGACCAGATTAGAACCAGACTTGGTAAAAATGCAATCGTCCTCCAGCTGCCTATCGGCAAAGAAGACGATTTTAAGGGAATTATTGATTTATTTGAGATGCAGGCTTACATCTATAATGATGATAAGGGAGAAAATATTTCCATCACTGAAATACCCGAAGATATGGCAGATGAAGCTGAATTATACCGTTCCGAACTCATCGAAAAAATCTGTGAATTAGATGATGATTTAATGATGATGTATCTGGAAGGTGAAGAACCTACTGTAGAGCAGATGAAAGCAGTTCTGAGGAAAGCTACATGTGAATGTACAGCTATTCCGGTATGCTGCGGTTCCGCTTACAGAAACAGAGGCGTACAGAAACTTTTGGATGCAGTTCTTGAATATATGCCGGCACCTACAGATATCCCTGCAATCAAGGGTACTGACTTAGAGGGCAATGAAGTTGAAAGACATTCATCTGATGATGAACCGTTCTCAGCTCTGGCATTCAAGATCATGGCTGATCCTTTCGTAGGAAAGCTTGCATTCTTCAGAGTTTACTCCGGTACAATGAACTCCGGTTCTTATGTACTGAATGCGACAAAAGACAAAAAGGAACGTGTAGGACGTATCCTTCAGATGCATGCTAACAAGAGAGCAGAACTGGATAAAGTTTATTCCGGTGATATCGCAGCAGCAGTTGGATTTAAGTTCACTACTACAGGTGATACCATTTGTGATGATCAGCATCCGGTAATCTTAGAGTCCATGGAATTCCCTGAGCCCGTTATCGAGCTTGCAATCGAGCCTAAAACAAAGGCTGGACAGGGCAAGATGGGTGAAGCTCTTGCAAAACTTGCAGAAGAAGATCCTACTTTCCGTGCTCATACAGATCAGGAGACTGGTCAGACAATCATTGCCGGTATGGGCGAGCTCCATCTGGAAATCATCGTAGACAGACTTCTTCGTGAATTTAAGGTAGAAGCCAACGTAGGTGCACCTCAGGTTGCCTACAAGGAAACCTTCACAAAGACGGTTGAAGTTGATTCCAAGTATGCAAAGCAGTCCGGTGGACGTGGTCAGTACGGACACTGTAAAGTTAAATTTGAGCCTATGGATGCCAACGGAGAAGAACTGTTCAAGTTCGAATCCACTGTTGTGGGCGGTGCTATTCCCAAGGAATACATCCCTGCTGTCGGCGAAGGTATCGAAGAAGCTGCTAAATGCGGTATTCTTGGAGGATTCCCGGTTCTTGGTGTTCATGCGACTGTATATGATGGTTCTTACCATGAAGTCGACTCTTCTGAAATGGCATTCCATATTGCAGGTTCCATGGCTTTCAAGGATGCTATGCAGAAGGCAAGCCCGGTTTTACTTGAGCCCATCATGAAGGTTGAAGTTACAATGCCTGAAGAGTACATGGGTGACGTTATCGGCGATATCAACTCCAGACGCGGACGTATCGAAGGTATGGACGATATCGGCGGCGGAAAGATGGTCAGAGCTTTTGTACCGCTTTCTGAAATGTTCGGTTACTCTACAGACCTTCGTTCCAGAACACAGGGACGCGGTAACTACTCTATGTTCTTTGAGAAATATGAGCAGGTGCCCAAGAACGTACAAGAAAAAGTCTTAGCAGCGAAGACGAAATAAAGTGTATCAGCAGCAAAGACAAAATAAGTAAGAGCAAATAGTGCTTGAAAATATTGCTAATTTTTAATATAATCAGTGTTAGGCGATTATGTTACGAAACAAATTATGTTTATCTCAATTAAAGGAGGACTTTAGAAATGGCTAAAGCTAAATTTGACAGAACCAAAACCCATTGTAATATTGGTACCATCGGTCACGTTGACCATGGTAAAACAACATTAACAGCAGCTATCACAAAGGTACTTGCAGAAAGAGTTGCTGGTAATGAAGCTACTGACTTCGAGAACATCGACAAGGCTCCCGAAGAAAGAGAAAGAGGTATCACTATCTCTACAGCTCACGTTGAGTATTCAACAGACAAGAGACATTATGCACACGTTGACTGCCCGGGACATGCTGACTACGTTAAGAACATGATCACAGGTGCTGCTCAGATGGACGGCGCTATCCTCGTAGTTGCTGCTACTGACGGTGTTATGGCTCAGACAAAGGAGCACATCCTTCTGTCCCGTCAGGTAGGTGTACCTTATATCGTAGTATTCATGAACAAGTGTGATATGGTTGATGACCCTGAACTTCTTGAATTAGTAGAAATGGAAATCACAGAACAGCTTGAAGAATATGAATTCGAAGGCTGCCCGATTATTAAGGGTTCCGCTCTTAAGGCTCTGGAAGATCCCAGCAGCGAATGGGGCGACAAGATCATGGAACTTATGGATACCGTTGATTCCTATATTCCTGATCCTCAGAGAGAGACAGATAAGCCTTTCCTTATGCCTGTAGAAGACGTATTCACAATCACAGGTCGTGGTACAGTTGCTACTGGTAGAGTAGAGCGTGGTACTCTTCACCTCAATGAAGAAGTTGAAATCGTTGGTATCAAGGAAGAGACACGTAAGACCGTTGTAACCGGTATCGAAATGTTCCGTAAGCTGCTTGACGAAGCACAGGCTGGTGATAACATCGGTGCACTGCTTCGTGGTGTTCAGAGAACAGAAATCGAAAGAGGACAGGTTCTTTCCAAACCCGGATCAGTTACCTGCCACACAAAATTCACAGCTCAGGTTTACGTTTTGACAAAAGATGAAGGTGGACGTCATACTCCTTTCTTCAACAACTACAGACCTCAGTTCTATTTCAGAACAACGGACGTAACTGGTGTATGCAACCTTCCTGCAGGTACAGAAATGTGCATGCCTGGTGATAACGTAGAGATGACAATCGAACTGATTCATCCTATCGCTATGGAGCAGGGTCTTACATTCGCTATCCGTGAGGGTGGTAGAACAGTTGGATCAGGCCGTGTTGCTACAATTATTGAGTAATCAGTAAAAAGCTAGATTTTATGGGGCTTTCCGAGAAATCGGGAAGCCCTTTTTGAAATTGTGCAACAGTGAAAAAGTTGTAAGCGGTGCCATAACATTATATTTGAAATATTCAAAAATGATAAAATGTGTTATATTAAGAGTGAAATATACGATAAATGTATTAAAGTTATAAGTAAGATTATCTTAACCAAGATGGTTAGGATATAAGTCAAAAGCAAAAAGTTTGACATGCTTTAAAAGTTTTAGATTCTAAAAAAACCGATTTTAGAAACAATATAAATCCAAAATTACTTTTACATATGCAGACTGAATTTCCCAGATGCTGTTTGAGGAATTTTAATAGCAAAAAGTAGGAGAGGGAAACATGAACGACACATATGCGCCTCCCTTTACAATGACGGAAGAGATTACAAACCTTGTAATTGAAATTGGTGAGCAGGTTGGTGTGGTTGTAACGTATGACGCACTACAGCCGAATCCGAAATTAAGCCGCGAGAGCAGGATTAAGTCCATTCATTCATCCCTTGCCCTAGAGCAAAATACTTTGACCTTGGACCAGGTGGCGGATGTTGTAAACGGAAAAACGGTACTCGAACCGCCACAGGATATCCGGGAAGTAAAGAATGCTTATGAAGCATACGAGAGAATATCAGCACTTGACCCGTATAGTGTGAAAAATCTGTTGTTGGCGCATAAGATCCTGATGGAGGGCTTGGTTAAGGAGGCCGGGCGCTTTAGGAGCGGAAATTAAACGACAGGATGTAGGAGTAAATGTCGGAGTAAATGTCGGAACAAACGAGGAAAAAGTGCTGGCACTTCTCAGGCAGGATAGCAAATTAACCGCCAAAACATTGGCTTCGACGCTTGGATTGACAGACAGACAGGTGGAATGAATCTTGTCAAAGTTAAAAGCAGAAAAAAATAGTCCGTCATGGAGCGAGTAAGAACGGATATTGGGAAGTATTACAGTCGAAGAAAGTACAATGAGCAGTTTTGAGGAAGCAGTTAGATTACAGGTGGTATATTCAAAAAGCAGTGCAAAAGCTAGCAAATTGGAGGTTTCAGGTGATATTATTTATAGAATGTATTATTGCTTGTGCAATATTTGGTATCGGAATTATTGGATCAGTATTGGCAAATAAGATGTTTTGGTTACAGGAATATGCGCCTGCTGTGCAGGAAAAATTTCTTAGTCTATATCCTGAATATAAAGTAACTGATAAAAAGGAAAGTATATTAGGACTTATTGTGAAAAAAATTACCGGGTGTTTAGTGTTTGTTGTTGCTTTATTGTTTATGGTTTATATTTCCGGGGCAAGGGACTTTATACACGGTTTTATTAATTGTTATATTATTTGGTTTGTTGTAAATTGGTTCGATGTATTTATTCTTGATATGTTGATTCTTGCAAATTGGAAAAAATGTAGATTGCCGGGAACAGAATATATGGATAAGGAATATAGGTCAAATAACCGCAAAAGTGTTGTTGAAGGTTTTTTTGGAATGATGATAGGTCTTGTGGTTGCATTGGCGGTAGGCGGACTTACTGAAATACTGTTTTAGCGTTTCTAAAATGAGCATATTTGATTTGAGGAATTTTTGAGCGGAGTTTTAGCAAAAAAAGGTTATAATAAAGTAAGTACAATTGTTAGCTTTATGGAAGAGCATGGAGAAATCACGCCTAAAGAGACTGAAACGATTACTGGAAAGTCGGCTGCGACAGTGCGAAGGTATTTTAAAATGCTTGCAGATACAAGATATATAGTGGCAGAGGGGAACACCAACAATATAATCGTATCTCTTTGAATTTGCCAGAATATGATTAAAATAAAATTGTTAGAACGATAAGAAATGTGGGGCGTGGCGGTTGCTATGTCCTATATTTTCTTTTGAGCAAATATTTTATGATAGAAATTGATTAAAATATAGAAAAAGTATATAGTAAATAATGAAGGGAGGAATTCAGATGTATCAATCAATTGATCAAATTAAAACTGGTGCAAAAATAAAAGAGATGTTAAGAACAGCAGGTTATGAAGTAAGAGATATTCAGAAATATCTCCATTTGTCATGTCCTCAATCAATATATAGATGGTTTAAAGGTAAGATTTTACCATCAGTAGAACACTTATGCGCATTAAGCAGATTGTTAAATGTTCACATGGAAGACTTGGTGGTTTTGAAAGGACAATCTATAGAAGATAACATTGTTGAAGCGACAGGCGATGCAAGAAACAGAAGGCTTCTGCTATACATGAAATGTCTACAGGAGGCTGCATAAAGCGATTGGACTATCCGTCCAATGACAAAGTGAATATCTTATATTATCCTCTTATTAAAAGCAGGTGGTTTTGATACTATATGCTGATAGTAGGAGGATTTTTTGTGCAAAAAAATTTAGAAGAAAAAATAGATTCTATTGTAGAGAGTATAAAAGAATTAAATAGGCAGGCGTTTTTGGTATATAAGCCTATTGTGGATGAAATTTGTTCCGGAAGAGCAGTAGAGGAAAAAGAACTTGAAAATGTTTTAGATGGATTGGTATCTGTGTGCATAAGTGATGAAATGCTAAATTTATTTAAAAGGGTCTGCAGAAAGTTTTATAATCACTATCCGGAAATCATAACAGATTATGTTATGTTTTATAAAGAGATGTATGAAGAACAGGGGGATGATTTATGAGTTATGATATCTATTTAAAAGATCCTGTTACAGGAAAGGCGGCGGAGGTTCCGGGACATTTAATGCTGGGTGGGACATATCGGGCAGATTATCATCCAGAAAGTAGAACATTTACGCCGGCATTAAATACAGAGGCAAGTCTGAATATTACATATAATTATGGACACTATTACTATGAAATATATGAGAAAGATGGAATTCGGGCGATTTATGGAGTGTCAGGTTTTGATAGCATTTTGATGTTGGAAAAGATGATTGCTTTTCTAAATGAGAAGTATCAAAAAAAGGGAGAATGGATTAGAACGAAAAGAAATAAAACAATCTACTATGATGAGAATGGAAATGAGATAGATGGCATAGTTGCTTTAATAAATAGAAATGAGTCAGTAAGAGAAGAGGAAGTAGAATATGAAGTAAGCGAAGGGGACACAAGTGATTATTGGATGGATACAGCCGCCAATGCTATAAGACCATTGCATCAGTTGATCGCACTGGCTAAAATGAGACCCGATTGTATCTGGGATGGGGATTAGGGAGTGTGAAATGTTGTTTCCCTAATTCGATTGGATATATATCAGCAATGGAGATGATTAATATGATTCCAATAAAAATAGAAACCCTGTTAGAAGGGCGTAAAGTAGAACGAAACCGTATAGAATACAAAGAAGGATTTAATCCATCAGAAATTGTGCATACAATATGCAGCTATGCGAATGATATTGCAGGGGTGGACGGCGGTTATCTTGTAATTGGTGTAAAAACAGAAAACGGGATGCCGATTTTGCCGCCGGTAGGTGTGTCGGACGAACTGCTTGATGATATTCAACTGAAAATATTTCAATACGGTAACAAAATTGAGCCTCGTTATATTCCCAAGATTGAGATTGTGGAATATCAAGGGGTAAACTTAGTGTATCTGAAATGTGCAGCGGGTGATGCGGGACCATATCATGCACCTGTGGATGCTTATTCTAAAAAGGAAACAGGAAAAGATCAAGGTCGCACGATGAAATATTGGATTCGTCCGGCGTCTCTTACAGTAGAAGCGAAACAAAGCGAGATAGCGGAACTTTTTGAAAAATTTGCTTCCCTACCATTTGTTGACCGCATAAATAATAGGGCATCTATGGAACATATACGCAGGGGATATCTTGAGGATTTTATCAGAGAAAGTAATAGTTCACTGATAGAGGAACTGAATGCACGCTCTTTAGAGGACTTATTAGTATTCGAGGAGGTGGCGGAGAAAAAAGATGAGGGAATAGCAATTAAAAATATTGGACTGCTTATGTTTGGGGAAGACCGGATAAGTTGATTGCAGGAAGCAAGATTGAGCTGGTGTGTTTTCATGATAAGGAAGCGGAGGCATCTGATTTTACAGAGAAGACATTTTACGGTCCGATATGGAAACAGGTAAGGGATGCGTTAGACTACATTAAAACCAATTTGATTGAAGAAAAGGTTGTGAAGATTGATGGAAAGGCAGAAGCAGACCGATTTTTCAACTATCCGTATAATGCGTTAGAAGAAGCACTTGTAAATGCGGTTTTACATCGCTTATGGAAAGCTTTCCATAACTTGTGTTATGCAAAGTTAATAGTTATGCAAAGTCAGCTTTTGTTTCGCTCAAAACAAGGGATTTTTTCTTACTTTAACTTAGCATAAAATCATGATACCTTCAAGAGACAACCGATAG
>JAAVAE010000021.1 GCA_014804245.1 Lachnospiraceae bacterium | reverse complement strand
GTGTGAGCGGTCATATAATCATAAAGGTCCTCTGTGGTGGAAGGAATATCGCCCTCCCACAAATCTTTATTGTACATGAACAGCAGTGTTTCATAATAAACAGGCATCAGGTACTGTGTATCCTTGTAGGTGGCAGCTTCTAAGGTCATAGGCAGAAGATCTGCTTCTTTCTGAGGGTCAATCAGATTTTCCACCGGCTCTAAAATTCCCATTTCGGCAAAACCGCCCAGAGCATCGTGGGCAAAAAGATACATATCCGGTCCATTTGCAGCGTCTGTTCCATACAGTCTGATTTGTCCTGCTACATCACTCTTTTTTTCAAAGCGGAGAGTAATGTTATCGTCTGCAAGGGCTTCATTGACTACACTTGCAAGAGCATCCATCATAGCTTCATCATTGTCGTGCCATGCAGTTATAACTACGGGATCCTGGTCAGCGGGGGCACTGCCCTGTTGATCCCCGGTTTGTGCTTCTTGGCTTTCAGCGGCAGCTGTCTCACCGTCTGCGGCTTCTTGCTGGGAATTGTTTTCGGCAGTGGTGCTTTGACTGCAGCCGGCAAGGGTTCCAAGGACCAGCGTACATGCAGTCAGAAGACTTAATTTCTTTAGATAGGATTTCTTTTTCATTTATTTTCCTCCTTTTTGTGAAAATGCTTTCCTAAAATATAAATATTGATAGTGGCGCACACCATTGGGTTATGTCATTTATACCATTTATTCAATGTTTTTTCTATGCGATTTTGGTAAAAAACGTTGACTTTGTTAGGAAAACGCTATACTATTATTCCAAATTTATCTGTTTTTTACAAGAAGACTGCTGTGAACAGTAAATTTTTTACAGTGAGGAAAAAATGGAGGTTTGTTATATGGCGGTCACAATTCGTGAGGTTGCAATAGAAGCAGGTGTTTCCACATCAACTGTATCAAAGGTTCTGAATCATTGGAGCTCTATTTCACCGGAGACCTGTGCCCGTGTCCAGGAGGCGATTGAAAAACTCCACTATACCCCCAATGCAAGGGCAGTGAGTTTTGCAAGGGGGACTACGAAAAATATCATCTTTCTTTCCAGCCTGCAAAAGGAGGAAGCTTATCATAATCCCCATATGTTCGATATCCTGTGCGGTGTGAGGAAGAAATTATCTTCGCAGGGGTACACTCTGATGCTAGAAGATGTTCCGGAGGATAGTTCCAGAAGTGATTATCTTAAGGAACTGGTATCCAGCAGGATTGCGGATGGCATTTTGATCCATGGTTCATCCAATATACCCGGAATGGCTAAAATTTTATTAGAAACAAACTTCCCGCACATCTACATAGGTCATCCCGGTCCGGGAAGCAGGATATGCTGGATCGATACAAATAACGGGCTTGCAGGTCAGTTTGCGGCACAGCACATGCTGGAATGCCATTATGAAAAGGTTGCATTTATTGCGGAAAGCGCCGCAAATCACATTTCCATGCAGCGCCTGAATGGCTTTTTAGGCGGCATGTATGAATATGGATACAGGATACCGGATAACTATATCCGTCACACGGATGCAAGCCGGGAAGATGCGTACAGGCAGACGAAAGAACTGCTTGATTTAAAAGAACCGCCCAGAGCGATTATCTGCGAAAATAACGCGCTGGCACTGGGCACTTCTAAGGCACTTTCGGAATACGGTTTAAAAATCCCGGAAGAGATTGCTTTTCTCACCTTTGACAGCTATCCATATTCTGCCCTGATAGAGCCTGATCCAACCATTATCGATATTGATGTTTATGATCTTGGCGTCCAGGCGGCGGTCATGCTGCTGCGCAAATTGGAAAATCCCCTGTTGCTTGTACAGAGTTATACTACTTTGCCTGTCCTCCGGCAGGGACATAGCACTTGCAAAATACCGTAGATTCGGTATAATAAAAGTATTGCAGTAAATACAAATAACAAACAAAAACGGAGGATGATTAATTTCACCATGGGAAACGTAAAACGTATCTATGTAGAAAAAAAAGCTCCCTTTGCAGTGAAGGCAAAGGAACTGAAAGAAGAAATCGGCAGTTATCTGGGGATTTCAGGTGTTAAGGATGTGCGCGTACTGATTCGCTATGACGTGGAAAATATTTCGGAGGAAACCTTTGAACGCGCAGTATACAGCGTGTTTTCGGAGCCGCCTGTAGATATCCTTTACAGAGAAACAATCGAGATTCCTGCGAACGGGCAGGTGTTTGGCGTAGAATTTCTGCCGGGGCAGTTTGACCAGCGTGCGGATTCAGCTATGCAGTGCGTGAAGTTCCTTAAGGAAGATGAAGAACCGGTCATTAAGACTGCGATCACTTATCTGATTATCGGTGATGTCTCTCCGGAAGAATTTGAAAAGATAAAAGCATACTGTATCAATCCGGTAGATTCCAGGGAAACTGGAATGGATAAGCCGGATACCTTGATGACAGATTATGAGGAACCGGCGGACGTTATCATCTTTGACGGTTTTAAGGATATGCCGGAGGAGCAGCTTCGGGACTTGTATGAACGTCTGGAACTGGCAATGACCTTTAAGGATTTCCAGCATATTCAGAAATATTATCAGGAAGAAGAGCATAGAAATCCGACCATGACGGAAATACGTGTGCTGGACACTTATTGGTCCGACCACTGCCGTCATACCACCTTTTCTACAGAACTTAAAAACATTGAATTTAAGGAAGGTTATTATAAAGTACCGCTTGAAACTACTTATCAGAGTTATTTAGACACCAGAAGCGAGATCTTTGAAGGAAGAAGCGATAAATTTGTATGTCTGATGGATCTGGCGCTGATGGCGATGCGCAAGCTGAAAAAGGACGGAAAACTACAGGATATGGAGGAGTCGGACGAAATCAATGCCTGCTCCATAGTGGTTCCTGTTGAAATGGATTACGGCGATGGTCCTGTGACGGAAGAGTGGCTTGTATTTTTCAAAAACGAAACCCACAACCATCCCACCGAAATTGAGCCTTTCGGCGGAGCGGCAACCTGTCTTGGGGGCGCGATCAGAGATCCTTTGTCAGGAAGAGGATATGTTTATCAGGCAATGCGTGTGACAGGAGCAGCGGATCCTACCATTCCTGTGGCAGATACACTAAAAGGAAAACTTTCCCAGAAAAAGCTGGTCAGAGGGGCAGCCAGCGGCTATTCTTCTTATGGAAATCAGATTGGGCTTGCAACCGGATATGTAAAAGAAATCTATCATCCTGATTATGTTGCAAAACGTATGGAAATCGGCGCTGTTATGGGCGCTGCTCCCAGAAAAAATGTAATCAGGGAAAATTCCGACCCCGATGATATTATCATCCTTCTGGGCGGAAGAACAGGACGCGACGGCTGCGGCGGCGCTACAGGTTCCTCTAAAGTACATACGGAGAGTTCCATTGAAACCTGCGGTGCAGAAGTACAAAAGGGTAATGCACCCACAGAACGTAAGATACAGAGACTTTTCCGGAGAGGAGAGGTCAGCAGAATTATCAAGAAATGTAATGACTTTGGCGCAGGCGGTGTATCCGTGGCAATCGGAGAGCTTGCCCCCGGTCTTGTGGTAGATCTTGACAAGGTACCCAAAAAGTATGCCGGTCTTGACGGAACNGAACTTGCAATCTCAGAGTCTCAGGAGAGAATGGCAGTGGTGATAGATCCTGCCAATGTAGAAGAGTTCCTGGGCTATGCAGCGGAAGAAAACTTAGAAGCAGTTCCCGTTGCTGTAGTTACAAAGGAACCGAGACTGGTCCTTAAATGGAGAGGAAAAGAAATCGTCAATATNTCCAGAGCATTNCTCGATACCAACGGCGCACATCAGGANACCAATGTAATGGTGGANATTCCTGATGGAGAGAATAACTACTTAAAGCAGATTGCGATTCCGGAAGTAAAGGAACTGCTGGATGCAAATGATATAAAGGGTGCATGGCTCAGAGAANTGAACGATCTGAATGTGTGTTCTCAGAAAGGGCTTGTGGAGATGTTCGATTCCTCCATCGGCGCAGCCAGTGTACTGATGCCTTATGGCGGTAAATACCAGCTTACAGAAACCCAGACCATGATTGCAAAACTTCCGGTATTGAAGGGAAAGACAGACACCGTTACCATGATGAGTTACGGATTTGATCCTTACCTTTCTTCCTGGAGTCCTTATCACGGCGCTGTTTATGCCGTGACAGAATCCATGGCGAAAATCGTGGCGGGCGGCGGNGANTTTAGCAAGATCCGCTTTACCTTCCAGGAATATTTCAGACGGATGACCTCTGACCCGGAAAGATGGAGCCAGCCTTTTGCAGCCCTTCTCGGCGCATATGATGCACAGATCGGATTTGGTCTTCCTTCCATCGGAGGAAAAGACAGTATGTCAGGTTCCTTCAATGAAATTGACGTACCTCCCACACTGGTATCCTTTGCGGTGGATGTGGCAGAAAAGAAGAATATTATAACACCGGAACTTAAGGAAGCAGGAGATATTCTGATTCAGTTCTGGTTTGACAAAGACGAATATGACATACCGGTATATGAGCATGTCATGCAGACTTACCGCTTTATCACAGGGCTTATGAGAGACGGCAAGGTAAAGGCTGCCTATGCACTGGATTCCAAGGGACTTCTTGCGGGAATCAGTAAAATGGCTTTTGGTAATAAGCTGGGAGTNTGCTTTGAGGAGGANCTTAAGGCGGTTGATCTGTTTGAGAACTGTCTGGGTGATCTGGTTCTNGAGATGAGCAGCGCNGATGCAGCGGAGCTTCTGGGAGAAACGATCGAAGAGGCAGACGACCTCAATTTCAGAAAGGTTGCTGTGGTTAAGGATGACGACTGCTTTACTTATAAGGATGTGACGGTAACCATGGAGGAAGCCCTTGAAGCATGGAAATCCAAGCTGGAGAAGGTATTCCCCACCAAAGCGGAAAAAGGCACAGAAAAAGTGGCGTCTGATGTTTACAAGGCAGATCAGATTTATGTATGCAAGCATAAAGTGGCAAAACCTACTGTATTTATACCGGTATTTCCNGGAACCAACTGCGAGTACGACAGTGCAAAGGCATTTTCAAGAGCTGGCGCAGATGTGGTGACCAGGGTATTTAAGAATCNGTCCGCAGAAGACATCAGNGATTCTGTTGAAATCTTTGAAAAGGACTTAAGCAGCGCACAGATCATCATGTTCCCNGGNGGATTNTCNGCAGGTGATGAGCCGGACGGAAGTGCCAAGTTCTTTGCAACCGCATTCCAGAATGCGCACATCAAGGAAGCNGTTATGAGACTTCTCAATGAAAGGGATGGACTTGCACTTGGTATCTGCAATGGTTTCCAGGCCCTTATCAAACTGGGACTGGTGCCGTACGGAGAAATCGTGGGACAGAAGGAGGATTCTCCTACACTGACCTTCAATACCATTAACCGCCATATTTCCAAAATGGTNTATACCAAAGTGGTNTCNAANAAATCTCCNTGGCTGCAGGAAGCANAGCTGGGTGCGACCTATGTAACCCCGGCNTCTCATGGGGAAGGCAGATTNGTAGCGCCGAAAGAGTGGATNGACAAACTCTTTGCAAACGGACAGGTGGCAACNCAGTACGCAGATCCAAGCGGAAATGTGTCTATGGATGAGGAATGGAATATCAANGGTTCNTATGCAGCAATCGAGGGAATCACCTCACCTGACGGCAGGGCATTTGGNAAGATGGCGCATGTGGAGCGCCGGGGCGACGGTGTGGCTGTGAACATTTANGGTGAACAGGATCTTAAGATCTTTGAGTCCGGAGTGGCATATTTTCAGTAAANGANNAATCNTNTCAAGGGGCTATCCTTTTTTGGATAGCCCCNATTTTTAAAAGNNTAAGTNGTTNATTTTACATANTGGCTAGAGNGACGCTCTNAGAGGATAAATAATCCAACGTCGCCGCGCTCCCGCTCNNCAAAAAGCNNAGCAGACNCTAGNCTCGNNANGAACCTCGNCAAGNGCTGNNGCTTTTTGANAGGGCTCCTTATGGATTATTTATCCTCTNAGAGCTGTGCATNGGCTACCTAGTNAAAAAATAGCGGTCGTTATNNTATTTTNCTGGCTAGCCAGTAACGTAGCACAGGNCAGGTAAATATACCAAAAGGAGTCCCTATAAAAACGTCAGCGCTTGGCGAGGTTCCTCACGAGCCTAGCGTCTGTTACGTTTTTGTGGAGCGGGAGCGTGACGACGTTGGTATATTTACATGTCCTGTGCGGACTATTGGATACTATGTGAAAACAACACTATTGCTGGGTATAACGTGCTTAGGATTACGATGCTAATACGCTACGCAGAAGATGGAAAAATATCTTTATGACATACACCATTCCAATTCTTCCGCAGGCAAAACGATATAATTATCCATTCCATCGCCTTGACGAAGATATACATTTCTAATTCCTGCCTGTATAATCATTCTTGCACAAAGGGGACACGGTTTTGCTCTATGAACAGAAGCATCCGCAGGATTTATCGATGTCAAATAAAGGTCTGCTCCTATGGCTTGTTCTCTGGAACAATTCATTAATGCATTTGCCTCTGCATGAATTGCCTTACATATTCCATAACCTTCTCCTTGATGCATTTTCCGTTCTATTCTGGGACACTCGCCAATATCACAACAATTTTCTTTTCCTCTGGGAGAGCCGTTATAACCTGTAGAAATAACTACATCATCCTTAACAATTGCAGCTCCATATTTTCTTTTCAGACATGTACTTCTATATGCAAAGACCTCCGCACAATTCAAATAGGTATCCTCTTTAGATACTCTGTCCTTTCCTTTTGTAATTACCATAGTGCACCTCCGTTGAGTTTCTTTGTTTTTTTTTTTTAATCTGAAATAGAGTTATATAACTTTAAAGCTAAGTATTAGTTAGTGTTTAGTATTGAGGTGTTGTTACG
>JAAVAE010000020.1 GCA_014804245.1 Lachnospiraceae bacterium | reverse complement strand
GTGGTCGTGAAAGACCTGTCACGTTTCGGGAGGGAATATATTGATTCCGGGAAGTATATCGAGAGGCTGTTCCCGGCTCTTGGCGTGCGCTTTATTGCGGTCAATGACCATATTGACAGCAAGGAAGAAAGCGGCAGGGACGATATCGTTGTCCCGTTCAAGAACCTGATGAATGATGCGTACTGCCGGGACATTTCCATAAAAATACGCAGCCATTTGCAAGTGAAGCGGAAAAATGGGGAGTACACAGGCGCGTTTACACCCTATGGCTACAAAAAGGATGAAAATGACCGGAACAGGCTGGTTCCCGATTTATATGCGGCAGGCGTGGTGAAGGACATATTCCGGATGAAGCTGAACGGGATGAGCCAGGCTGCCATTGCGGAGTGTCTGAATGGGAAAGGTATATTATCGCCCATGGAATACAAGCACAGCCTCGGCATCCGTATACAGGATCATTTTAAGACCCATGAACAGGCAGGGTGGAGTTCCGTGTCCGTCCGCAGGATTCTTGAAAATGAGGTCTATGTTGGGACGCTGGTACAGGGCAGGCATTCCACGCCGAACCATAAAATTAAGAAGATTGTGGATAAACCGGAAGAGGAATGGATCAGGATAGAGGACAGCCATGAGCCTATTATCAGCAAAAGGGAATTTGCCATTGTCCAGAGGCTTCTCGGCATGGACACAAGGACATCGCCCAATGAGGATGAAGTCTATGTGTTATCGGGGCTTGCGGTGTGTGCAGATTGCGGCGCACCCATGGTCAAGCGGAATGTCCCGGCAGGGGGGAAGGTTTATTCCTACTATATCTGCTCTAAAAATGCGGCTACAAAGGAGTGCGGGACACACCGTATCCCGAAAGAAAAGCTGGAGAGTATTGTTTTTGAAGTACTGAAGGTGCATATCGCAAACGTTCTTGATGCCGGGAGGATTCTTGAATACATTGATACCGTACCTTTTCAGGAACTGGAGATCAGGGAACTGGAAAGACAGAAAGAGGCAAAAGAGCAGGAGATAGGGCGGTGTAAGGAGCTGCGGGACATGCTGTATGAAGACCTGAAAGACGGGGTTGTTTCCAAGGAAGATTATGCGGAACTGTATGAGGGCTATAACAGCAGGAGAAAGAAAGCGGAGGAGGCAGTCAGGAAGCTCCGTAATGAGATACAGAAGGTAATGGAAGCCAAAACGGATAAATATGAGTGGCTCCGCTATTTTAAGGAATACCGGAATATCAGCGGATTAAGCAGGATGGCAGCGGTGGAGCTGATCGACAGGGTAAAGGTATTTGATAAGAACCATGTTGAGATAGATTTCAATTTTCAGGACTGTTTCCAGTCGGCGCTCCGCCAGATACAGTCTGCCGGGTGTACGGTATGTACGGAGGAAAACGGGAGGATAAATATTCAGGAAATTCAGGAAAGGGAGGTCGTGTGATATGGCAAGGAAATCAAGGAAAGTTGGTTTTGTCAATGTGGGAAACGCAGCACTGCCAGCGGCGGTAACGGAAGAAAAGCCGGTATTCAGGGCAGGGCTGTACGCACGTCTTTCCCTTGAAAGCGAGGCAAACAAAGAGCGCGGGACGATAGAGAACCAGATGGAGCTTCTGAAAAAATTTGTGGATGGGGCAGATGATATTGTTGTGGAGCATGAATATATGGATGTCTCCACCACCGGGACAAATTTTGAAAGAAGCGGTTTTGAGGAAATGATGCGGGATATCAGGGACGGGCGCATCAACTGTGTAATTGTAAAAGACTTGTCCCGGCTTGGAAGAAACTATGTGGAGGCAGGCAACTATGTGGAGAGGGTGTTCCCGTTCTTTGAAGTGCGGTTTATTGCGGTGACGGACGGTTACGATTCCAGCAGGGAGGGCGCAGACCTTTCCGTGTGCATGGCGAATATTTTCAATGAGTTTTATTCAAGAGATTTAGCGAAAAAGATTAGGGCTTCCTACCGTTCCCACTGGAAAAAGGGGAGCAATGTCTGCGGAAACCTTGCCTACGGGCTTATGAGTGACCCGATGGATAAACACCACATCATAGCCGACCCGGACAGCGCCCATGTGGTGGTGCGTATTTTTGAGATGTTTGTAAATGGGAAGATGGGATATGCACAGATAGCGCAGACCCTGAATGATGAGGGCGTGATCGGGCCGAAAGCATACAAAGACTTTAAAAGGACAAAGGAGCTGCCGGAAGATTATAACCCGGAATGGAGGGGCGGGACTGTTTCAAGGATGCTCTGCAATCCTTATTATGCAGGGGACAGCAGGCACAACGAGCATGGCAGGGATGGTTTTGCAGAAAAAAAGCAGTGGCGGGAGCCGGAAGAAAACTGGATCATCGTGGAGGACACCCATGAACCAATCGTGCCGAGGGTGCTGTACCTAAAAGCGCAGGAGAGGTTAAAGGAGATACACAAGAATTCCCCGAAGTATGGGAAGAAAAACGAGGGGGAGCTTGCCTGCCGGAATTTCTATAAAAAGAAGATCGTGTGCGGTGACTGCGGCTCCACCATGTACCTGATAAAGAACCCCAGCGGGACAACGGATTTTGTATGCGGGGGACACCAGACAAAAAAAGGGTGCAGCAGGAAAAGCGTTTCTGAAAGCGCGGTCAATGATGAAGTCCTGCGTGTGATCCGCGCCCATATGAATGTGTATGTTGACAGCATGGAAATGTTGAGGCGGATGAACAGGAAAGCGGAGAGCATGAAAAAGTATGACGTGCTGGCGAAAGAAATACAGAAGCTCCACCGTGAAATGGAAAAGGTGGCAGCACACAGGCAGCGGCTGTATGAGGATTATGCGGAGCGGCTGATCGATGCGGAACAGTATGCTTCTTTTGCCGATAAAGACGCAGCCGCGGAAACGGAGCTGCGGAAAAGGATCAATGAGGTCACAGAGTACCAGAAAAAATATGACCGGAATTACTGTGCTGATGTAGATTGGGAAACAGCCATTGAAAAGTACCGGAATATCCGGCACCTGACAAAAAAGATGGTGGATGCGTTTGTGGAGAGAATAGAAATTTTTTCGGTGGGGAAAATGACCGTGCATCTGTTATATGATGATATGTTGGAAGAACTGGTGGCATATACGAAGGAAAGGGAGGCGGAAGGACATGGACAATAAAAAGACTGCAGTCTATATCCGTCTTTCTGACGAGGATAACAATGTTGACGGGATCATAAAGGCAGAGAGCAACAGCGTGGCGGCACAGAGAATCTTGATCAGGGACTACATACAGAGGAACAATCTTTCCGCCCTGTCAGATACGCTGGAATATGTGGACGACGGTTTTTCCGGCACAAATTTTCAAAGACCGGCTTTCCGGAGGATGATGGACGATGCAAAGCGTGGGGAAATTGGCTGTATCATCGTCAAGGATTTTTCAAGGTTCGGAAGGGACCATTTGGAGACGGGCAATTACCTTGAACGGATATTCCCATTGCTCGGCATTCGCTTTATTTCCGTAAATGACCAGTTTGACAGTGAGGACTGCATGGGAATGACCGGGGAATGAGCGTTGCGCTGAAAAATATCATCAATTCCATGTACAGCCGGGATCTGTCCAAAAAGGTAAGGAGCGCAATGGGGACAAGGGCAGCCCGTGGGGAATATATGGGTGCATTCGCACCTTATGGATATTTAAAAGACCCTGAGAATATACACCAGCTTATCCCCGATGAAGAAGCGGCGGAAATCGTGCGGATGGTATTCACAATGGCAGCGGAAGGGAAGAAGAAGCCGGAGATTGCACGGTATCTGAATGAGCAGAAGATACCCACCTGCATGGAACACTTCCAGAAGATAGGATTGAAAAGGAAATGTCATAAGGAAAAAGAGAAAAAGCTGTGGACTATTACAACTATTGGCGATATGTTAAAAAATGAAGTTTATCTCGGAAGGACTGTCTGGAACAAGACGAGGCAGGCTTCAGTCGGCTCAAAGCGGCAGGTTAAAAATGACAGGTCAGAATGGATCGTCATGGAGGGGACGCATGAACCTCTTGTGACGAAGGAAATATTTGACATGGCAAATGCAAATGCGTTTACGCATGAGAAGAAAAATGTGCCGAAAGGACGGAAGCCCCAGCCCATCCTTATCTGCCCGTACTGCGGGAGGCGGCTTACGCTGACCAGCTGGGGGAATGCCTACCGGTGCGGGGAAGCTGCAACTTCAGGTATTGCGGAATGTAAGGCTCTCCACGTGGATAAGGAGCGGCTGGAAAATGCAGTTTTATCCTGCACCCGCACAATGGCAGGCATGGTGTCGGAAGAAGCGTCCAGAAAGAAAAAGGAATGGGCAAAGACAGCGGCCATTGAGGAAGAAACAGGGAAGCTGGAAGCAGAGAAAAAGAGACTGTCATCAAGAAAGTTAAGGCTTTATGAGGATTACCGTTCCGGCAGGATCACGAAGGAACAGTACCGTAAAGATTACGAAAGCACAGCAAGCCGGATTCTGGAAATAGAAGAAAGGATACCAGAGCTGAAAGAGGAGATCATGAAGGTCAGGGAACAGATGCTGCATGTGAAAGAAAGGGATGCAGAACTGGAATGTCTGGCAATATTGGAAACATTTGATAAGGGCAAGCTGGCTATTGTGATTGACAGGGTACTGGTTTACAGTGAAGAGCGGATAGAGATTATTTGGAAGATGGATGACTGGTTCTTTAAAGAGACAGCAGGCGAAAAGGAAGTGCTTGCGGTGTAGTTATATAATGTAGGAAGTAATATAGGAAGGACATCATGGGGCTGGTTCTGTGGTGTCTTTTCTGTTAAAAATATAGGATAATTTTTTTAGATATTGCTTGACAAAAGCAGAGTTACTTGCACTAAAATGGAGCAAGGTCGATCTGGAACACAGAACAATTAAGATTGAGCGGACGCAGACGGAATATACAGATTATGATACCAATTCCAAAATCTATGAGGAAAGCACTCCGAAGAACAAAACTTCCCGCAGGACCGTAGTCATCAATGATTTTACTTATAGATGGCTGATGGAACAGAAGCGCAGGACAGAGCAGGCAGGGATTGAAAGCGAATATGTCATCCCGGCAAACAGCGGAAGGATGGTAAAGGAGAGCAGTGTAACCGGTACATTTAAGGCTTTCTGCAACTATGTCGGAGTGGAATACAAGCCCTCTCATACATGCAGAAGGAGTTATGTAACAAACTGTCTGGACAAAGGCATGAAGCTGGCATTGGTTTCAAAAAACGTAGGACATAAGAATAAAAGCACAACCTTGAACACCTATTATAAGTGCAAGAACGATTACGAAGACAATCTGGCTATACAGAATGAAATCTTTAAGATATATGATTTTGACTTTGGCGGTGAACAAGTGGAAGCTATGTTTGCATAATGTTATCAAAAGAGTTGATGGCAACAGAAAAAGTGTTGCCAATACCATAAAAAGAACGTAAGTTCGATGAAAACGCTTGAAGAAAGATCAATGCAGAAAGTGCCTGAAATACTGGCATTGCAGACCATAAAGCAAACATTATGTAAAATCATAAAAAGCCGGAAACCCTGATAAACACTGGCTTCCAGCTTGGCAACACTTGGCAACACCCCAAAATCCCTAAAAATAGCCCTTCAAACATAGCGGAAGCCCCTAAAAATGCGGCTTCCGCACTCCTAGAGGCTTCCTTAGGGGAGGATAAGTATTTAATTTATCTGCTGTATCTGTGGTTTCCCACTGTGGGTCATCCCACGTCATCAAAGGAGGGGGATCCATTGATTATTAGTATTATTACCCCGCAAATTCAGCTTTATACAATTCTATCAAAAAAAATTTACAATTTTTATTATATAAGCTATAATAACAAAAGATGCGGGCAGAATTATCCGGCATCCTTATATTACAATAAGCTGACTCGCGAAGCGCGGCAGCGTTTGTTACAATAAGCTGACTTGCGAAGCGCGGCAGCGTTTGTTACAATAAGCTGACTTGCGAAGCGCGGCGGCGTTTGTTACAATAAGCTGGCTCGCGAAGCGTGACAGCGTTTGTTATGAACAACAATTTTAAAAATATCTGCTTGCAGCAGGTAAGGAGGAACGATTTATGGCATTGTTAAAAACATGGCGTGATATGGCTTATTCAGAAACTGCAAATAAGGGAGATCTGCAAAGACTCTGGGGCGCTTATTTCCAGAAGGAAAAGGAGATATATGCAGAACTTTTAAAGAATCCTGACGAGGAAGTCAGAGGAACAGTAAAAGAACTTGCAGAAAAATATAATGTGGATATTATGACCATGACAGGTTTTCTGGATGGTATCAACGACAGCTTAAAGGAAGCTAACCCTATTGAAGAGATGGAAGAGGATACACAGGTAAATCTGGTATTTGATAAGGAACTTTTGTATAAGAATATGGTGGCTGCCGGCGCAGACTGGCTGTATGAGCTGCCTGAGTGGGAAGCGATTTTTGATGAGAATAAGAGAAAAGAACTTTACAGAGAGCAGAAGTTTTCTACGACGATCGTAAAGCCGGAAAAGGTATATCCCAATGATCCCTGTCCTTGCGGAAGNGGCAAGAAGTACAAGAAGTGCTGCGGAAAGAAGGGCTGATGAAGAGCCGGGTGGAGCAGGCAACTGCAACTTTTGAGGAAGGCTACACNTGTGCACAGTCTGTTTTTTCTACTTATGCAGATTTGTTTGGAATGGACAAAGAAACGGCGCTTAAGCTATCCAGCCCTATGGGCGGCGGAATAGGCAGGATGCGCGAAGTTTGCGGAGCAGTGTCAGCGATGGCACTGCTTGCTGGTTTGAAAGAGGGAAACACAGATCCGGAAAATGAAGAAGGTAAGGAAAAAATCTATCTTCTCACCAGACAGATGGCAGAAAAATTCAGAGAACAGTTTGGGACAATTGTGTGCAGGGAACTGCTTGGAATAGAGGGAATGGAAGAAAGTGCAAAGCCTTCCGTAAGGACACAACAATATTATCAGGAAAGGCCNTGCCTGCAGTTGATTGCGGCGGCAGCTAAAATTATTGAAGAAATGCTGCTTGCTGATAAATACTAAAGATGTATTGATTTTCTGTGGTGAGTATTGTATGATTAGTTTACATAATGCATTATCAAATGATGGAAAGGTATGGGTGCACGTATGAAGAAGGACAGGATTGCAANGATGTGCATGGCGGTCTGCCTTGTGCTTGGAATGTTTTTCATTCCGATAAATGAAATGAAGGTACAGGCAGCGGAGGTAATCGCAACAGTACAAGGGACTGTTTCGTCAGGAACCACATCTGAATTATTGAAGCTTTCTACCAAAGAAGGAAACATGGAAATTAAACTGGACAGCGGAACTGATACCAGTGCCTGCAAAGTTTTGCTTCCGGGGCAGAATATTAATGTTTCTGTAGCCCGCGGTTCTGATGAATATCTCCATGCGGTCAAAATTACCACCGGAACACAGGTTTCCAACGTTTCGGTTGATTCATCCGCAACTACCACNGTAACAGGGACGATAAGTGATAAGACGAAGGGCGATCTTCTCTATGTTAATACAGCCCAGGGTGAGATGCAGATTAAAATGGATACGACTACCAATATGAGTGGATGTTTCGTTCTTGTGTTAGGCAAGAGTTACAGCATTTCCTGTGCCAGAGGATCAGATGCCTATATGCATGCAGTCAGTATTTCCGATTCAGCCCAGGNAGCGTCAGCATCAGGAACGACATCCTCATCAATTACACCTGCACCGGTAACTTATGTAAATGATGCCACCACGCCGGTTACAGGAACTGTGGCTGACAGTACCAAAGAAAATCTCTTGTATTTATCCACCAAGGATGGTGAGATGCAGATCGTAATCGACAATAATACAGACAGCAGAAGCGGCATGGTTCTCACACCGGGAAATAAGCTGACGGTTTCCGTTTATCGCGGAACGGATGCCTATATGCATGCAGCATATATCTCAGCTTCTAAAAATGGCACCTCCAATGCGACTGTTGACATGACTTCCATGCCAACGGTAAGCGGAACAGTGGGAAGCAAATCAAATGAAAATGTACTGTATCTAAATACGACGCAGGGTGAGATGGAATTAAAACTTGATATGGTACGGAGCGTCACCGGATGCAAGGTATTTGTCAGCGGTAAGAAGCTGACAGTATCCTGTGCCAGAGGTTCAGATGCTTATATGCATGCAATTGATATTACCGGAGCATAATAAGATTGTTTTTTAAAATAATTCTTTACAGATTGAAAAAAGTGTCATAAAATAATGGCGTAATGAATCATATATAGTGAATACATTGACGAGAAGAGTAAGCTGTGNAATGCAGCAGAGAGGGATATCGGCGGATCAGAAGAAGAAATTCTGGTAAGCTCGTGCTGAAAGTATCCTTGCAGGAAGCATCTGAAAACTAACTCTGAGTGACCCCAATCCGGTCCGCATACCTGCGTTACGGGTAAATGAGAGGCTTTTACCATGCGTTTTAGCGCAGGAAGCAAGCTGGGTGGAACCGCGTATNTTACGTCCCATGCATTACNAGNGTAGTGNATGGGANTTNTTNATGCANATNCCGATGCAAGCGTNNGATNTAANAGNTNGCAAATAAAANTNAAATANNCANAGAAGAAAGTGAGGAAGAAAAATGAAAATCACATTGAAAGACGGCTCTGTAAAAGAGTATGACAGTTCCAAAAGCGTTTATGAAATCGCAGCGGACTTGAGCGAAGGACTTGCCAGAGTGGCATGCGCCGGCGAAGTGGATGGAGAAGTGGTGGATTTACGAACCGTCCTTGATAAAGACTGCNCTCTGAATATACTGACAGCCAATGATCCGGAGGGACTGCGGGTGGTAAGACATACCTGCTCCCATGTNATGGCGGAAGCAGTAAAGAGAATCTTTCCGGAAGCAAAACTGGCAATNGGACCAAGNATCGATACCGGCTATTANTATGACTTNGAGCANGAGCCTTTTTCCAGAGAAGATCTGGATAAAATAGAGGCGGAAATGAAGAAGATCATCAAGGAAGGAAATAAGCTGNANCGTTACACACTTCCCAGAGCAGAAGCAATTCAATTTATGGAAGAAAANGGAGAACCCTANAAAGCAGAACTGATCAGGGATCTGCCGGAGGATGCGGAAATTTCTTTTTACAGCCAGGGAGAATTTACAGATCTTTGNGCAGGACCGCATCTGATGAGCACCAANGGAATTAAAGCNTTTAAGCTCACTTCCTCATCAGGCGCTTATTGGAGAGGCAATTCCGACAATACCATGNTGCAGAGAATCTANGGTACAGCCTTCAACAAAAAGGAAGAACTGGCAGAGTATCTGGAATATCTGGAGAATATCAAGCTGCGCGATCACAATAAGCTTGGACGCGAGATGGAGTTGTTTACNACCGTNGATGTNATNGGACAGGGNCTTCCGCTGTTNATGCCCAAGGGAGCCAAGATGATTCAGACCATGCAGCGTTGGATNGAAGATTTGGAAGACAATGAGTGGGGATATATCAGAACCAAGACGCCNCTTATGGCAAAGAGTGATTTNTATAAACTTTCCGGTCACTGGGATCATTATAAAGAAGGAATGTTCGTGTTAGGAGACGANGAGAAGGATAAAGAAGTGTTTGCCCTCCGTCCTATGACTTGTCCTTTCCAGTACTATGTGTACAAAGCAACGCAGCATTCCTATAGAGATTTACCGCTGCGCTACGGTGAGACTTCNACTTTNTTCAGAAATGAAGATTCCGGCGAGATGCACGGACTGACCAGAGTACGTCAGTTTACGATTTCCGAAGGACATTTGATTGTAAGACCGGACCAGATGGTGGAGGAGTTCAAGAAATGTATTGCCCTTGCACAGTACTGNNTAAAGACCTTAGGTGTGGAAGAGGATGTNACCTATCATCTGTCTAAATGGGATCCGGAAAACAAAGAGAAATATATCGGAGAGCCTGAAGTCTGGGAGGAAACCCAGGAGCATATGCGCCAGATCATGAATGAACTNCAGATTCCCTTTGTGGAGGANGNNGGAGAAGCAGCAT
>JAAVAE010000019.1 GCA_014804245.1 Lachnospiraceae bacterium | reverse complement strand
AAAAACCTATTTCCGCAAAATCTGAACGAATATATATGCTTATACTTACCTCCTCATATATCTTTGTCAATTGATTAATGTATTCACTTCTTTCACACAATTGACTTATTATCTTCTCTAAATTTTCGAGATATTCTCTTTCATTATCGTATTTGACCTCATACATCCATCTGTATTTGGGGACTTTTCCTCCCAAAGCAACCTCTTCACCTTTATTAATAACTTTTGTCGGTAAAATATCAGTTCCAAAGTCAACTTCTATACGTTTTACATCAGCTATATCAAACACTATTTCTCCATTAAATTCCATATTGCTCCATATATATGTGCAAATTCCTCTGCTATCTCAATTAATTCTTGATATGTAAAGTTTTGATTTGCTTTCATTACTAAAGTTTTCTTTATTTCATGAATATAATTGCCAACTTTCTCCAACAGCCCGGATATTTCTGCTTCATTTCACAAACCAGTGCCGCTTATATAGTATTTTTTATATTCTCCAAGCCTTTCATCAACGCATCTTGCACAATACTTACATTATCCGTGTATTGATTCTTTTCCCGTTTGATGATTTCAAAAAGCTGTTTCACCCCCATCCACCATAATGGTTATTCCTTCGACCTTCTCTCCAGTTTTTTCATTTTCAAATTCTTCTGTCATTATCGTAATAGTATTTTTCATTAAATAAATCCTCCAGATCATGCTCCTCGTACAGAGACGTCATCTCTCCGTTTCGTTTCAGGCTATCCTCCAAGAACTGGACTTTCACCTCACACATGCCTTCATGCAGGTGTATGCTCTCATATGAGTCTTCTAATATCTTTAGAGCATAATTCTCGCGTTTCCTAGCAATCATTATATAAGTTTTTAAAGAGGGATTAAATCCACCCCATTACTTTACGCTTACGTTTAAAGCAAGTCAGACCAAAAAGGAATATAGCTTACCTCACCATTCATAAACATCTTCTACTCAAATTATTGCCTTAAATGGCGGATGTCCCGTTTCAGCATTTCTTAATAAAGATGGCTTTCTAAATCTCAAGCTTGTTTCAAAGTTGAAAATGATTATATCACCATCTATTCTATTTAAAGATATATTAATCCAAATAGGTACTAGTGGTGAATTACAGGCCACCAATCTTACTGTTTCTTCCAATGTCAGTAATCTATTCCCTACATTTTTTTCGCTCAAAGCAATAAGTCTCATTGAGTCATCTACAGCATTAAATGACTTTTTTTCTTCATATACAGGTATAATTTTAAATCTGAGCTTTTTCTCTTCAATATCTTTGTCTAACATAATCTCATTTATTGTCGTCCGTAGATTATCTCGAAATATACCTTTATTCATTTCTTTTATTTTATTCATTTCTTTTATTTTATTCATATCACACTTCTCCTTTAATGAGGCATATATTGAATTGGTCCTTGATAAAATACATATTCATCAACCACATAGTTCGACATAGATGTATCAAATTCACTTATCCTAATCCATGAATTATCTACATTTAATCCACTATTTCTAAATATCTTTGGATAGTTTATTGCTTCTGATACAGTCGGTTGAAAATGCCCAGACTTATTAGATATGTTTCTTATATAACCTTGAGAATTTACTTTCATTGTACCTGCTGCTTGTACATTCTGCCCTCCAGATAAATAAGAATGTCCCCTTCCAATATGTAAATTACCATCCATGTCAATAACAAACTCAACTTTCTGAATACCATTTTCGATATTGATTTTTCCATCTTCAACGGTAAAGTCAAAAGTCCGTCCTGCTTGATTATCATTAGGAAACTTATTGTCAATAGTTTGTGTTCCTAAACCATCCTTAGTTCCTCCAACGTCACCCCCTACCTCCCCATTTTCATTCGCCGTCTCTTCCCCCTTATTAAAGGACTTCTTGCTCTCAACAGCCCCCGTATATGGTTTAGTCGCTATCATGCATTCATAAGACATACACCCATACGCTATCTCCATCGCTATCTGTCCGAGCACGCTCAGGGCTCTTTTATGTTCCTCCTGCCACTTATAACAGGACATCGTCTCTACCCTTTTTGTTGTTACCGGGTATTCTCTTCTCACCATCTCCAGCATTTCTTCATTCAAAAGACGTACATTCCACCCCGGCACATCATTCATTCCGTTTATGACTCCCTGCCTTGACAGCCCTTCCACAAACAAATCTAACCTGCTTGCATCGCATGTGATCAGCAGATGCCCTAGCGCTGACCTTATCAGCTGTCCCTCTAGGTCATATTCGCCATACAGGGAAGCCATCTCCATCTCGCCGTTCCGTTTCAGGCTGTCCTCCAGGAACTGAACTGCCATCTCGCACATTCCCTCATGAAGGTACAGACTCCCATATGGGTCTTCCAGTATCTCCAGCAGCCCCGGATATTTCTGCTTCATTTCACGGACCAGTGCCGCTTCCTTTAGAATCCGTTCCGCTGCCTTTTTATCCTGACCTGACGTGACCGGTTCTATCCACTTCCCACTTTTTTTACATGTCAGGGTAGACTTCATAGTGATGGCTTCGTCCTCGCCTACCATCATATTCTGAGGTTCGTGGTTCTCCCAGAGGTCTTCCAGCTCAATCATCTGCTCACACTCAAGCCCTAAAGTGCAGGTCCCAAAAGGCATGATATTCACAAATGCCTTGCTGTCCCTCACGCAGGCGATTGGCAGATTATCAACATCAATGCTGTCTGTCTGTACAATCAGAAAGCTGTGCTTAAATCCGCATGGGCACTTTAGTTCTGCCCCGAATACCAGCTGTTCCGGCGGTTTCGGCGATTCCTGCGACTCCTCCTTTTTAAACAGCCATGAAAGAATATCCATTTATTTTACCCCCTTTATCTTACCATAAATTCCTCAATTCCCATACCCCTGACTTCACGCCTGTATGCGCTTTCTACAAATGCAAGACTTGCCACGACATGGTTTCCTTCCGTCTTTGGATACCATGAGGCAGGGACTGCTTATGATATCCATGAACTCCTCCTCTTCCAGTTCAACTTTCAAATAGTTCCCCTCTTCCAGCACTTCATAAATCTGTCCATACCGCCATATCCCGGGGCGTACCAGCGAGTACCACCCCGGAAAGCGGGGCTGCAAATTCCGCTTATCCGCATATATCCTGAAATATCTCATAAAAATTCTTCCTTTCTGCAGTCAATAGAATATCTGCCTCCCCTATATTCACTGCTGTTATCTACATCCTTCACAAGGTACCTATATTATAATTGTAAGAACGTTTTTTAAATACATTTTGTAGTTTATATGTTCAAAACCTTTTGTTCCGATTGTCCGATGTGAATTATGCGTTGGGTATCCATCAAATCCTCTTACCAAATACTTCCACTCTGAATCCAATCTGGCTGATTACAGCAAAAAGGATCAGAGTTTCTAACGCTCTGATCCCATAAGTTGCTTTATCTCATTAACATCGAATTATCCGTATTTATCATTTTTCCACTGCTTCCGTCTTGATGATGAACTTCACACTGCCATCTACATTTTCCGGAAGTTGTGTAAAGGTATTGTACTCCTTGCCCGCATCAGCCACTGCCTTTAATCTGTCAATCACATCCTGCACATCATCCCCGAAAAGTTCCGTCAGCTTACTGATTCCTTCCTCATCAAACTCAAACATGCCATTCACCAGGGCAAGAGCGCCCTCATCCAACGTTCCCATCCCTTCATCCAGCGTCAATACACCATCTTTCAACGTACCTACACCATCCTTGAGAGTTCCAGCGCCATCGTTGAGGGTTCCGGTTCCCTCTACCAGTTGCTTCGTACCGCTTTTCAGTTCTTCTGTGCCATCCTTTAAAGTTGCCGTTCCGTCCTTTAAAGCGGATGCTCCGTCCTTCAATTCCCCGGCGCCGCTCTTTAAGGTCGATGTGCCGCTCTTTAATTCACTGGTTCCTCCCTTTAACGTTGCTGCTCCCTCTTTCAAATTACCGGCCCCTGCTGCCAGTTGCCCCGCTCCGCTGTCCAAGGTATCAAGCCCACTTTTTAATTCATTTACTCCGCTATCTAACGCCGCTGCGCCTTGAAGCGCACTCTGTGTTCCCTCTGCCAAACTTCCTGCTCCTTGTACCAGCATCGTCATCTTTGCCGAATTTTCCTGGGAATTCAGAGTTCCTGATATTTCTGCCAATTTCTGGTCCAGAATCGCTGCATAAGTAATTGCAGGTCCCCACTTTGCGATAAGCACATTCTGATCGATAGCATTGGCGTCTACAACAGCAATTTGTTCTTCAAGGGCTGCAACCTGTATGGAATACGCTGTTACTTCCGCCTGACAGGCTGCCACTTCCTCCAACGCACTCTGATAAGCATCTGCTTTCTGCTGTAAATTATCCGTATCTATGGACTGCACCGATATGGTATCACTTTCCACCACTTCTTTTGTCACTACTCCTGTGCCCGTGACAGTCTGGGTTTCCACATCCGTCATCTCATCAATGACCTCTCCGCCTTCCCCATCTTCTGATTCTTCTGTCACTACCTTCGTTGTGGTATAAACAGGTGCATCTACCGATACATCCACATAACTTTCTTCTTCATGTGTTCCTGTTATCACCTCAAATTCCACAGTATCCGCCTGACAGGCTGCCGCCAGTTCTGCCTGTGCCGCCGCAGATCTGCTCTGCGCCTGCGCAAGGTTCCCTATTGCAGCGTCCAGATTTTCCTGCATCTGCGCTCTCTGTTGCTGGAGACTTGACAAAATAGCATTATAGGATGCCTCCGCCAATCCATCTCCTTCCATACTTGCTTTCTTTATCGATGCATTGAGCAGATAAGAAACCTGCAGCAAGGTAGTCGGATTGTTTGGATCAATTCCATCTGCAGAACTGACAGGTGTTCCGATACCTGCTTTTAACACTTCCATCTGCGCTGCCACCTGGTCTACCCCGTCCTTTACAAGGAGCGCACCGTCATTGATACTTTTCGCGCCATTCAAAAGACTTTCTGTTCCCTCACTCAGCCTTTGTCCTCCATCTTTTAATGTATGTGTTCCCATCATCAATCCCAAAACACCATTCTGTAACGCTGCTGTTCCATCATATAGCGCCGAGGCTCCATCGTTCAGCTGCTTTGCTCCGTCGTCCAGCTGTCCGGCTCCATCGTATAGCTGCCCGGCTCCGTCGTATAGCTGCCCCGCCCCATCTATCAGCTGTCCGGCTCCGTTTACCAACTGTCCTGCTCCATCATCTAAGATTCCGGATTTATCATATAATTCCTGTGTACCATCCTTTAACTCCACCGTGCCGTCCCACAATTCATCTGTCCCGGCAAGCAGCTCCTGCGTACCTTCCTTTAATTGTCCGCTTCCGTCTTTTAACTCCATGGTTCCATCTTTCAGTTCATTTGTTGCTTCCTGAAGTTCATCCATAGAATCATTTAAGTCTGACAGGTCGAAAGAATCCGTCAACTCAATATCTGACAGGATATCGCTCATGGCTACGGTCATGGTCATTCCCAGTTCAAAGTCCTCTGCATCTGCCACGATCTCAATGTAATCCGGGATTTCCAATTCCTCCAACCTTTCGCTTTCTTCATCGTCCTTTAACTTATCCTTTAAATCATCTATATCAATGCTTTCCTTAAGTCCCGGAAAAGCTACACCTATCACTACGCTGTTGTTTCCTTCCGAAAGCAGCCTTGCGTTGGTCACTTCAATATTGGAAAAAGTGTCCTGAGGCAATATGATGCCGGATATCATTGCAAAAGGAACTTTTATCTCCTGTTCCTTATTGCCGATTACCACTGTTTTTGTCTCCTTATTCTCATAGTCCATGCGGATCGTTACCCTGCCGCTTTTTCCTGCAAGTTCTTCCGGCGATATTTCCTGCCCATCCAACTGATAAGAAATCTTTACTTCCACAGGAACTTCTTTATCCGTAGTACCGCTATAGTAAATATCCGCCCCTTCCGCCTGCCAGATGATGTTGCCGTTTTCATCCGTTTCAAAGGATTCATATCCCTTCATATTCTGGATATCTGAAAGGTCAGAATAATCCATAAGGCTGTCGCTGCCGTTCCCATTTTTCAGCCAGTCACTGACAATGACCTGGGTTACGCTGCCGTTTGCATCCGCAAGCACATAAACCGTCTCTTCCTTCCCCGCTTCACTGCTGTGGGAAGAACTGATCTGGGCATTCAGCACACCGCTTAATACCTCTTCCTCATTTTCCTCTGTTATAATCGAAGTCTGTTCTGCCTCCGCCTTTCCGCATCCCGCAAGTCCCAGAACCATCGCTGCACTCAAAGTAAGACACACAGCCTTTTTTGCAATTCTCTCTTCTCTCATTTTTTTCATAATGAAACTGCCTCCTGTCCGATACTGCTTTTTTTACCCTTTGCTCCGCTTCTTATAATAATTCTGTCAAATACCATAAACATGGATGGTAATATGAAAATGACTGATACCATGCTGACCAGTGCTCCCCTTGCCATCAACGTGCAAAGAGAACTGATCATATCAATATTGGAATATAATCCCACTCCAAAAGTCGCTGCAAAAAAGGACAATGCGCTGACCATAATAGATTTCACACTGCTTTGACAGGCAATCGTGACTGCTTCCCTCTTCTCTGCTCCGTCATACCTTTCCTTCCTGTATCTTGTAGTCATTAAGATTGCATAGTCCACTGTAGCGCCTAATTGAATCGTACCGATTACCACAGATGCAATAAAAGGAATCTGCGTCCCTGTATAATAAGGAATTCCCATATTTACAAAGATTGCTGTCTCAATCACCGAAACAAGAATCACCGGCAAAGGAACCGACCTGAATACCAATAAAATGATGATGAAAATGACCCCAATGGATACCACGCTTACCGTATTGAAATCCTTGTCTGTAATTTCAATCAAGTCCTTGGTACAAGGCGCTTCGCCCACCAGCATCCCTTTGCCGTCATAGGATTTACATATGGCGCTCAGCTTCTCACATTGGCTGTTGACCTCCTTAGAAGCTACTTTATACTGGGAACCAACCAGCAACAGCTGCCAGTTGTCACTCACAAGGGAACTTTTAAGGGAAGACGGAATCAGTTCATCCGGAATAGCATCCCCTTTGATAGAATTCAGACCAAGCACCCAGTTTACACCGTCAACGGTCTTCATCTCATCCGCCATATGCTTCACATCTTTTGCAGGAAGATCTGCACTCAGCAGAAGCATATGGGTTGCATTCATATCAAAATTTTCATTCATTTTTTCATTCGCTATAATGCTGGGCAGATCCTTTGGCAGGGTTTCATCCAAATTGTAATAGACCTTTGTGTTTTTATACCCAAATATGGCAGGAACCAAGGTAACTATGAACAGGATGATGAACACTCTGTAATGCTTTGTCACAAAAGCCCCTATTCCTTTCATATCAGGAAGCAATGCCCTATGTTTTGTTTTCACCAGCGCTTTGTCAAATACAAGGATCAAAGAAGGCAGCACCGTGACACATGTGATTACGCCAAAGACCACTCCTTTCGCCATGACCACGCCCAAGTCCATTCCCAAGGTGAAACTCATGAAGCAAAGGGCTATAAACCCTGCCACTGTCGTCATGGAACTGCTCACTACAGCTGTAATCGTCTCACTGATTGCTTTTGCCATCGCATCCTTTTTATCTGGTATTTCCTGCCGGTTCTCCTGATAGCTGTGCCACAGGAAAATGGAATAGTCCATGGTTACTCCCAGCTGCAGGACTGCACTCAACGCTTTGGTGATATAAGAAATCTCCCCCATAAAAATATTGCTTCCCAAGTTATAAACAATCGCCATTCCTATGCTTAAAAGGAAAAGGAAAGGAATCAGAAAAGAATCCATTGTCAGGGACAATACCAAACAAGAAAGAAGGACTGCAATACATACATAAATCGGAGCTTCCCTCTCCGAAAGGTTTTTCGTATCAGTTACCACCGCCGACATTCCGCTTAAAAAGCAATTCCTGTCAGCCACCTTTCTTATATTTTCAATTGCTTCCATGGTTCCATCAGCGGATGTGGTCTCATCAAAGATAATTGCCATCATGGTGGCGTCCCCGTTGTTGAATGCATCATACACAGCATCCGGCATCATCTCCATGGGCACGGAAATATCCATGACCGAGTCGTACCAGATGACCTTCTCCACATGTTCTACCTGCTCGATTTCCTGCTTTAATGCCGCAATTTCTTTCGGCGCCATTCCCTCCACCACAAACATAGAAAAGGCTCCTGTTCCAAATTCATCAACCAGAATATCCTGCCCGACCATAGTCTCGATGTCCTTCGGCAGATAGGAGAGGATATCATAATTGACTCTGGTGCTCACATACCCCAGAAAGGACGGAATCAAAAGTACCAGACTTAAGATTAAAATCGGTATCCGAAGCTGAACCACCTTTCTTCCAAATTTTTCCATACTCACACTCCCTTTTAAATATGACCAATAGTCATTTTATTTATATTCAGTATTATACTCAAAAATGACTTTTGGTCAACATTTTCCAAAATGAAAGAATTATGAATTTTATAAAAAAAATATAAAGTCCGAAAATCTTTGCTTTTCAGACTGTTTGTCTTATAATATGACTTATCAGACATCGCACATCGTAATATAGGAGTTTTCATGGGAAAAATTGATTTGAACAAAAAAAGAAAGCGCGAGGCGCTTTTAAATACCGCTTTTGAATTGTTTACCACCCGGGGAATCAACAAAACCACCATAAACAATATCGTGGAGACCGCCGGTGTGGCAAAGGGAACTTTTTATCTCTATTTTAAAGATAAATATGATATCCGAAACAAACTGATTGCTCACAAAGCAAGCTGTATTTTTTCTACCGCTGATGCTGCACTTGCCAAGACAAATCTGACCGAACTAGATGAGCGGATCATTTTTCTGGTGGACAATATTATTGAACAATTTAATGCCGACAAATCTCTTCTAAATTTTATTTCCAAAAATTTAAGCTGGGGGATTTTTAAAAATGAATTAATTTCTTCCAAAGATGACTCAGATGTGGATTTTTACAATATTTATACCATTCTGGAGAATTCTCCCAAGTCATTTAAAAACCCGGAGATTCTTTTGTTCATGATTGTTGAATTCGTCAGTTCTACCTGCTATAGTTCCATCTTATACAATGAACCGACAGGCATCGAAGAACTGAAGCCTTATATCTTTGACGCCATCAGGCAGATCATGAAAAGTCAGGAAATCGGATAATGCTAATCACGGTACTGCCAACTACAACCGAAAGTTCAAACATATCCCAATGGAATACATTGACAACAAATTTATACCATTTGTTATAATTCTTATACGAATAGGCAGCGAAGCTAAGAAAAGAAAAAATAAGGCAATTGCCGCCCGGTACCCATAATACCAGCGCGGCAATTTTTCTGCACTAATTTTTAATTTGTCTTCCTTCATGATTCATATGATAGCCATCCTTATAAATCAATTCCGAAATCGGCACAAATGTGTATCCTTCATTTTTCAAAGTCGCAATCAGGGTATCCAACGCCTGGGCTGTGTATTTTGCCCCATTGTGGCAAAGAATAATGCTGCCGTTTCCAAGATGCTTATGCTGTGTCACAGTCTTAATGATGGAGTCCACTCCATAGTCCTTCCAGTCCAGGGAATCCACATCCCATTGAATGGTATAATATCCGCAATCCTTTGCTACATTTACCACCGCATTGTCATAATCTCCATAAGGCGGTCTGAATAAAAACATATCATATCCGGTCAGTTCCTGCACTTTCGTGTGCACCTTCATGAGTTCCTCTTTCTTCTCTTCATCTGACAGCTGACTCATATTTTTATGATTTTCACTGTGATTACCCAGGTCGTGTCCCGCAGCGAGAATGGCCTTTACATCATCCGGATAGCTTTCCACCCATCCGCCTGTCATAAAAAAGGTTACATGGACATCATGTTTTTTCAGTATTTCCAGAATTTTAGCCGTATCCTCGTTTCCCCACGCTGCATCAAAGGAAAGCGCAATCTTCTTTTCCTGTGTCTCCACACAATAAATGGGAAGTTCCCGCCCGTCTACACTATTACTTACAGTTATACTTTATCCTGCCACTACAAGCACTCCCCGCAGCACAGCAAACGCCGCCAGCGCAAACACCCCATATTTGATGCCCAGAACCACTCTCTGCTTCGCATACTCTTCTCCGCTCTGTCCCTCTTGCCTCGGAGGGAAGATTCTAACCAGCTGCTTTACTTTTTCTATGTACTTCTTCATAACAAACACCCATCATAATTGTTGTTACAGTCTATGACGGAGAAGTTTGGACATATGTCAGTTCTTTACTTTTCCTTCTTCTATCACAAAAAAGTTATTAGTAGATTCCCCAGCCGCCTCATTATATTTTCTTTACGAGATATGTCTTTAATGGTATGATAAAATACAGTAAAGCAGCTCAATCAAACACATGTTTATTTATAAAGGAGACCTGCCTTATGGGAAAAATGACTGTATTTCATGGCAGTTACACCACCATAGCAAATCCAAAGATTATAAAAGGCAGAAATACGAAGGATTTCGGTCCCGGTTTCTACTGCACTCTCATCCGCGAACAAGCCGAGCGCTGGGCAAAGCGGTACAGTTCCAGTATCATAAACACTTATACTGTCCGAATGGACACCAGCCTTAAAATATTAGAATTCAAAGAATTATCCGAAGAATGGCTTGATTTCATTATCAACTGCCGCAGAGATGTCCCCCATGATAACGATATTGTTATAGGCGCTATGGCAAATGACCAAATTTATAATTTTATTGCCGACTATATTGACGGCATTATCACAAGAGAACAATTCTGGGTAATGGCAAGATTTAAATATCCAACCCACCAGATTAATTTCTGTACCCCAGCCGCCTTGAATTGCCTTACATTTGCAGAAAGTGAGGAACTTTTCAAATGATCGGAAGAGAAAACAGCAAAGAAAATGATTTGTTCTTTACCTGCAGCTTAATTGAGTACATCGCCCGCAAAACCAAAAATAAAAGAGCCGATGTCGTAAATACTCTGGGCAAACCTGTAATCGAAAAAATCTACGATCTTGCCGATGTCTATCACAGTGACAACATAGAAACCGTCAGCGATGTCTTTATCAGACAAGCCGCACTAAATGAAGGAAGCTTTGACAACCTTTCCTGCGCGAAATATGCCATTCCGAGCCATTGGGATATAGGCAAAGTATACAAACGCCTAATACTTGGAATTGCCCATGAAAAGAACATGGAAATAATGGATGCTCTGGTTGCTGCATATAACTCTTTTGTCAGTGATAAAATTGACGATTATAACAGCAGCTTTTATTATGATGCTCCTCAAAACATCTTAAATGCCTATCTTTATGAAGAACTTGAGTGACCCTGCGCAGAAAATTGGGCAGTGCCAATTACAGCACTGCCTTTTCAATCCAAATTATTTCTAATTCTTTATTTGTCTTCCTTCATGATTCATATGATAGCCATCCTTATAAATCAATTCGGAAATCGGCACAAATGTGTATCCTTCATTTTTCAAAGTCGCAATCAGGGTATCCAATGCCTGGGCTGTGTATTTTGCCCCGTTATGGCAAAGAATAATGCTGCCGTTTCCAAGATGCTTATGCTGTGTCACAGTCTTAATGATGGAGTCCACTCCATAGTCCTTCCAGTCCAAGGAATCCACATCCCATTGAATGGTGTAATATCCGCAATCCTTTGCTACATTTACCACCGCATTGTCATAATCTCCGTAAGGCGGTCTGAATAAAAACATATCATATCCGGTCAGTTCCTGCACCTTCGTGTGCACCTTCATGAGTTCCTCTTTTTTTTCTTCATCTGACAGCTGACTCATATTTTTATGATTTTCACTGTGATTACCCAGGTCGTGTCCCGCGGCGAGAATGGCTTTTACATCATCCGGATAGCTTTCCACCCATCCGCCTGTCATAAAAAAGGTTACATGAACATCATGTTTTTTCAGTATTTCCAGAATTTTAGCCGTATCCTCGTTTCCCCACGCCGCATCAAAGGAAAGCGCAATCTTCTTTTCCTGTGTCTCCACACAATAAATGGGAAGTTCCCGCCCATCTACACTATTGCTTACAGTTATACTTTGTCCTGCCACTACAAGCACGCCTCGCAGCACAGCAAACGCCGCCAGCGCAAACACCCCATATTTGATGCCCAGAACAACTCTCTGTTTCGCATACTCTTCTCCGCTCTGTCCCTCTTGTCTTGGAGGGAAGATTCTAATCAGCTGCTTTACTTTTTCTATGTACTTCTTCATAACAAACACCCATCATAATTGTTGTTACAGTCTATGACAGAGAAGTTTGGACATATGTCAGTTGTTTGCTTTTCCGCAGACGCTTTTTACAACCGAAAGCTTCCTCCCACCCCTGCGTCTTTCCATGAAGTAACACCGCGCTGCTCTTTTCTCCAGTAATCATTTTCAACACAGTCCCAGATAACATTTTCAAAAATGATTTGAGGATATGTATCCTCTTCATCTTTCGGAATGACATAATTGACTGTCACGATCTTATAGTTCCACTTAATTATATCAGACACCACATAGCCTTCCGCTTCGATCTCTTCCGCCAGATCAAATCCGCAGATTTCCTCCAACTGCTTCCTTGAAATTATTTCTCCGGCATATCTCTCAACCTCATCAGTATCCCAATTATAATAATAAAAGTATGGCTTATAGGTATGCCCTGTCCACATATCCTCCTTCATCCAATAAAAATGATCATAGCAATCTTTCCAGATTTCAAAATCACTTCCTCCCCGGTATACTACCTGTCCAATTCGAGACTGCTCGCTTTCTATAGGTTCTCCATTCACTACTGTCCATAATTCGCTGATATTTGCTGTGAAAACCGTGTCGGTATAAAAGAAGAGATATTTCCTGTTTGGTCCCAGCTTCATCTTCCCATCTATCATGCGATAGTGCTCCTTTCGTAACTGCGTGCACTGATTGGCGCCTGCAAACCAAAGTGTTCCGCCATAGTATTTCTGTTCTAAATATTCGGTACATTCTCCACAAAGCACAAATGCTTCATAACTGCCATCTCTGTCATAATCATCATAATCCATCAGTAAAATTGCTGATTCATCCTCACCTGATTTTATGAGCACATTCCTTTTTAGGACTTCCTCCTGCGTCAAAATCAGATTCTCCAATTCTTCTGTCAGTCTTTCCGAAATATCAGCATCTGTCATCAAAACGCACATATCGTAATCAATTACTTTTGTGAATCCATCATTCCATGTCAGGTAAACCTCGTTATATTGCTCTTTAGTTGCCTCCTTACCATCTACGGTATATGTATATTCAATCTCTTCAGCTCCCTCTTCAAACTTACATCGTTCACTGAAACTTATAAGAAGCGTTTCTTCAGTACCCTTTATTTGATACACACTGGAATATACATTTCCTCCCTGATCATAATCGTCAAATACAATTCCTCTTTTTTCCTGATACCCCATGGCTCCATACTGCCCATATTCACCAACATAAATTGTTTTCCCTGCCTCATAAGTATAAACATTAACAGAAGATAAATGCGCCATTCCCTCAATAATCACCAACTCAGGAATCGCATCATCATCCAGATAAATCAGTTTAAACCCTGGGGATTTTTGTCCGGCATTTTTTTCCCACTGCTGCACATAATCCGTCAAAAATGATTCATAAGATTTAAGTACCTCTTCCTGCTCCGTTACCTGTTCCAAAAGTGCCTTGGAATCCTTCTTTAAAATCAATCCGTCTATAGCTTCTGACAGTAACGATTTCAGTTCCGTTTCTTTTATTGGAATCCCATCCTCATATCCAATTAGCACATATTCATGGTCTTCATACAATTCCTTCCACTTTGCCTGATATATTTCCTCTTCTACAGAAATTCCATCAATTTCATAAAACTCAGTAAAGTCTTCACTTGAATAATCCGGCCAGGAATGCAAATTGCAAATCAGAGTTGCTTTTCCTTCTTCTATCCTAAAAAAGTTATTGATGGATTCTCCAAATCCCATAAAATGGCCAAAAATCATTCCTCCTCTTTCTACATACTGCATCCATCCAGAGGAACCAAACTCTCCCAATTCTACCACCATTTCCTGATTATAAGTGTAAACTTTTACTCCGTTGGCATGACTGTTATCCTCCATCAGCAACAACTCCGGAATTTCATTGTCATCAATAAAAACCAGATTGAACCTTGCATGTCCTGTTTTTACATAGTTGCTGTCCCCGGCATATTCCTTTAAGAATTCATAATATGCCAACGCATAAGGTGCTTCCAGCTTTATTTCTTCCTCTTCTCCCGCTTCCTCTGTGGGTGCTTCTTCTATTTTTTCTTCCGGGGCTGATTCCGGTTGTGCCTTGTTTACGCTTTTCTCCTCTAACTCTTCATGCGAGGTTTCCTCCTCTTCTGCCCCTTGAAGAATGACACCCGCTCTCAGTCCAAAAATCAAGAAAGAAACTGTTATCCCCACCAAAATCAATAACGATATGATCCAAATTATTATGCTTTTCTTTTGTTTCATCATAAACACCCCATGTTATTCCAGTAAAAGTTAATTTCTATTATAAATTATACATGCATCATTTTTGCATCATAAACATTACATAAGCATTGCAATCTGTATTTTATTCATATGGGTGACTTCCCCATTCGCCTCGTTAATGCCTATCTTTATAAAGAACTTGAGTGTCCCTGTGCAAAAAATTATCTCCAATACTAAAAATCCACATTTACTATGTAAAAACTTACCAAAAACTATATGGTAAAATCATTTTTTCTGGTAAAATAATATAAAAAGCGAAAATCGGTTTTGCCGGTTGCTGGAACGGGGTGACGTATGACACACAAAGAACGTGCTGATCAATTACTACATCAGCAATATCACTGTTCACAGGCATTATTTGGCGCATTCGCGCAGGATTTAGGAATTGACTTGAAAACTGCACTTAAAATCAGCACATGCTTCGGCGGCGGCATGCGTCAAGGCGGAACCTGCGGCTGTATTACTGCCGCTATGCTGGTACTTGGAATGGCTCTTGGATTTCATGACTCACTGGATCGGGAACTGGAAGTCTACGGAAACAAGAAAACAACCGAATTCATACATCTTTTTATGGAAAGAATGGATGGCATGGTCAACTGCCGGGATATTTTGGGCAAAGATATATCTAAACCGGAGGAACTGGCTCTCATCCGCAAAGAAGGTCTTATATTTCAAAAATGCCCGCGGGCAATCAATATCAGTATTGAAATCTTAGAGGATATGCTTGCTGATCATCTCAAATATATGACGGAAAATGCCATAAACCTAAAAGATCTCCCAGAAAATGACGACATGCACAGCATTCTCAAAAACGTTGTCAAACTCCGCCATTTTAGACGAAATGTCAATCAGCTCCTTTTTTCTTCTTCAAGAGAAATCGGATTTATTCAGTTTGACATACGAAAATTCAAAATCATCAACGATTTATACGGTGAAAAATTTGGGGATGAAATTTTAGAATTTATTGAAAATCAACTGCAGGAAATCTGCAGTAAAAATCAGTTTTTTATCAATCTGCGAAGTGATGTCTTTATGGTCGTGATGGAATACGACAGAGAAGAAGAACTTGTGGATTTCATCCAGCAGCTTGATCAGAGGATCAACTGTTTTAAGAATGTGAAACTTCAGGTGTCCTATGGCATATACACCGTGGATGACAAAAGCATGGAACTTCGCCAGATGGAAGACCGGGCTGCCATGGCAAGAAAAGCCTCCAAACAGAATATATTGAGTAATATTCTATTTTACAAGGAACAGTTTAAAGATTCCTTATACAACCGGAAATTTATTGAAGAAAATATGCCCGCCGCAATTGCGGAAAGGCAATTCAAAATGTATCTTCAGCCCAAATACAGTATTACCAAGAATGAGATCATTGGCGCTGAGGCATTGGTCAGATGGCATCATCCCGATCGCGGAATGATTTATCCAAATGAGTTTATTCCCATCATAGAAGAAAACGGTTTTATCAAAAAAGTAGATTATTACATATGGGAAGAGGTCTGCCGCTTTGTCAGGAAATGCATCGATGCAGGAATCTCCTGCTGCCCTGTATCTGTAAATGTATCCAGAATCCATCTGCGCGACAACGAATGCATAGAAGTGCTTTCCAACCTTATAAAGAAATATGACATTCCAAAAAATCTATTGGAACTTGAAATAACAGAAACAGCAAATGATCAACAGGTAAGTATGAAGGCCCTTCAGTTGAAAGAAATCGGATATACTCTTTTGATGGATGATTTCGGCAGCGGTTATTCTTCTCTGAATATCCTTCTGGAAACGCCTTTCGATATGATAAAACTCGACAAAAAATTTGTGGAAAATATGATGGTATCAAGCAAGGGAAGGATTATACTGGAGCAGGTAGTTCTGATGGCAAATGAATTGAACGTGGGAATCCTTGCAGAAGGTGTAGAAACCAAAGAGCAGATAGAGCAGCTTCAACGTATGGGCTGCGATCAAGTGCAGGGCTTCTTTTATTCCAGGCCTATGCCCAATGAAGATTTTTTTACTCTTGTAGAAAAACAATATAGTAAATAGGACTGTGAAAAATCAGCTGTCCAGCTGATTTTATCACAGATAAATTTGTGCTGACGCCCAAATTTGCGGGCTGTTGGCAAGATGGAGGTTTTTTATGACAACAGAAAGATTCCTACAGGAAGCAAGCGAACTGGAACGGGAACTGATTTTATCAAGGCGTTATCTTCACACCCATCCCGAAACTGGATTTGATCTTGAAAATACCCTTGCTTATGTAAAGAAAGAGCTCATTTCCATGGGATACGAACCAAAAGAATGCGGCAAGGCAGGTCTTGTTGCTCTTGCAGGAGGGACGCAGGAAGGAAAGGTATTTATGATCCGCGGCGATATGGATGCACTTCCTGTTCGTGAGGAAGCTGATGTTGAATTTCCTTCTGAAAATGGAAAAATGCACGCCTGCGGACATGATATGCATACAGCCATGATGCTGGGTGCCGCAAGGCTTTTAAAAGCACACGCGGATGAAATTTGCGGAACCGTCAAACTGATGTTCCAGCCGGCGGAGGAAATCTTTGAAGGTTCCCATGACATGATCAAGAATGGTCTGCTCAAAAATCCTGATGTGGATGCAGCCCTGATGATTCACGTCATGGCTGGTCTGCCAATGCCGACAGGTACCGTGATCGTATGCGGCGGCGGTGTCAGCGCACCTGCTGCAGATTATTTTTCAATTAAGATACAGGGAAAAGGCTGCCATGGTTCCATGCCAAATAACGGCATAGACCCCATCAACGTTGCTGCACATATCATCACTGCCCTTCAGGAAATTCATGCAAGGGAACTTGCCCTCTCCGATGAAGCAGTTCTGACCATCGGCTCCATTCACGGCGGTGATGCCGCTAATGTCATTCCGGATACCGTAGAATTATGCGGTACGATTCGTACCTATGATGAGGAAATCAGAAGCTTTTTAAAAACACGAATGAATGAAATCTCACAGGGAATTGCCGCATCTTTCCGCGCCAGCGCAGAGGTGTCTTTTGGCAGCGGATGCCCAACCCTTGTAAACGACCCTGACTTGTCTGCATGTACGACCAAATATGTCCAGGAACTTTTAGGACCTTCCAAAGCTTTTAACGCCGATCAGTTCAGTGCCATGTCCGGGCAGTCAAAGACGGCAGGTTCTGAGGATTTTGCATATGTCAGTCTGGAAGTTCCTTCTATCATGCTCGCCTTGGCAGCAGGAAATCCCAATCAGGGCTTCTGCTATCCCCAGCATCATCCCAAGGTAAAATTTGATGAAGCCGCTTTATCAGTTGGAAGCGCCATCTACACATATACTGCAATGCGCTGGCTTAAAGAGCACAGTTGACAAAAATACTGCTGCAGAAAAATGGTTGTAAAACGTGCACCGCCAGGTGCAATAAAAAAGGAGGGATGCCCTATCAATGTCGGCATCCCTTTTTATTATAGTGAAGTACTATCTATCTTCTTATTGATCATGAATCTCACTGTGCAGTTCCTGAAGAGACTTCAGTTCTCCGCTTTCATGGGTCTTCACGTAATGAATTCCCTCCGCTGCCACCTTTGCCGCTGCAACGGTGGTAATATAAGGCGCTTTGGCTTTGATTGCCGCTTTTCTAAGATAACTGTCATCATAGATGCTGTCCTTCCCTACAGGCGAATTGATGATCAAATCAAAATCTCCGTTTGTAATCATATCTCCTACATTGGGACGCCCTTCAAAGAGTTTCTTCGCCTTTACCGCCGGAATGCCCGCAGCATTGATCAAATCACAGGTTCCGCTGGTAGCAACAATCTTAAATCCATCTCCTGCAAGACTTCTTGCAACTTCCACTACTTCATCCTTATCTTTTTTGTTAACGGAAATCAGTACCGTTCCTTCAAGAGGAAGTTTTGACTGAATTGCCTCCTGTGCTTTAAAGAAAGCCTCGCCGTATGAGTGTGACAGCCCAAGCACCTCTCCTGTGGAACGCATCTCCGGTCCAAGGATGGGATCCACTTCCGGGAACATATTAAAAGGAAACGCCGCTTCTTTTACTCCGTAATTGGGGATTACCTGTTCTTTCAAATCCTTGATTGGAGAAGGCCGGTTCGTAATTTCAGCGGTAATAATTTCTGTCGCAAGCGGTACCATACGGATATTGCACACCTTAGATACCAGCGGCACTGTACGGGAAGCTCTGGGATTCGCCTCAAGCACAAAGACTTTTCCATCTTCAATGGCATACTGCATATTCATGAGTCCCTTTACATGCATCTCTTCCGCTATTTTTCTTGTATATTCCTTGATGGTTTTCACGCTCTCCTCCGGAATGTGCACAGAGGGGATAATACATGCCGAATCACCTGAATGAATACCTGCAAGTTCAATATGCTCCATCACAGCCGGTACAAAGGCATGCTCTCCGTCGCTGATAGCATCTGCCTCGCACTCCAGCGCATGATTTAAGAAACGGTCGATCAGAATCGGCCGGTCCGGCGTAACGCCCACTGCCGCATTCATGTATTCCGTCATGCTTTCATCATCATATACTACTTCCATGCCCCGTCCGCCTAACACATAAGAGGGACGTACCATAACCGGATAGCCTATCCTGCCAGCTATAGAAAGGGCTTCTTCCACCGTCGTTGCCATTCCCGACTCCGGCATGGGAATATCCAGCTTCTCCATCATAGCGCGGAACTGATCCCGGTCTTCCGCCAGATCAATGACAGAAGGAGATGTACCTAAAATCCGCACACCATTTTTCTCCAGATCAGATGCCAGATTTAAAGGAGTCTGACCGCCGAACTGTGCTATCACGCCCAGCGGCTTTTCCTTTTTATAGATACTTAAGACATCTTCCAGCGTAAGCGGCTCAAAGTACAGCTTATCGGAAGTATCGTAGTCGGTAGATACGGTCTCAGGATTACAATTCACGATAATAGTTTCAAAGCCCAGTTTCTTAAGCGCCATTGCCGCATGTACACAGCAATAATCAAATTCAATTCCCTGTCCGATACGGTTGGGTCCTCCGCCTAAAATCATGATTTTAGGTTTATCGGTGCTGACAACGCTCTTATCCGGTGCATTATAGGTAGAGTAATAATAAGCGCTGTCCTTAGTCCCGCTGACATGGACACCCTCCCAGGCTTCTTCTAATCCCAATGCAATACGGCGGTCACGGATCTCCTCTTCAGGAATCTCCAATAACTGGCTTAAATATTTATCAGAAAATCCATCCTTCTTGGCGGTAATCAGCATGGCATCTTCCGGCAAAGAACCTTTCTGTTTCAGAAGTTCTTCCTCTTCCTCCACCAGTTCTTTCATCTGCTCTATAAAATAAGCTTTTACCTTAGTGATCTCATGGATTTCTTCCACCGAAGCACCTTTACGGAGAGCTTCATACATCAGGAAATGACGCTCGCTGGAAGGTGTGATCAGTCTCCTTAACAGTTCTTCCTTGGATAAGGTGTCAAAATCCTTTGCATGTCCAAGCCCATAGCGGCCTGTTTCCAAAGAACGGATTGCTTTCTGGAACGCTTCTTTATATGTCTTTCCAATGCTCATGACCTCGCCTACGGCACGCATCTGCGTTCCCAGCTTATCCTCTACGCCTTTGAACTTTTCAAATGCCCAGCGTGCGAATTTGATTACCACATAATCGCCGTCGGGAACATATCGGTCTAATGTACCGTATTTACCGCAAGGAATGTCTTTCAAGGTAAGCCCTGCTGCAAGCATGGCGGATACCAGCGCAATGGGAAATCCGGTTGCTTTGGAAGCCAGCGCGGAAGACCTTGATGTACGGGGATTGATTTCAATGACAATGATACGGTCTGTTACAGGGTCATGGGCGAACTGCACATTCGTGCCGCCGATTACCTGTACGGATTCCACGATTTTGTATGCCTGCTCCTGCAGCCTCTTCTGACACTCCTTAGAAATCGTAAGCATAGGCGCCGAGCAGAAGGAATCTCCTGTATGTACGCCTAAAGGATCAATGTTTTCAATAAAACATACTGTAATTATGTTATTGTCTGCGTCACGTACCACTTCCAGTTCCAATTCTTCCCATCCGAGAATGGATTCCTCCACCAGTACCTGTCCCACCAGACTTGCCTGCAGACCTCTTGCACATACTGTTTTTAATTCATCTTTATTATAAACCAAGCCGCCGCCTGCACCGCCCATGGTATATGCGGGACGGAGAACTACCGGGTATCCAAGCTTCTCTGCAATAGACAACGCTTCCTCCACAGAATAGGCAACCTCGCTGCGCGCCATTTCAATGCCAAGCTTGTCCATAGTCTTTTTAAACTCAATGCGGTCTTCTCCCCGCTCAATGGCATCCACCTGCACGCCGATTACCTTTACATTGTATTTCTCCAGAATTCCGGCTTTATTCAGCTCCGCACACAAATTAAGACCCGACTGTCCTCCCAGATTCGGCAGCAGCGCATCCGGCCGTTCCTTTGCAATGATCTGCTCCAGACGCTCCACGTTGAGCGGTTCGATATAGGTCACATCCGCTGTCTCCGGATCCGTCATAATTGTTGCCGGATTGGAATTTACAAGCACGATCTCATACCCTAGCTTCCGAAGCGCCTTGCACGCCTGCGTTCCCGAATAGTCAAACTCACAGGCCTGTCCGATAATGATAGGTCCTGAACCAATGATCAGCACTTTATGAATATCTGTTCTCTTAGGCATAAAAAGTCCTCCTGACTTCCACAAAAATTTTCCTGCTGTGCATCATTTTATCATTACCATGGGAACGGTGTCAATTCGGATACTTCTCTTTAAGCCTTTGATTTATTTTTTCCGCCTGTTTTAAGTCAATCAGATAATAAGCAACAAATGCCAGCAGGTAAACTACTGCTACTGACAGAATCATCATACAGATTTCTGCCGCATTAAAGGACAGCCATCCGAACCAATATCCGCATGGTATCATCACACCGCACAACACGAGATAATGAATACCGCATTTTATATACGTCGCTCTTTTTCCTGAATAAAACAACATTGTGATAACTGTTGTAAGGAATCCAGACAGCAAAATCTGCCATAACGTCATCAGCGGAATCGTATCTGTGCCTGAAAGTGAAAAATTGACAGCACATACAATCAGAACTCCTATTGTAATATATTGAAACCATTTAATAAAATCACGAAATATCTCCATCTCATTCCTCCTCTTCAAATCCCCAGCTTCTTCTTCAAGTCCACAATATACTGCCTCGAAATAATGATTTTCTCATCATTTTTCAGCTTTGCCTCAAATCGTCCGTTAAAAATCGGTCTTAAATAGGCAATCTTTGCAACATTGACAATGGAAGATTTTGAAATCCGCAGGAAATCCATATGCGCGAAATCTTCTTCGATTTCATACAATTTTCTGCGGACTTCATATACCCCCTTGTCCGTGTATGCAAACACTTTGTTATCCACCGATTCAAAATAAAATATCTCCTTCGGCTCCAGTTTGACGATCTTATCCTCCACATATCCTGTTATCTTATCCTGCCGCATTTTCAAGGCGTAGATCAATTTCATCAGCTGCTCGTCCAAAGCTGCGCAGCGGACTATGATTTCGTCCTCTTCTCCCGGACGCGGCGTTTCTATGGTAATCTTCATCTTTCTCTCCCACTATCTATCCGTCTTTTTCCCATATTTCAGCATACCCGTACCAATGACAAGAAATACTACACCGAATATAAGAATCAAGATTCCTTCTTCCATTACACTCACTTCTCTGCCAAACAACTCAAGATCGATACCCATCACAGCGCGATACCCGGCAGTCACTTCATCAGGCAAATCTGCAAAGGTAGTATCTATGATTCCCTTTGCCATCACACTTCGAAACATAGCGGTACCGTAAATAACCGGTGTGCATTTCATGACATTTCCAATCGCCTCTGACAAGGAACCAATAGGTATATAGATTCCGCCAAGAAATCCAACCAACGTTCCTACCACAGTACCAAGACCGCTCCACGCGCTCTCTGTTTTTGAAATCACTGCCAGGAAATACATGACGGTGGCATAGGTAAAGGAGTTGACCATAATCATCCCTATCAGCTGCATATGTACCCCAAAGGTAAAGGGGTCCAATCCCTTTATCACACCATATACTTCCGTTATGATAAGCGTCAGTCCGCAAACCAATACGGAGGCCGTCCACGCAGATGCCACATAGCTTGCAGCAATAGCCATGCGGCCAATAGGCGCCGTATAAATAGAATTCAGTTTCCCGGTGGCTCTGTCCTTTATCATTGTGGAATAAACTGACAATGTTACCGTCACAGCATTGATCGAAATGATACCTGCACAGGTCCATGAAAGGACCAGCAGTTCCGCATTCTTTTCATCTGCTATCCCATCTCTGCCCGGAAACTGATCCAGTATTTCCACAATTGATTCCACTTGCATATCCCCTAAGAAAAATACCATAAGACATATGACAATGAGCATAGACAGCAGGGAAAAAAAGATTGCTCCTTTGCTCCGAAAATAATTCTTAAGATTACGTCCTGTCATAACCAAAAACTTTTCCATGTCTCATCCCCCTTTAAACCAATTCTCTTCCCACTGCATTTAAGAACATATCATCCATGCTTCCTTGAATCACTTCAAATCCATCTATCAGATCCTTCACCTGGTGAATCATGAGAACTGACGACATAGTCGATGGAATCTGCACTTCAATGACTCTATCTTCCATTAATTTCATCTCTCCACGTACATTGTCCCTAAAACACAGGGAATCCCCAAATTCCAAGACCTGCTCTTCTTTTCCCTCTTTACAGTACAGCTTCAGTTTATCAGATGCAAACTTTTCTTTTAATTCAAAGGGCGTTCCTTGGGCAATGATATTGCCATGATCCATAATGATAATCTGTTCTGCACCTGCTGCCTCCTCCATATAATGCGTTGTGAGGAACACCGTCATTTTTTCAACCTTCTGCAGTGCTTCTATGGTACTCCATACATCCACCCGGGTTGCCGGATCAAGCCCTGTAGTCGGTTCATCGAGAAAAAGAATTTCCGGCGTATGCATAAGCGCCGCCGCAATTTCACATTTTCTCTTTTGCCCTCCGGACAGCATTCTATATTTCTTTTTCATGATATCATCCAACTTTAATATTCTGCCGAGCCGATTACACTGTTCTTTTGCTTCCGCCTTAGATGCCCCATGGATAATCCCCCTGCACATCAGATTTTCCCTGACCGTCAGAATATCGTCAAGACAATTCTGCTGATATACGATTCCTATTTTTCTCCGTATTTTCTGATCCCCTTTTCCCAAAATCTCTCCGCACACTTCCGCCCTGCCTCCATCAGGAGAAAGCAAGGTTGCCAGCATGTTGATGACTGTCGTTTTCCCTGCGCCGTTTACTCCCAGGAAAGCCAGCATCGTCCCCTTCTCAACTGCAAAGGATACATGATCGACTGCTGTAAAATCACCATATTTCTTCGTAAGATCCTCCACTTTAATAATATCCATTTCTTCCTCCATTCCAAAGCGTTTTTGCGCTTTCATTTCAGATGGAAGTATCATAGCAGTCTCATCAAATCCCGGCAAGATAGAAAACGGTAAGTTACGTTTTGGCATATGTAAGCTGTAAAAAAAGGCACTTGATTCTTAAGCGCCTTTTTCATCTTCCTCTAAAAATTGGCAGTTGCTGTAACTGAATCTATCCCCCACATTATAATACGAATCAAACCGCAGACCGCCAAATGTGCAGGATAGTATACGTAAAACAGTTTTCCCATACTCTTTAAAGATCCTCTTTTTCCATTATACAAACGCAGCAAAGGGATTGTCAGACATGTTCCCATTTGAATAACCGCGTAGACTTTATCAATAAATATAAAGTATACCACTCCATAAAAAAACGTCCAGATTACAATAGAAGCCATCTGCTTTTTAAAATTACCCCGGTTCACTCCGATACACATAATTGCCATAGCAGCAATGCAGCTCCAATCCGATGGAAAAGTGATAACGCAGATCATAATTGCAATCACTCTTTTCTGCCACTCTTTAATCTCTTTGCTCTCCATGACAGATAAGAGTACCAGCCCCCACGCCAGCGACCACGCAACACTGGTTTGATTAAATACGGACTTTTTAAATGGAATAAAAGAAATTCCAAAACAAAAGTTATAGGCAAAATGCGATATGGCAGCCAACAGGAACAATCGGCCGGCATACTTTTTCAAATTATGTGTATAGTGATAACCTTCAGCAACAAAAAACCACATAATCGGCGCAGTCAGACGCCCTATTATATGAAACAGCAAGACCCACCATATCCTCGAATATCCAGGCACCATAGTCCATGTAAGATGATCTATCGTCATTGCTATAATTGCAATGACTTTCAATTGATTTCCGTTTAATCCCCATTCTCGTTCCAATCGTATCGCCCTCCCAACTCACAATTTGAAATGCTTCCGCGATACCATACTATCACGCCCCGACCATCATTTCATTACTCATTGCCCAAGTTGCATTTTAAAATATGTAAGTTGTAAAAAAAGCACCTTACCCTGTAATCCATAATAAAGCCGTACACATTCGCTCGTACCTTCATCTACTACGCATTACATTGCATTTTGAAATTCTTCAACAGAACCTGCCCGAGCTGCCAACTTAAGCCAACGGACAAGCACTTCCAGATTACGTTCATATAAGATTCTTTGCTGAAGTTCCTCAGGAACCATACCGCAATCCTTTAAAAGTTCCAACACATTTTCTGCTTTTCCCTCTGCCTTTCCTTCGGCTCTCCCTTCTGCTCTTCCCTCTGCTTTCTCTGCTTCAAGTTCATCAGCCATCAGTTCCTTTAATGCCTTACACATGCACATATCCTTCGCCTCCTTAAATATCGCATTATTTGCCCGCACAATCAAATCCATCACCGATGCATGCAAATGGAAGTCACTATCATCTGCATCACAAATTCATCGCCCTCAATCAGCCAGATGCCTTCCTCCTTCCGTCTTATGCTAAAGCCACGATACTGCATTAAATATTTTATCATCTTGCGCGGATATCTGTGACAGACAAAGGTAATTGTCATTTCATTCACCTTAATCTGCTCTACTTTGCCCGCATTACACTTGTAAAGACAGGCATATGCGTATACCTTATAAAAATCATCAATGCTGAGGTAATCTCCGGGGCTCTTGTACTCTATCAAATTATACCGGCGGAAGATTTGTCCTATATTTTTCCTGATTGGAGGGTCCGCATCCTTTTTGATAATAAGCATATCTATTTCCAGCGGTTTCGTACCAAGCTGATGCTCATTCTCAAATTCCAATCGTTCTGCTTCCTCTTCAAGTTCAACTTGAAATCCGGCGTAAACCGCAGGATGCCACTGCAGAACATTTCTTTTCTTACGTTCATCCATTCAAAACCTCCTTATTTAGTTCCAGGAGGTCTCCTTCCGCGAAAACTCCTGCTATAAAATATGAATGTAAAGCATGAATTTTCTGAAAGGACAGGCATATGCCTGCTGTTGATTTGATATAGATACCGAAGACTTTCTTGCCTTCGCAGAATATGTATTAGAAAATATGCTTTTTATAAGAATACCACTTTTATAACGAAATTGCAATAACTCATTCTCTTTTTTTACTATTTTAGTGATAGCTCAGATTTGGCTGTTTTGCTGGAAAAGTGTTTCACTTACATTTGAGATATTGGGAAAATAATGATGAATTGTATTTTAGAGATTATGTAAATGAGAATCCAATGATTGCAAAGGGAAAATACAGGGGCAGGTACTTCTAGGAATTTATAATGAACGGTTACACAGCGTCAGAGCTGATAAATTAATCTCTGAGACCACCTATAAATCTTTCTCCATGTATCCACATGTAAAAGGAAAAAAGTCAAATTTTTTAGTGCCAATGTGTTTAAATCCCAACATTTCATACCAATGCCTTAATACTGTATTTTCTTCTACAATTCCTATATTCATTTTGATACAGTCTAATGATTTCGCTTTTTCATAAGCATCATCTACTAATTGCTTACCTATATGTCTATGTCGGCATTCTGGAAGAACACACAAATTATTAAGTTCACATTCCTTGTTTTCTTGTAACAGTAAAGAATACTATCCGATAATTCTATCTATTATCATAATATGCACACATTACTTTTTCTTATAAGCTTCTTTCAACAGAAACATTAACTTATAGACTCCTACGGCAATTAGAATTCCTGCATTTACATATAATACTAAGTACAAATCTTTTACAAATAACCACAAAACCCTGAAAGGTGTCCCCACAATTAATGGAAGACATAACAAAATCATGGGAAGCCCAATATGACATATACTGTCAATTACATAAGTTTTTGATTTCTTTTCTTTTTTATTCCATTGAACAATTGTAGCTATGGAGTATATACTTACAAAGCACGGTAAAAAGCAGATCGCATCAATTGCCAAATGTAAAATAATGTATAAATCAGGTAACTCCTGTCTTTCCTCTCCTATGAGTGGATTCACAATATTTCCAATAAGATTATTACATACTAAATAATCATTCATATTAACAAGGACAACTACGGCAATGCCCTTTTTGGGAATAATAAACATATTGGACGTATAATTCTCTACCAAGCCAACGTGCCATAGCATCGGCTGACTAAACATCTTAGTTGAGTATATTATTAACTCTTTCTCTGTTCCAGCGCCAGCCCAATCAACCGATCTGCCTGGTCTGCCATGAACAGCGGAATGTTCAGCACATCATCATCCAGCTTTAGGTTATTCAGGGAGAACCTCACACGAAGCTTGACCCTATCTGGGAACAATTCCTTGAATTTCTTGAGATTTTTGCTGGTGGTATTGGTCTCAGATTTGACCTCCACAGGGAAAATATCATTCTCCCGCTGAATGAGGAAATCTACCTCATATGGCGGGTTATTCTGGCTCCAGTACCGGGGAATCACTTCAAACTGCGTGATCAAGGTCTGCAGCACAAAGTTTTCAGTCAGTGCGCCCTTGAACTCGGTGAACAGACGGTTGCCTTCCCCAAAAGCCGTAGGCGCCAACTGTGCCAGACGGCGGAGCAGTCCCACATCCACCAGATAAATCTTAAATGCAGACAGGTCATCATATGCAGCCACCGGCAGACCGGGAGCAGTACTACGGTAGATTTTATGCACCAATCTGGCATCCACCAACCACTGCAAAGCATCCTCGTATTCACGGGCTCTTGCGCCTTCTTTGACAACTTTATAGATAAACTTCTTGTTTTCTCTTGCCAGCTGGGACGGCACAGACTTCCAAATCATAGAGATTTTTGGAAACTCGCTGATGTTGGGATGTTTGGCAAAGTCACGTTCATAGGCACCGATGATTCCGGATAGGGCTTCCTGCATAGCTGAAACGTCCCGCGCTTCCGTCCACATCAGGACAGGTTCAGGCATGCCTCCGGTAACATAGTACATTTTCAGTTTCTCGTAAAGAGGATTGAAGAAGGCATCGGGAATCGGTTCAATGGTATCCACACTTTCCAGATACTTAGCGAGATTCTCATCGCCGTTGGCAAGCAGAAATTCTGTGAAAATCATGGGGTCAATCTGCATGAAGTTGACCTTTCCCACCGGAAAAGAAGATGGTTTCGCAAGGGCAATTCCCAACAGAGAACCAGCGCAGGCAATGTGATACTGTGGAGCATTCTCGCAGAAATACTTCATAGAATTGATGACCTTAGGGCAATCCTGCACCTCGTCAAAGATGATAAGGGTCTTTTCCGGCACGATCTTTTGGCCACTGGCCAGCATTAGATTCTGTAAGATGCGATCTACATCTTTGGTGGTCTCAAAGAACTGCTTATATTCCTCATTTTCGTCAAAGTTAAAATAGGCAGTATTTTCATAATAGCGTCTGCCGAATTCCTTGAGAATCCATGTCTTTCCCACCTGACGCACACCCTTTAAGATCAGCGGCTTGCGATAGGGTGAATTCTTCCAGTCCAGCAGTTTCGATAAAATCAATCGTTTCATAGAAGCACTTCCTCACACTTTTATTGGTGTTTATGTGTCTTGAAATCACATTTGCGATTCCCTGCCTTTTTACTGCTCCCACAGGACATTTTTCATAACAGTTTCCACAGTGCAGACAATGTTCTTGTATAATCTGAAATGGCTTGCCAGACATGATACACCTTTGCGGAAAGTCTTATCTAATCTATAATCAAAAAACGATTGTCTTTTCTTGGCTTAACCCGCGGATAATCACCATCACAATATCCCAATATCACAAAGCAGCAGGCTGTGTATGTGTCGGAAATATTCCATTCTTTCAATAATTCCCTCCCAACTTCATTGTCAAAGGTTTCTTCCCCTCTTGCAATGATACATGATGCAATCCCTATATTTGCAGCCTCAAGCACCATATTTTCAGCACAGCAGAACGCATCGGGAATACTGTATAAAAAATTCCTTGCACCAAAAATAACGCATACCGTAGGCGCCCCATAAAAGCCACTCTTCATATTCGGATTATCAATAACACTTGGCTGCTCTGCGGAAACATACCCTCCTGCAAGTCTGCTGCGGTCAAAACGTGCAAGGTTAAGTCTGCCGATTTTCTCAGCCAATTCTTTGTTATGAACAGCAACAATCCTTGTCCTCTGCCCGCCTCCTGCATTTGGTGCGTATAATCCTGCCTCAATGATTTTTTCTAAAGCTTCCCTGTCAATCTGCCTATCCTGATATTTACGGATAGACCTGCGTTCCTTCATTATATCTAAAATATCCATATTAAACCTCCTTCCAACATTGCGGATCAGGCGCATACATATTTCCGGTATAGCCGTAGGTCACAGCCGGACATCCCCTACAGAACCCACGAAGTTCACACTTGTTACATTTTTCAAATTTATCAAAATCCCGATACTGCTCCATATTTGTGCTCATAAAAAGGTCATACATGGAAGTATCGAATACGTTTCCGATTTTGCTCTCCATTCGCCGACAGGCATATACATCACCCGTCGGAAGAATCGTCATATGGCTGATTGCACAGTGGCAGCCATCATATATCATTTTCTTATCAGCATTTTCCGGTATCTTAAAAATCCCTTTTTCATACAGAAATAACGTCCATAAATGGTCTTTCAATTGAAATGTAGTGTTTCTGTCTTTATATTGTTCATACTTTGTCCAACATTTTTCCAAAAATGCTTTATATTCCAAAGGCGGTATATGATATTCCTGAAAGAAATCATCTTTGTGATTTCTTTTACTTTTCTGCCCGCTTGTAGGGCAGTATCTTCCGAACGCAAAGACATCAACATTTCTATCTACTATCAAATCAATCATATCGGGGAACTCATCTTTATTGGCACATGATACAGTAGACATGACCGCGCAATACATTCCTGCTTTCTTGATACATTCAATCTTTTCTATTGTAATATCAAAAGAGCCGGGTTTTCTGAATTTGTCATGCGTTTCTCTCATTCCGTCCAGTGAAAGCTGGTACTTTCTGCAACCATACTCATAAAGCCTTTTACATACCTCATCAGTCAAGTGGAACGGATTGCCTAAAATACCAAAAGTAATATTATAGTTTTTAAGTAATTCACAGAGTTTCCAAAAATCTTTATGTAAAATCGGATCACCACCTGTAATGTAAAAATATGGTGTGCGTTCTAACCTTTCACACATATCCATACAGCTTGAAACTACCGTTTCCATTTCGTCATATTTCATCTGTTTCAGGCAGATATGATTATCCTCTGAAAAAATATAACAATGTCTGCATCTTTGGTCACATTCATCTGTAATATGCCATTGGTACGCAAAGTATGGTTTCATTTTGGGTATTCCTCCTAAAGTTTTACTTTTTGGTATAATCATGGACACACAGAAAAACTGTGTGTCCATGACCACATTGATGCGCTATGTATCTTACGAATCGAAATTTACTTCTATTTCGGATCGCCTGCTCCACAAGCTGTGCCACAAGCTGATGCAGGCTTCTCCTCTGGTTTCGGGTCTGCTGCCCCACAAGCTGATCCACAGGCTGATGCAGGCTTTTCCTCCGGTTTCGGATCTGCTGCCCCACAAGCTGAGCCGCAGGACGATATGGCACTTGTGCCAGCAAATGTAGCGACATTTTCAAGATTACTCATGATAGTTACCTCCTTAATTTGTTTGCTTGATTTTCTGACCTCTTTGGTCTATACTTAGTATAAATTGCAACAATCGAAAACATAAGTACGCACTATTTTATTATATAGTGATCTTTTTCTTAGTTAGTGCAAAAAANAATGTTATATGCTATAGGAGGTGTCCTTTATGCTGACAAAAGACGAGCTGCCAGCCTGCCCTGTTGCCACAACACTAATGCTGATTGGAAATAAATGGAAGATATTTATTGTGCAAAGACTGTTAGACCGTCCCTGGCGGTTTAATGAACTGCAAAAGGATATTCCCGGCATCAGCCAGCGGGTTTTAACAGATAATCTTCGTTCTATGGAAGATGACGGTATCATTACACGTACTGTTTATCCCGAAGTTCCTGTACGTGTGGAGTATGCTTTAAGTGAATTAGGTAATACTATGCGCCCAATTATTGACTCTATGTTTGAGTGGGGAACAATGTATCAGGGATTAGTACGATGAAAAATATTTTAATTGTGGACGACGATATCAATATAGGAAACATGCTGGAAGAGCTCCTCACCAAGGAGGGCTATCAGATAACCAGGGCTTATTCAGGAACAGAGGCTCTGCTTATCCTCTCTTCCCAAACTCCCGATCTCATACTGCTGGATTTGATGCTTCCCGGTCTTGACGGCAAAGAACTATTACCCCATATTAGCGGAATACCTGTCATTGTCATCAGTGCAAAAGCAGGGGTAGAAGATAAGGTAGAACTGTTGCTTGGCGGTGCTGCAGACTATGTAACCAAGCCTTTTAATATAGATGAGTTATTGGCAAGAATTACCGTGCAGCTTCGGAATGTTTCCGTGAAAGGTTCCGGTTCTATTCTGGAATATGAAGATATCCGCATTGATACCATCTCTCACAGTGTAAGCGTATGCGGACAGGCAGCCCGGCTAACCCGGACAGAATATGCCATTTTAAAGCTTCTCATGCAAAATCCCTCACAGATTGTGACCAAAACCCTGCTTCTTGAACGTCTAAGCGAAGATACCCCCGATTGCATGGAAAGTTCCTTAAGGGTACATATCAGCAATCTGCGGAAAAAACTGCGGAACTTAAGCGGNAGGGATTACATTGAAGCAGTCTGGGGAATCGGTTTTAAACTAAAAGACGACTAATCAAATCTTTACAATTTCTTTACTCTTTTCTTAACAGCTTTCTTAACAAATGTCCTGTATGATACTGATATCAAACTTGTAAAAGGAGGCTTACTTTATGGAATATGCTTTGACTACCAATGCCTTATGCAAAAATTACAGGCATTTTAAAGCATTAAACTCTCTTTCCATGCATGTTCCCAAAGGATCGATCTACGGATTTGTGGGCAAAAACGGTGCCGGCAAGACAACTCTGATACGTCTGATCTGCGGACTGCAAAATCCTACATCCGGCGATTACACCTTGTATGGAATCAAAAACACAGAAAAAGATATCCGCAAATCCCAGCGGAGAATCGGAGCGGTTGTGGAGACNCCCTCCATCTATCTTGACATGACTGCAGAGGACAATTTAAAAGAGCANTACCGCATTTTAGGACTTCCTTCCTTTGACGACATTCCTTCCCTTTTACATCTGGTAGGNCTGGAANATACAGGTAAGAAGAAAGCTAAAAATTTCTCCCTTGGTATGCGTCAGCGGCTTGGTATTGCTATCGCGCTTTGCGGCGACCCTGATTTTCTCGTTCTGGATGAACCCGTTAACGGTCTTGATCCCCAGGGAATCATTGAAATNCGGGAATTAATTTTGAAGCTGAATAGGGANCGCCAGATAACTGTACTGATTTCCAGTCATATTTTAGATGANCTTTCCCGTCTGGCAACNCATTANGGCTTTATTGACAGCGGACGTCTNATCAAGGAAATCAGCGCCGAAGANTTNGAACGGACCTGCCAGNGAAGCNTANGGNTGGAGGTTTCCGATATGCGGGTTCTTGCCCGCGTGATGGAAGAATTNGAAATAGAGTATCATGTCATATCTGATACACAGGTGGATGTATTTGCAAANATGACTGCCACAAAAGTAATCCTGGANCTTGCCAAAAAGGGCTGCGAAGTGATTTCCATCCATGAGCGGGACGAAAGTCTTGAAAGCTATTATGTCAGTCTGTTAGGAGGAGNAAAAAATGAATAAACTTTTATCAGCTCATTTTGCACGATTAAAAAAANATAAATGTTTCTGGATCTGCATCATNTTTATGGCCTTCATGGCTGTTTTCANAAATATTGACTCTTATCTNATGATGAAGAACTATAACGCCGTTATCANTTTAGANTCCCCCTTTTTTACNTATGNANTACTGGGATCNATTCTTCTTCCTGTTTTCTGTAGTCTNTTTCTTGGCACAGAATTCAGCGANGGNACCATTCGCAANAAGTTGATTATCGGTCATTCCCGCAGCAGTGTTTATCTATCCAGCCTGATTGTCTGCATCATGGCGGNATTTCTCCTATGCCTGATTTACATGGCATTTTCCTTTTGTACAGGCGTACCNCTGCTGGGCTTTTTTACCTCAGACATCTCCGTCCAGGTAATCTTAAGTACACTTGGTTGTTCCTTTGTCTTATTCATAGCATTTGCCGCCATCCACACCTTTGTAGCTATGCTGAACCAGAACAAAGCCATTACAGCTGTCATCTGTATCCTGAGTGTGTTTCTGCTGATAATGATTGGAACATACATCAACTCACAGTTAAATGAACCCGAGACTTGGGGACCTTATGTATATGTTTCCGACACTGGAGAGTTGATTGAGGAGGAGCCAGGACCTAATCCTTTCTACGTAAGCGGTATAAAACGTGATATATATGAATTTTTAAATGAATTTCTTCCCGGCGGACAGGCAGCATCACTTTCTACCTTGTCTGCTGCCCATCCCGGACGGATGGCGCTTTATTCCGGTCTGATTACAATTGGTTTTACCGGTTTTGGCGTGTACTTTTTCCAAAAGAAAGATATCAAGTAAGAAAGCAGGATGACACNATGGAAATCTGGTTATGGGTTTTAATCGGCATACTCATTTGTATTACCTTACTATTCGGAATAAAAATACTTCTTCTGCAAAAAGCCGCNGATGAAATACGGGAAGGGTTTGCCGGCAGACTCATAACCGAAACCAACACCTTAATCGATATTTCANGCCGCGACCGNCACATGCGCAGACTGGCTGCTGATGTCAACGTTCAGCTCCGGCGCCTGCGCAGTGAGCGGCTCCGTTACCAGCAGGGNAACCTNGAAATCGCAGAAACCATCACCAATATCTCCCATGATTTAAGGACCCCCTTAACTGCCATATANGGNTATCTTGATCTGATGAAAAAAACAGAAAACCCAGANGATNNTGCCCGCTATCTGCGCATCATNGAAAACCGTATGGATGCATTAAANCAGCTTACNGAAGAGCTNTTTCGCTACTTTGCNGTCTCCTCCTCNATCANCGAGACGACTTATGAAACAGTAGTATTAAACAGCGCTCTGGAGGAAATCCTTTCCGCCTATTATGCTTCNTTGAAGAACAGCCAAATCACGCCTAAGGTAAGCCTTCCGGAGAAAAAAATCACCCGTCTCCTGAATAAGAACGCGCTCTCCCGCATCTTTGCAAATATCATCAGCAATGCGATTAAATACAGCGATGGTGATTTGGAAATCACTTTGTCCNAAAATGGGGAAATATCCTTTTCAAATCATGCATCAAATTTAAACGAACTGCAGGTCATGCGTCTGTTTGACCGCTTTTACACAGTGGAAACCGCATCTAAATCCACCGGGCTTGGNCTCTCCATTGCCAAAGAACTTACGGAGCAGATGAATGGAACTATCCGTGCAGAATATCATAATCATGTGCTATGTATCTCTTTATACTTTCTGCCCCCAAATCAGGAAAAGCAATGACAGGCGCAGGAGGGCTGTCGTGCTTTCCAATCACCTTTTCCATCCAGACCATGTTGTACCAGTTTCCGAATTTATAGCCGCATTTATGAAACTCTCCCACCATGGTATAGCCCATATGCGTATGGAACAGAATACTGTTTTTGGTCAAATATTGATCCTCCACTTCNGGATTACCGATGCAGGCATTCAGATTTAAAATGTGCTGTGCTCTGGAAATGCCCTCCAAGGCAGTATAAAGTTTTTTGCCGATGCCCATTCCCTTCTTATCTTCCCGCAGATAGATGCTTACCTCTGCCGCCCATCCATAGGCTGCCCGNCCTACAAATGCACCGGTATATGCATAGCCAAGGATTTCACCATCCTTTTCGGCCAAAAGATAGGGATATTTTTTTAAAGTGCGGATTATCCTTCCCTTAAATTCCTCTATCCCTGGTACTTCATATTCAAAGGTGATCGCTGTTTTTTCAACATACGGGGCATAGATTTCCAACAGTTCTACCGCATCCTGCTCCTTAGCAACCCTGATTTGAATCCCATTATCATGCATTCTGTCCATTTCCAACACTCCTTTTACAGCAGTTTTTTACATTACAAGTGCCGCCACAAGCGGCATCGTAGCCACCGACAAAATGGTGGTAAGCGCCACACCTTTGGACGCCATCTCATAGTCTCCATCATACTGCTGTGCCAGCATGGCTGTCATACTCCCCACCGGCGTGGCAAGCATTACCATACAGACACCGCGGATAACCGTATTATCCACAAACTGTCTTATAATCAGAATCCCGATGAGTGGAATAATGATCAGTTTTATCAGAGAAAAGAAAATCAGCTTTCCATCTGTGAACAATTTCTTTAAATCTATGGTTGCAAGGGAAGCCCCGATTACCATCATACTAAGAGGCGCTGTCAGATTGCTTAGATGGGTGACTGTCGTTTTAAAGAAATCCGGTAACGATATGCCTGCAAGGTAAATCACAATTGTTAAGACACAGGCAATCACACCAATATTGAAGATTCTGCCCAAAGAGGTGCTTTTTTCTTTCCCCTCCTCCTTTGTCGTGATTGACGATACCCCATAGGTATAAATCAAAATGTTATACGGAATCATAAAAAGCGCCGCATAGAGCAGTGCTCCGCTTCCATATAAAGCGGATATCACAGGAAATCCCATAAATCCTATATTGGAAAAGACGGTCATTGCCTTGTAGGTTCCTACACTTTTCTTTTCAACCCTCAAAAGGCGCGGCAATAGTTCCGCCAAAATCAGCAGCACCGCATACATTGCAAGCATGATCCCTCCTGTAAGAAGCAACTCCTTTCCCTGTATCCTATCCTCTCCCATACATCCCGTCAGAATCAGGGCAGGATTTGCAATGTTGACCACGATTGCTGAAAGCTTTTTGCTCACTTCATCGGTAATAATGGCTTTCCTATAGCAGAAATATCCAATTCCCATTAAGATAAAAAGTACAATCATTTGCTGTAAAAGTAACATTGTTTTTCTCCCTCTCCAATATCATTTTATTTTCCGTAACATAAAACGGAAGCATTCATTTTTCCCTTTTTACTGATACTCATTTGACCGGAATACTCAAACTTCCCGCATCCCCGTGCACTTACTGTATCTCCGCTTTTTAAAATCTGGCTGTTATTCTCACAAAGCCTTCCATTTACGAATACTCTTTTCTGTCTGAAAAGCTCGATTGCCTCGCTTCGGGAGAGCTTGTACACCTTTGCCAGTACACCGTCAATCCGCTCCGATGAAATCTGAATCTTCATTTCCTTCTTGTCCTTATTGGTAAGCGCCGGCACTTCCTTCGCCCTGCCGCAAATCACAGAAGTGTGCTTCACCTTTGCCAGATTCTCAATAATGAAATCAGCCATACTTTCTATACAGAAAAGATATCCTATATTATCTGCAATCAGAATATCTCCCAAAGTATTTCTCTCAATTCCAAGATTCATAAGTGCGCCGAGAAAATCTCTGTGCGTCAGTGCGTCGGCAAACTTTGCCGCTAACGGCTTCACCTCAATACATACAATCGGAAACGCCTCCTCATATCCCAGTTCTTCCCCGCTTCCAAAACGAATCATCACCCGCTCACAAAGATCACTGCCGCCCCATATCGTATAGGGAACATAGGAAATCTCCCTCTCTGTCTCATAAAAACATGATAAATCTGCCAGACTTAGGAAACCTGTAAACGTATATTGATTCTGTTGATAACACTTACGGGCAAGCTCCCGGAAACGCTTTTTCAATAATTCTTCTGCATCCATATTTATTCACATGCCTTTCCCACATGAGCTTTTTCCATCGTTCAATATTTTTCAAATTATGTCGATACAAGCTGCCTGTAGCTTTCACTTACCCATCATAACATATAATTGTCTATTTTCCTGCAAAAATTTATGTTAAAATAAAATTATCATTCAAACACTCAAATTTGAAACCTAAAGGAGCATACTGTGAAAAATCAGCTGTCTAGCTGATTTTATCACAGACAAATTTGTGCTGACGCCCAAATTTGCGGGCTGTTGGCAGAATGGAGGAGTACTATGAATCTTTCAGACGCGTTTAAAAGTATCATAAAGCCCCACGAGACGGACAAACTCCTGCCCCTTACCACCACTTTCGGAGAAACTCTGTCCCCGGACAACGTATTACCAGAATATCCCCGTCCCCAGATGCGGCGGGATTCCTTTCTCTCCCTGAACGGCCACTGGGACTATGCCATAACCGATACCACTGATTTTCCCTCAAAATATGATGGAAAAATCCTAGTCCCCTTTTCTCCCGAATGTACTTTATCAGAAGTAAACCGACAGCTGCAGCCATCCGAATTTCTCTGGTACCGTACCTTTCTTCCTTCCATAGGCCAGTCGTCTTCCCGCGATACACGTTTTATTCTGCACTTTGACGCTGTAGATTACAGGGCAGAGGTCTATCTGAACGGCAGACATATTGCCTCCCACAAAGGCGGCTACCTGCCCTTTCAGATTGATATCACCGATTTCTTGAAAGCCGATAAGAACGAACTGACAGTAATGGTACAGGACACCACGGATCTTGAAAGCCAGGCACGAGGAAAACAGTCCCTTCACCGCGGCGGCATTTTTTACACCGCCCAAAGCGGCATCTGGCAAAGTGTATGGTTGGAGCAAGTTCCCTCCTCTCATCTGGAAAGTATCTGGTTTGAAACAGACTATGACGCCCGCAGAGTCACTGCTCATATTACTGCCGTTACTGGAGCAGAACTTCCAACGCTGTCCCTGTCTGTCTTTGAAAACAAAACAGAAATTGTCAGCCAGTCACTGGCATTAACCGCCCCTCATACTTCCCTACATACCCCAGTGTCAGAAGGAAATGAAATGCGGACGCTTTCCGCTTCCCTTTCCTTTACCCTGCCGGAAGATGCGTTTCACGGCTGGAGTCCTGAAGATCCTTTTTTATATAACGTAAACCTAGCCTTTGGAAAAGACGTCATACAAAGCTATTTTGCCATGCGTATTTTCACCATAGAAAAACCGAGTGACGGCGCAAAAAATATTCCTGTATTCTGCCTAAATCACAAACCTTATTTCCTAATGGGAGTACTGGATCAGGGTTACTGGCCGGACGGACTCTACACTGCCCCTTCCGACGAAGCCCTTATTTATGACATCACCGTCATGAAATCCATGGGATTCAATATGCTCCGCAAGCACATTAAGGTGGAACGCGCCAGATGGTACTATCACTGCGACCGGCTGGGCATGATTGTCTGTCAGGATATGGTCAATGGCGGAAGCTGTTACCACATGCCTGTCATCAGCTACCTGCCCACCCTGTTTCCCAAACTTTCCTCCCGCCTGAAAGACTCCCATTATGCCATGCTGTCACGGAAAGATGAGGCTGCCAGAGTACAGTGGGAAAAGGAATGCGTGGAAACAATTGAACACCTGAAGTTCTTTCCTTCCATCGCCATCTGGGTTCCCTTCAACGAAGGATGGGGACAGTTCGACACTGTCCGTATTACAAACCTGATAAGAGAAAAAGACCCTTCCCGGCTGATTGATTCCGCCAGCGGCTGGTTCGACCAGAACTGCGGTGACTTTATCAGTGTGCACAATTATTTCCGCCCTCTCTCCGTACCTGTAAAAGAATGGAATACGCGGGCATTCTTCCTATCCGAATACGGCGGATTCGCCTGCCACATAAAGGAGCATTCCAGTGTAAACCGGATTTTTGGTTACAAACGCTATGACAGCCTTGATGATTTCCGCCGCGCCTATCATGAACTAATCGAAAACTCCCTGCTCCCCCTCAAAGAACAGGGACTTAGCGGTGCAGTGTTTACACAGCTTTCCGATGTGGAAGAAGAGGTGAACGGATTACTGACCTATGATCGGAAGGTTAATAAGTTAGCTTGAAAGTTGGGGTATCGAAGGCAGGGAGATGAAGCAGGGCGGGGAGGGAAGGGAGAGGACCGTGCAGGTATTTCAGAACTATGTACAGCAGTAAGAAGGGCTAAGTATCCCTTATATGGGTATATCAATGAGGACGCAAGCGGCGTATTGGTCCATCCATGGACCAAATTACGCCTTCGTCGGACATCCTGTCCGCCGATTGCTGGTATCTAAAGGGATACTAAGTCCTTCTAACTGCTTCCCATAAGCTCTGAAATACCTGCACGGTCCTCTCCCTTCCCTCCCCGCCCTGCTTCATCTCCCTGCCCGAACGTTATCGCTATTATTATTAAACTACTCCCTTTTCGGAATTGTGTACCCATTAAAAAATATTTTTAAATATACATTTATAGTGAATTTAAATTCATACCTACCCTGTTCAATGCATTGAAATATGTAGATAAATATAGTATGGTATAAAATATAATTAGAACAACAAACCGGAATTTTGCGGAGGTGTATATAATGGAACGCTTGGAAAAGGTGGAACTTACAGCGTTATGTTTATTGCATCAAAATGGACAATATTTGTTACAAGACAGAGTAAAGAAAGACTGGAAAGGATTTACCCTACCTGGTGGACATGTGGAACCAGGTGAGTCCATAGTTGATGCCATTGTCCGAGAAATGAAAGAAGAAACAGGGTTGACGATTACAAATCCAAAATTGTGTGGTGTAAAACAGTTTCCGATTGATGAAGGACGATATATTGTTTTTCTTTTTGAGGCAACTCAGTATGAAGGAGAACTTTGTTCTTCTGACGAAGGAAAAATGCAGTGGATTAAGACAGAAGAACTTGATAAAGTTAACTTGGTTAATGATTTTTATGATTTGATTGATGTGATGCTTGATGAGAATTTAAGCGAATTTCAATATGTCATTGAAAATATGAAATGGTATTCGATAAAACATTGAAGTATCAGAATGGTATAATTTGTGTTCCTTTTCAAGAAAAATACTGGGATGAATATATGAAAACATACAATGAATGTTTTTATAAAATGAGAAAGGAACTGGAAGTCGAACCCATAAATTTTTATTATTGCTATTCTCAAATCAAAGATAAAATAAATGATATTTTTCTTTATTTGCAAAATGGAGTAATAGCAGGTGCTGTTTCTTGCTATGGAAATGAGATAGATGATTTAATTGTTGAGAAATCGTTTCAAAGACAAGGGATAGGACAAAAATTGTTATTATGGGGAATGAATCATATAAAAGAACAGGGCTATGAAGAAATTATTTTACATGTAGCTGAATGGAATCAAAATGCGGTAAAGTTATATTTAGAAACTGGATTTACAATTCAAAAAAAGGAAAAGGTTCGTTAAATCGGGATTGACCGAGCGAAGCAAGGGATATTTCTTGAACACCAGAGGAGTAACTATGAGCAGTACAGGAAATTTAATTTTGGCAATTATGTGGATTCTTGTATCACCATTATGATTCTTTACAAAAAATACTGTAGTGGGTATTATATGGCTATGTGGAGGAATTGTTGAACTAATCGTTGGATTGATAAGACGCAATAAAGAGAAGAAAGGCAGATAACAGTCTAATAATCTCCAATATCCAATAAGCGAAAAGCAGTTGCTCAAAATGTATGAATAGGTTTGGCTGTAGAAATGCCCTTAAGTCAAGAACCGCCACCGCCCTGGAAGGGCTTCACACTTTGGGGCAGAGGATCAGATAAAAAGTCTGCACCGGGCCTTATGGGAAGTGGTTAGAAGAACTTAGCGTCCCTTTCAATATCCAGCAATCGGTGGACAGGACGTCCACCGAAGGCGTAACTTGGTCCATGGATGGACCAATACGCCGTTTGCGTCCTCATGGATGCATCTATATAAGGGACACTTAGTTCTTCTTACCACTGTACATAGGTCCGGCGCAGACTTTTTATCTGATTCTCTGCCCCAAAGTGTGAAGCCCTTCCAGGGCGGTGGCGGCTCTTGGCTTAAGGGCATTTCTACCCTTTCATCATTTTCTGCAGCTTCCTGTGTACATGAATGTATGCGGGAATTAGGAAAGCATCTGCGAACAACCACGCCAGGGGGCTTGCAAAGCAGGCTCCTATGAATCCGAACTTTGGAACCAGCACCAGCCCTGCCAGTGTTCTTGCTATCATTTCCAATACCCCTGCTAAAATTGCAAACGTACTGAATCCCATTCCCTGTATCATGAACCGGATGATATTGACCAGTGCCAGCGGAATATAAAAGGCACTGACCACAATCAGCATTAATCTTGCATTTGCCAGCAACTGCTTTTCATCTGAATTTACAAATAAAGCTGCCAGATTTTCACCAAAGAAGTACAACACTGCAAATGCAATCACAGAATAGATTACGCCAAGTAAAATGCAGCTCTTAAGTCCCTGTCCGAGGCGGTCTAGTTTCTTTGCGCCTACGTTTTGTCCTCCATAGGTCGCCATGGTGGAACCCATGGCATCAAATGCACAGCAGAAGAACATACTCACCTTACTGCCAGCCGTGACGGATGCCACTGCCAGAGAACCCAGAGTATTCACTGCGGTCTGCAGGATCACGGAACCGATTGCCGTGATAGAATACTGCAATCCCATAGGAATGCCCATCCCGCATAGTACCTTCATATGGGACGGATTCATCTTCCACTCTTCTTTTGTAATATGCAGAATCTCAAACTTCTTCATCATATATAAAAGGCATAAAATCCCGGAAATCAGCTGGGATACCACCGTTGCCACCGCTGCACCGGCAACTCCCATCTGAAAATTAATAATACACAATAAGTCAAGACCTATGTTTAAAAAGGAAGATAAGATCAGAAAAAACAGCGGCGTCCTGCTGTCTCCCATAGAGCGAATGATGCCCGACAACATGTTATAAAGGTAAGTGGCAGGGATTCCTATAAAAATGATTAATATGTAAATATAAGCATCTTCAAAAATATCTTCCGGCGTCTTCATCCATGTCAGAATATTTCTGCACAAAGCTACCACGATTACCGTCATGACCACCGAAAAGCCAATGGCAAGCCACGCACAGTTCGCAACAAACTGCCGCATCCCCGAATAATCTTTTGCACCGAATTTATGCGCCACAGGTATGGCAAACCCGCTGCAGACGCCCATGCAAAATCCGATTACCATAAAATTGACGGATCCCGTCGCACCCACACCCGCCAGTGCATTTATGCCCAAAATACGTCCCACGATAATTGTATCCACTACGCTATAAAACTGCTGAAATAAAAAACCAAATAAAAGCGGAAGCGAAAATCCCAGAATCAATTTCATGGGAGAACCTACCGTCATATCCTTTGTCGATTTCATAACCGTTTCCATCCTCCTAAACTAAGTCAAAGCCTCGGCAGCATTTACCACAGTTCCCTTTGACACCCGAATTCCATAAAGCAAAAGCCTGTGCGATTAATTACAATAGAGTATAATCACACAGGCTTTAAAAAGCTATCATCAATAGTCACAAAAAAGAACTGCTTTTTTTAAAAATTTTTAAGCAAAAGGATTCTCCGACTTGTACAGCATTCCCTTCGGCTGATTGAAACCAATCTCATCCAGCTCAACCCCTATATACTTGAAGACCTCGAACAATGCCTTTCCATAATGACCAAAAGCCACTGCCCCATGGTGAGGATAATTGCCTTCGATCAGCACATGACGGTAAAATCTTCCCATTTCAGGGATAGCGAATACGCCAATGCCTCCAAAAGATCTGGTTGCCACAGGAAGAACCTCGCCCTGCGCGATATAACCGCGGAGCTTACAGTCTGCTGTGGACTGGAGACGATAGAAGGTAATTTCGCCCGGCATGATATCGCCTTCCAGCGTACCGTTTGTAACTTCCTCTGGAAGAGACCTTGCCATAATCATCTGATTCTTCATGCTGCAGAACGCCAGCTTCTTTGAGCAGGTATTTCCGCAATGGAATCCCATAAAGGTATCCTTATGTGTGTAATCAAATTTGTCCTTAATGGACTCCTCATACATATCGTCAGGCACTGTATTGTTGATATCCAGTAATGTAACAATGTCATTGCTCACTGCCGCACCGATGAACTCACTTAAGCATCCATAGATGTCTACTTCACAGGATACAGGAATTCCCATGCCTGTAAGACGGCTGTTCACATAGCAGGGCACAAACCCAAACTGTGTCTGGAATGCAGGCCAGCACTTGCCGGCAATCGCAACATATTCCCGATAGCCCTTATGCGCCTCTACCCAGTCGAGCAAGGTCAGCTCATACTGAGCCAGCTTTGCCAAAATTTCAGGCTTCTGGTTGCCCTCACCCAATTCTTCCTCCATCTCTTTGATTTTGGCAGGAATTCTCTCGTCGCCTTCATGTTTGTTGTATGCTTCAAACAGATCCAGCTCAGAGTTTTCTTCAATCTCTACTCCCAGATTGTACAGCTGCTTAATCGGCGCATTACATGCAAGGAAGTTTAATGGTCTGGGACCAAAGCTGATAATCTTAAGACTCTTTAATCCTACGATTGCTCTTGCAATAGGAACAAACTCGTTGATCATGTCAGCACATTCCTCTGCCGTTCCTACAGGATATTCCGGAATGTATGCCTTAATGTTGCGGAGTTTTAAGTTATAACTTGCATTGAGCATACCGCAATAAGCATCCCCACGCCCGCCAATTAGATCATTCTGGCTTTCTTCGGATGCGGCTACAAACATAGCAGGACCATCAAAATGCTTTGCCAGCAATGTCTCGGAAATCTCCGGTCCAAAATTGCCAAGGTATACGCACAATGCATTACAGCCTTCCTTTTTGATATCCTCCAGCGCCTGAACCATATGTATCTCGCTTTCTACGATACATACAGGGCATTCATAAATGTCAGCCTCATCATACTTTGCCTTGTAAGCTGCTACAAGGGCTTTTCGTCTGTTAACAGACAGCTCCTCCGGGAAACAATCACGGCTTACAGCAACGATTCCGATTTTCACTTTGGGTAAATTGTTCATTTTTCAATCCTCCTGTTTCATGTGTTGTTTATAGTTTTTTACCATCCCTGCGCGCTTTCACGCGCTAATAACCTCTTGCTATTCGTATCTGCCTATCTATTCATTGACACAAAGGTTCTTCCCGATAAGCCCCATTGGACTTCCTTCTGGGAGTCCCCCTTCCGGATGACCTAACAGCCATTTATTCTTAGCAGTCAGATGTCCGTCTTCTCCGCCCTCATGTCCTTCCTCCAGATCCAGATTAGTTCCTTTAGGCAGAACGATTGCAACTTTAAATCCGGCACCGTCCACTCCACAGGGCGCATAATGAAGCGTCGTTGCATATACTTCCACCGCTGTCCCTTTAGGTACCAAAAATGCTTCTACCAGCGAAGTATCATATGTAAAATCTTCCGTGATGTCCTGCTGACTGCCCAGCATTAAAATGGCATCCGTGGCTGCCACATTGATTTCGGAACTTCTATGATACTCCAGCGCATTTAACATGGAATTATGACCATTGCAGTATCCCACTTGAATAGGAAGTTCCCCGTATGTTTTGTCGGTAAGCTCCTTCATTACCGGAAGGGACTCAAGTGCTTCAAGACCGGGCACATATTCCACACCTTCCGGCAGCGGCGTACTCTCCTCCATGGTCTTAACAAGATGTGAAAAATCAATGTTTTTTACAACCCTTCCATACTTTTTAAATCGCTCGTCTGTTACATTGTAAACCTTCATTTTGTAACCCCATCCTTTCTTTTATTTGATTATTTCAAACAATGGTTTGCAGGCAGGATAGATCTCTTTGAACTGCTGATATCTTGCCTCATACTTCGCAACAAGTTCTTCCTCCGGACAGACCGTATCAACAATTTTGACAATTCTTTCTGCTGCTGCCTCTACGCTTTCAAATTCCCCGCACGCCACTGCCGCCAGCATAGCACCGCCCAATGCCGGTCCTTCCTCGCTTTCAATCACATCCACCTTAAGATTTAAGATATTGGCAATCATCTTTTTCCAAAGAGGACTCTTAGCTCCGCCGCCGCAGATTTTGGTTCTTTCTAACTGAATGCCTAATGATTTAGCAACTTCCAATGAATCACGGAGAGCAAATGCCACGCCCTCAAGCACTGCCTGAGTCATGTCCGCTCTAGTGGTATCCATAGTCATACCAATAAACGTTCCTCTTGCATTGGGATTATTATGAGGCGAACGCTCTCCCATCAAATAAGGAAGAAAATACACGTGATTCTCACCCAGCTTTGTGATTTCTTTCTGCTCGTCTGCATAAGCGTTTGTACCAATAATATCTTCCATCCACCACTTATTACAGGAAGCCGCACTCAGCATACATCCCATCAGATGATAATGTCCGTCTGCGTGCGCAAACGCATGAAGGGCATTGAACTTATCCACCCCGAACTTCTTGGAGGAAATGAAAATGGTTCCGCTGGTGCCCAACGAAATATTGCACATACCTTCTCCTACCGTACCGGTTCCCACTGCCGCTGCGGCATTATCTCCCGCTCCTGCCGCTACCTTTACGGTGCTCGGAATTCCCAGCTCCCCAGCGATTTCTTCCGTCACCGTACCGACACTCTCATAACTCTCGAAGAGTTTCGGAAGCATTTCTTCGCTGATGCCGCAAATCTCACACATTTCTTTCGACCACTTACGATTCTTCACATCCAGCAGGAGCATTCCGGATGCGTCAGACATATCCGTGCAGTGTACCCCCGTCAGCCTGTAAGCAATGTAGTCCTTGGGCAGCATGATTTTTGAAATTCTTGCAAAATTTTCCGGCTCTTTATTTTTAACCCATAAAATCTTAGGCGCTGTAAAACCTGTAAAAGAAATATTGGCAGTATATTCAGAAAGTTTATCCTTTCCGATTTCATTGTTGAGATAATCACACTCCTCATAGGTTCTGCCATCGTTCCACAAAAGTGCAGGACGTATCACCTGATCTTCCTCATCCAGAATCACAAGACCATGCATCTGTCCGCCAAAGCTGATTCCCGCAATCTGGCTCTTATCAGCTTCCGCAATCAGTTCCTTGATTCCCTCCATGGTCTGTGTAAACCAATCCTCCGGTTTCTGCTCAGACCATCCTGGATGCGGGAAAAAAATAGGATACTCCTTAGAAACAATCTTATGGATCTTTCCCTCTCCATCCATAAGCAGAAGCTTCACCGCGCTGGTTCCCAAATCAACACCAATGTACAGCATAATAACCCTCCTTTAATTTGACTTATTGTTCCTCTCTGAAATAACAGAGATTTTCGCTCATAATAATCTCCAGCTTGGAATAAAATTTTCTTTTTTCATGTATCATGCCATCACACATCTCCTCAAACAAAATCTTGATCCCAAGATATGCCTGCTTACTCAGATCCTGATAGACCACCGCATCAATTGTAGATTCTTCAATCTCTTTTTCAATCTCCTGAAACAAGTCAAACCCCACCAACTTAATATCGCACCTTCCGCAATCCCTAAGTGCCTTTGCAGTCATGTCAAGACGATATGTCAAGTCGAAAATGCCCCTAAGATCCGGCTCGCTGTTGATACAGGAGATAACCTCCTTATACACATTTTCTCCTTCTACCAGCCCGTGAACAATAGGAAGTACCTCACAGCCGCGATATTCCTTCAGTTTCCCTAAAAATCCTTCCAGTCTCGCCTGTATATCCTGATTGTCATGATATTCTGCTGTCACTGGTATAAAAACTTTGCCCTTGCCCGAAAGCATTTTTCCCAAAAGTTCGGCAGAGAGCTGACCGCTTTTATTATAATCTACGCCTACATAGTAATTTTCATGTTCTTTCCCTAAATCACGGCTTAGCAGAACGACCCGGCAGTCCTGCTCTTTCAATTTCTCCAAAATCGCTTCAATAATCTGCCTATCGGAAAATGCAAGCACAAAACTTCTCACTCCCTGGTCCAGCATCCGATCAACCTCTTTTGCCTGCTGCCAAGGCTTTTCCACATCAAACTCCGAAATCAGAACATTTAATCCATCATCTCCAAATTCTTTTACTGCCCTGTCGATTCCTTTTCTGACTTTCGGTGAAAAGTAATTGGCACTCTTGGAGCGAAAGCCCACATAACCGATGGTATACTGCCTGTTCATAGCAAGATTCCTTGCATTTTTATTCTGCACATAATGGTATTTTTCCAGTGCTTCCATGACGGTGGCACGTGTCTTTTCACTGACATTTCCTTTATCTGCAAGAACCTTATATATAGTTGTTCTGGAAATACCGATTGCGGCGGCAATTTCCTCCAATGTCATCCGCTTGATCTCTTCCATAGACTGCCTGCTTTCTCAACAAACGCTGTTATGCTCCGCAAAACAACTTACCATAAAAAATAATGGCGTTGCCACTTAGTTAACACGTGTTAACTTCATGGTAACACCACTATCGTTTCTTGTCAATTTGTATTAATGCTCATGATTTTAACGCTTTTTTTGTGCAAATTACACGAACAGCACTTCTGCCGGAAGGGTCAACCTGTAATCCTTCTGTCCAGCTTCTTGGATAGCTTTGTTCCGATTACCTGCAGAATCTGTACCAGCGCCACCAGCAGAATGACGGTCACAATCATAATGTCCGCCTGATATCTGTGATATCCGTAACGGATTGCAATATCACCGAGGCCTCCTCCTCCGACTGTACCTGCCATAGCCGAGTATCCTAAAATCGTTCCAAGGGCAATGGTGGCACCCACGATCAAGGAAGTCCTTGCCTCTACAAGAAGCACTTTCCAGATAATCGTCCATAAATCTGCTCCCATACTCTGCGCTGCCTCGATCACGCCATGATCTACCTCAAGAAGTGAAGACTCCACCAGTCTTGCCACAAAGGGCGCTGCCGCCATTGACAACGGTACGATGGTTGCTGTTGCTCCATAGCTTTTTCCTACAATCAGCCTTGTAAAGGGTATGAGCAGCACCAGAAGAATTAAAAAAGGAATACTCCTTACGATGTTCACCACAATATCCAGGATTTTATAAATAATTTTATTCGGTTTCAATCCCCCTGACGCGGTCACTACCAAGGTAATTCCCATAGGGAGTCCCAGCGCATACGCAATCAGCGTAGAAACCAACGTCATATACAGGGTCACCCCTGTTCCTTCCACCAACATCATAATGATCTGACTATCCCACATAATTATCAAGCTCCTCTACTTCCAATTTCCTATCCTTTAAATACTGTATCATCTTCTCAGCCGCTGCATCGTCTTCAGGCAGCTGCAAAATCATCTGACCATGCGCTACTCCGCCGATATCTCTGGTATCCGCCAGCAGAATATTGACCGGTTCCTTACAGGTAAGCACCATATTGGCAATCACAGGCTCAAAAGAAGAATTACTGGTAAACACGATACGGACACACCGCTTTCCTTTCATCTCCTCACGCTGCTGCCTCTCTCCCTGAAAAACAAGCTTCTTTGCCGCCTTGCTCCTCGGTCTTTGGAAAACTTCTTCCACAGTCCCTGTCTCGGCAAGGACACCTTCATCTATAATTGCCACATGACTGCAGACCTCCTGCACCACCGCCATCTCATGCGTAATGATAACAATGGTAATGCCATACTTTTCATTGATTTCCTTAAGCAGCGCTAAAATCGCCTTGGTGGTGGTCGGATCCAGTGCACTGGTTGCCTCATCACACAGAAGAATCTTGGGATTAGTCGCTAACGCTCTTGCAATCGCCACTCTCTGCTTCTGCCCGCCGGAAAGCTGTGCCGGATAAGCCAGTTCTTTCTCTGAAAGTCCTACGATGGAAAGAAGTTCTCTCGCTCTTTGAACGGCATCCTTCCTGGGTGTCTTGATAATCTCCATAGGAAAACATACATTATCAAGAACCGTCCTCTGCATCAAAAGATTGAAGTGCTGAAAAATCATGGCTATCTGTGTGCGCATAAGGCGCAGTTCCCTTCCATTCAATGCAGATAAATCTTTCCCTTCCACAAACACGGTTCCGCCTGTAGGTCTTTCCAAAAAATTAAGACACCTTACCAACGTAGATTTCCCGGCACCGCTCATACCGATAATGCCGTATATCTCACCCTTATGTATATCCAGATTAATACCCTTTAACGCTTCAACCGTATTATCCTTGCCCACAAAGGTCTTTGTGACATCCTTTATTTGAATCATCGTTTCCATAAATCAATCATGACCTCATTTCCTTCTATCACTGATTTCTTTTGCATATAATATACATCAATTAACCTTATCATCTTATCACAAAGCCGTTTTGCTTGCAACGCACTATGACCTTTTCCGTTCCAGTAATTTTCTATTGCACGCTCAAGTTTCCCCCTATCATCCCCTTCGCAGACTGTACAAATGATACGTATTTTGCTATACTGTCCTTATCTTATTTTAAAAGAAATATGATTCAGCAATATAAAATACATCAAAAGGAAGGTTACATAAATGATGAATAAGAAAAAAGCTGTCGTTTCACTTGGGCATAATGCGCTTGGCTATACCACCTTGGAGCAGTGGGATGCTGTCAAGGTTACCGCTCAGGCACTTGCCGACTTGGTGGAAGCCGGTTATCAGCTGACCATTACCCACAGCAACGGTCCCCAGATCAGCATGATTCACAAGGCTATGACGGAGCTCCGCCGCCTGTATATCGATTATACCCCTGCCCCTATGTGTGTCTGCAGTGCCATGAGCCAGGGATATGTGGGCTATGATATCCAGAATTCCCTAAAGGCCGAGTTGTTAAGCCGCGGAATCAGCAAGACAGTGTCTACGATTTTAACCCAGGTGACTGTCGATCCTTACGATGAAGCTTTTTATGAGCCTACCAAGTTAATTGGTCGGTATATGTCTTCTGAAGACGCTGAAATGGAAATAAAGAAAGGCAATTATGTACAGGAAGTTCCAGGCAAAGGCTTCCGCAGAATCATTGCAGCGCCAAAGCCCATTGATATTGTGGAAATTGACGCAATCCGCACCCTGGCTGATGCCGGTCAGATTGTTATTGCCTGCGGAGGCGGCGGTATTCCTGTTATTGAGCAAAAGCATGCTTTGAAAGGTGCATCCGCTGTCATTGAAAAAGATGCCATTGCCGGCAAACTGGCTGCTGACCTTAACGCTGACCAGTTGATTATCCTCACCTCCGTCCCCTGCGTTTACCGCAATTTCGGAAAAGAAGACCAACAGGCTCTTACTTCCCTCACCATAAAGGAATGTGAAGAAATGGTCAAAAACGGTGAATTTGAAGAAGGTACTATGCTTCCCAAAATCGAAGCAGCCATTACTTATCTTACAGAGAATGAAAACGGCAGCGTGCTCATTACCTCTCTGGAATCTGTAACTGACGCTTTGAAGGGAAAAGCTGGCAGTGTCATTACCGCCAGCTGATGTTGCACAGATATCTGCAGAATAATAAAGAGTGTGCATTTTTGATGCACACTCTTGCTGTTCTCCATAGGCATCTGAACCAAGCTGATAGAACAATTATTAGTTTTTCTATTTCATTTTTCTTCTGGCAATCTGCCCAATACAATATATGGTTCTTTTATTACTTTTTTTCAACTCAAAGTACCATATTTTGTAGTCTCCTTTTTCGCAACCATTATTCTTCTGATTATTTTTCTACGCTTGTTTTATTCCTATTGTTCAACTTATAATTGCACTTCTCATTAATCTATGCTATAACGTTCTCACATAAATAAATTCTAAATTCTGCAACACTCTTTATATTTTACATTTATTTCTATTTAATTCCAATTAACATTTCTACAAATCTATCTATTTCTAAGGAGGATTCTCTATGTCAAAAAACACAAATTCTTTTTCTCCCTTTCAACCTTCTTCCCACGCAGTACCTCTCCCTGCTTTTCCTTCAAAAGAAAGCGTGGAAGAACTCTTAAGACAACAAGTCACTACGTGGGAAATCTATTCCGAATTTCCGGACACCTTAAAACAGGAATTAATTGGCTTCTGCACAGGAAAACATGGACTTAAGATCACCTACGACCCTGTATTCCGAAAAATATTCAATCCCTCCCCCTGCCCTGACAGACTGGAGGCATTCCTATCCGCCATTTTAGGGCGTACTGTACGGATTGTCAGTGTTATCCCCCGCGAAGGCACCCAGCTGAATGAACAGGCAAGCTTTGTCGTCATGGACGTCCTGGTCCGGCTCGATGACGGTTCCTATGCAAATGTAGAAATGCAGAAGATTGGCTACAATTTTCCGCTGGCAAGAGCAGACTGCTATGTATCAGACATCATCATGCGTCAGTACGCACAGGTCAGAATGGAACAGGGACCCTCTTTCTCCTTCCAGAATCTTCATAAGGTATACTGTATCATTCTCATGGAAAAAAGTCCTAGGGAATTTCACACCGCAAAGGGCAGATACATCCACAGGCGTACCGCTTCCTTTGATACAGATATTTACTCTAATTCCTCCGGTCTTCACGAAGATATATTTATTTGCCTTGACAGTTTCCATTATATCGTACATAATATAACTAAAGATAGTAGCAAATTAGATGCCTGGCTTACCTTTTTAAGCACCACTGATATAGAAACAATTGCATCATTAATTGACGCATTTCCATACTTTGCCTCTATCTATCAAGAAATTGCTGCTTTCACTAAAAAACCTGAGGAGTTGATGAATATGCTGTCAGAAGAATTATATATCATGACGAAAAATCTGGAACGAATAATGGTCACAGACCTCCAAGAAGAAGTAAATACTCTGCTAGCAGAACGAGATGCTGTCAAAACAGAAAAAGATGCTATTGAAGCAGAAAGAGATACTGTCAAAGCCGAAAGAGACACTATCAAAGCAGAAAGAGACACTATCAAAACAGAGCGAGATAACTTCAAAACAGAAAGAGATACTATCAAAACAGAAAGAGATACTATCAAAACAGAAAGAGATACTATCAAAACAGAAAGAGATATACTCGCATCTGAAAAAGCGATTACGGAAGAAAAGCTTCAGAAAGTTCTTGCATACGCAAAGGCACATGGATATCAAGATGAACCTGCCAGCCTTTAAAAGCTGGCAGGCACATTAAATCAAACTTGCTGCCCCTATCATCCCCGCCTTATTTCCAAGTGCAGCTATTTCAATTTCCGGAAGTTCTCCTTTCTCTCCCCCAAAACATCCTTCTTTCATAATATTATAAAGAGGTTTGGTAAGCATTTCTCCCTGTCCTGACAATCTGCCGCCCAAAAGTACAAGCTGCGGTCTGAAAATATTTATAACATTGACAATTCCAATTCCTAATCTGCGGATGTACAAATCCACAACTTCTTTCAAGACACTATCGCCATTTTGTGCCCCATCGAAAATCTCCCGTGGCGACAGTTCTTTTCCTGTAGCACGTTTGGCATCCCTTACAAGGGCAGGCACTGAAGCATAAGCCTCCAGGCATCCCTGTCTTCCGCAGGTACATGGTTCTCCGTTTTCTACAATTACCATGTGTCCCAGCTCGCTTCCTCCAATTCCTTTTCCTTTATAAATATTTCCATCCAGAACAATCCCTCCGCCAACTCCGGTACCAAGGGTAATCATAATCACATCCTGGCATTCCTTTCCTGCGCCTGCAACCACCTCTCCCAAAGCGGCACAGTCCGCATCATTGGCTATACGAATCGGTATAGGGAGAAATTCTTCCATCTTCTTTGCAAGTTCAACGTTTTCCCACTTAATATTGTTGGAATAACGTACAATCCCATTTTTTTGGTCAATCGTTCCCGGCACTCCGACCCCAGCGCCAACACACTGATCCATGGCTATCCCCTGCTTTTCAAGAAGGGACAGGGCTTTCTGACCGATTTCCCTAATTACTTCCTCCGGGGAACGTGACGCATTTGTCTTCATTGTTTCAAAAACAATGATTTTCTGATGAATATCCACCAGACCAATTTTTGTATCGGTTCCACCAATGTCAATTCCGATACGGACCGGTGCCGCCTTTTCACGTATCGTCGTGATCAGAGCATCGCAAGAGCCTTCTATCGTATAGTCTCCCGCCCCTGCGGAAAGGAAAAAGCTATCTCCTCTTTTGAAATTCAGCGTTTCTTCGGCATCTGAAATCGTGCCCTTCCCATCCAATATTAAAATACTTGCAAATGACTCTGAAGAAACATTTCCCTCCATTTTTTTCATGACTTTTCCATCAAGATTCAGCTTATCCACCGTAAAATAGTCGCAATCGGCAACATGGGGATAACTGCTCTTATCTTTCATAATCGGAACACGGTTAGTCACAGCAAGCGCTTTTTCAATATGCAGGTCTCTCTTTCTCCCATCTTTTCCGATTCTGCCATAGTCGTACACCCGGTAGGTCACATTGGAATTCTGCTGAATCTCTGCGATTAGAATATCCTTTCCAATGGCATGAATGGTGCCTGATTCAATAAACAACACATCGCCTTTCTGAACCGGAACTGCATTCAACACATCCAGCAATGTATCTTCCTGAATCCGCTTTTCAAATTCCTCTTTAGTAATCTCCTGCTTGAATCCGTAGTACAAAAATGCGTCTTTTCCTGCGTCCATCACATACCACATTTCCGTCTTTCCGTACTGCCCTTCATTTTTCAAAGCATACCGATTATCTGGGTGAACCTGTATTGACAGATTATCCTTCGCGTCAATGAACTTCGTCAGAATCGGGAAATCACGGAATCTTCGGCAATGAGTTCCAAGAACATCCTTCCCTTCTCCGTCAATATACTGCTGCAAAGTCTTTCCTGCATATTTTCCATTTACAATATAGGACGGACCATCCGGGTGACAAGATAACTCCCATGTTTCAGCAAGTACGCTGCCATCATACTCTTTTCCATATTCTTCCTTAAGCCTGCTCCCTCCCCAAAGGTAGTCCTTGCAACTTGGCTTCAATTTCAAAATACTCATATCAGTTCTCCCATATGATTCATTTTTTCCTATATGGATACACCTTCCATTATAAATATTCTGTCCATAAACATCAATTGATTATAAAATATTTCTATTTCCACATAACAACGAATGCCAAGCTTCGTGAGACATTCTTATGTTAAAAAGAAAACAGAGCAGCCACAATCTAAAATCGTGTCTGCCCTGCCATTATTTTTTTCGCAAAAATCTATTTTATTCAGCGATGTCTGCGTACATGAAGTACCAGTATCCGTAAGGTGAATGCCAAGAACCTGTAATCTTTTCACTCTGTAACCAGAAGTCATTGTAATAAGCTACCGGGATACATGCTGCTTCTTCCATAAGGATATCTTCTGCTGTATGAAGAGCATCGGAACGCTCTGCTGCATCCAGCGTAGATCTGGAAATATCCATAGCCGCATCATAATCAGCGCTGTTGAACTTACCGTCATTATTGCCGTTTGTGGAGTAAAGCAGATCCAGCATGTTGGAAGGATCGCTGTAGTCTCCTACCCATCCGTTACGGGATGCATCATAATCACCGTTACGTCTCATAGGTGTAAAGCTTGCCCATTCTACAACATCTACCTTGCAGTCAATACCAAGCTGTGCCCATGCTTCCTGTAAGTATTCAGCAACTACCTTGTGGTAACCAGCATCATTAGTAGAGTAAACAATAGAAGGGAAACCTTCTCCGTCAGGATAACCTGCATCTGCTAACAGCTGTTTTGCTTCCTCAAGGTTTGCTTCATAATCTTCTGAAATGTAAGTCTGTCCTCCATTGGAATTGTTGATAAACTGACTTCCATCAGTATCAACCCAGCCGGGACCCATGAAGTTGTATGCAGGTGAATATGTACCCTGCATCAATGTATTAGCAACATACTCACGGTCAATTGCAAGGCTTAATGCCTTACGGACATTTGCATCTGTAAAAGGCTCTCTGGCTGTATTTACGCTCAGATAGTAAGTACCGATAATAGGATCTACAAAGAAATCAGCATTTCCGGATAAGGAAGGAATTTCCTCTGTAGGAACGTCCTTGATCATCAGAACTTCACCTGTCTGATATGCACTGTAAGATGCGTTAGCATCCTCAATCAGATTCCACTTGATACCGTCTAATTTGATTGCATCAGCATTCCAGTAATTGGTATTCTTGCTCATAAGAATATGAGACCCGGGTACCCATTCTGAAATATAGAAAGGTCCATTGGAAATGTATGTATCTGCTGCTGTTGCCCATGCATCGCCGTTTGCCTCTACTGTTGCCTGCTGAACAGGGCTTAAAGTAGCAAACGCTGCAAGGCTTCCGAAATAGGAGCAAGGACTTGACAAAGTTACAACCAATGTTTTGTCATCTGTTGCTTCTACCTGAAGTGCATCTAAATCACCGCCAACAGCATCGTTAAAACCAGCTACCATTCCAAGTACAGTCTCAGCATAAGGAGCTGCCACTGCAGGATCACATACTCTCTTCCAGCTATATACAAAATCATTTGCTGTCAAGTCAGAACCGTCAGACCATTTCAGTCCATCTCTTAAATGGAAGGTCCATGTAAGACCATCGTCGCTTGTTTCCCAGCTTTCAGCCTGTCCGGGAGCCAGTTTACCTTCCTGGTCTACAGTTAAAAGGCATTCAAAAGAATGCAGTAACATGTTACCGCCATCTACCGCACTGTTAAGTGCAGGATCGATTGTTTCAGGGTCAGGACCAACCTGAACGGAAAGAATCTTTCCACCCTTTGAATCAGCTCCCCCTCCGCAGGCTGTAAGACCAATTACCATACCTACTGCCAGAAGGAGTGCAAGTACTCTCTTTTTCATAGTTATTCCTCCAAATTTTTTTTTATAAACAATACAGACACTTAAAAGTAAGATATCTATACCTGTTTACCACATTTAGTTACACTTGTCAATATGATGACATGCTGCAAAATGTCCTTTTTCCAGTTCGCGCCACTCAGGCACCTCCTGCGCGCATCTTTCATCTGCGTAAGGACACCTTGTTCTGAACCTGCATCCGGAAGGCGGATTTAAAGGACTGGGAACATCTCCTTCCAGCACAATACGCTTACTTGCCTTTGCCGTCTCAGGATCCGCAATGGGAATCGCTGAAATCAGGCTCTTTGTGTAAGGATGTAATGGGCGTGTGATAAGCTCATAGCTGTCTGCAAGTTCCACCATTCTTCCCAGATACATAACACCGATTCTATTGGAAATATGCTTTACCGCGGAAAGATCATGAGCAATGAACAGATAGGTCAGCCCCATTTCTTCCTGCAAATCCTCAAACATATTGATGACCTGCGCCTGAATAGAAACATCCAGTGCTGAAATCGGCTCATCGCAGACAATGAATTCCGGTCTCACCGCAAGCGCTCTTGCGATCCCCACACGCTGCCTCTGTCCGCCGGAGAACTCATGAGGATAGCGGTTTGCATGTTCGGAATTAAGACCTACACGTCTTAACATTTCTATAATAATATCATATCTTTCTTTTTTGTTTGCAGCCATCTTATGTACATCAATAGCCTCACCCACAATATCACCGATGGTCATACGGGGGTCAAGACTTGCATAAGGATCCTGAAAAACAATCTGCATCTTCTTTCTGTAAGGAAGCATATCCACATATTGCTTTTTCTCAACATCAAAGACGACCTCATCATCATAAACGAACCGTCCTCCAGTAGGCTCGTACAATCTGAGCAGGGTACGCCCTGTAGTGGTTTTCCCACAGCCTGACTCACCTACCAGACCTAAAGTCTCACCTCTCTCAATGGTAAAGGAGACATCATCCACCGCCTGGATATACTTCTTATTCTTTCCAAAACCGCCCGCCGGAAAATACTGACGTAAATGCTCTACCTGTATGAATTTCTCACTCATTTGCGGCGCCCTCCTCCATTTCTTCTTTCTGGTTCAACCAACACTGGGTATAATGGACTTCCCCGAAATTGGTTACCGGAGGCATTTCCCTCAGACAGATTTTCATGCATGCTTCACATCTTGGTGCAAATGGACATCCTTTAGGCGGATTCAGCATATCCACAGGTGTCCCCTCAATGGGCACCAATCTCTCATGTTCCTTGGTATCCAGCCTAGGAATAGAACGAATCAATCCCTTAGTATACTGATGTCTTGGCTTATAGAAAATGTCCTCAGCTGTTCCGTATTCCACGATCTTACCTGCATACATAACTGCGATTCTCTCACACATGCTGGCAACCACGCCAAGATCATGAGTAATCATGATGATAGCCATGCCCAGTTTATCTTTTAACTCCATCATCAGTTCCAGAATCTGCGCCTGAATGGTCACATCAAGCGCTGTGGTCGGTTCATCTGCAATTAAAAGTTTAGGCTCACAAGCAAGGGCTATTGCAATCATGACTCTCTGGCGCATACCGCCCGATAATTCATGAGGATACTGCTTCAATCTCTTTTCAGGCTCATTGATTCCTACAAGTTCAAGCAACTCCTTGGCACGTTCTTTTGCCTGCGCCTTGTTCTTATCCGTATGAAGCAGAACGGCTTCCATAATCTGATTACCTATAGTATAAACAGGGTTAAGGCTCGTCATGGGATCCTGAAAGATAATGGACACCTCATTTCCCCTGATCTTCCGCATTTCTTTATCCGACATCTGTTCAATCTGATGCCCGTTAAAGTAGAGACTTCCGCCTATCAGTTTCCCCGGATGGGCAGTCAGCCCCATCAGGCTGTATGCCGTTACGGATTTTCCGGAGCCGCTCTCCCCTACGATTCCTAAGACTTCGCCTTCCTTCAGATGGATAGAAACATCATTTAACGCTTTTACCTCCCCCGCAGGAGTGAAAAAAGAAAGTCGTTCATTTTTTATATCAACAAGATATTCTGACATATTCTCAAACCGCCTTTCCTAATGTTTTAATTTCGGGTCAAATGCATCCCTTAATCCATCGCCAAGCAGATTGAAACTTAAGATGATAAGACTGATCAATGCCGCCGGAATAAAAAGCAGATAAGGATATGTATTGATACCATTCAATGCATCACTTGCAAGACTTCCAAGGGAGGGCAGCGGTACAGCCACACCCATACCTAAGAAACTTAAGAAACTCTCTGTAAAAATGGAAGAAGGAATCTGCAGCGTAGTGGTTACGATCAGCGTACCAATACAATTCGTCAGAAGGTGCTTTCTGATAATCTTTCCGTTACTGACTCCCAGTGCCCTGGCCGCCGTAACATATTCACTCTCCTTCAGCGTCAGAATCTGGCTTCTTACCATACGTGCCATACCTACCCAGTAAAGAAGGGCAAATACAATGAAAATACTGATCAGGTTCTTGCCCACTACACCGACCCAGGCAAATCCCGGCACGGTCTTTAAATTATCAAGAGGCGCATTCAGTGCAAAGGACAAAAGAACAATCAACAGAATATCCGGTATGGTGTATATAATATCCACGATACGCATCATGATAAGATCCACCCAGCCGCCAAAGAAGGCCGCCACAGAACCATAGATAGAACCGATTACCAAAATAATCGCCGTGGCAATCAGACCTACCAGCAATGAAATCCTGCTTCCCACCATCACACGGATGGCATAGTCACGTCCCATCTTATCCGTTCCAAAAATATGCGGGAACACCTTTTCTCCGGCATCAATTCTCGCCTGTTCCTCTGCAGAGTACTCCATGGGACCAAGATGATTTGCTCCTTTAAACTGCTCTTTATAATTGTATGGATAAAACGCAGGAACAATAAAAGAAAAAATCATAACCAGTATAATGACCACAAGGCTCACCATTGCCACCTTATTCTTTACAAGACGGCGCATACCGTCTTTCCAGAAGCTGACGCTCTCGCGCATGATGATCTGACTCTGCTTCTCCTCCTCGGTAGCCGGAAGAAAATCCTCCGGATTTAATTTTAACTGAAAACTTAATGGATTCTGCTTCATAATCTGCTCCTTATTTCAATTTGATACGGGGATCTACCAGCTTGTAAACAATATCTACGACTACATTCATAATAATGATTAAAGTTGCAAGGAAAATCGTAGTTCCCATAATCAATGTATAATCACGTCCGCTGATAGCTCCGACAAATTCTCCGCCCAGTCCCGGAATAACAAAAATCTTTTCCACTACAAAGCTTCCCGTTACTGTGTACGCAAGCATGGGACCAACATATGTAACCACCGGCAGGATGGCATTTCTCATGGCATGCTTAAACAAAATCCAAAAACCAGCAACACCCTTTGCTTTCGCCGTGCGCATGTAATCTTGTCCCATCACATCCAACATGGAAGAACGCATCAACCGCATAATATAAGCCGTGGGATAAAAAGCCAAAGCAATGACCGGCATGATGTAGTGCTTCCAGCTGGTAAGTCCCATGGTAGGCAGCAACTTTAAATTAACGCCCAGCGCATACAGAAGCAACGTGCAGACTACAAAACTTGGTACCGCAATACCGCAGGTAGAAATCACACTGATCAGGCTGTCAAGGAACTTTCCTCTCTTTAGCGCCGCCATACAGCCAAGAGGAATCCCCAAGCAAAGCGCAACCAGTACGGAAATCCCGCCTACTCTTGCCGAAACCGGAAACTTCATCTTGATAATGGACATAACGGTACGCCCTCTCTGCTTTAGGCTGTCCCCAAAATCTCCGTGCAGGGCATCCGCCATATATGTAAAATACCTTTGCATCAAAGGCTTATCCAGACCATACTTGGCTTCCAGCGCTGCTGTCGCCTGAGGACTGATTGCTTTCTCTGACAGGAAAGGTCCGCCGGGAACCATATTCATCAGAAAGAAAGTAAGGGTAGCAACCGCCCAGATGGTCACGATTGCAAGTATTATTCGTTTTGACACATACTTTATCATACTAAAGTCTCCTTCACATGTAAAAAAAGGAACCACAGTGTTTCCCTACCAAACCCCATCGTCCCCCAAAAATCTTTTTTATCGTATCAAAAAAAAGCCTGTTTTGTCAAGCCTTTCCACGATTTTCCTACAGATTCTTGTTACAGTCCGGCCGGAAGGCCGGACTGTAACTTCTTTCCACAACAGCTACAGCAAATTTAATTCCCTAAACATATGATACAATCCATCCTCCTCAACAGATTTGCATATGAAGTCCGCATAAGATTTGATTTCATCATCACCGTTATCCATAGCGACTCCCAATCCCGCACGCACTATCATATCATAGTCATTCATACTGTCTCCAAATGCTATACTATGCTCTAAAGGAATCCGGCAGGCATCACAGACAAATTTCAATGCCTCTCCTTTATTTACTGTCCTGCGAATCAACTCCAGATCTGTTATAAACTCTTTCTCAATCGCAGGATGCATTACTATCCTATACTTATTTCCCAGATGGCTATGTATAGAAGCGAGCCGTTCATCATCCATACTCAAAAATGCAATATTAAAAACCGGCTGCCCCTGATAAAATGAAATATCTATAATCTTTCCCTGTTCTACCACAGCTTCCAGGTCTGCCACCTCTTGGTTAATTCCCGTCATCTGCTTAATTCCAAGCGCTTTATACCTGGACAGACTCATAAATGCTTCATCTGATCCTTCCAACAAATATACGATTCCAACGGAGTCAAAATAATCTCTTAATTCCTGTATTTCTTCCAATGAATAGGGCTGCTCCCATACTGTTTCTCCATCTATTATAATATGTGCCCCTAGACCTGTAATCATTCCGTCCCATTCCAGCTCCCGCACTTCGTCCGGAAGCATTGAAAGCGCACGTCCCGTACAAAGAAAAACCTTATGACCATTTTTTCTCGCCTGATTTATTGCCTTAAAGGTCAGTATACTGGGAGGCTGCTGCGGAACACAAAGCGTTCCATCCAAATCAAGAAATATAATATGCGGTTCCATTCTCTTAACCCCTATCTCATTCCTGCAGATTATATAGAAATTCTGTCAATGCATCCATTGCATTCTGCTCATCTTCCCCATCCACAGTAACCTGTATGGTTTTTCCCTGAGTAAGTTCTCCTTTTAAAATACTGATGATGCTGCACGGATTAATCTTTTTTTCTCCGCATGTAATTGCAATTTCACTTTGAAACTCTCTCGCCAGCTTACAAAGCTGAGAAGCCGGACGAGCGTGCAGCCCTGTCGGATTCTTAATTTTAAATTCACCAGTAATCACTTTTTCACCTCCACGAATCATATTAAAATAATTTATTATAGTAACTCTTTAAAATTCGGCTGATCTCTGCAGTACTTGCCGCCTCTTGCAGCTTTATCGGTAATTCAGGGAATTCATCCAGAAGTATGAATACCTCATCCAACGCTTTCGCCTGTGACATAGTATCCGAAAGCGAAAGTACCATAACCACATATATTTTAATTATTTCTCCATCCTGCTCTATCTCCACCGGTTTCTTCAATGTGGCAAGTGAACAGGCAAGTTTATTTTTTATATTCGGTTCTGCATGCGGCATACACAAACCATTGGAAATTACGGCATATTGATTATACTGTTCTTTAAGCCTGATAATCTCCTGTACATATTCCTCTGTTGTGCATCTGTCTGCAATCATCGGCTCGGCTGCCTTTCGCACAGCACTTTCCCAATTGTCCGCTTCGATTCCTGCCAGCATATATTTTTTAGGAAGAATGTCATATAGCGCAGGTAGTTCTGTCAATCCTGTCACACCGGGAATCTGAGACGAAATGTGCTTCCGCAATTCGCCTGCCAGTTCATTACTGTCATGAATGTCACAATATTTACTGATAACATTCATGATTTCACTGATTTTAAATTCCTGTGCAATCATGTCTGCCCCCGGTTCTCTCGTCCGTAAGAATGAATCAATACGCCGTATATCCATTTTCGTCAGAATCGGACTGACTTTAATCACCGGCTTGGGAAGCGGTATCGGTATATCAATCGTAGTAAACACTAAACTAACATTTGTAAAGTCATATAAGCAAACATCAAATACGGATAATTTGTCTACAATCGTAATTCTCGGAAACTGCTGCTTCAAGGATCCCGTCAGAAATGTAACAGTACCGACACCGTACCCACAGATCAAGACCGCTTGTACCTTTTCAGGTTCTTCTGTATTTTCTTCCTTCCGTCTGAGCCCCAATGCAATATACAAAGTTATAAAACCGACTTCCTCTTCGTTAAACAAAACTCCAAACCGTTTGCCAATCTCTTCGGCGATCTCGGAACATACACTGAAAATATCCAGAAATTTCTTGCGGATTTCATCCAACATTTCATTGTGTACCGGCATTCCCAGCCGGGTACGTATAATTGCTGCCTGAAGATGTATCTTTAGGGCACTAAACAGCTCCTTTTCTCTTGACAAATCAACCCCGAAACGACGGTTGATTTCCTCCTGTAAAAACAGACTGATTTGCCGTGCCGTTTCGCTGTTGTCAGACAGACTCGGATCTTTTCTGTTTTTTACAGACGAGTAAATGTATGCCGCAAGACAGATTGCTTCCCTTTCCAGTTCTTCATCTGTCATCATGTCCGGGAAACAATTCTTAAGTCCCCTTTTTATTTCCGATCTGTCACAATCTTCGGTCAGCTTCCGGTATTCATCAGGTATTCCATCAATCATATACCCGTCTTTTATCCGTACTACCATAATGGTCAGATAAAAAATCAACCAAATATATTCATCATCATTCATTACGATATCATTCTTCTTCAAGTACCTCTCAATCTCTCTGAATACCTGGTTGATATTGACCATACAAAAGATACGGTTAATATAAGCATATGCGCCTGGTTTTGTAACTGGATTGTCATCATTAAGACTGTGTTTCATTATATATTTCATAAAAGTCGTTTGGCTGGAATTCTCCCTCACAAAATTGATGATCAGACGGCGATACACCGTTTCATCCACATCAATCCGCACTCCTCTCCTCTGTTTACGCATCAGATGGACTCCCTGAGATTCAAACCATTTGCTGACCTTTTCAAGATCTCTGATAAATGTAGCACGGCTGACTCCGAAACGTTCCGGGGCCTCATCAAAGGAATAATCGCTTCTCTTTTCCAATATGTCGATAATAATCATACAAACTCTTTCATCTGAACTCAGAAAGCGGTTTTCCACAGAGTTATTATCGTTCAGTTCCTGCAATAACCTGTCAGCTTTTTCTCGGTTTACCTTGTCAAAAAAGATGCCTTTTGAGGGAATTTTTTCCAGTTTTATGTCATTTTCTTTAAGCCAGTCGTTCAACAATACCAAGTCATACCGCACCGTCCGCTCACTGACATCAAGTTTCTGTGCAAGCTGACAAGCGGAAGTCGGCCCTATATTCTTACATATTTCCTTCAAAAGAAGAACACAGCGGTTTGTAACGGTTATCATACTAACGCCTCTCGAAGACTCTTTATAAATTCCTTTCCATTTCCATTCTGTATTGCGCTAATCACTGCACTTCCGACAATGACACCGTCTGTACCCATACTGCACACCTCTTTCGCCTGCCCGCCGTCCGAAATACCAAAGCCGCCCAGTACAGGCGTCTGAATGCCCAATTCTTTCAACCGTCTGGCATTTTTTCCGACTTGCGGAGAAACTGTTTTCTGCATTCCGGTGGCACCGTCTACTGCCTGTTGAAATATGTATCCTTTCGCATTTTCAACCAAATCTTTTTCGGCAGCTTCATTCAAATGATATGGAGAAAACCGAAGATTAAATATATTTTTTGAATTCAGTGCCTGATCCAACTCTCCAATCTTATCTTCCGGTATATTGGGAGAAAGTACTGCATCCACATCGCTTTCCGCACATTTTCTGGCAAATTCCGAAATCCCCATTTTATCAATAATCTCAAAATAAGTCATTATCTGCAGGATATTATCGGGATAAGCCTTCCGCAGCGATTTAATCACTTCAAACGCATCATCTACTGTATAATTTGAAAGAGCGCGCTGCATGGACTCCTGAACTGTCTTTCCGTCCAGACACGGATTTTCATATGGCAGTCCCATTTCCAGAACAGTTGTCCCATTTTCAAAGTAATGTCCCGCCCATTCCACCTGATCCTCCAAAAGCGTATCACAAAGCGGAAAATAACATACCAGAATCTTTTCTCCCCGCCGACACATTTCCTCAAATATTTTTTCCATTCTGTTCATAGACTATTCCTCCTACATTACTCTAAATACAATGATTCTCCGAATATTTTGCAAATCTCTTTCTCATCCGCTGATAAGATTTTTTCGCACTTTTCCTGTTCACTAAACATCTCCATCAGATTATTAAGTACTGTCAGATGAGTTTCCGGATTTTTCACTGCCAGAAGTACCACTAAATCAACTGAAATTTCTGTTTCCGCATCTTCCATGCTGCGGAACACTGGTTTTGGATTACATTTTCCAACGGCAATGCCCGATTCTTTTACATAATCCGAATCACCATGCGGCAATGCAATCGCAATGTTTTCAAACTGCAGTCCTGTCGGGTATTTCTGCTCTCTCTCATAAATTTTTTCTGCATAGATTTCATCTACATATCCCTGTCTTACCATCAGACCGGTCAAATAATTCAGTACACTTTTGCAGTCATTTTCCGTTATATGAAGATCAATACATTTCTCACAAATTTCGATTTTTTCACCCATATATGTTCTCCTCGTCAGATTGCCGCTTTTTTCATTTCCACTAAAAACTGATAGATTTCTTCTTTGCTTTCACCCTTCATCATTCGTGTGAACAATGCACTTCCAAACATGACATGCAATCCAGCTTCCTTCACCAGAATACGCACCTGTTCCGGTGTAGAGATACCGCATACAGCCACAATCGGACATCTCCTGTTTACCTTTTCCTGCATGCAGAGTATCCTTTTTTTTGCTGCTGCCAGTCCTTCATAGTCCATCCTGCTTTGTTCGCCTGTTTTTCCCCCTGCTGCCGCGAGCAGGAAGCAAAAACCATGGGACATGGAAACTACCTTTTTTAAATGTTCATATCCGGAGGTTCCCTCCTTTGCCATTGCCATATCCATACTGATAATCGTTACATAATCGATTCCATGTTCATTCAGTTCACGAACCAGACCGCGCGGGTCATTATCATGTACCAACGGATAATCCGGCACATCCGCCACATGAACTCCTAACTCTGCCAGAGACTGTACATACCGGCTCTGCCCCATGCGCTGAAGCCCTCCATAAAATCCGACCGGCATGAACTCCGTATCCGGATATCGCTTCACAAGTTCTTTCAACACTTGAAAAGACTGTTCGTACCAGACTCCGTTATGGGCTGCCATCTGCTGGATCGTCAATATCCTTGTGCCGTACATCCATGGAAATCGAACCGGAATTGGAATCTGGATAATATCTATTCCAGCTTTAACCAGTAAATCTGCCATCTCAAACTGAGTTTCCGGAATGGGCGGAAGCAGCGGAATTTCCACAATAATGCCACCCTTTTTTTCTGCTTCATAAGCAAGAAGTTTTTCTTCCACTACATTCATTTATTTCCCCCGCCTTCCTCATAGGAACACATTCTCCGAATGTCCTTCAGATAAGCGCTTACTTCCTCTATCGGACGTCCTTCCTGCAGATATTTGACATAGGCACTGCCTATCATGAAGGAAGCTGCTCCTGATTTTTTCACTTTATCAATATCTTCACGACCAGAAATTCCGCATACAATGGAAACCGTACAATCCGAATTTCCTTTTTCCTCCATCACCTTTTTCACTCTGGTTACTGCTGCTGTCAACTGTTCGTCTGTCAACTTTTCCTCAGAGCCCGATTTTCCGCCGGGAGCATTCATGACAAAGACAAACCCTCTTCCGCACTCAGCCATTTTGCACAACATCTGATATTCTCTTGTACCTTCCTTCGCCGTAGCAATCTCATAAGAAATAGCCAGTATCAGATGACGGTTATTCTCCACGCAATATTTATAAAGCCCAAACTTATCATCCGTACTAAACAGCGGATAATTCGGAAGGTCAAATCCATCCACATCAGCTTTCTCAGAAAGCATCAGAAATTTGTCCTGCCCCATAGTTGCAGCTGTATCATAAAGTGTCATGTCAATCAACGGCACATCCGGATATGCTTCCCTAAGCTCCTTTATAAAAGCAAAGATCTGTTCCCGCGTAACACCCGCGTTTCGGGGTGCACGCGCTGCCATCTGTAATACTTCTCCCTCCATCCATGGCATCCAGTTGGGAATATGTATCATAACAATATCCACTCCAGACGCAATCATCATATCTGCTGTTTCACGACTCTTTTCCACAGACTCCGGATTAATCGGCACCAATCCAATGAAAGCCACTCTTCCTTCTTTCTGCGCACGTTCAATGGTTTCATTGATTCTGTTTTTTTTCATCAAACGGCACCTCCCCATCGGATCTGACGTACCATCACAAGTGTATTTCCATCCGCTGGATGCTGACTGCAATATTGCAAAGCAGCAAGACTTTGCAGAGATACAGGTTCCGAAATCTGAATTCCAGTTATTTCTTTTGATGTAGTTCTGGTTCGAATCACCTTCCCCTGTTCCATAAGATTAACCAGCTCTGCTGCCAGCACACGATCCGTATACCGATTCCTCATAACCTTGGTAAAAGATCCGCAATAACTGTCTAACTCTTCTGTCAAATCCGGCTCTGTATCACACTCCACGCATACGAATTCCTTTGCCTCTTTAGCAGAAGTAATCACAGCCAGCGCTGCCGTACCACTGACCACGGGCAGCACTACACGGTGTACTTCTCCGAATTTTTGTTCCGCCGCTTCTATTAAGCCTTCACAATAATCGGCTGCAAATGCTGCCGCAATATTTGTCTGAGGGAACGCACCTACATTACTTCTGCAATTAATTAGATGTTTCTCATCCGGCGCAGAAACCCATGCCTGAAAAGCGTACATCTCCGGCAAATTAAACAATTCTCTGCACATTTTTGTATCGTATCTGGCGCCAAGCCTGGTCAGTTCGTCAGTCAATGTTTTCAGCCCGCCAAGTTCACGTGAAAGAAACAGCTGTAATTCTACCCCTAACTCTGCACATACGCGGGCACACACCAATGCCTCGTCTGCATAACGTACACCGCACACTGCCCGTCTGCCCAGACGCTTTCCAAGCAACGCGGTTCCCAAAATCGATCCATAGTTTTCAGCCGTGTAGCATATAATCGTACCGTTTTCTTTATCCCTTTCAAAACGTATACCATCTTTCCGATATTTTTCTTTCAGTGCGCGATATTCTTCCTGAAACCCAGAATCAGCAACTGCTTCTTTGAATTCTTCATAATAACGGTCACAGGCCAAAGTAAATGCATCTGAAATAAAACAGCCGCCAAATTCTCCATACCATACATTTTCATTGTAGTTCACAGTAAATCATTCCTCTCTTCTATCCTTATTTCATCAGAATATCATAAATCTGCTCATACACTTTTTCTGCTCCCACACCTGTCAGCAGTGCCGTGGCAGAAACTGTCGGTACCTCCAGTTCCGGAAGCTTTGTTGAAGAAGCAATCAAATCCGGCTTTAAAGTTTCCGCTTTTGAACGCACCTCAATTACTTTGCATGTATCAAATTTGCAGTTTACACCTTTTGCCTTCAGATATTTTTCAAGTTTCATTGCTATATTCTTGGAGGTAACACCTCCTGTACCGCAAGCCACAATAATATATTTCTGTTCCATCATCCATTTCTCCCTTCTTTTATCAAAATCCGACTATGAGAATATAAGAAGTATTTTAGCAATCAGCCAGCTCACCCATGTCGAGGAACCGCCTAATGAAGTAGCGGTAGATTCAAACGGAAGTCCATTCGCCGCTGCTGCCGCCGTATACATATCCGCCGTTGCCGTACACACATATAAAGCAATGGTAAACACGATAATGCCCGTAATGAATCCACGGAAAATATTTTTCTTACAATAAGGCATGCAACAAGCAATCAAGAACGGACATGCAATTGCCAGATCTGCCAGAGGAAGAACACGATTTCCCGGAAGAATAAGTGCAAGAACAATCACAACCGGAACAAGCAGGATACCTGTAGACATAACATCGGGCATTCCAACTAAAACCGCCGCATCCAGTCCTATATATAACTGTCGATGAAGAAGTTTCTCAGTAGTCTCTCTCATACCATCCGCTACTGGCTGAATTCCTTCAATCAGAGTTCCGAGAATCTTCGGGAAAAGAATCATAAACGCTGCAACTGTAGCCCCAAGTTGTACACAGGAACCAAAGGATTCTCTCGCTATGATTCCAAGTACAATTCCCATCACAAAACCAATTGTAGAAGGCTGTACCAGACCGCCGAATTTTTCTTCAATCTTTTCCGGACTCCAGTCAATTTTGCGTAAAGCAGGAATCTTCTCGATTACCCAATTTACTAAAATGCCCACTGGTGCAAATACCACTGCATTACCATGTGGAATCGATACTCCGTCCAAACCATATGCCTCCTGAATAGCCGGAGCTGTAAAATCTGCAAACTTCAAAATCACAATTTCTGTAATTACAAAGCCGATGATAGCTACCGGAATATTTCCGGTTGTTCCATAAATAAATGCTGATGTCAAGGACATAACAAAATAGTTGAAAATATCCACATCAAACGTGTTCGTAAGCTTCAGCGCAATCATTACCACATTGACAAAAAGTCCTATCGGCAGCAAAAGTGCATAAAAGCTTAACGGAAAAGTAACATACGACTGCACGGAACCGACTCCCAAATCGATGACATCCAATTTAAGTCCCGTAGAATTCACCACCTGCGTCAATACCGGTATCACTGCCCCGCCAAACATACCGACCATCGTGTTAAGACCAATCATACCTGCTGCCACATAAATTGATGACTTCAATGAAGCCATTGGTTTCAATCTGGCAAGAAGCAAACCAATCAAAAAAATACCAATCATAATCATAACCGTTGCCGGCAGTGCCGCGTACCATTTCATTGCCCCCATAAAGTAACTCATAAAAATAACCTCCTTCTCCTATATAGTTTTTTCTGTATCTTTCCTATAATCAGCATAACATTTTGTCTTATTTGATAGAAGATTCTATTTCTTCCGACATAAATCCTGCAAAAAGTAAACTATTCAGACTTTTTAAAAATTTGCGGCAGAACCTTCCTCATCACACAGTCATCCGAAAAGTTCAGCGACACGCAAAAAAAAGCTGTATTCAATTACTCTGAATACAGCTTGCTCTCAAATAACATTTTTCTACAGGTTCTTTTCGTAGCACCACCACTCTTCTCCAAAGAGTTCACATTCCCCTACTACGTTGAAATCTAATCGGGAGTAGGAGTGGATTGCCTTGAGATTTCTTTTGGCCACAAGGAAATGTACGCCCTTCTTGCCGCGGCGTTTCAATTCATCCATAGCATATTGCAAGAGTTTCCTTGCTATGCCCTGATTCTGATTTTCACTTCGGACGCCTAATCTGGATAATTCCGCTGCGGGTTTTAATGCTTCGCTCCAGCAGGGCAGATTTTCCACTGCTTCATCCTGATCGATGGAGATAACGCCTATTATCTCCTCATTATCATCTTTCAGGCAGAACAATCCCTCTCTGGACAGGTCTCCTTCAATATCTACTTCTCCCGGATATTCATTGGTCCATGCACACAGTTCCGTCCCCACCAATGAGCGGTATAGCGCCAGAATCGCAGCCTTATCCTTCCGGTCCGCTTTCATAAATTTCATATTTTCATCTATTCCTTTCTCACACGGCACTTTCCCATGCGAAAAATTTTCTCCCCATTGTTTTATTTTAAATCATATAACTTCATTGTTTCAAGATTTCTATATTCATGTTTCTCATAATAGCCAATCAGTTTGTCGCCGTCCCGGAGCGCCACCATATAAACATCCTTGTTTTGTCGTTCATTGTGAAATGTGTATACCAGATTATGTTCCTTAGAAGCAGCGAACCATTCCACCACCTGTTTTATCTTTTCTACTGATTCTGCATTGTGGCAATCCAGAAGGCTCTGTCCAAGCAACTTCTCTCCGCCCCATTTCTCATAATTTATGACCGCTGCCGGATTCATATAAATAATTTCGTGCTCCAAATTACAGATCACGACCGAACTCCGGTCCTGATCAATGATGCTCTTAAAATACATATTTTGTCCTCCTTAAGGTTTCTTTCTAATACTCTTTTGTGACAGTATCGATATCATATATTTTCATAAATGTATCCAGATCGCCCTCACCCCGGATGAGCATAATTTCCTCGAATTTGCCCGTATGTATATTCTTAAACCCTGCAACCTGCTCGCCGTTGCAAATGCTGCACTTTAAAACCGGGCGCAGGTTTTCTTTATCATATTGCTTTTTATGGACTGCTTTCTTTTTAAATATGAACATATCCCCCTCACTTTAATCCTTATTTTGCTTAACCAAAATCTTATCATAATTGCATGGATATTACCATCACATTTCCACCAGATTTAAGAGTTAATACTGTTTTCCAATTCACCGGCTTTCATTTCCATAAATTCTAGCCACACCTTTGTTAACGGCATTGCATTCACAGCAAACTGCAGGATGTCCTTTTCCGTCCAGCCGTTTATCAGCTTGTATCGTTCCGCCAGTTTTTTAAGCCTCTCTTCCAGTTCCTCGTCATCTATTATATGCATGATTTCAAAGTTTTTCATAGTACGCCGCTCCTTCTTTATGCAGGGATGAACAATCAGATATTTCTCCCCTGCTTCTCTATATGCCCATTTTTATATATTCTCATTGTGGCGCATATGGCGGCATAATATTCTTATAATTACTATTTTTCATGCATTTCTTATAACCAAATACCAAACTGCTTTATGAACTGACTTATTGGAACTTACATTCCTCGAATCGTTTTACTTGCTTTTCTTTGATGAAAACTGCTTTTACTGCCCAGTCACATACACTTCCAGATCTTTTCCTAAAACTCTTTTTTCATTTCAAGTTCTCCTTTAATATGTCGAGGCAGCTGCCTCTGTCATATACCACTTTCCATTTCTTTTGACTGCCCTCATGGATAACTGTAAGCTCCACACATGCTTACCACCACCAAACACCGCCGCATTTACCCTACTTTTTCCTACGATTCTCGCCCGTTCTCCATCCACTACGATCTCCATATGTTCCGTCTCTTCGGAATAATAATTCAAGGTGCCGTTTGCAATATAGTCCATATACTGGCTCTTTGTCTGACGCATCCCTGTCATATGAACCAATACAAAAGATTCATCCAAAGTTTTCTCCAGCAGTTCCATATCTTTCTCAATCATCCCACGATACATTGTGTGGTAGCACTGTGTAATCAGTTCTTTATCGTCCAAAATTCCGCCCTTCCTTTCCGTTTCACTCACCAACGAATAAATCATCCGTACAGGAAGCAATCCATTCTTCTACCTCTGTCTGTGCACTTGCTGCATCAGAACCTCTCACTGAAAGTCCATCCAAAAGCTGTGCATCTGGACAAATAGATGCAATATCACTTTCGCTCCGTCCCAACCGGCTCCCTTCATGGGTGCAAAGGGGCAGTATGGTTTTCCCTGAAAAATCATATTCTTCTAGGAAAGTAAATACTGGCTGCGGAAGCGTTCCCCACCAGTTAGGGTAAATCAGGATGACTACATCATACGCATCCATATTTTCCACATGGGACAAAAGTTCCGGACGTGCATCATCATTTTGCTCTATTTTTGCCTGATCGGTTGTTCCACGATAATCTGATGGATACTTCTCCACAGTTTCAATAAAGAACAGATCCCCGCCTGTTACCTTCTGGGCCATTTCTGCGAGCAATTGTGCGTTACCGGAAACATTACTTCCATCTATATTTACACTTGCCGAAGTAACTGCATCAATATTTTCGTCAAAATTCATATTCCCCACCCGTGAAAAATAGGCGATCAATATATTACTTTCTGTTTCTTCTTCCGTACCGGCTATTCCCACACCATCTGCCGTATTTTCAGAGTCTTCGGTTTCCACGCCTGACTCCGGTTCCTCCGCCACAGGTTCACTGGTCAAGTCCGCAGTACTATCCTCCCCTGAATTACCTTCTGTCTGCCCTATGGTATCCTGCCCACTTTCCGACTGTCCGCTGTTGTTCCCGCACGCTGTCGCCCCAATCAGTAAAACAAAGGCAAGCATAACAGCAAATATTTTTTTGATGGAATACTTTCTTTCCATTTCCATACACATCCTCTCTTTTTATAACAATAGAAAGTCCGCAAAGCGCACTTTCTACTGAACAAAATGTCACTAATCTACTTTCATAAATAAACTTTCCTATTCTCCTGCCGGATACTAGGATACTGCTTTTTCTTTTTCCTCCAATCTAATAAACTTATGCCTCCGGCTTTAACGGACCGTAAAAATAAGATGCCGTTGCGCCTCCATCGATCAGAAAGTCTGCCCCGGTAATAAATGCCCCTTTACTGCTCATTAAAAGTTCAGCTACGTTTGCCACCTCATCCGCCGTTCCCGGTCTTCCGGCAGGGCATTTGGCAAACATATTTTTATAGAAATCACCGCGGGGACCGTTGAATTCGTCAATAGCAAGCGGCGTGACGATAATTCCCGGAGAAATGGAATTGATACGCGCGCCCTTTTCACCCCATTTAACCGCTTCTGCCATGACACGTTTTTCATTACAGCGTTTCGCCATCTGATATGCGTGCAGGGTATCTTTAATATTTTCAGGCTTTAAAATCTCCAAATCCAGCAGTTCTTCTGTGGGCATGCAGGCAAGCTGCTCATCTTCTTTGGCAGAAAGCGCAGGCATCCGATGTCCGGACTGGCTGGAAATCGTCACGCCAACGCCGCCCTCCTTGATTACTTTTCCAACTTCTTCCAACAAAACGGCTGTACCATATAAGTCAACCTTTAAGATTGCTTCAATGGGTGCCTGGCTTGGTGAAACGCCCGCCGCATTGACCAGCATGGAAATCTCACCATATTCCCTTGCTTTTGCAATCAGATTCAGTATGGAATCACGGGAAGACAGATCCATTTCCATAGCGACTGCGTCAAACCCCGCATTATTCATAATCTCTGCAATCGTCTGTGCGTTCTCCGGCTTTTTATCACCAATCACAATTTTCATCCCATAGCCCATCCGGCGTGCTATCGCCATGCCGATCTGTCCTGCTCCGGTTAAAATCATTACATCCTTCATTTCAAATCGTTCTCCTTTCCCGACGGACTCAAACCCATCTTTCAACATTTGATCTGGCATGATCCACCAAACCACCTTGAGTTGCAAGACCACTTGTTACTGTTGCGCCCTTGCAGGCATTCCGAATCCTGCCTTCCGTTCCGCTCAGGCCGCTGCCCTCATGTGTGCAGAACGGATGGATCACTTTGCCGTTCCAGTCGAAATTCTCCAAAAAAGTATATACCGCCATCGGCATATCACCCCAATAGTTCGGATATTCTTCTGTCAAGTATGGACTAAAAAAAATTTCATTTTTTTCAACTTTTCTGGAACACCCCATGCAGGTCTTATTCTGCACCGAGTTTCGCACTCTGCTATCATATATTTTACTCTTATCTACTGAATGTATCAATTTCAAATTCAATACTAACCGATAAGAAAAACTAATACATTCCGCTTTCCCTCAAACTACCACCTGCTCGCTGCCAGCTTCTTTGCGAAGTCCCTGTATATTTCTTCATCTGCCCATTTCGCATACTCTGTAATGTCAATCAGCTCTCTCAGGTCATAGATTTTAGAGTGCATCGCCTGTTCTACATTCTCTGGACTGTACTCGCCCAGTTCTGTCAGTTTCTCGGTCAGCTTCAGTCTGATCTCTTCCTGAAAGGTCTGCGGCATTACTGGAATATAGAACGGCGGCACATATGGCACGTTCTTCTGCAATGCAGCATCTTCATATTTGTAGCTTTTCTCAAAGTCAAGCACAAATCCCCGTATCAGGAGATTTGCTTCACTCTGGTTTTCTTCACTGATTAACCCTGTCAGTTCATCGAAGAACTGAACTAACTCACTCTTTGTAAAGCCCATCTTTACATACTCCTATCCAGAACCAAAGGCAGGACTGGATCAGCTTGTGCAAACGGTGTTTCCGCTTTCAGTACCAATTCAGTCCTGCCCTTATTTCAACTCTTTATTTCCCTTACACCAACTCCCTTACAGAATGTCCCTTATACTTCCAGACTATCTCAATCTTGCTTGCCGGATAGACGATGACCTTTTCAATCAGTTTTTCTTTCATATCCTCTGTCAGTTCTTCCTCTTCCAGAAATGCCATAGCCTGATCTGCTTTCCTTTGGGAGCCTTCCTGTTCGGTTTCCTCTTCTTCCTGCGCCTGCCGGAGTGCCGTAAGTTCTTGTTCCAGCTTCTCCATATCGGCATCATACTGTTTCTTCTCATTCAGGAAAAACTCTCTTTCCAGTTTTCCGTCAGCGTATTTATCATACAGTGCAATCCAGCTTTTTTGTGCTGCCTCAATCGACCTCATTGTGGAATTGATCCTGTCACTAACGGATAAAGGAGAATTTCTCTTTATGACCTGCCTTGACAGCTTATCACGGTCAAGAAATAACTCTGCCTCTTCTTTGACAGCTTCAAGCACCGACATATCGGCTTCATGCTTTTTAATCTCAATGTCCCTGCAATCGGAATCGGTCTTGAATGACCGCTGCTTGCAAAAGACGGTTCCGTAGTGTGCATTGAACAATGCCCTGCCACAGCACCCGCAGTAATAGATGTTTTTGAAGTTCTTGCTTTCTTTCGCTTTCTGCTGTTTCAGGGAGGATACCGCCCTGATGTACTGGGGATAAGTGATGATAGGTTCATGGGTGTTTTCCACCCTTACCCATTCCTTTTGAGGACGGTTTACCTGCTTTCCCCCGACTCCATCCAGCTTTGTCTTTAGCTGTACCATTGTCCCGGTATATTTTTCATCCCGTATAATGGCTTCAATCTTGCTTGCCGTCCAGTAACACGGATTGCCTTTGTTTTTCCACTTTCTTGTGTCCCCCCTGGAACGGTACAGTTCCGACGGGCAGGGGATACCCCTGTCATTCAGCGCCCTTGCAATCAGTGTCGTTCCGGTCCCCGCTATCTTCATATTGAAGATTTCACGGACTACCTCTGCCTCTTCCGGCTCTATGACCAGCTTGTGCTTATCTTCCTTTGATTTCCTGTAGCCGTACAGGGCGCAGGTTGAATTGTACTGCCCCTGTTCTGCCATGCGCTGCCATGCAATCCGCTGTTTCCTTGACATTTCCCTGCTGTAATAGTCATAGATCAGGTTCTTAAATGCCACGTCCAAGCCCCCGGTTGTGCCTTCCGCAAGTTCCGCACTGTCATAGTTGTCATTTACGGAAATGAACCGTACCCCCATGAAAGGGAATAACTGTTCCAGATAATTCCCCAGTTCCACATAGTCCCTGCCGAACCTTGAGAAGTCTTTCACGATGATACAGTCAATCTTTCCCTTTTTGGCAAGTTCAATCATTTCCGTGAACTGCGGTCTGTTGTCAAAGTGTGTGCCGGAAAAGCCGTCGTCGCATTTCTCAATGACCTTGCAGCCTTTAAACTCTTTCCGGTTCTTAATGTAATCATGGAGCAATGCCCTCTGTGTCGTGATACTTCCGCTTTCCGTCTTGAAAGCGCTGCCGGACACATCATCGTCCTCTATGGAAAGCCGGACATACAGGCAGATCACATATTCTTTTTTGGCTGTCATACTGCCTGTTGCATACATGAGATTTCCTCCTTCCTGCTTTCCGCCAGTTCCACAAATGCTTTCAGTTCATCGGCAAAGGCATATTCTATTTCAATCCTGCCCTCCCCGAAGTAAACAATGCGGCTGATCAGTGCGTGGATTATATCCGATGTGAGTTCCTCAAAGCCTGCATACCGTTCCATGACCTTTGCGAAGTCCTGACCGCCCGCATATTCTGCCTCATAGGTAGTCTGCATTGCTGCCAGTTCGGAAAGTTTCTGTGCGAGGTTTTCCGCTTCCTTAACATATTTCTGCTTTGCAAACAGGTAATCCCTCTCACTAAGCAGCCCGTCCGCATAATCATTGTAAAGGTTGCTGTTCATGGACTGCGCACGTTCCAGCCTGTTCTTTGTGTCTGTTATCTGCCTCCTGTAATCTGTCTTTATCTGCTTTGCCTGCGCCGTCCTGTTCAGACGTTGCAGGACTTCCTTTGTGTCGAGGAACAGCTTCATGTGTATCCGCAGGGCATTTTCTACCGCCTCCTCCAAGTCCTGCATCTTGATTCTCTTCTTTTTGCAGAACTTCTCGCCATAGGCTTCAGAATTAGGACAGAGATAAGCATAGTAAACTTTTGCAATCCCGCTCCTGTTATCCACCCTCCGGTAAAATTTCAGCCTGCCGCCGCAGTCGCCGCAGAAAAGAATACGGTCAAACTTGTTTTCCTTTTTCTCTACATTGTCGTACTTGCCACGGCTTGCGATCACTTTCTGCTTTCTTTCCTCAATCAGTTTCTGCACTTTGTCAAAAAGCTCACGGCTCACAACAGGCTCATGGGTTCCTGCCACATATATCCTGTCCTCTTTCTTTATGATGTGCTTTTTTATTCCCATGTGCATCGCTTCTTTTTGTATTCCCTGCTCCATATCGCCAATGTAGACCGGATTGACAATCATTGTGGCGATTGTGCCGTCATTCCAAAGGCTTTCGGCATACCGCTTGTTCTTTGTCAGCCCCTTTTCATATTTGTAGCGCATCGGGGACGCAATCCCTTCATCATTCAGCATTTTTGCAATGCTGCCATTGCCCATGCCCTCTGCCTTGCACTCAAATATCCTCACTACGATATGGCTCACTTCCCTGTCAACAATGAGCAGGTTCTTATCTTCCGGGCTTTTCATATATCCGTATGCCGCCCTGCACCCTATGAACTTCCCCTGCCGCTGCTTGATGTCAATGGCAGTGGAAATCTTCTTTGACATATCCTTTGCATATGCCTCATTGATAAGGTTTTTAAGCGGTACGATAAGACCGTCATCTGCCGTGTTCGGATTGATGCTGTCATAGCCGTCCGTGACTGCGATAAAGCGTACCCCAAAGAAAGGGAATATCTTTTCGAGGTAGTCCCCGGCTTCCAGATAGTTCCTGCCAAGCCTTGAAAGGTCTTTTACCACGATGCAGTCAATCTCTCCTGCCCGCATGTCTGCAACCATCCTCATAAACTCCGGTCTGTCAAAGCGTGTGCCTGACACCCCGTTGTCTATGTATTCTGCCGTCTGTCTGAGGTATGGTTTGCTCTCTATATAATTCCTTACTAATGATAACTGGTTCTCAATGGTATCGCAGTCAGGGTTTTTGCTGTCCTCCACGGACAGCCTTGCATATACCGCCGTCCGGTACAGCTTCATTTCCGTTTTTGCCTGTACTCCCGTATTCTGCATACA
>JAAVAE010000018.1 GCA_014804245.1 Lachnospiraceae bacterium | reverse complement strand
GGTGAGCTGGCTCTCTCTGTCCTGTCACTTTCTTTACTGTTTTCCTGCCCCATCTCCCTTTCATCTGATTTATGTTCCATAGCAGTGCGGATGTTGGCGTTGACGGTATCAAAATAATTATGGAAGATTTCACTGCCTTTCATGGTAGACATTTCATTTCCGTGTTCTGTATATATTTTCATATCCTCTTTTTTCTTAAGGAACGCCAACGCTGTCCTGCTCCCTTCCGGGAAATAAAAGTCCTCTATGGGAATACGGATAAATTTATCGGACTGCCTTGGGAGCCGCACCCTCACATGATCCTCTGTCTGCTTGGTAACTAATTTGCTTGTAATCGTAATGGGGTCATATTCCCCTGACTGATAGCGGGCTAAGATATTTAACCTCTGGTCTAAGGGGATTGCCTCAATATCCTTCATCTTTAAATAACCGGTTTCCATCCAGGGCTGTTTCTGCCCCCGCCCCCTGCTGTCTGCGCTTTTCTGTATACCCACTTCTTTTCCTGCTGCTTTTTCCGCTGTTTTTCTCTGGCGGGTTTCCTCAAAGAATTTATCAATATCCCTGTCGGAAGTGTTCTGGAAATATTCCTCCAGACCCATGACCTGCCCGGCTTTCAGCTTTTCTATCAGGGCATTCATCCGGGGAAGGGCTTCTGCATGGAAAACTATTTCCCTCATGCCATCTTTATTAAAATCCGGGAGCCGGGAGTAGAGGATTCCATACTTTTTTGCCATTGCCTCCACCTTTTTCATCTGCTCCTGCGGAAATTTGAAGACGTGCATATCTCCGCCGCGCTTTAATAGATTTTTCATAGAAGTTTTCCCTTCCATCTTCTCCCTTGCAAGGATTCCCATAATAAGTTTTGCAAGCTGTTTCAGCGGTCTTATGCCCACACCGGCAACACGCAGGAAAAGCTCCGTACCATCAAACAAAATACGGATGACCTGCACCGCATCTGTGATCTCACTGCTCATCTGCCATCTCCCTTCTCCTGGCCTTTCGACTGCTGCATTTCTTTCTGCCGCTGGTACTGGCGATCCTTCACTGCTGCAAGTTCCTTTTCAAGATTCAACATTGCCATATCCATAGCATTCCCTGCTTCCTTTGCCTGTGCCGCCTGCCTGCATAATTTACCAAGGACAGTATTTCTCTGCCCTGCCTTTTCTGCGCTGCTGTCAGATAAAAGGACACTGTTAATCTCTATGGACTGTGCCAGCTTTTCACTTTTTCTCTTGAAATCCTCTGATGCATAGATAAATTCCTGCAACTGCTGTGTCATGTCCCCTGCCCCCTTTCATTCAATATCTTCATGGTCATGCGAAGTTCTTTAATCTTTTCTGCATCCATACTCTTATCTGCAAGAATGGCAAGCTGTCCCTCCGTAAGACCGTCCTCAATACCAAGGCGTATCTCCGCAATCTGCCCTGCATCCAGTTCCCCGGCTAATTTCTCTAATAATCCCGGTTTTTTGCGTGTAAAGGGAAATCTGAAAGCTGAAAAACATTTTGACTGCTTCCCAGCTTCTACATCTGCTGTTTTACTTTGTCTCTGATAATCAGCTTTCTCCACCCGGATATTTTTTATTTCTATCTGTCCTTTATCCTGCACCTCCCTGTTTTCCTGTGTATTTCTGCTTTCGGATAATCTGCTGTTTTCCTCTATCTTCCTCTGCTCCTGCAATCCTGCGGCATATGACTGCTGGATCAAAAGCTGTTCGTGGAGATTTTTATTTTCCGCTTCCAGTTCCCTTAACTTCCTGTTTGTTTCCTCCCTCTCTTCCAGAAGCCGCTCTGCATCTTCCCTTGCCTGTAGGAACTGCTCTTCCAGCTCCAGATAATAAGAATCATCCATAGTCTCTGTAGATGCTCCTGGCCCTTTTTCCTGCGCTGAAAGAATTTCCTGTTTTCCCTCCATAGATTTCTTTAAATCTTCAATGAAACTGTTCTGCCTTAAAAAACTTTCTTTCAGTTCCCTTACTGCTTCCGTAATAAATTCCATCCTTTCCCCGATTTTTTCCGGTATGGCTTCCCTGCTCTGCATAAGCGGGAGTATCTTTTCCCGGAGTTCTATGGGGAGCATCCCTTCCTGATAAATTTTCTGTAATTCAGGGAGTGGCACACCGGATTTCAATGCTTCCAAAAGAATCCGCCCGGATTCTTCCTTGTGGACGATAGATAAAAATACTACTTCTTTTACTCCATAATCTTCCTTCATGGCAGTAAACATAGTTTCCATGGCTTCTACCGGGATAGTGGTATCTTCAAAAAGCTGTAAATAATCTGCGCTGATACCGTAGCTGATTGCATCCATCACTACCTTAAGCTGTTCCCCACAATAGTCCTTGGATTTGAAATAGGCAGCCTGCTCCTGCCTTGTCATATCCCTTAAATCTTTTCCCATCTGGCTTCCTTTCTGTCATTAATTATCTTGCTTGTACAGGCTGATCCTGCTTTTTGCTTTGGGCTGGCTTGTTTTCTAAATATTTTGCATCTGTATGGGCTGGTATTTCTTCTGCGGTTAATTCTGTTTTTTCTGCATCACCCCCTTTCCGCAAAATTTCTCTTGTATTTTCCTTTGCTTCTAACGCTGGCATGATTTTTTCTGCCACCTGTACCCTGCCGCTTTCGCTGAAAATATCATTTATCAGATTCGATTCCTTTTTCAGTTCGCGCTTTACTTTTGCAACCTCCATAAGCTCCTTCTGGAATGTTTCTTTCATTTCTGTAACCTGATATACCGTATAGCCTTTCTGGATAAGGATTTCTGCCGCTTCCTTCCATTTCTCATAATTTGGAGCATAAAAAGTGCTTCCCTGTCTGTAATAGGAAGCACGAATTTCATTCTCTTCAATTATCTTAAGAAGCGCAAGGGCTGGTTTGTGTGGATATCGCCTTTTGTATATCTGGTGCCGCTGTTCATCCAGAGAATCCATGCGGATGCCTATATCTTTTTTGTGGCTTTCCAATTCTTCTGCGGAGCGGATGTTATTTTTGTAAAGATACAGATATTGTGACTGCAGCTTTTCAAATCTTGCAGCTTCCTCCCTATACCGCCACATCTGACTATAGGGTTTCCGCTTAAGCTGCCCGGTGCGGTACATCTTTGCAAAGAAAGCCTTTTGGTATGGTGTCCGGGGGATATATCTTCGGTAATTCTTCCTGCACCCGACAATCCTTGGAGTGCGGTTTTCACTCCTGCCGATCCTGCTTTGAATACCTTTTCCTATCTGCTTTTCTATGGCTGCTTTTGTATAATCCCCCGAAATATCAGTAAGCCGGATAAACCGCTTTTCGCCCATAGGCTTCAAAAAAGTTTCTCCGTTTTTCTGCTTTACGCCATAGCCTTTCTGTCCCATCAATTTCAGGAAATTTTCATAACCAGTGGCAAAAGAAATGGAATCCTCCCCATCCAGGCTGACCTGGTGATTCCATTTGAAAATACCCTGTTTTGTTTTATCCCATTTCTTTGGTTCTTTTTCTTTTGTGCCGATTTCAATATCCTGTATGGAAAGACCGTACTCTTTGCAGAGTTCGTTGACAATAGGCTGTATCTCCCTTGCCCAATCTCCTTTTTCGTAACGGTATTTCTTTCCGGTGCGCCATGAAACACTGTTGAAAAGGATGTGGCTGTGAACATACTCTGTGTTGTCATGGGTGGCATACAGGCATTGAAAATCGTCACCAAAATACCTCTCTACAAATTTCTGAGTAATCTCCATAGCGGTTTCCGGTCTTACTTCCTGCTTTTTAAAGGATATGATAAAATGGTAGCCCTGCCGCTTATCTATTTTTTCGAACTTCCGCTTTGTTGCAAGCATCTCCTGTAGGGCAGTATCTACATTACAATTATGGCTTCCCACCAGTGCGCCACTCTGCGTTTTCTCTTCGTCTGTAATGTAGGAAATGGCATTTGCAAGATGCATAGCCATGTACTTTTTTCCTGTCTGGTGGATGCAGGATAATTTTGTTATTGCGATTGAACGTCCCTCCTTATGTGCCCTATTCCTGCGTCTGATCATCAAACGGTCTATTATATCATCTGCGGTATTCCATCTCCAATTTTTGTCTTATTTTATTACATTGTACTTTATTTTCAGTATTTATTCAATTATCCTTATCATTTCTTTCTGTCCTAATATCATTTTATTGTTTCTTTGTCTTCTTTTTTAAGTTCTTCCCTATACAATTCCAATAATTCCATACTTTTTTCCTGAAATTCTTTTAAAATCAAAATACGTTTTTTCAATTTTTCTTTTTCCAATGAATCTACCATATCTGAATCAGATCCTCTCATTAAACGTCTTAAGAGAGAAGCATCTGCTGCATTCTCATTAGAGAATTTATCAGCGGCTCTTATCCACTCTTTCATCTCTTCATCAACAGTTATTTGTAATGCATATTTAAACAGAGATTCTAAACATACCCTTGCTGCTTTATCAATACTTTTAATGATATCCAGCACCTGCTTAACTTCTGGACTTATTGCATCATACTCATTATTTTCATTCCAATAAAAATAATCTCTATTTTCTGGATCAAGTCTACTTATTGTATTTATTATCGGTTTCAAATCTTCATATGGATTTCCTTTGCCTTGCCATGCTTCTCTATGATCCCATAATGCAAGTATTGCATTAAAACAGTTTTCTTCCGCTTCTTCTTTCTCCTTTCCGACAGCTAACTCAGCAGTTTTCATTTTTTGAGCAATATAATTCGCCATCCAATTTGAGATTAAATCTACATTTTCATTTTCCAAACCAAGCTGCTTTATTATAAGGTGTCCAAGTAATGCATAATCAAATTTCTCCATCGATAATATCCTCTCCGTTAAATAAATAAATTTTGTGCTTAGGCGGTTTATATGTATATTCATCACGGTTATACTGGAACGTATGGTTTCTTGTTATATCTACTTCCAGTATAATAAGTAATCCTGTTTCTTTCATCAGACTTTTCAATTCTTTCTTCGACACAAACAGTCTCTCACCATTTATATACTCATCACCATAAGGAAAACTCCAACGTTGCATTTCCTTCTGTTCCAAACAGATTTTTTTCTTATATTCGTCTCCAATCTCTATTGTACTGTTAGACACACCTGCCGCCCATGGATCAAATCGATCTAGCTTTGCATCTGGATATTCTGATTTTACATATCCTTTAAGTATAAATGGCGGAATTTCACACTCACAATCATCCTCCTCGTCCTCATATTCTGGCAGTTTAAATTCAGTGGCATCTTTATATCCAATCAATGTATATACCAAAGATTCCGCGCTCTCCTCCGCTACCAAAGCTGAATTGATTCTAATTTCTTCTTGATAACTTCCTTTTTTCTGTTTCCAGTATCCATTAATGCATATCATATCCCCATCCACTAACTGATCAAAAAAATAATCACTTCCGATATTTCGAATCCACAACTCATTTTTGTCAGTTGTATACCACTCTCTAATATCTTGAGGGATTACTCCCCTCATATCCGACAGAAGCATTCCATCTTCTCTTGAAAGCAAATGCCCCGCTATCCAGTATTCCCAAGGATTTTCCTCATCATAATGTCCTTTTACGGTAGGCATTTCTTTCAAAAGTTTTGCAGCTACTGCCATCATACCATGATACGACAAATAAAAATTATAAGTATCTACTGCCGGATAACTGCCATGCGAATGGTAGGTTCTTTCTCTATAAGCTGCATCTTCCCACATATTTTTTCGCGAATCTTCATTAAATGCACCAGAATTGTATATTTTCCATTGCTCTGTTATTACCTTAGCTACCTGACTTGCGACATATTTCTCTGTTACNCCAAAGACCTTACCTAATTTTCCAAACCAATATCGTGTAATATCGTATCCAAAATAAAATTTATCCCTGCTTTCATCTTTTTNATCATCCAACAANTGATNCCNGTCAGCTACTGGGTAACTACTTGCTGTTATTGCCAGTATGCNTTCATATGTTCCCTGTTCAAACACATCTTTTCTCTGTTCATAAATAAGCTTTATTATCTCTATAGCAATTCTCTGTATCAACGCATGCTCCATAAATTCTGAAGCATAATATGCTATTTTCTCGTTATATGGAACCACAATATCAACGTCTTCNTTTGCAATTCTATACAGAGCTATNAACAGATACAAAATAGAATGTAACTCATAGTGANTATATTTTTTCTCAATAAAAACCCCTGCCACATTCTTGTCATAATAAACAAGCTCTCTCAAAATTTCTATACATCCCATTTTAGCCAATCTCACTACAGCATGCACACCTTCCCATCGTGTTTTGGCAACTGGTGATCCCAAGGATGTATAAATGAATCCAGCCAATTGATCTTTTCCGTCAGGATACCGATTACCCTCATAGGTATAATCNGCCNTATTTTTCTTATCTTGGCTAACGTTATCTTTCAACATCATGTCCANTGCAAATCCCAGCATTTCNTTTGCATCATCAGGTGTTAAGTAATGTAATGCAACACTGATATATTCAATATACTGGTTATGGTTGTCGAAAGTTTCTACCTGCGCGATTCCATCCATAAACCCTTTAAAAGCACTTTCATTGTTTGCCACATCAAAAGGCATGTCTTCTATGAACTGGCGNCTGCGGAATNTATCTAGCAACTCCCAACACCATCTGTTACATATTTNATATATANAATTATTAATTTCCGCCTGTATNCTACGTTGCTGCAACCATGTATCTGGAACATATTTAATTATTTCTAAGAANGTATAAANCGACAAATCCGATACCTCTATCAAATTATTCAGAAATNCNAGTCTTCTTCCCCTTTCTATCTTATTGTACATANATNGGCAAGCTGCTTCTGCNATCATNGAATTCCTGTATCTGTTAATTCTANATAATAATTCTTTNAANCCATCATGNGTCCACAAATCAATATCCTTAAATANCTCTTCAACCATTACNNTGTCANCATCATCTNTTTCTCNNAAATATGATGTTCGNAAATCAGTCTGATTTTCTGNCAATGCCATCATTTGATAATATCTTTCTCCAGCATTACTTATTTCAACTTTTTTGTCACGATCTTTTTCATATTCCGAACATTTCTGCGAAAAACTTCTGATTCTTTCATCAGGCATAAATGCTGATAACGCCCAGCCCTCTGATGGAGAAAGATACCCCGTGGAAATCAGTTCTATGGCTGCCTCTTCAAAGAAATGATCTGTCCAGTTTTCGTCCATGTCCCTGAACCTGCTTATTGCTGCCAAACTATCTGCTGGNGACATTCTTATGCAGGCTTGAATTGCCCTCTTATAATCCCAATCTCCATGCATGACACCATAGATTTCTTCCATATATCTGATAAACTNACTGGCAAGTTCGAATTCCTGATGATAACTTTCTGCACACTTTTCACACATTTCTGTCATTTGCCTTGATGNCGATANTATTTCTTCACTAAAGTTTNCAACGTTCTCTATAGCTAAATTGAAATATGCATGNGCCTCTTCTAAATCTCCCGCCAATAATGCCCTTGTCATTAAAAAATACCATTCNGATAATTCATTAGNATTTTCTCCACTTTGTGCCACTCCGTCCAGTCTTTCTGAAATTNCCTGCTCTATTTCTCCCCATATAAACTCCAGGTTCCTATTTCTTACAANACCTCTTAAAAAANCTATCTCATCCTCTAGATATAATTTTATATTCTGTATCCCCTTTAGTAATTCTCTTATGATATCATCTGATAAATTTTTTCCGGCCATAATAATTTTAGTCTGTNCAACTGCAATATCATTCAAAANATTTCCTTGATATTGGCGCATTTCCAACCATCTATTATTCCGTGCTTCCCTACATGCAGAAGTGACNTCCACACCTTCCATNCCAAGAAATATTTTTAACCGAATGTCATATAAAGGAAATAATAAATTAAAAATTTCCATNGCGGTGTCTTTATCTTCTTTGTTTGGTGTCCAGTCNTCTTCATCAAGATTAAANTCAAGATATTTCTTAATAGCATATCCNCGCAANAATATCGANTTTGTTTCAGAATANTCTTCGCGCAAGAAATCATATCCTGCTTTTACTGGCAAAACTTTCTTTATCAAATCTACTACNATNGAGCTATCATCTATGCTACTGATTGATTGTTCTATAAAAGATATAAACCCCTCTAATATTTTTTTGTCATTCCTGNTATATTCCAATTTATCACTCTGCAAATGCTTAATTCCATTGTCCCAACATTTGACAATATTCTCTTTTGAAACGGTCTTTCCNATTTTATCTAATTCATTGCAAACAGCCATTAANCTNTAAATATCANNNGAAGCTNGCATGGCAAATTCATCAATANCAGAAAANTTCCCCTGATCCACCAATCTTGCTATAAAAGAACTCACAATNTCAAATACCACTCGCTTAGGTGACCATATTTCAAAGAAACTCGCCGCAAAATCAATTCCCTTATAATTATAAGCTGCAAATCCTAATTCACTTATATCTTCATTTTCAAGTCTTACCCTAAATCCTCTATTTTCCTCTCTATTCTGTTCCTTAAGACATAAATGCATCCAGCTTTCAGATGCCTTTAAATATGNCCGTACTTCTCCTATACATTCTGGATAGCCNGACAATAAACTGGAAATATACACATTCTCCGATCCCTGCCACTGACTTTTTAANGTNCTGGAAAATGCCAACTCCTGCACANCATTTTTTCCCGAAAAAATTGGTACCAGATCTACATTCTTTTTCAAAAGCTCATTCAATCTATGGTTACCAGCAGTTTCTTTTGCTGCTAATAAAGCAATCTTTACAGTATCCTTATATCGCTTTGATTTTATCGCACCATTGAATGCATATTTATACCGCAGCATTTTTATATTGCGGCTGTCAAACTTATCCTTCTTGGGAAGTTCTTCTTCATTAATAGCCAGCGCAACCACCTCATCCAGACGATCAGCACGTAGATACAACATGGGAAGAACCTCAGCAACGTATAAAGATTGACTAGCTTGCTCTTTGATTCTATCTGTGAAAATTTTAATCGTTTCTTTGTCTGGTACAAAGTTATCTCTAAACCATGTTTCCACAGGCTCATCTCTGAATTGAATGACTTGATCATCCGTCATCCAGAATGCCCTACCCATATCAGAAACAAAACTCATAATCGTACTTACATCTACATCTGCTATTTGAGCCAATACAGAAACAGGTATAAAAGGTGGCAACACAGATAAGCCGAAGCAAATACTGTCTATCTGCTGTTGATAATCTTCTGAAAGCAAACTTTTTATCTCATCAACTGCTTTTTTCAGCTGAAACTCTATCTGCTGATTTACATTTGTTCCCCTCGGACCCAAATATGCCAATATTTCTTCTTTACTTTTTCCAAATGTTACAGCGTTTGCAATTACCCTTGGATTTCCCCCGGTCAGTCGAAAAAATTCTAGATTATCCAGTTTGTTAAACCCTTTTATATTATTTTCCTTCAAATAAAGTTCTACTTCATCCTCTGAAAAGGGAAACAATTCATCTTTTACAACTTTGTCAGATGGTTTTAACAAATGCATTCTTTCTGTTCTGCAAAGCATGACAAGACGACACGCATCAGGCAAATTTTCTTTCAATAAATCATGTGCAAAGCATTGTTCCTTGTATTCTTCCGCCGCCATTTCAGCATTATCGGCAGCATCAATAACTATGTACAGTTTTTGTTCTTCACCCCTCTGTTGAATACATCTACAGGCTTGATTAATTCTCTGCAAAAACATACGCATAATCTCATCAGGTGTAGCACCTCCTGAAACAAACATAAAATCACACAAACCTATTGATGCCAATTCACTTACAATCTGTGTAAGTGCAACTTTAAATCCATGCCTTACCTTACTCCTATTTCTATATGTCCCTAGTCCAAAACAGTCATATACAACTGCTTCACCATGTACATTTTGCTTCAAATACTGAGAAAAAATGCTTTTCCCTACACCTCCAGCGGCATGTATAATCGTTTTTTGCTGCTTAGCTATTTTTTCAGTTAGGTTTTTATATATTTTTCTTTCAACAATATTTTTTGTCTTTTCGAGCATTTGTGGTGCTGGAAACAAGAAATCTATGGACGGATATCCCAAGCATTTTAATACATCTTCTTTAGTAATTTTTCCATCCGAATTTGGCATGGCTTTATCCCTAACCATAATCTCCAATTTATCAACTGTTGATTTGTCTGATTGTCCAACTAATAACTGATCTGTTTTTACATACAATTCGAACCATAAGTCTTCATAATCTCCACAACCATCAACTAATATTAACCTATGGCAAAAATCTTTTAATCGAAGCTTATCTAATGAAGTGTATTTTTTAATATATTTATCAAAGCTTTTTGAACATTCTTCACCCTTTGCTTTTTTACAAATATTATCTTTTAAAGCTGAATTTATTTTCCTATTGGTAATAACACAGAACCAAACATTCTTATGCCTTTTTTCTTTACGTAAAGCTAAATATCTTTTTGCAAACCCTTCTAATGTATTTTTAAAAAAAGAAATGGTTGCTGGGGTTTCTTTTTCCTTTACTGTATGCTTCATCTGATAATATTTAATGCTTATCTCCCCTGCACATAAATATTCCGACACGTCAATAACATATTCCCCAGCCATCTTCTCCTGAGAATTTTCTACCACAATCTTATCAATATTTGATAACGGATTGAGCATGTCTAAACATTTTAATGCAACCCACCTATAATGAAAAACATCTCCTGTTCTTGAATATCTAACTGCATCGTTTCCAATATTTTGACACATAACTTCTATCCTCTTGTATCTCTTAACTTATGATTTTCTTTTCTATAAGTACATGAATAGCTTCTCTTATTTCATTCATATTTCGTTTTAATTGTATTTTATCATCTTCACTATATATATGGGAATTATTATTTTTCACTATCTGGTTGATATTCACACCAATTTTATTAATCTCATTCCGTAAACGCATTATCTGTAATTCAAGTTCCCTGCCCCTTGGATGCTCAGACTGATTTAGTAGAAGATATCGGATGTATTCTGATTCATTCATGTTTTCAACTTTGGAATGCTCTGCTAAAAGTTTTGCGGTTTCTTCTGTCAGTTTAAAATGCTTTCGAAGCGTGTTTTCGCCTTTTGGTCTTGCCATGTGCTACTCCTTTCTTTTGGGTGAGAGGGCGTTCTACCGAACGCCGCAAGATACGCATTTCGTGGGCACGAAATGCTAAATCTTGTCGGGGAGTACCCCGAACCCCCTTAATTCCGCTAAATTTATGGTAATAGCGCCAAATGTCATTATTTTGACGCCAGTTCCTTTATTCGTGACGCCAATCCGGCTGTTTTTGACGCCAATTCCTTCTTTGTGACGCCAATCCGCATTAAAATGACGCCAGTGGAATTTCTCCATTTTTTCAGTGACAGCACTTGGCTGTCAATTTTCACATCCGTTACGCCAAAATGTCCTTTTTTGACGCCAGTTGATTCTAAATTTTCCATTTTTGACGCCACCCTGACGCTTTTCTCCCTTCCCCAAATACTCCGCTACCGGCGAGTGTACCGGGGAGTGCGTGCGGTGTCAAGTATTTTAGTCCTGGACGAAAATTCTTGACACCGCCCACCCTCCCCGGTGGATTACAGCTAAGCGGAAGTATTTGGAGGTGTCGGCTGCCCGCCGCACTTCTCCACAAGCCTACCTTCCGGCTGTGTCAAGGTAACGTGCGCCCCAGTCAGCTACTATTGCGTTTTCCCTTTCCGGTAAGCGGTACATCACAGCCAGTTTCTCTTTCTCTGCTTCTGATATAAAATCCGGCAATACCCAGTCCTTTCCCTGCCCTGTGAACAGATGCGACAGATTATGCCTGTCTGTTATTTCCAGAAAACAGCCCAGCTTATCTGCTATGGCGGCAAATGTCTCTTTATCTTTTTCTTTTTTCGCTATGGACGCTTCATGCTTCGCTTCCATCTTCATGGCAACAAGAATCTCCCTCGGGCACCGCACCGGTTTTTCATTTACAAGGATGTCCAGCATCTTCGCCCACTCTTTTTTCATCAGGAGCAGAGCGCCTTTCTTATCCCATAGATCCGATAATACATCATGGGCGTAATTGACCATGCCATTGTTTTGTAAGAAATACCGGGGCAGATTGAACTTCTTTGCCTGTGCTGCCTGTTCCGGCGTTATCCGGATGTACCCTTCCGCTTTCATCAATTTTTTTAATTTGACGATGTGGTCTTCATCCGGCATCCCATGGCAGAAACTTCCCTGCCGGATTGCCGGGAGCAGCTTTATGTCCTCAAGCCATGACCTGAAAAACCCCTTTGCCCTTTCCGGCAGGCTGTGTTCCCTCTTCCTGCGTATCTCCCTCACCGCCGCCGACAAAGAACGCTCATTCTCTGCCGCATAGGAAAGGGTATAGATTTCCCGGCTGAGGTATAGGAGGCTGTCCGCGACACAGGCATAATGGACGGCGCTGACTTTCTCCCCGAATGGCCCTTTGATATACTTTTCTGTTTCTAATGCGCCCTTATCTGATGTTCCGTCCTTATACCTGACAGTGATTGATTTCCCTTTTACCTGCTTTTCTTTTATTTCCATGGAAAGCCTTTTATTGTCAAGGACTGTTATGTCTGCCCTGCCGGATGCTTTCACATGGACTGCATAGGATATGGGCATGTTGGAGAAAAAACAGATTGATCTTGCCAGCAGGTTCTCCATGGTATCTTTTAAATAAATTTCCCTTTCTTTCAGGCAGAATGACCTTTCCGTATCCCCATGGATCAGGTAATGCCCTTCCCTCTTTAGTTGCTCGAAATCTGATGGCAGCTTTCCGTCCCCATCTGTGAATGAATGTAGGAACTCCTGTAAGTCCACGTCACTCACCCTAAATTCAGTCAAAATTACCTCCTCATATTTTTTTAATGATTCTGAAAGGCAAGCCTTATGTACCTGCACCGTATAGACCATGGTTGACCTCAGCACGGTAATAGCTGTCCATCGTTGCCGGGGCATTATACAGTGCTGTCAGTAAATATGCCTTGATATTTCCGACCTTTGTAGTGTTCCTGTCAATGCAGTCAAAGACATACTCCAAGTGGCTGGAATTAATCTTCAAAAACCGGCTCCTTACAACCTCCCTTGGGAAATCGTCCCCAGCAATGCGGATATAAGGGCGTTTTGACAGAATAACTTCAAGCATCAGTTCAACTGTTTCGTCCATCCTCTGTTTTCCATAACGCTCTGCCAGAATGTCATACTCGATATTCTCATGGATAATTTCACGGTAAGCTTCTGCAAGTTCCATCCTATCCATCCCATCATGGCAGGCTGCCGCCTCCGGCTCTGCCGGATAGATTGATTGATATGTATTTAATCCGTCAGTATTTGATTGTTCAGTATTTAATTGTGCGTGGTTTCCCTGTTCAGGCTCTGCCTGTTTAAGGTTTACCTGTCTTGGATTTTCCCGTTTAGGTTTTTCCTGTTCAGGCAGTTCTTCCTTTTCTTCCTGGCCGACCGGCTTTTCGTGTATCGTGTATGTGATATCCCCCAGCCGCCCGTTTTCGTAACGGGTGCGCTGTCTGGTGAGATAACCATGGTTCTCTAACTCCTTTAATGCGCTGGTGATGGAATCTACCCCGTCCTTACAGATACAGGCAAGCCCCTTTGTGGTGTAATCCCAATCTTCCGGCAGGGAGAGCATCAGGGATAATAACCCCTTTGCCTTCAGTGACAGTTCAACATCACGCAAATGGAAGTTGCTCATAACGGTGAAATCCTTCGTTTTCTCTACCCTGAATACAGCCATAATCATAATCTCCTTTCCAAACTTTCATTCTCACACTAACGGGAGCGGTCACTGCCCCTGCTGTGGTCATGTAGCAGATGACCGTCCGGCGTGACCTTCATATGATCCTCTATTTTTATCTCCCCTTTTTTCTGCCTGTCCTGAAATTTCCGGTATCCGGCATCCGTTAAAAAAAGGCGCATCCGGTCTCCTTTATCGCCTACAAACGAATCACCTGAAATCACTTCAAAAACAACCATATGCCGCACTTCCGGGTCAAAACGTTCCAGTGCCATAATGTCATGCCCTTTTAACTGCTCCGCGCCGGATCTCTGCCTTGCCTCCGCTATCATCTCTCCGATCGTCCTTCCCCCTTGGGGAAGCCGGTAATTTCTCCAGATGTCATGCACAATCTCCATACATTCCCCATCCGTCAAAGATCGCATCTTATCCATAAGGCTGTCTGCCGCCCTGCGCCTGTCCGGATTTTTCGCATACCGGGAAGCCATCATCAGTTCATGCATGACTGTATACCGCTCACTTCCCTCCGTCTGGTACAGCATCCGTTTCTCCATCTCGTTTAAGTCCATATCTTTTCCTTTCTGCATAATCTGCATGAAAAAAGGACACTCACTCGAACAACATAGAATGAAATGTCCCTTAGTTATTTTTATTCAGTTTTTTATAAGCAGGATGTCTCCGCATCCTGTTATCCGCCCATGAAGCTGTCCATGAAGTCAAGGGCGGCGTCATTTATGATTTCTTCATTTTGCAGTGTTCCTGTCTGCTCCTGTGCCTGCTTCTCCGGCTGTACCGCTGCATTTTGCATTCCTGGCGTTATCGGCATGTAAGGGTACATCATGGGGAATGGTGTCTGCGAAAAACTTTTCTTTATCTCTTCCGCTTCCATTCTGATGCTCTCCTGCATCTTCGCAAGAAGTTCCTCGTTGGTAAGATGAGTCTCTTCCTTCCGGTCATAATGCCCGATCATTGCCTCTGCGATAATGCTGCTGTAGTCCTGCTTCTTCCCATCCGGCGGCTCCTGATACCTTCCCTGTAAAATCTGCCATGCCCTCCGTTCCTCCGGCACATCCATGTCAAAGCGGCAGGACACACGCTTGATATTTTTTATCGTCTGTCTCGTCTTCATAAGGCATTCCCCCTATCCACGCCGGATGCTGCGTAACCGTCTCTGGTTTGAGAGATATTCATATCCTTTTGCGTTGGCGTGGATATCCTCAATAAAATGTACCTTGCTCTGATCCAGTTTGGCAAAATGCTTCATCAGCATTGCACCGCCTCCAAGGAAATGGAGTTTCGCCAGTTCTTCATTATAGCCATACTCCCTTAATTTGCGCATGATCTTATCCGTATAATCTGATGCACATTCCGCTATGGCTTTCAGGTACTTCTCCCCGATATCGGCAGTGCCATCCTTCAGCACCTTTTTAACAATACAGTCATCGACAACAGTATGTACTTTGTTTGTGAGTTCACTCCGCATTTCGATCACACAGCACTCCACACCGAAACGTTCCGTATAATAGCGACTGGAATCCGGCTTCCCGTCAATGATAAAGATAACGTTCATGGTTCCGTTGCCGATATCCGCCACAATGTTAAATCCCTGATAGGTGGGTAAATCCGCTGCCACCGCCGCGAATCCCTGTGCATAAACCTCCACGTCCTCAATCTTCACATGGTATCTGGTGTCATTGCACCGGAAGGTCACTTCTTTATTCTTTAGCAGGTACTTCTTAAAACTCTCTGCCTGCTCCCCAAGCCATTTGATTGGAAGACCCACCGCCAGAATGACGGACGCATAACACACTCCCCTTTCTTTCAGTTCCTTTGCCAGAGCCGCCAGCGTAAGGATATAATAATCCTCATCCCATACCTTATCCATCTGGTACTCCTTGTGGGTAGAGCCGATCTCGTAAAATTTCCCCTCATACTCTACTACCATCCCTACAAGTTCTGATATGCTTTCCCTCTGGATAATGCCGGATTCAAAAATGTGATGTGTGGTCTTAATGTTCCCATATCCATGGTCAATGCCTATCCTGTAAATCTGTTCCATACCCTTTTTCTCCTTTTCATCTGATCATTTTTCATATTCATTTTTTAACCAGACCATAACATCAAACTAATTCATGTTTCACAAGCAGCCAATTAAACAAAAAGGACACTCTCCTACACTTGGAAAATGTCCTTTTCATAGCATTCTACTATTTTGTTTTGATAGAGTAAAACTCCTGAAATGTGATTTATCAGTCCATATTAGTCCACCAAATGATGTAAATTTGATGTCAAATTGATGTCAAACCGCTAGGGCAAGTGGCTGAAAGCCTTGATTTTACTTGTTTTCCTTGCCAATCGTCTTCATTGTCGGGAACAGCAATACATCCCTAATCGCCGGCGAATTCGTCAGCAGCATGACCAGTCTGTCGATTCCATATCCAATTCCCCCGGTAGGAGGCATTCCGATTTCCAATGCATTCAAGAAATCTTCATCCGTATGGTTCGCTTCTTCATCTCCCTGTGCAAATAGTTCTTCCTGCGCCCTAAAGCGTTCTCTCTGGTCAATAGGGTCATTCAATTCAGAGTAGGCATTGCACATCTCACGCCCTGTGATGAATAGCTCGAAACGTTCCACATAATCCGGCTTGTCCGGCTTTCTCTTGGTGAGAGGGGAAATTTCCACCGGATGGTCCATCACAAAGGTGGGCTGCACCAGATGTTCTTCTACAAACTCTTCAAAGAAGAGATTCAGGATATCGCCCTTGGTATGCCTGTCCTCATAGTGTACTTCCTTCTCATCTGCCAGCTTTTTGGCAGCTGCAGTGTCGGGAACTTCGTCAAAATCAATTCCTGTATATTTCTTTACCGCTTCAATCATGGTCAATCTTTCGAAAGGCTTGCCAAGATCAATCATATGTTCACCGTAAGGTACTGTGGTTGTGCCGCAGACTTCCTGTGCCACATAACGGAACATGTTCTCGGTCAGATCCATCATACCGTTATAATCCGTATATGCCTGATAAAGTTCCATTAAGGTAAACTCTGGGTTGTGCCTTGTATCGAGACCTTCATTTCTAAATACACGTCCGATTTCGTAGACGCGCTCAAGTCCGCCTACAATCAGTCTCTTAAGGTATAATTCCAAAGAAATACGAAGCTTGACGTCCTCATCCAGCGCATTGAAATGGGTCTCAAAGGGTCTTGCAGCAGCTCCGCCGGCATTCGATACCAGCATAGGTGTTTCCACCTCCATAAAGCCCTGATCGTCCAGATACCTTCTGATGGCGGAAATAATCTTAGAACGCTTTACAAAAGTGTCCTTCACTTCCTCATTCATGATGAGGTCTGTATATCTCTGGCGGTAACGGATATCTGTGTTGGTAAGTCCATGGTATTTTTCGGGAAGTATCTGAAGACTCTTGGAAAGCAGGGTCACACTGGAGGCATGGATGGAGATTTCCTCCGTTTTTGTCTTGAACACTTCTCCTGTGATACCTACAATATCGCCCACATCATACTTTTTGAAATCTGCATAGGGTTCGTCCCCAAGGCTGTCCCTTGCCACGTAAGACTGAATGTTCCCTTTTAGATCCTGTACGTTGCAGAAAGACGCCTTGCCCATGACACGCTTCTGCATGATACGTCCGGCAACTGATACGATTTTGCCTTCCATCTGCTCGAAGTTTTCTTTGATGTCCCTGCTGTGTGCAGTCACATCAAATTTGGTAATCTTAAAAGGATCCTTACCGGCTTCCTGGAGCACGGAAAGCTTCTCTCTTCTTATCTTCAGCAACTGGTTGATATCCTGTTCCTGCTTCTGGTTATTTACATTTTGTTGATTGTTCTGCTGCTTCTCCACTTTAAACACTCCTTTTAAAGGTTTTCTCTAGTTCGATCTCTGAATTTCAAGAACCTGGTATCTTAAAACGCCGACCTGGGTTTCTACTTCAACGATATCCCCCATCTTACTGCCAATAAGCGCTTTTCCGACCGGAGATTCGTTTGAAATTTTCCCTTTTAAGCTATTGGCTTCGGTGGAACCTACAATCTTATATTCTAAATCTTCATTGTATTCCAGATCGCGGATCTTAACACAGCATCCAATGTTGATTTTGTCAAGATCAACCTCATCTTCCACTACTACTTCCACATTTTTCAGGATTTTTTCCAGTTCTTCAATTCTGGCTTCGATATCGCGCTGTTCGTCCTTGGCTGCATCATATTCCGCATTTTCGGACAAATCACCCTGCTCTCTTGCCTCTTTGATTTTCTGTGCTACTTCCTGTCTCTTTACCACCTTGAGTTCGTGAAGCTCGTCTTCATACTTTCTTAATCCCTCATAGGTAAGTATGTTCTTCTTTTCTTCCATTTCCTCTCCATCCTTTATGTTTATTTTCAAATAAATTTTATACCTAATTAACTTTCGTATTATAACCATTTTTTACCGCAGTGTCAAGGAATTTCAGTGTTTCCAGACTGTTTATATGCCTCCGATCATCATGGGACGCTTTCCCGGCTGGAAGATCCGTCTCCTCCATATCAAGCCATGGAATGTCAGAAGGCGGCACATCCGTCCTTGTCATAATGATTCCAAACTGGTCATAAAGATAATCCTCCAACATTTCACAAACCGGACTATCCTCCCCTTTAAAAAACACCTGCCGGGTTCTGGGCAGATAGGGATTAATCAACTCTATCACCTGCCCAAGGCCGTATTCTCCTCCTTCAGCCGCCAGTGTGATACAGATTTTATCAAAGGGTCTTTGGCGGTACAGCAAGGCTGCCGTAAGTTCAATCGGAATCTGCCCGGGCTGATTATGAAGTTCCGGCGCATACAACTGTTCTCTGCAATCTAAGGTCACAATCGCCTTTCTGACCGCATCCTCCAATAGCTGCCGGGCTGTTTCCGGTTTCCATCCCTTAGGCTGTCCGGAAAAAAAGGTTTTCCTCCTATATTCCGGCAGCAGCGCATAATAAATCGAAAGCCTGCCTGCCCCTGCGCGTTTTTCACCTAAAAGGTAAGGAAATTCCCTGCTCAGCTTTTTAAGGGGGAGTCCTTCTTTTATCACTTTACGAGGATTTATTTTGCCATGCTCTTCGGGATAAGCGCCATATGCAATTCCTGTATACAAGATTTTGGTTCCATTGTTTTCCATAGAAAAGCATATGTAATCTTTGTCCTTCCTATTCCGAAAAAATATTTTTTACTGCCAGTTCAAGTTCCTCAAAGGATTCCATCTCATTGATGCTTCTTCTAAGCGCGGCGGAATTGGGATAACCGGCGGTATACCATGCGATGTGCTTGCGCATTTCCCTGACCGCTGTATACTCTCCCTTTACCTGAAGTTCCATTTTTGCATGACGCAGAATGGTATCCCGCACTTCCGCTGCCGGGCACCTCTGGGGCTCTTCCCCTGTTTTCAGGAAATGCAGGATTTGTTTAAAAATCCATGGATTGCCTCGTACTGCCCTTCCCACCATAATTCCGTCACATCCGGTCTGGTCGAGCAGTTCCTTCGCCGAAGGTCCGTCTGTCACATCTCCATTGCCGATGACTGGTATGGACACGGCTTCCTTCACCTTTGCAATGATATCCCAGTCCGCCTTCCCTGCATAGTACTGCTCTCTGGTCCTGCCGTGGACTGCCACTGCTGATGCGCCGCATCCTTCTGCAATCTTTGCAATCTCCACCGCATTTACCATACTGTCATTAAATCCCTTGCGGATCTTGACCGTGACCGGCTTATGGATCGCCTTGACCGTCTTTGAAATAATCTCTTCCACAAGCTTTGGATTTTTCATAAGCGCTGATCCCTCCCCATTATTTACCACCTTGGGGACCGGGCATCCCATATTGATATCCAGAATGGAAAAAGGTCTTTCCTCAATTTCCTTTGCCATTTCACTGATAATATCTGGGTCTGAGCCAAACAGCTGCAAAGACACCGGCTGTTCATCCGGATGTATTTCCAAAAGTTCCTGCGTATTTTTATTATGGAAATAAATTGCCTTTGCGCTGACCATTTCCATACACACAAGACCTGCTCCCTGTTCCCTGCACAGCAAACGAAATGGCAGGTCTGTCACACCTGCCATGGGAGCCAATATCAAATTATTATCTAAAACCACATTGCCTATCTGCAGTTTCTTCACTGCATCCGCCATAATTTCAATCAGCCTTTCACATGCTCCGTACTAATACTGGAGTTATTTTTACATTCATCCTTCGTAGCCTTCAAGCAATTCTCCCACATCCTCGTGCAGAATGAATATTTTGTAATAAAGACTTAAGGATTCAAACATCTCCTGNCTTTTGAGGCGCACCTCATTTACCAGAAGTCCGCTTCCGATCTCATCATAGAGGAAATCATCTTCCGCATATTCGGTGCGCATATTTACGTTTCCGTCTTTCTCAAACTCTATGGTAAATACGCCGCCAATTTCCTCCGTGAAAAGGACACAGATGATGCGCAGTTCCTCTTTAATGGCATCCGGCATCCCTGCAAACTTTTCGTTAAAATAATATTTTTTCTCGTAAGCATTGGCTCCGCAGAGCACAATTGTTTCTTCTCTGGCATCCTGATTCATTTTCCATGCCTCCAACTTTAAAAGACCAACTCTCTTTGCACACGGTTTTATGGGCTTAAAGTGTTGCCGCCATCACCGCTTTTATGGTGTGCATCCTGTTTTCAGCTTCATCAAACACCACTGATGCCGGAGATTCAAACACTTCATCTGTGACTTCCATTTCAGAAATGCCGAACCGCTCGCTCATTTCCTTGCCAATCTTCGTCTTAAGATCATGGAAGGCAGGCAGACAGTGCATAAAAATGGCATCTTTTCCCGCATTCTCCATCACCTTACTGTTTACCTGATAAGGAGACAGTTCCCTGATTCTCTCCTCCCATACTTCCTCAGGCTCACCCATGGACACCCACACATCCGTATAAATCACATCAGCATCCTTTGTCCCTTCCATCACATCTTCCGTAAGAGTGATGGAAGCGCCTGTCGTTTCTGCAATTGCCTTGCATTCTTTTACCAGAGCCTCATCCGGAAAATACTTTGCGGAGGTGCATGCAGTAAAATGCATACCCAGCTTTGCGCAGACCACCATCAGGGAATTTCCCATNTTGTAGCGGGCATCTCCCATNTAAGTCAGCTTTACGCCTTTGATACGTCCAAGTTTTTCTTTAATCGTCAAAATATCGGCAAGCATCTGGGTGGGATGAAATTCATTGGTAAGACCATTCCATACCGGCACCCCGGCATATTTTGCAAGTTCCTCTACGATTTCCTGCTCAAATCCGCGGTATTCAATTCCTTCATACATCCTGCCAAGCACTCTTGCCGTATCTGCAATGCTNTCTTTCTTTCCGATCTGGGAGCCTGTAGGATCCAGATACGTGGTTCCCATACCTAAATCATGGGCAGCCACTTCAAAAGAACATCTGGTTCTGGTGCTGGTCTTCTCAAAAATCAACGCCACATTCTTGCCTCTATGCATATCTGTGGTGAGTATTCCCTTTTTCTTTTTCTCCTTTAATTCTGCTGCCAGATCCACCATATAGAGTATTTCCTCCGGTGTAAAGTCAAGGAGTTTTAAAAAGTTTCTGCCCTTTAAATTCATCTATGTATCCTCTCATACCTGTCTTTTCAACACTTATTTATGCTGCTATAAGGTCTTCCTGCCTCATAGCAGCATTTTTTCAATAGTTTCTTATTTATCGCTTACCAACTCTTTTACGGATGCTGCCAGACCTGCCAGTCCCTGGATTTCTGAAGGGATGATAATCTTGGTAGCCTTGCCGTCTGCCGCTTTTTCAAACGCTTCCANNCTCTTGATNCGAAGAACGGATTCGTCTGCTCCTGCCTCACGGATCATTCTGATACCGTCCGCAGTTGCCTGCTGTACCTTAAGGATTGCTTCTGCTTCACCTTCCGCCTCACGGATCATCTTTTCTTTCTGTGCCTCTGCGCGGAGGATAGCGGACTGCTTCTCTGCCTCTGCTTCCAGAATGGCTGCTGCCTTCTTACCTTCTGCAACCGTTACGCTTGCCTTCTTTTCACCTTCGGCACGGGTAACAGCTTCTCTTCTTTCACGNTCTGCCTTCATCTGTCTTTCCATTGCGTTCTGAATTTCAGCAGGAGGAATGATGTTCTTAAGCTCTACTCTGTTTACCTTGATTCCCCAAGGGTCTGTAGCTTCATCAAGGGAAGCACGCATCTTCGTGTTAATGGTTTCTCTGGATGTAAGCGTCTGATCCAGTTCCAGATCACCGATGATATTACGAAGGGTGGTAGCTGTCAGATTTTCAATCGCCATAATCGGATTTTCCACACCATAGGCAAACATCTTAGGGTCTGTGATCTGGAAGAATACAACCGTGTCGATTCTCATAGTTACATTATCTTTTGTGATAACAGGCTGGGGTGCAAAGTCCACTACCTGTTCCTTTAAATTGATTTTCTTGGCAACCTTATCCAAAAGCGGAAGCTTAAAATGAAGTCCAACTGACCAAGTTCCCTGGTAAGCTCCCAGTCTTTCTACTACATAAGCATATGCCTGCGGCACGATCTTCACACAAGATGCCAGCAGAATCAGTATAATTACAAATAATACAAGTATTAAATATCCCATTTGATTCCTCTTCTTTCCGGGTCTGCCCCTAAATCTTTATTTTAATCTCTTGTTTCTGATGCAGGCATTCCCTACATTGCTTTTTCCTCGACCATCAGTTTTACTCCGCTGATTGCCCTGACAATCACGACACTTCCTACCGGCAGCGTAATTCCCTCTATTGTAGTTCTGGCACTCCACTCCTGCCCTCCTACGGTTACCTGCCCAATGCCCTGTAGATTGTCAATTTCGCTGATTACGATTGCCTGTTTCCCCACCAGGCTCTCTGCATTGGTTCTTACCCTGTCTTTATTGAAATACTTCACCGCAATAGGCCGTGTAAAGTACAAAAGTACCAGCGACACTGCCACGAAAAGGACAATCTGCAGCCACAATGGTGCATTTAAGGCAGCTCCTACCGCCGCAATCAATGCTCCCCCTGCAAACCAGATCGTCGTAAGACCCATGGTGATGATTTCAATAACAATGCAGGCGACAAAAACAATAAGCCAGATCGTCATTAAGTTCATTTTACCCTCCTTGATCATACCCTTATACTTATTTTATGGACAGCACCATGATTTTACACCGACTGACCATTAAAAACATTTTACTACACAAAATTGAAGTAGGCAACCACAATGAATAAAATGGAAACAGCAACAAACGCTGCCACACTCCGCTAGCCAGCTTATTGTAACAAAACACCACAATCTGAAAATATTCAAATTGTGGTGCTCCTATATTTATCTTACCAGAATACATGATCTCCTAAAATAAAGCCTTCACGCTTGCCGGCACGCCTAAAGTGAGTGGCGCCTCCAACGGTAGTCTCTCCGTTGATTGCTGCCTGCGCTGCCTGCATACATGCATCCGGCACATTTCCTTCATATACTCTTGCAACCTTTCCTGTCATAGCCGGTGTGAACTGACCTGATGCGTAAATAACAGCGTGAATGGTATTAGGATAAGCCCCGCTCCTGACACGGTTCATGACTACTGCACCTACGCCCACCATTCCTTCATAGGACTGATTGCCCGCTTCGCAGTAAATCAAAGCTCCTAACAGCCGCAATTCATCCGCATCTGCTGCCACAGCTCCGCGGTTGGCTCTGCGCTTCCGCTCAGCCTCCTCACGTTCTCTGGCCCGTATGACCTCCATGCTTTCGGCCTCATCAATATGGTATCTCACATTGACATATTCCGAATTCACATACCCGATTTCATCATTATAATCAACGCTGATCCAGCCGTCCTTTACCGTATCAATAAAATCAACAGAATCCTCATATGCCAAAAGTCCGTATATATCAGCATCTTCACTGGGCTCCATCCTCACACGGACAGCCGATGAATCCAGGGTTACAATCCAGTTTCCTACATCCTCCGCCATATCCTTGGCGTCTTCCCCAAACAAAAGATATTCATCCTTTGCCCAGCCGATTACGTTACCGGATTTCAGCTTCGTCCAGCCGTCCTTGCGCTCTAAAATGGTGCCGCCGCAATCCTTGTATAAAAGTCCTACCTTTTCAGAGTCTTCGCTGGCCTGTGCTCTGATATTGAGTGCATTCTGCACGTTCGCCATGGTCAGCTCCTGCTCCATTCTTTCTTTTTCGGCTTCAAATTTTTGGTCGATATTCAGATTTTCCTGCTCCTCTACCGGCTGCTCATTGCTGTATGCACTGGGATCCAGGATCTCCGCCACACCAACACTAAAAAAATCATAGCCTTCTTTCTCACTTGCCTGAACGGTTATTTCCTCTGCTGAAAGGAAAAACAGGACTGTTAAAACACCTGTAGCCGCCGCCAGCAGTTTATTTCTCCGGTTCATTATGCTACCTCCACAATATATTGTATTTCAATGCACACTTATATACATATGCTATATGTTACAAATTTATTACAACAGGTATGTGCACTATATTAACAAATAAACCCAATTCTGTCAAGTTTGTGCATTTTGCACCGCGGCTTTTCGTGTTTTTTAATCCAAAATAATCCAAATATGTTACGTTTTTTTTACATGTTTCTTGATTTTTCCGCACAGGCATCGACTGCATTCATCACTGCACTTCTAAATCCCATATCCTCCAGAACCTGCACTCCGCAAATGGTCGTTCCCGCCGGCGAACATACCATATCCTTAAGCTCCCCCGGGTGCTTTCCCGTTTCCTGCATCAGCTTTGCACACCCAAGCACCGTCTGCGCGGCAAAACGATATGCCTGACCTCTTGGCATACCCGCTTTCACTGCCCCATCCGCCAGCGCTTCAAGGAACATGAACACAAACGCCGGAGAGCTGCCGCTGACGCCCACAACTGCGTCCATCAGCTTTTCCGGTACTTCCTCGGCAATGCCAAAGCTTTCAAGCAGTCCCATACAGCGTTCCATCTCTTCATCCGTCACCTTTTCATTCCTGCACACACCGCTGCAGCCTTCCCCCACCATGGCAGGCGTGTTGGGCATACACCGCACCAGCTTAAGACTTCTTCCAAATGCTTCCTCTATCTGCGCAATGGTTTTCCCCGCAGCAATGCTTATGACTATAGCGTCACCTTTTACCTTATTTCTAATCTCGGGAATAACTTCCCCGAACATCTGGGGCTTTACCGCCAGAATCAGCATGTCCGCCCGTGATGCAACTTCGCCGTTATCCCTCAATACTTCGATTCCATATGCTTCTTTCACCGCATTGCAGGTTCCTTCTGTCCTTGCCGATCCTACAATATCTTCCGGCTTTGCAATACCCTTTGCGAGCATCCCCCCTATCATTGCCTTTGCCATGTTTCCAAGTCCGATAAATCCAATTTTCATTTATTTTTCCTCCTATATCCTGCCGCCTGATACATTAAAAGCGCTGCTGCCACCGCTGCATTCAATGACTCAAGCTTTCCTTCCATCGGTATCTTCAAATAACAGTCCGCCCGATCTGCCGTTGCCTCCTTAAGTCCCTTTCCTTCATTTCCTATCAAAAAAGCACTTCCGTTTCCATAAGCAATCTCATCAAAATACCTTTCCCCCTTCAAGTGCGCTGCATAGACCGTAATATTATTTTTCTGCAATAAACCAATCGCCTCTTCCAGTTCCTCCACATAGAAAAAAGGAACCCTGTATAAAGAACCCATGGTNGAGCGTATGGTCTTCGGATTATAAATATCCACCGTCCCTTTGCTCATAATGATACCATCCACACCTGCTCCTTCTCCCGTCCTGATCATGGTTCCCAGATTCCCCGGATCCTGAATATCCTCCAAAATCAAAAATAAAGGNGCTCTTCCTTCCGCCCGTTCTCTCCTCACTGCCTTTTCCACAACATCCTCCAAAGAGTACCGAAGCTGCTCCATCACAAACAAAATCCCCTGAGGCGTCTGCGTATCCGATGCATGCTTCAAGACCTCCTCCGACACCTGCTCAACCAAAATCCCCCGCTCCCTACAGGCACGCAGCTTCTCTCCTATCGCCTTATAAATTCCATCTCCATTCTGAACCTGCTCCCAGAACCCTTCACCGCAATACACTTCCCGCAGTCTATCCAGGGGCGCTTCCTCAAACATCTTCACCCCTTCCGCCAGAAAAAGCCCCTCCCTATTCCTAGCCCGGCTCTTATCCCGCAACATCACCACCCGCTTAATCCGCCCATTTCCCACACTACTAATCATTTCAAATCTCCCCGGTCCTCGACTCCCATTATTCTATATCATGACAAACGCCGGCAAGTGCCGGCGCATCAATTACTGTGATAACAATCTGCTGACCTGATACTGATATTCCGGAATCTCCTTCTGCATATTTAAAGCTTCCTCAATATCAAAATCCACAAATTCTCCCTTTTTATATCCAACAACTCTGTTGCTCTTACCTTCACACAAAATGTCTGTAGCATAAGCCCCCATGATAGATGCATAGAAACGATCCTTACAGGTAGGAGAACCTCCTCTTTGCATGTAACCTAAAATCGTAGCTCTCGTCTCAATTCCGGTTGCCGCTTCGATTCTTCTCGCCATGGATGTGGAATGACCGATTCCCTCTGCATTTACGATAATATGATGGGTCTTGCCTCTCTTACGGTTGCTGATGATGTTGTTGATGATATTCTGTTCATTGAAATCGTACCTTTCAGGCAGGAGAATATCCTCCGCACCGTTTGCCACGCCGCACCACAGTGCAATATATCCGGCATTTCTTCCCATAACCTCAATGATACTGCAGCGTTCATGAGATGATGAAGTATCTCTTACCTTATCGATCGCCTGCATAGCCGTGTTGATAGCTGTGTCAAACCCAATCGTGTATTCTGTACAGGCAATATCTAAGTCAATGGTTCCCGGAAGACCTATGGTGTTGATACCATGCCTGGCAAGTGCCTGGGCTCCCCGGTAGGAACCGTCGCCGCCGATTACCACCATGCCGTCAATACCGTGTTTCCGGCAGATTTCTGCCGCTCTCGCCTGGACATCCTCATTCTTGAATTCCGGACAGCGTGCCGTTCCCAAGATGGTGCCGCCTCGCTGAATGGTATCGGAAACATCCTTTTTTTCCATAGTTACGATTTCTTCATTTAAAAGGCCCTGGTAGCCTTTTTTGATGCCCTTTACCTTTACGCCATTTCCAATTGCCTTACGCACAACGGCACGAATTGCCGCATTCATTCCCGGTGCATCACCGCCGCTGGTCAGAACACCGATGGTTCTAATTTCTTTTGCCATAAGTAGGTACCATCCTTTCTTTGTTGTTTATTTTACCCCCATTTTATGCCATTTTCAATCCCTTTTCACGTCCCAGACTATTTTTATATTTTCTTTACCGTATTTTTCACTTAATTGTGAAAAAAGAGCATCATCTGCACAAACATTTCTGTTGGGAGGGAGTTTTTTCATGGCTTTCATTTCTTCTATATAGAGAACGACACTGTCATTTCCGTCTGAATCCGCCAGCGTTGCAAGCAGTTCCTCCGCCTTTTGATCATATTCCTCTTTTGTCCTAAACTTGATCCACAGTTTTCTCGGAATTTCATCAAAAGCCGTGATTTTTTCACAGATCAGCTTCCCGTCCTTATCTTCCTCAAGGGATACCCTCCCCCTGATAAAGACCTTGTTGTCCTCCACCAGTTTTTCGCTGTTTCTCTCATAATCCCTGGGAAAGACAATGACCTCCACACTGCCCAGAAGATCTTCCACCTGCAGAAATGCCATAATCTTATCATTCTTGGTGTACTTGATCCTTTTATCTGCAATCATACCGCCGATTACTGCTGTGGCGTTATCTTTTACCGCCGTCTCATTGCTCTCCTCATTTAAAAAGAAATCCGCCGTGGTGTTGGTAATTCCCTTTTTCCAGAGTTCTTCCTGCTCCTCTAAAGGATGACCGCTGATGTAGACTCCAAGCACTTCTTTTTCAAAAGCAAGCACCATTTCCTTGGAATACTCCCCTACCTCCGGAAGCTTCACATCATATTCTTCTTTCTGGTCTTCGTCCACTAAATCAAACAGACTCATCTGTCCTGCCATGTTGTTCTTCTTATCATGAGCAATGCTGTCCATAATCTGTATATAGGCGCTCATGAACTGCTTTCTGGTTCCGGGAAGACTGTCAAAGGCGCCTGCCTTAATGAAGTTCTCAATTGCCTTTTTGTTTACATCTTTATCCGAAACCCTGGTGATGAAATCTTTAAGATTCGTGTAGGCCCCCCGTATCCTCCGCTCTTCAACCACAGCCTCGATTACCGGTCTTCCCACACTCTTAATGGCAGTCAATGCGTAGCGGATGGAATTCTCATTTACGGAGAATCCGCTTTCCCCCTGATTGATATCCGGCGGGAGAATGGTGATTCCCATATTCCGGCAGACCATGATATATTCCGCCACTTTACTTGGATTATCAATGACAGAGGTCATAAGCGCCGCCATGAACTCTACCGGATAATAGTATTTCAGATATGCGGTCTGGTATGCCACCACCGCATAACATGCCGCGTGGGACTTGTTGAAAGCATATTTTGCAAAGTCCATCATATCATCATAAATCTGAGAGGCTACTTTCTCAGAAATTCCATTTGCCGCGCAGCCCGGAACCCCTTCCTCTTTATTTCCATAAATAAAGTTGGCACGCTCCTTCTCCATCACCGACTGCTTTTTCTTGCTCATGGCTCGGCGCACAAGATCGCTTCGTCCAAGGGTATATCCGCCTAAATCGCGGACAATCTGCATAACCTGTTCCTGATATACGATACAGCCATAGGTGGCGGATAAAATCGGCTCTAACTGCGGGCAGGAATAGGTAATTGCATCAGAATTACTTTTTCCTTTGATATATTTGGGAATAAAGTCCATAGGTCCCGGACGGTACAGCGAAATCCCCGCAATGATATCCTCCAGATTCCTCGGTTTCAGTTCCTTCATAAAGCTCTTCATACCGCCGCTTTCAAGCTGGAACACACCGTCTGTCCGCCCGGTGCCGATGGAAGCCAAAACCTTTTTATCATCAAAATCAATGTGATCAATGTCAATGTGAATGCCTTTTCCCTTTTCCACCAGCGCCACCGCATCCCGAAGCACCGTCAGCGTGCGCAGACCGAGGAAGTCCATTTTAAGAAGCCCCAGTTCCTCAATGGTTGTCATCGTAAACTGGGTAGTGATGGAGCCGTCCGCTCCCCTCGATAAAGGCACCAACTCCTCCGCAGGTCTTGAACAGATTACTACACCGGCAGCATGCATGGAGGTATGCCTTGGAAGTCCCTCCAAACGTTTGCTCATGTCGATCAGTTCCTTCACCTGGGGGTCGCTCTCATACATTTTCCGCAGCTCCGGATTAATCTGAAGTGCTCTGTCTATGGTAATGTTCAATTCATTTGGTATCATCTTTGCCAGAGAATCCACATAGGCATAGGGCAGGTCCATGACTCTTCCCACATCCCTGATGACTCCCTTAGCCGCCAAGGTACCAAACGTAACGATCTGCACCACTTTTTCGGATCCGTATTTCCGGCTCACATAATCAATGACCTCCTGCCGTCTTTCGAAGCAGAAGTCAATATCGATATCCGGCATGGATACACGTTCAGGGTTCAGGAAACGCTCGAACAGCAGATTATATTTGATAGGATCGATATTGGTGATTTTCAAGGCATAGGATACGATACTCCCCGCCGCGGATCCCCTCCCGGGTCCTACCATGATGCCATTGTTTTTGGAATAATTGATAAAGTCCCATACAATCAGGAAATAATCCACATATCCCATGGTCTTGATTACATTCAGCTCATAATCAAGGCGCTCTTTCAAAGTCTGCCCGGTATCCCCGGCAGGCGCATTCTCGTCTTCTCCGTATCGCTCTATTAATCCGTCATAACAAAGCTTATTTAAATAAGTCCAGGAATCATATCCTTCCGGCACTTCAAAGTGAGGGAGTTTGGTAACTCCGAATTCAATCTCCACATGACAGCGGTCCGCAATGCGCTGGGTATTCTCCACAGCCTCCCATGCATAGGGGAAAAGACCTTTCATCTCCTCTTCGCTCTTGACATAATACTGACCGCCCTCATAGCGCATCCTGTCTTCATCCGCCAGCTTTTTGCCGGTCTGTAAGCAGAGCAGGATGTCGTGGGGCTTTACATCGTCAGCGTACGTATAATGAACGTCGTTGGTTGCAACCAACGGGATATTCAGTTCTTTACTCATCTGAAGAAGGGTGGTATTTACCATTCTCTGCTCCGGCAGACCATGATCCTGCAATTCCAGAAAAAAGTTGCCTTCTCCAAAGCAGTCCTGATATTTCAATGCCGCTTTTTTGGCTTCCTCCACAAGTCCCTTCTGAATATACCGCTGTACCTCTCCTGCCAGACAGGCGGACAGGGCAATGATTCCCTCGTGGTTCTCCCGCAGCAGTTCCATATCTACACGGGGCTTGTAATAATACCCTTCCGTAAACCCGCGGCTTACGATCTTCATCAAATTATCGTAACCTGTATTGTTCTCCGCCAAAAGGACAAGATGATAATATCGGTCCTCTCCTCCTGTCAGTTCTTTATCAAAACGGGAATTGGGCGCCACATAAATCTCACATCCTAAGATGGGCTTTATTCCTTCTTCCTTACATGCCTTGTAGAAGTCGATCACGCCGTACATGACGCCATGATCCGTGATGGCGGCGCTGTCCATGCCAAGTTCCTTCACCCGCTTTACATATTCTTTTATTTTATTGGAACCGTCTAACAGACTGTATTCTGTGTGGACGTGGAGATGTGCAAATGCCATCGTGAACCTCCATTCTTATGTATCTACCGCATACAGATTAATTTTAACAAAAAAGAAATGCCTTTACCAGTACTAAGGGCATTTCTTTTGGTTACTTTTTATGGGGTAGGCATTAGTCCGCACAGGACAGGTTAATATACCAACGTCGTCGCGCTCCCGCTCCATAAAAACGTAACAGACGCTAGGCCCGTGAGGAACCTCGCCAAGCGCTGACGTTTTTATAGGGACTCCTTATGGTATATTAACCTGTCCTGTGCTACGTTGCTGGCTAGCCTGCAAAGTGTAACACAATGTTCACTATTTTTCTTTTTCACCAGGTAGCCAAAGCACAGCTCTGACCAACCCGTGAAAAGTAACAATAAAACACTAGATAGGTTTCAGCGGTTTCAAAGGCTTTAAATCTGTAATTGCATCTTCCTTCAGATAAGCCGACAGTTTATTCCACTGGAATTCCGTGAACTCTCCTCCTGCCTCCAGATATTGTCTTGTGATTTTTTCAAGACTGCTGTTATCCAGATAAGGCGCACAGTCGTATAATAGGTCAAAGGAGAGGTTGCCGTTCATTTCTTCAAGCAGTCCGGAAAGGCTTTCTTCTTCCAGATAGTATTTGATTTCCGATATTTCCGTTTCACTTAACGGCTCGGTTTCTCCGTTCTTTATCGCTTCCAGCAGATATCTGCCGGATAATTTTGAATCGGAATAGATAAGCAGATCATATAGTTCATCTAAGCTTAGTTCCTCTCCCTTTTTTAATAGTACTGCAAGTGCCTGGCTGATGTCTTCAGCATCCAGGTAATATAGGTACTCCATGATTGTATCCTTGTCCGCGATTCCTGCCTGTATATCCGCTTTTATATAAGCAGTTTTTTCATCTTCCTCAGAATAATATATGCTTTCAAGTTCTTTCTCCCGCAGACCGGAATAGTTGACTTTCAGGTATTCTATCTTTCCTTCCTGCCCCACCAGTTTAATCACATTTCTTCCTGTCTTCATAGTGATTGGAATGGAACTTTTCTGACCTGCATCATTGATAACCGTTACCTCGCCTTGCGGGTCAACATAAACAAGCTTGAACCTTCCATCCAGCACCTTGAATACCGAATTCACCTCAATATCCATATCCTTGGCAGTATTGACGACCAGAACCGTGGCGGCACCGTTTAAGAACATCCCCTTGCATTCTATCCTTTTTCCACCCATATAAGAATACATACGCCACTGATCCTCGATATCCTCACCTGCAATCATCTCATCGTCATCATACACCTGCCATGCTTCTCCATTTTGGTCAATCGAAGGTGTGCCGTCCAGGAAACTACTAGTCATTCCCCAGTTCATCCATTCCTCCGCCCCATCCCAGAATGAGGACCGCTCTTCCGCATTTGCATCATCTTCCATTACATCCGAAGAAAGCTGTATACTTCCGCATGCTGATAAAAACAGCAATCCTACCGCCATGCAGCAGGAAAGCAATGCCTTCATGCTGCTTTTCTTCTTATATTGAAGGATTCCTTTCAGACGATCCTTTAGGTCTTCTTTGCGTTCAAGTAACGTCACCGAAGGAATATTCCTGCCTGCACTGATATTTCGCTGTGCTGCGTCCAAAAGAATATTTCCGTAAGCTCTTTTTCCTTCCTGTGTCAGCACTCCAAGTACAGCCTCGTCGCAGGCAAGTTCACAGTCAATATTCAGCTTCCTGCCAATCAGATAAAGGACGGGATTGAACCAGTGAATGCAAAGCAAAATCTGATACAGCCATTTATACCATAAATCTCTTCTCTTCACATGAACCAACTCATGATGGAGTATAAGCGGAAGCTGCTCTAAATCCCCCCTATCCAAGGGAAGCACGATTGCTGTTCTCCACATCCCTACAGTAATTGGTCCCGAAACCGCCTTGCTTTCATAGAGTCGGGGTTTATGATCTATATGAAGCATGGCACATAAATTCTCCGCTGTCGCATACACACGCCGATCAGAAACCGGTTCACATTCCTTTCTGACACTGACCATAAAACGCCTGTAATTTCCGATTTTTATAAAGAAACTGATCGCGGCTCCTAAAATCCACACCGTCCCCGCCACAATCCCCCAGTCCATCAGCGGAGGAACCGTCCTTTTCAGACTCTCTTCCTGTAAGGAGGGTGTCTTAAAAACATCCCCAATTGGTTCCGTCTCTTGCAGACCTTCCGTTAAAAGTTCTGCATCTACAACTTCCGGCATGCCATCCTGCGTCTTCTTTTCCTGCGCCTGTGTCATACTGGATGTAATAAAACTTGAAAAACCCATGTCCACATGGACTGGAATCAACAGTCTTGCCACCAACAGTAGCCAGATATAATAATTCCAGCTTTTAGAAAAGAACTTTCTGGTAAAGGGACGTATCATTAAAATCACTGCCCCGGTCAAAGCGCCTGACAGGGACAATGAAAGGACACATAAAAAAATCTGTTTCATGCTCATGCTCCAATCTGCCTGATATCGGCTAACAATTCTGATTAAAATAATTACGGAGTTCTTCAAGATCCTCTTTCGTCAAAGCCTCACTGTTCACCAGTGCTGCCGCCAGGTTCCGGGAACTGCCCTTAAAAAACTTATCCACGAAATTCTTTGTTTCCTCCTTAACGTACTCCTCACGCCTGATACAGGGTGCATAATAATATACGTCCCTCTTTTCCTGGTTGAGCACACCTTTTTTTAAGAGCCTTTGAATTAATGTGAGGACCGTAGTCCTCTCCCAGTTTTTACTGAGCCGGGCGCGGATTTCTGCGGAGTTCAACGCTGCGCCCGCCGCCCATAAAACCTCCAGAATCTCAAGTTCCGCATCGGAAACTGTTACCTTCTTATCCATCTGTCTCCTCCTTGTTCGTCCATACACATACATTCGCGTCTACTCGTGTAGACATTTATAGTTTACACCCGTAGACACCATGTGTCAATAGTATTTTGCCGACACACTTCCCGAACTGCCTTATTAATAGAAAGATGCTAAGCTATAGCTTCCGCGCCATAACTTAGCATCCACAAGATTCTTATTGAAATACTGCATTTTCAATATCATATGAAAATCTATCCATATCGCTGGGAAGATAGACGATTCTCTCTGTGCCGCTCACATTAATTGGAACTTTTTCACAATAAACAATCACTTCAACCGGTTCCGTATTAATCTCAATCTCAGAAAGTTCATCAAAGAGATCCTTCAAATACTGTTGCATGTATGCGGATAACACCTCCATCTCTCCAGCTGCAAGAGCAAGCTGATCTTTATATGTGACACTGTTAACCATTCTGTCACTAGCATCTAGCATAGCCTGCGTCATTTCATCAAAAGAAAAGCCATATACTTCCAAAGCAACAAATACTCCATTATCGCTTTCACTCTCAATTTCTGCCGTACATTCCGCTTTACTTAAGAATTTCACATAAGAGTCTACAAGTTCCTCCATTTCATCATCAGAAAGGGTAATACCTGCATCTACCAATTCCATACTTAACTGACTTGCCAGTTCCATGTCAATGCCTTTCTCGTGAAACGCCTGGTAAACATCCTCCTCAGAAGCAAATCCGAGCAACTCCTGTATAGGACCAGCGTTGTTCTTCACATATACCTCAAACAAAGCTGCTACTGTCTTATCTGCCGAAGGGAAAAGATATTCCTGTATCTCTTTCTCCTTATCTGCTAATGCTGCGGCACTGACAGCTCCTACAACTTCCTGACCTTCCTTTAGCAAATCTATGGCCTGCTCATATTCGCCGCTGTCCAAAAGGAAATCTGCACCTTCCAGACACACTTTTTCATATTCCTCGTTCAGAAGTTCCCAGCTTTCCTCATCTTCATTCTTCTTCATCCCCCGCTTCAGAATCTTGAGGGCTTTTTCATAAGAATCTTCCTTCAAATAAATATCAGCTGACTTCAGATACGCTTCCACAAGAGTATCATCCAGATCAAGTGCCGCCTCATAGTAGGAAAGTGCTTCCTCATATGCTTCTGCCTCATAATTCTTATCTGCAAGACGCACATTTCTTTTGCACTGATATTTATCACTTGATAAATACATCGCACTTCCTACTCCCGCTAACAAAAGAAGCAGAACTACCGCTATAACGGAAATAACCGCAATGCGCTTCCCGCTGCCTGATTTCTCTTTACCTGCTGCTTCTTTATCCGGCGCTTTTCCGCTATCTTTCTCCGTCATTCCGGCAGGTGCTCCGCATTTACTGCAAAATGCTGCATTCTCCTCCAGCTTTGCTCCACACTGTACACAAAACTTTCCCACAATAACCGCCTCCTCTTTTTCTTTTGTTATCGATTAATAGTTCCTGTCTTCAACATCTAAAGAGGCTGCCGAAGCAGCCCCTTATCTTATCAAGCAATATTTATAAATATTTCTTAAGCGCATCCACCTTATCCAGCTTCTCCCAAGGCAGATCCAGATCGTTGCGTCCAAAATGACCATAAGCAGCTGTCTGCTTGTAGATCGGACGGCGTAAATCCAACATCTTGATGATTCCGGCAGGACGTAAGTCAAAGTTTTCTCTTACCACATCCACCAGTTTTTCATCGGAAATCTTTCCTGTGCCGAAAGTATCTACCATAATAGAAGTAGGCTGTGCCACGCCGATTGCATAAGACAACTGGATTTCACACTTGTCAGCCAGACCTGCTCCTACAATATTCTTTGCAACATAACGTGCTGCATAAGCTGCACTTCTGTCTACCTTGGTACAGTCCTTACCGGAGAAAGCGCCGCCGCCGTGACGTGCATAACCGCCGTAAGTGTCTACAATAATTTTACGTCCTGTAAGACCAGCATCACCGTGAGGTCCGCCAATTACGAAACGACCTGTAGGATTGATGAAATACTTGGTGTTTTCATCCAGCAGTTCCTTGGGAAGGATAGGGTCAAATACATATTTCTTGATATCTTCGTGAATCTGCTCCTGAGTCACATCAGCATCATGCTGGGTAGAAAGAACGACTGCTTCCAGACGAACCGGCTTACCAGCCTCATCATACTCTACAGACACCTGGCTCTTACCGTCGGGTCTTAAATAAGGAAGGGTTCCATCCTTACGAACCTTGGTAAGCTGAAGCGCCAACTTGTGAGCAAGGGCGATGGAATAAGGCATATATTCCTCTGTCTCGTTGGTTGCATAACCGAACATCATACCCTGATCGCCTGCGCCGATAGCTTCAATTTCAGCATCTGACATTTTGTTTTCCTTAGCTTCCAGAGCCTTGTCTACACCCATAGCGATATCTGCGGACTGTTCATCAATAGCAACCAGTACTGCACAGGTATTGCCGTCAAATCCATATTCGGATTTGGTATAACCGATTTCCTTAACTGTTTCACGCACGATCTTCTGAATATCCACATAAGCATTAGTGGTAATCTCTCCTGTCACAAGCACGAATCCAGTACAGGTAGCAGTCTCACACGCTACGCGGCTCATCGGGTCTTTTTCCATGCATGCATCCAGAATCGCATCAGATATGGCATCGCAGACTTTGTCGGGATGTCCTTCGGTTACAGATTCTGAAGTAAATAAACGTTTTTCCATTTCTTTTCCTCCTGTTTGTTAAAATAAAAATCCACTTATAAACTATAAGCGGATCCGACTTGCGATAATCAAATCCTCTTATTGTTCGATTTGCCATTTGGCTGCTTATTCGCTCAGGTAGGCACCTTCCACACTTGGGGTTGCCGTGGCTTCACAGGTCCTATGTACCTCCACCACTCTGAATAAGAGATTCTTTACAATATTGAATTTTCATATCTAGGAATAGGGTACACCATGTACACTGTTTTGTCAACGCATTTCTTTTAACTCTTCTTAGGGACTTTTGTTTCATTGACATTATTTTCTAACATCATTATAATAAATTTATATAAATAAATTTTTCAAATGACTGACATTGGGGGGATGCGCATGAGACGAATCAAGACTTCTGAACTTATTCCCGGCATGATCACTGCCGAGGATGTCTATACTCACAACAACCAACTTATTTTACCCAAAGGACTGATCCTAAATGACCGGACAATCACGAAGCTTGCCTATTATTCCATCTTCTATATAAAGGTAGAGGACAGTGCTGAGGAAGCACCTGCTAGTGTTCCCGTTGAATCCTCCTACGCCGAGCGCCTCCAGAAAAGCCCGGAATTTATCCAATTCCGTAAAGACTTCGAAGCTGATGTTGATAACTTCAAATCGGTAATGAATGACGTAGTTGACAAAGGCGCTCCGCTGGACGTAGATGAACTTATGGATCACACGTTGAATATTCTGGAATTAGGCACTACCACGGATCTGTTCGATATCCTGCATAATATGCGGGAATATGATGACGCCACCTATGCCCACTGCATGAATGTGGCTCTTATATGCAATGTTTTTGCAAGATGGATGCGCATGAGCGAAGAAGAAATCCGGCTGGCTACCATGAGCGGACTGCTTCACGACATCGGCAAGACACAGATTCCCGACACAATCATCAAAAAACCCGGCAAGCTTACCACTGACGAGTATGACATCGTCAAGAAGCACCCTCAGGAAGGATACCGCATTCTGCAGAACTCCTCACTTGACCCAGCCGTTTTAGACGCTGTGCTGATGCACCACGAGAGATGTGACGGAACCGGTTATCCTTATGGTTTGCGTGGTGAAAAGGTAGGTATCTACGCAAAAATGGTAGCCATAGCGGATGTATATGATGCCATGACCAGTGCCCGGATTTACCGCGGTCCTTTATGCCCATTCAAGGCAATCGCACTTTTTGAAAGCGAGGGACTCCAGCGGTATGATGTCGGTCTCATTATGACTTTCCTTGAAAATGTAGTCAATACTTACCTTCTTAATAGTGTTCGTCTAAGCAACGGACTTATCGGAAAGATCGTCTTTATTCACAGAGAAAAACTTTCCGCTCCCACCGTTCAGACAGAACATGGATTCCTTGATCTAAGTATTCATCCAGATATAGTAATAGAAGCTCTGGTATAAACCAGAGCTTCTTTTCTGTCTCAGCCTGTCTTTAAACGGAACTTCTGCAGTTCCCTTTCAGAATTTACTTTTTCTATCTGTGCACCGAGATTTTTCAATTTAATATGAAAATCTTCATATCCTCTTTCAATAAACTTAATATCATCAATCACCGTCGTGCCTTCTGCCGAAAGTCCCGCAATTACCAAAGCTGCGCCTGCACGCAGATCGGGTGCGCTGATACTTGCCCCCGTATACTTCGGCACACCGTCGATGATTGCCGTATTGCCTTCCACCTTGATGCTTGCGCCCATTCTTGTAAGCTCATCTACATATTTGAAGCGATTTTCAAATATGCTCTCCGTAACGATGCTGGTTCCCCTCGACAATCCCAGCGCCACAGTAATCTGGGGCTGCATGTCCGTCGGGAATCCCGGGTAAGGAAGGGTCTTAACATGGGTATGGGATAATGGCTTTGCAGCTACCACTCTTACGGCATCGTCCGACTCCTCCACCTCACAGCCAATCTCAGTGAGTTTGGCACTGATGGACTCTAAATGCTTTGGAATCACATTCTTGACCGTCACATCACCTTTCGTCACTGCCGCTGCAAACATAAACGTCCCTGCTTCAATCTGATCAGGTATAATTGTATACTCTGTTCCGTGAAGCTTAGGCACTCCTTTTATTCTGATCACATCCGTACCTGCGCCTTTAATCACTGCACCCATGCTGTTTAGGAAGTTTGCAACATCCACCACATGCGGTTCTTTTGCCGCATTTTCGATGATGGTCTGCCCCTCTGCCATGACTGCCGCCATCATCACATCAATGGTAGCGCCTACCGTCACCACATCCATATAAATATGGCTGCCGCGGAGTTTTTCTGCCTCAGCTATAATAAGACCATGCTCAATTCTTACATCTGCACCTAATGCACGAAAGCCCTTAATATGCTGATCAATCGGTCGAAGCCCTATATTACAGCCTCCCGGTAACGTTACCTGTGCTTTCTTGTATTTCCCAAGCAGAGCGCCCAGTAAATAGTAAGAAGCACGTATCTTCTTAATAAAATCGTCCTCAATGACCAAATCCATAATGGATTTCCCGGATATTCTCACCGTGTGTCTGTCAATGTGCTCAACGATTCCGCCAATACTCTCAATGGCCTGCATCATTACATTGGTATCCCGAACATCCGGTACGTTCTCTATCAATACGCTTTCATCCGTCATAATGGAAGCTGCCAGAATAGCAAGCGCTGCATTCTTGGCTCCGCCTATCTCCACTTCTCCCACCAACGGATTGCCGCCTTTTATTGCATACTGCTCCATAGTATACCTCTATATAATCAAAATCGAATTTTCTAAACACAAATTTATCATATTACAAATCAAGTAATCTCTTCTCGCTACCGTACATTATAACATATTGTAATTATTTGTAAACATCAAACATCAGTTCAGATATTGAAGGGGGTTCACCTGTGACCCATTGATCAGTATCTCAAAGTGCAGATGAGGACCCGTACTGACACCTGTATTTCCGCTGAGAGCGATCTTTTGCCCCTGTGAAACAGTCTGTCCGGCAGATACCAATACCTTGCTAAGATGCCCATATCTTGTCTGTCTTCCGTCCGGATGATTGATATAGACCACATATCCATATCCGCTTCCCCAGCCGGCTTTTACCACCGTACCGCCGCAGGATGCAAATACCGCGGTCCCTGTAGGTGTAGCCCAGTCGACACCTTTATGATATGTGCTGGCGCCTTTTGTAGGTCTGCTTCGGCGTCCAAAACTGGACGATAAGCGCCCGCCGGAAATCGGTTTGATATAAGTAGGAGGAATCTTGGTTCCCCTTTCAACAATCTTGGGAACGGCCTCATAAGTAACCTCTTCCTTGATGATTTCCGTCGCTGTTTCCTTATCATTCTCGAAAGTAACCACTGCAATTACCCTTCTATGACCGGCAGAAGGCTCCTGCAGCGTTTTTGTTTCCGTAGTATACCAGTCATCATTGTCTATATAGATGACATCTTCCTCATAATCTTCTTCGTAATACATTTCCTCCTGACGTACCACTGCCAGCTTCGGTTCCGGCACTGTGATGATCAGTTCATCCCCTGCTCTGATCATAGATCTTTCATCCTCAAGGGAATCATTCATCTCAATCAGCTTGTCCATAGGGATGTTGGTTTTTATGGCAATCTCAGAAAGGGTATCGCCAGACACCACCTCATATACATCGCTCTTTTCTTCATCCTGGGTCACTTCTCGAATCGCCGCGTTAAGTTCTGTCAGTTCATCTTCTTTAAGATAAGCCTCCACTACTTCAACTGTATCCCCATATTCCATGGAAATAAGCCCCAAGTCATAATCCTCAAAATCCTTTTCTCCTGCAGGCTCCACTTCTTCAAAAACCTCAGTCAAATCCGCATGGATGCCTGCCTCAAGATGAACGACCTCCTTAGCTTCCTCCACGACCTCTTCCTCTGTCCTGATAGAAGTGGTGAGAACCGACAATTCTCTGGCGGGATCAAGGAGCAAATCAACCTGATATCTCCCTTCACTGTCATATTTATCAAGCGCTGCCTGTAAAAGCTCATTAACCGCATCCTGGCTGGAAAGATTTACCATATATTCATTGATTTTGACAACATAGGATCTGTGCAGAGTTTCCACAACATCTGAAGAGAGAACCTGCAGCATCTTCTCCATGATCTGGTCCGGATCATCTGTCCTTCCAAAAAGCACCTCGCTCCCAACAATTTCCAGATCGCTTTCCACCAGTACCAGTTCTTCACTTCCCGATGCCAGCTGCCTTCTCGCCTCCACGACATACTTTTCCGCTTCCTCCGGCGCAGAAACCATACCAATCTCTTGATTGTTCAAAATCACTGTAAAGATATTATTACCCGTTTTTTCAAAGGGTACAAAAGAAGGCAGAAAAAATATACTGACAAAAACTGCCAGTACTGCAATTTTAATTCCTCTTACGTTTACTCTTTTATAATGGCTTGTAATTTGTTTCATCTATATTAACTCCAAAACAGACTATCTGCTAAACATATTAAAATCGACATTTACTGTAAATATAACCAGATTTATTCTAACAGTTATCATTTTAGTTGTAAAGGGTATGTTATTTCCAAATATTCTGATAAAATAAATGGAAAACAACTTATTTTAAATCCGGGAGGAAGCTGCCAGTGGAAAAAATCATCTTTCATATTGATGTCAATTCAGCCTATCTAAGCTGGAGTGCCTTAAAATACCTTGCTGAAGGCAGGACCACTGATCTGCGCGATGTTCCTTCCATTATAGGCGGTGATATGGAGAGGCGCCACGGCGTGGTTCTTGCCAAATCCATCCCTGCCAAAAAATATGGTATTATCACAGGCGAGCCTATCGTAAATGCCATGCGCAAATGCCCCAACCTTATCATCGAGCGTCCGGACCACACCCTTTATCATCAGAAAAGCCGGGAGCTCATGCACTATCTGTCCGATGTATGCCCTGAGATCGAGCAGCTCAGTGTAGATGAATGTTTTATGGATTTCACTCCTATAAAAAATCAGTTTTCTTCTCCTGAGGATGCCGCGCACTTTATCCGGAATCAGATTAGAGAACGTTTTGGCTTTACCGTAAACATCGGTATTTCAGACAAGAAAGTATTAGCCAAAATGGCTTCAGATTTTCAAAAGCCTGATATGGTCCACACCCTATATAGTTGGGAAATCGAAAAGAAAATGTGGCCTCTGCCTGTTTCTTCCTTATATATGTGCGGCAATTCCAGCACCCAGACCCTAAAGAAACTGGAAATACAGTCCATCGGAGATCTGGCAAAGACAGACAAGGAAATCCTCATTTCTCATCTAAAAAGTCACGGACTCCTCCTCTGGGAATACGCCAACGGCATCGATGATTCTGCCGTTATCTCTGCCCCTGCGCAGGCGAAAGGAATCGGGAACTCCACTACCCTGCCCAAAGATGTGTCAGACCGCGAAGAAGCGTGCTTATCTCTGCTGTCTCTCTCAGACAGTGTATCCGTCCGTCTTCGAAAATCCGGTCAGCTGGCAGGAATGATCAGCGTGGAAATCAAATACAGCAGTTTTCAGACCGTTTCCCACCAGATGATGCTGCCCTCTCCTACCAATACTTCCCAGCTTATTTATCAGGCTGCCTGCAGGCTGTTTGACGAATTGTGGAACGGTTCTCCCATACGGCTGCTGGGCGTACGCTCCTCCAAACTCACCGATGAGGCGGAGCCCATCCAGCTTTCTTTGTTTGATCTGCCCCAGGCTGGCACCATCTCTCCTGCTGCCGATACCACGCAAAAGCACAGCCCCGCTTCCCCTTCCCGGGAAAAGCTGGCTGCGCTTGATAAAAGTCTGGATAGAATCCGTCAGAAATATGGAGACCTTGCCGTTATGCGAGGCAGTTTCCTGACAGATTCCAAAGATGACTGATTTATGACTTATGTTTCCTGACACTATAACCGAAAGTTCCCAGCTTTTCTCCCAGCGTAAAATAGCTTCCATGGGAATAAGCAAGGGGATCTGCTTTTTCTAGTACAAAACGTCCGCTTTCATCCATATACGCTTCTTCGGCATGCACTGCCACCACTTCTGCCAGATACATGTCGTGGGTCCCCAGACGCAGAGTCTGTTTCACACGGCATTCGATATTGACCGGACTCTCTTTAAGAAGCGGCGCTTTTACCTCTTCTGCCTTGCAAAGTGTCAGATTCATATCCTTAATCTTATCCGTATCTCTTCCGCTTTTCACACCACAGTAATCCGTAGCGAACGCCAACTCTCTGGTGGTCAGATTGATGACGAATTCCCCGGTTTCTTCTATCATGTGATGGGAATATCTCTCCGGACGCACCGATATGGATACCATCGGCGGGTCGCTGCATACCGTTCCTGTCCAGGCAACTGTAAAAATATTCGGATTACCCTTTCCGTCAGCAACTGTAATCAGCACTGCCGGCACCGGATATAACATATTGCCCGGTTTCCATCTTTGTTTTCCCATAGTAATCCTCCATGTTGCCAACAGCCCGCAAATTTGGGCGCCAGCACAAATTTGTCTGTGATAAAATCAGCTGGACAGCTGATTTTTCACAGTATACCCCTAAAATAATCCTAAAATCCTGGCAATCGTGACTGCCAGATTCGCTATCGTCATCATCATTGAAACAATGACAAACGGAAGTATGATCTTGTTGCTCTTAGCGAGCTTATCCTGTTCTTCCTTAAGTACTGTTGCCTGTTTCTCCAGTTCTTCCATCATTGCTGCCTGTACGTTCCGATAAACTTTGATATTATCTATATGCAAAAAGTCTTCCATATTGCGGAAGCGTTCCTCAATCTTTGTCTGCAGCCCGGACATATCTTCGGTAATCCGCTCAAGGTTGTCAGCATTTTCTTTGATCTGAGCAATCTTTGCAAGGCTTTCATTTAGAGTCTTATTGATGCCTGCAATTGAAAGGTCTGAGGTTTCCTTAATCCTGGATACGGATGCTGCTTCCACTTCTCCCAACGACTGCCCCAGCTTTTCATTCGCTGTAACAGCCAGTTCCTGCACGCCCTGCGCGCTCTCTATATTTTTCAGATTCAGCTTACGCATTTCCTGCAGGCAGTCATCATATTTTTCCATCTGTTCCTTAAACAGCGCCAGCTGCTTTTCCAGATTTTCAAGCGCTGCTGCATCTGCTGCCGCATTTGCCCTGATGAGTTCCTGTGAATTCAGCTTCTCTGCCACCTTATCCATAAAATTGTCCATTATTCTTCCTCCGGGTGTATACTGATATATCTTTTATCTTATCACTTTTACGAAATTTTTACAACAAACTCCTGTTGTTCTCTCAGTTCATTCTAATTTTCTTTTTCTTTTTTGTGCATCTTGCACACTTTTTTTAATGCTTTTTTCTGTTCATTGTAATAATTAACGGTAATTTCATACTGTGTTCATAGTTTATTCATATTTATGAGGTATATTATATATAAATCAAACAAACATTTAAACAACGCTTTTTCATTACACAAATAGATAAATTTTTTCATAATAGCCCAGGCGCAGCGATGTGTCTGGGCACTCCTCATTTTAAGACGTTAATTCTCCCTCAAACATAATGCCAGGACATAATACAGAGCATCTGCAGCAGCCCTATATACCACGCAAAGGCTGTGCTGATGCTCTGCTGACTATTCATATGCATTTTTACTGAGGTTTAAAACCTCTTCATTTAAGGTAAGCATCTTTGCATCCAGCTCTGCTACCATTCTTGCACAATCTATCAGTTCACTCTTTATATGCTCCGGAGCATTTCCTTCAAATTTATAATGAATCTTATGCTCCAGACTTGCCCAGAAATCCATGGCAACGGTACGGATCTGTATCTCGACCTTGGCGTCTACTATCCTGTCAGATAAGTACACCGGCACCGTAACCAGCATATGGTAACTCTTATAACCGCTGCTCTTGGGATTCACGAGGTAGTCCTTTACGGAAATTACCTTAATGTCACTTTGATTGGTAATCATTTCTGCTATCCGGTAAATATCGGATGTAAAAGAACATATGACACGAATCCCTGCAATATCATTTACATGCTCGATCATATTTTGGATGGTTGATTCATAACCATGTTTTTTCAGCTTCTTGACAATGCTCTCAGATGTCTTTATTCTGGATTTAATGTGTTCGATTGGATTGTATCTGTGTACATGTTGAAACTCATCATTCAATATTTCCAGTTTCGTTGAAATCTGCTTCAGCGCAGAATTGTAAATCAGTATAACTTCTTTCCAACTGTCAATGTCGCTATCCCGCCCTGCTCGTAATTCCATTTTGTTACCGCCTTACTTATGTATTTCTTCTTCGGTCTGCCGCATGCCTTTCATATTTGTCTTCCTTTATGACCTTATTTCTATTTTACCACACTTCCGCAAAACAATGTACATTATTCACAAAAAATTTATTTTTTTTTTATTTTTATTGTGAATAATAATGATGTTGAGAAGTTTCATTACCTCTGATATAATGAGCTGAAAGTAAATGCCAGGATGCTGCCCCGGTATAGTCGGAGGTCATACATCAACCAGTAATCATGTAAAGGTGAGGATAATCATGTTTCGTTTATGGGCAAAAATATTTAAGGATAATCGTATGTTGAAGGACACCGTAATCTGTGATGACAGCACAGACACCCGTACGCATAAAGTATTTCACGCAATCGATGAAACCTGTTATCAATTTGATCTGGGCAAGCCCATCTGGCTGGATGCTACCATTCAGGAATTCAAACGCCACGATAAAGTCAGATTTACACAGGATAATTTCATTGAAAATATTGATTTCGATTATCTTGAAATTCATGTGATCGAGGAAGACTGATCCATTACAGCCATGAAGCCGAAGAATAAAACATTAATTCATTCAAGTATATGTCCGGACTTTTTATTTATGAAAAAGTCCGGATATTTTTGTTTGACACCAGCAATAATATGTAGTAGTATTACATTATATCAAACATAGTTTTTAAAACTACATGTCGTATTTTGTAATGTAAAAGGAGGAATTATGATGCAAATAACAATACGTGAACCTGGAAGTGCCATTACCCACTTCATTGGTATGATAATGGCGGTTTTTGCCGCAACTCCCCTTTTAATAAAATCCGCCCTCTTTTCCGGCGGAAAGAGCCTGCTTGCACTCAGCATTTTCTGTCTCAGCATGATCTTATTATATGGAGCCAGCGCTACTTATCATTCGCTGAATATCGGTGAAAAAGCACTCCGCATTTTCAGGAAGCTGGACCATATGATGATCTTTGTACTGATCGCCGGTTCCTACACCCCGGTCTGCCTGATTGTTCTGGGCGGAAAAGTAGGTTATACCCTGCTTGCAGTCGTCTGGGGAATCGCACTGCTTGGCATGACACTGAAAGCCTGCTGGATTACCTGTCCGAAATGGTTTTCTTCCATTATTTACATTGCCATGGGCTGGGTCTGCCTTGGCGTGTTCGGTCCTTTATGGAATGTATTGCCCCACGCTGCATTTGGCTGGCTCTTGGCTGGCGGCATTATTTATACCATCGGCGGTGTGATTTATGCCTTGAAACTTCCAGTCTTTAACGGGAAACATGAATTTTTTGGTTCCCACGAAATTTTCCATCTATTTGTTATGGGCGGAAGCATCTGTCATTTTATCTTCATGTACTTGTATGTGGCATAAAAGTTATCCCATAGGAAGGGCAAGCCTCACGGTATGCCCTTCCTCTTTTATTTGAAAACTCCCCTTATGAGCCAGCACAATCTGTTTTACAATTCTGAGCCCCATAATGTGAGGCTTTTTCTTTTGGGCTGCCGATTCTATTCCTTCACCCTGAACCTGCTTCTGTACATCATTTTCCTGTTCAAGATATGCTTTAATCTCCTTAGGAATTCCACATCCGTCATCCGATACCTGCAGAACGCAATAATCCCCTTCTCTGCTGCCCGAAATAAAAATGTGACAGCCTGCCGGATTGTGTTCGATGCTGTTGTTCAACAAATTGCCCACTGCTCTGGCTATCAATTCCTCATCTCCCCGGAATGCCATGCCCTCTAAACTGCTGCTGATCTCAAGGATCAGCTCATACCGTTCCTCCAACCCGCCATTTATTTTTTCTGCTGTCAGTCTCCTTAAGAGAGCAGCTGGATAAAAGGGCTTTATTCTTAAAGGCTGCATATGATATTCCAGCTTTGATGTTAAGTTTAAATCTTCGATAAGCTGTTTGATCTTAAGGCTGTGAATTTTAATTGCCGCAGCCCGTTTCTTATCTTCACGGCTTAGGTTTACATTATCTTCCAGTTCATCCGCATATCCTACAATAACAGAAAGGGGCGTCCGTATATCATGTGAAACGCCTGCAATCCACTCTGTTCTGGCAGCATCTCTTTTATTCAGCGCTTCCCTCTGACGTTCTAAAAGATCAGAGGTTTGATTCACCTGTGCTGCAAGGTGGGCAGTCACTCCTTTTTCCGGAAGACAAATCTCCTGATTGGCCGAGAGAGCAGCAATTCCCTCTGCAAGAGGCCGCAATGACTTATAATAGCGATACCCCAAAAAAACAATCACACATACAACGACTAATAAATTGATTTCCAGTGCAGTAAAAAAATATTTTCCTATACGCCGCATAAATTTTTCTGGAAATTCTAATGTATATTTCCACATACTGTTCTTTTCTCCGCCTGCCACCAGAAGCCCTTTTTCCGTGCTCCAGACCTTGACAGGATAATCATTCAGATACCATCTGCTGAAAGATGCAATCTCACCGGCCGTATAATGAGTTTTTAATTCCTCTGGAAGATTCCATCCATAAATTACATCTCCCTCTTCATTTAATACCATAAGAAAAAGAAACCTGTTTTGCACAAGATACTCTCTTTCCTCCTGTGTAAGCGTCAACTTCCCATCCGCTTCTTCTTCCAGCCGTATATTATCAAGTATGCGCATTCCAAAACGGATTCCGGGGGCGCCCCACGCCACCTGCTCACCTATGATCCAACAGAAAATACCAATATTCGTTATTATTAAAAGCAAAATAATTCCCCAAGTAGAACCAATATATTTTCCATAAATTTTCAACAAACTTTTCATAGCGCTCCCACCTTACTGTACCAATTTATATCCCAGTCCCCGCACTGTTAACAGATGCTTCGGCTTGGAAGGATTTTCTTCTATTTTTTCCCGAAGCCGCCTGATATGCACCATAATCGTATTTTCATAGCCATAATAATTGTCCTCCCACACTGCCTGGCACAACTGATCAAAGGTGACAATATTCCCTCTGTTTTCCCAAAGCTTTTTCAAAATCAGCAGTTCTTTGGCAGTCAACGAAATTTCTTCCGCTTTTTTCTCCCAGCACACACTTCCGCTTTTGAAATTCACGCTGCATCCGCCTAAGAAAAGTTTTTCTTCTTTCTCCTCTATATTTTTTGAAAAATAGGTCCTCTTTAAAATAGCGCTGATACGCAGCGCAAGTTCTTTAGGCAAAAATGGCTTTACCATATAATCATCCGCCCCAAGACCTAAACCTAACAGCCGGTCACTGTCTTCATCCCTGGCAGACAAAAACAATATCGGCACGTCCGAAACCGTCCGAATCCTCTGCATCAGAGAAAAACCATCCCCATCCGGCAGGTTAATATCCAGAATAACAAGGTCAGGTTCCTTATGTAAAAAGTAATCCTCCGCCTCTTTTACACAAAATGCCATATCGATGTTCAAAAAGCCTTCCCTGCGCAGGATTCCTTCTACCATCCGGCATAGCTCTTTGTTATCATCTACCACTAACAATGTACTCTCATAAATATGCTTCATCTTTTCCATCCCCCTCTAATCATACAGTCTGCCGATTTCATCGTAACACAATTCAAGTTTTCTGTAAGTATTCCTTCAAAAATTTAAGGTAAATGTAAGGTAAGCTTCATTCTCATGTAAGAATGCCTTTGTATGCTTACCCTGCAAGGATTTACAGGCAACAGCCCACATTGCTGTATTGCCTTAATAAAAATTACAGAAAGGAATTGACTTTATATGAACAAAAAAAATTTGGCAATCGAAACTCATAATCTCTCCAAAAATTATGGCAAAACAGACAACTCTAAAGGGGCGGTCCATCAGGTGGACCTTGCAGTCCCTGAAGGTTGTATCTATGGATTTTTGGGTCCCAACGGTGCCGGAAAGAGCACTACCATGAAAATGCTGCTGGGGCTGATCAAACCCTCCTCGGGAGACATTTCCATTCTGGGAACTTGCTTATGTTCCTCCGGAAAAACCTCTTCAAATGAAAAAAACCGTCTGACCATTCTTGAAAAAACCGGTTCTCTGATCGAAGCGCCTTCCTATTACGGGCATCTGACAGGTCGGGAAAATTTGGAGATTATCTGTACCTTAAGAAATATTCCAAAGAAAGAGGTCAAAGAAGTATTGTCCATTGTCAGAATGGAAAATCAGCAGGATAAAAAAGCCGGGCACTATTCTCTCGGCATGAAACAGCGTCTCGGTCTTGCAGGCGCACTGCTTGGACACCCAAAGCTCCTGCTGTTGGATGAGCCCACCAACGGACTTGATCCAGCAGGAATTTCGGAGATGCGCGATCTGATCCGGTCACTTCCTCAAAGATATCATATGACAGTTATGGTATCCAGCCATCTTTTAAGCGAAATCGATCAGATGGCCGACTATGCCGGAATCATCAATAAAGGGGAGCTGATTTATCAGGACAGCCTTCTTCATCTTCATGAATACAGTAAAAGGCAGATCAAGCTTCGCACTGACAACAATAACCGGGCGCTGTGCATCTTAAATGAAAATAAGATTAATTGCACTCCCGCTAAAGACTATCTTATGTTTTCGGAAATCAGTGATGAAAAGACCGCCTTTTTAATCTCCTCGCTGGTACGGGAGGGCATTGGAATTTTAAGAGTGGAGGAATACCAGAAATCTCTGGAAGAAATTTTCCTTCAACTTACAGGAAAGCAGGTGAGTTTATAATGCGTTTATTCTGGACGGAACTAAAAAAAATACGGAGACGTCATATTGGTCTTCTTTTTGTCGGAGCATGGTTATTTACCTTTGTATGGGTTTTCTGGGCCATGGGTCAGATGGATTTTGAAGAAATTGACAAGCAGGGATATTATTATCTTCTTCTGAGTTTTCCCCTGATGAATGCCATAATCCTGCCTACTATTTTAGCCTGCGTAGAAAGTAGGATATGCGATATTGAATTGAAAGGAAATACCCTGAAAATGCTTTGTACCATGCAGCCCCGTCTCAGCATCTTTCACATTAAACTGGCAGTGAGCATGCTGTATCTGCTGTTTTTTTGCCTTGCAGAAACAGCTCTCATCCCTCTTTTATGCCATTACTACCAGATCAGCCAGCCGATACCTGTAGATCACATAGTCACTTTTTTGTTTTCTACTTACGCTGTAAGCCTCGTCCTGATCATACTGCAGCAATCCTTATCTTTGCTGTCAGACAATCAGTTGTTTCCCTTGTTCTTCGGAGTAGGCGGAACCTTTGTGGGACTCTTTTCATGGTTTTTTCCCAATCTTCCCATTCGCTATATACTTCCCTGGGGATATTATTGTGTAGGGGTCAGCGTGAATGTTTTTTATGATGAAGCTACCCGTACCTCTACCTACTATCCGCTTTCTTTCCCTACGGAGATCTTTTGCGGCTTTCTGATTTTTGGAGTTTTAATTTACCTGGTCGGAAGAGACCGTTTTATGAAAAAGGAGGTTTAAATCATGCTTTATGCCTGTATCAAAAGTGAACAAATAAAAATCAAGCGCTCCTTCATCTGGATCGCCTTTGTGCTGACTCCCCTTATCCCTGCACTCATGGGGACACAGAATTATTTAAATAATCTGGAAATACTTCAGTCAGAATGGGCTTCTCTTTGGACCCAGGAGACCCTGTTTTATTCCAATTTCTTCTTTGCTCCTTTAATTGCTATTTATTGCAGTTACCTGTGGAGAATGGAAAATCAAAACAAAAACCGTCACTTGCTGCTCACACAGCCGGTTCCGGTAAGAGATGTTTTTCTGGGAAAATTAGTGGCCATTATAAAAATCACTCTTTTTACCCAATTCTGGATTTATGTCCTTTATCTGATCAGCGGTAAACTGGTATCCCTCCCGGGAATCCCCCCCGCAGAGACATTTACCTACACCATAAGAGGACTGCTTGGCGGAGTTGTCATTGCTGCCCTGCAGCTTTTGATCTCTATGGTGCTTCGAAGCTTTGCGGCCCCTATTGCCATTGCTGTGATGGGCAGTATCACAGGTCTTTTAGCCGCCAACTCAGATTATGGCGTTTATTATCCATACTCGCTTATGATGCTGGGCATGAATGCCAATAAATCCTACGATATGCTTTCTGGGAGCAGTATCCCATTTTTCATCAGCTGTTTATTTTATCTTCTCCTGTTTTGCTGTATTGCTGTACTTTTGTTAAAGCATCGGGACGTAAATGCCTGAAAAACTAATTTTCGCACCATAGTTAAAGGATGCCGTTATTTGCGGCATCCTCTGCTTTTACTTAATCGTCATATCCATTAGGGTTATTACTCTGCCATCTCCATGAGTCTGCACACATCTCCTTAATGCCGTACTGTGCTTCCCATCCCAGTTCTTTCTTTGCCTTAGATGCATCAGAATAACATGTGGCAATATCTCCCGGACGTCTGTCCTTAATCACATAAGGAATCTTAACTCCGGTAGCGTCCTCAAAATTCTTTACAATATCCAAAACGCTGTATCCGGTACCTGTTCCCAGGTTGTAAATGCAAAGACCTGCTTTTTCTTCAATCTTCTTAAGCGCCTTCACATGCCCTACCGCTAAGTCCACTACATGAATATAATCCCTGACACCGGTTCCGTCCGGAGTATCATAATCGTTGCCAAATACACCTAACTCTTTCAGCTTTCCAACTGCAACCTGTGTGATATAGGGCATCAGATTGTTGGGAATGCCATTGGGATTTTCCCCGATGGTTCCGCTCTTATGTGCACCGATGGGATTAAAGTAGCGGAGAAGAATAACATTCCATTCAGGATCCGCCTTCTGTATATCCATCAAGATCTGTTCCAGCATGGACTTGGTCCATCCGTAAGGATTGGTGCACTGTCCTTTCGGGCAATCTTCAGTAATCGGAATGATGGCGGGATCGCCATAAACAGTCGCGGAAGAGGAAAAGATAATATTCTTTACTCCATGCGTCCTCATAACGTCCACCAGCGTCAGCGTACCAGCAATATTGTTTTCATAATATTCCCATGGCTTTTGTACCGATTCGCCAACTGCCTTTAACCCTGCAAAATGTATACAGGAATCAATCTTTTCCTTCTCAAATATGGCATTCAAAGCTTCCCTGTCAAGAATATCTGCTTTGTAAAAAGGAACCGGTCTGCCGGTAAGCTTTTCAACCCGCTGTAAACTCTTTTCGCTGGAATTACTCAAATTATCCACTACTACCACATCATACCCTGCATTTTGTAATTCTACCACGGTATGGCTGCCAATATAGCCTGCACCGCCTGTAACCAGTACTGCCATCTTATTTCCTCCTTCAAAATCCCTTGAATTTTCCATGTTTCATCCTGCACTTATTGTATACGCATATGGGCATGACAGACAAGATGCGAATGTTATTCAAAACAGTCAAAATGTTAAATCGTGTCTCTTCTTATCCTTGGCAGTTCATCATCACAATTCTATACCATTTTCTTTGCAAAGTTCTCTTGCACTCTCCACAGAATCTATCCCTGTTGCATTTTTAATGGGTGCAAACTCCTTATTTCTCACAACCTCAAAAGGAAGACAGCTGTCCAGTTCATAAATCATATCCAGCACAAGCTGTTCAAATTTATATCCGTTGGGCGCTTCCGGTTTTACTTTTCTGCCCTCAGCATCCAGATATGGAATTTTCTTTTCCACAATATGAAGCGGCAGATTCTTTTCACGAATCTTTTCAAGATCTGCTACGCGGAATAAATAATTCAGAATCACGCCGAAATAGTATGCAGGATCTCCGTTTTCATCCTTCGCATTCATCAGTTCTTCCGTCAGTTCATAATATTCCACGATAGAAGGTCTTCCGTCTTCTAAACACATTACGCCTATCTTCTCATCCGGAGCACACTTGCGCACCACCTTGGCTCCTGCCGCACACTGATTGGAAATCACTGCTCCGACGAAACAAGGATCGGCTATCCGCTGCAGTACATTGTCCACGGCAAAAACGTTCAGCCATTCCACGCCATCTTCCATTGCCTTCTTTGCGACGCCCCACTTATACATGGAGGAATACCAGCCGCCATTTCCATTGGGGGATGTGGAAATCTTCCATTTTTCTTCCAGATAGACCTTCCCCTGATAATCACATGCCGGCGCCATCTCCTGCATAAAAAAGGTGACATACTCTTCCCGGTATCCAAAGAAATCATGTTCTCTAAGGAATCCAACAGTTGCCTCATGGTTCTTATCACTGGTCATCACATAAAGCGGAACCCATGCATCTGCTTCCTTTACGACATCCATCAGATTTTCAATGAGCCGCTGGAAAATATATACCTCTTTGGTCAGCCCGATATTGTACATTCCCTTAGGGTTGTCTGACCCCAGCCTGGTTCCCATACCGCCGGCAAGGAGTACAGCGCCTACTTTTCCTTTCTTAACAGCGTCAAGTCCGATTGCATGAAATTCTTCTTCTCTTTCACAGATCTGAGCCCTCTGCATTGCTGCTAACGGGGTAATCATGCCTCTGACATTTTCTTCCTTTCTGTCCTTTAAGGAGGAAATGACAGAAAAATCTGTAGCATCAATCTGGGCAAGCAGAAGTTCCTGCTGCTCCTTCGTCAACTCCTCGTAGTACTGCATTGCATGCTCCTGCCCTGCTGCAGTGAGCTTTTCAAGCGCCTGTTTATAATCCATACTCTCTCCATTCCGCTGCTTACATGCAGCATTATTTTTCACGCAACACCAATGCCTTGCAGCACAGTGCATAGTGTAATCCAGACATCCGTCTCTGCTATCTCCTGTCTACAAAATAACAATTTTTTCCTGCCTGCTTTGCCATGTACATAGCGTTATCCGCCCGGTTGAACAATGCTTCATAATCATCATATTTTAATGCCCGCATGGCTATCCCCACACTACATTGCAAAGGCTGCTCCATGCTGGTTATTTCCTTTGTCAGCGTCTGCATCAGATGATCCACCATGCGTTCTGCGCTTCTAAGCGGTTTATTCTTCACAAATATAATGAATTCATCCCCTCCAAAACGGGAAAGAATATCATCCTCCGAAAAACTCGCTTCTATTATTCGTGCTGTTTCTTTTAATATTTCATCTCCAAATGCATGACCGTAAGCATCATTGATTCCCTTAAAATCATCCAGATCAAGCATGATCATTTCCGCCTCTCCGGTGGGGTTATCTTTAAGCCATTTAGTTATTTTATCCGTTGCCGCTTTCTTATTATACAGTCCTGTCAGAAAATCTGTCTCAACCCTGTGCAACATTTCGTGCATTTCAGACGCAGTCTCATGTATATTCTGAATTCTGCCAAACACACTTGAGACTTCTCCCTCTTTATTTGCAACGCTGGAATAGTAAGTCTTGTGCCATTGGAACTCCTCGCTTGAAACCTTACTCAGATATTCAATTTCTCCGCGCATCGGTATAGTTGACGCTTCATCCAGTGCATCCATAAACTTTTTCAAATGATCCGGATGTACCAACGGAGAGACCTTTACATATTTATGGTAGTTTTCAATTACATTTCTGCTTTTATTGTCAGGAAAATTATAATTGAATATCATCACGTCTTTACTTGGTTTATATTCAAAAAGCAACGCTGAGGTCGTCTCCTCCAATATCTGGTAACGTTCCTTCATTCGTTTGACCTGATTCTCAAGTTCTTTGATGCGCTCTTCATATTCAATTTTTTCCATATGTCATACCTCGCAAACTTTCTATCGTTTCGCTTGCTGTCATAAGCGGCTTGTTATTCCTGCGTTCTGCCATTAATTTTATTATAAATTTTTTTTGCATATTATGCAACCGCAACATGTGCTGCCCCGGCTCTGTAACAGCCAAAATCAAATAATTATTTTTTGCATATAATAAATAAAAATGCAGTAGGATTTTATATGGAAATATATGTGGTAAAAGAGGGTGATACCGTAGATTCCATAGCGGACAATTTTGGAATTTCGGCAGCATCCATTATATTTAATAATCAGCTGTTCTATCCTTATGCGCTTGCCATCGGTCAGGCATTACTTTTATCTGTAGGAAACACCTCATCCCGTTCATATTCAGCTTATGTCAACGGGTATGCTTATCCCTTTATCAGACAGGACGTCCTTGACGATACTCTGCCATACCTCACTTCGCTGTCTGTATTTTCTTATGGCTTTACGACCGAAGGGGAACTGGTTCCTCCAGAAGTTGACGACACATTTATGATTCGTTCTGCCCTTATGGAAGGTGTACGTCCGTTCCTTACCCTCACTCCCTTCGGACCCGACGGCAATTTTAACAATTTTCTGATTTCCACCCTGGTAAACAGCGAAGAAGTGAAAAGCAATCTCCTCTCCAATCTTCTTTCCACCCTTTCAGAAAAAGGATTTCAGGGAGTCGATATCGACTTTGAATACATTCTGCCCGAAGACCGGATTCCTTTCGCCGACTTTGTGGCAGATACTAGAGATTATCTTGCTCCCTATGGATATCACGTATCAGTCGCCCTTGCCCCTAAAACTTCAGATACGCAGAGCGGGCTGCTCTATGCCGGAAAGGATTATAGGCTGCTCGGCGAGGCGGCAGACAGTGTATTGCTTATGACGTACGAGTGGGGTTATACCTACGGGCCGCCCATGGCTGTCGCGCCCATCAATAAAGTCCGGGAAGTCGTCGATTATGCCGCCACCCGCATTGATCCATCCAAAATCGATCTTGGCATTCCCAACTATGGCTATGATTGGACCCTGCCTTATGTAAGGGGTACCTCCAAGGCACGGACCATCGGTAATCTGGAAGCTGTTCAGATTGCCATAGACGCAGGCGTCGCCATTCAATTCGACGAAACCGCCATGTCCCCTCATTTTCAATATGAGAAGGATGGACTGCTTCATGAAGTATGGTTCGAGGACGTGAGGAGTTATCGTGAAAAATTTTCGCTCCTGCCAATCTACTCCCTGCGCGGTATGGGCTATTGGCAGATTATGCGATTTTTCCGCCCCAACTGGCTGCTTCTCGAAGACACATTTCAAATTAAGAAGGGGTAAGTTCTACACCCCTTCTTTGTATATTCCTTAATTCACTTTGATTCCTTCATCAACCGTGTCATTTTTTACCACGCCAAAGCTGGATAATACCCAGTCATATGCGCCTGTTGTGACAACGCTTCCGCAGTATTCGCATTCTCCAAAGGACGTGCCTTTAAGCGGTGCGCCGCAGTTAGGGCATACAAAGCCTCGGTCTGCTTCTTTAGCGCTTCTGGTCTTAGCATCCGCAGAGCGCATAAAGGTCATCTTATACTGTAGATTCCATCTGGTCGTCTTATCACCTAAGATGATCTCCCCGGTAGCTTCCTTGACCTGATAATCGATCATGCTCGCAGCCAGGTAAGTCGTAAGATATTCGTACTCTCTATCCCTTCTGTAGGAGGTTAGGTATGCTGTGTTGATGCTGATTCTTTCAAGATGATTTACAATGCCATCCTCAATCTTTTCTTGAATCTGGCGGTTCGTCTGCTGGTATAGATTCTGATGCAGCACGCCTCTTACAGGACCAAGGTCACGCTTCTCCCAAGCAGACTGAATATCCATGTATACCTGCCTTGCAAAAGAAAGAAAATCCGGCGCTGTAAAAAATGTGTCTCTTTCCTGAATGATTCTGCTGATTTCATCCGTACGATCCGGCAAGGTCTTTTGGGATCTGCCCACAGTGGACGACTGCCGGGGTCTGTTCTTCACAGCCAAAATCCGTATAAAAATCATCAAAATTCCAAACACAAAGAAAATAACTTCCGAAACAATAAAAATCGTGCCCACATTACCATTATGATGCGTGCTGACAGTAAATCCGTCCCCATGAACATCAACCTCCCATTCACTGTCCCAATCACTATCCCAATCGCTACTGTCGCTGCTGTAATCACTACTGTAATCACTGCCGGAATCACTATAATCATTAAAATCGCCAAATCCTGCCCGTACATCCAGTTTAAGGATTGATATAGAGACAGCAACAAGCATTATTGCAGTCATAAAACATATTCCAATTCTTTGTTTTCCTTTGTTCATTTTCCCCTCTCGTCTTTGACTTTACAAACTCTTCTGATTTTAGTTGAAAGAATACAAAAAAATTATAACACAACCCATGCGGGTTGTGTAAGCTAATTAAAATACTTTTAATATTGTCCCAATTTGCTTTTGTGTTCCCGATGCATCCAAATTCGAGGCTGGCGAATTTTTATAAATCTTTTCCCCGGATTATCAATCGTGTTACTCCATAAACCGGAATTCTGATAAGACACTTTTTATAGCATTTATTAACTGTTATATCTTATCTTCAAAAGGTCTGCAACCCCTTGAAAACACTAAATTTATAGCAAGTGAGTTTGCCCCAGACTTCCCCTTGTGTTATATCCTTTTCCCTCATGTTACGAACTCTCATAAGGGCAAAAATAAGGGGAAAAAACCTGTAATAAATTATAGCACAGAATAAATTGGGCGGAAAGAACTGATTGAAATGCTTTCACAATATTTTGAGAAAGGACAAATAAGATGAATATCATATATGCAGAATACAACATACACCACAATAGTATAGACATAGCAACTACTGCCGGATGTCTTTTACGGATTGACTGTTGGGAAGCAGCGAAAGAGCTAAAGACTACTCCCTGCTCGGAATGTGCCTTAAATGCTCTTGCTATTGATGAGCCACTGGAATATGCCCGTCTTTATCTTGAGGGCAATATGCAGATGTGGATAGATGCTGAAGATTCTCTGGATTTATGGTAAAAATATCAATTAATGCAACTTTCCCCACAGCATCTGTGGGGAATGTAGTCAATCAACAATTACTTGTTGTAAATCTTTTGTCCAATCAATAATTACCCGTTCATCATATTTATTAATATTATCAGGTAGATGTGTTTTATTAAAAAATCTATGTTCCAGTGCTTCTTCTGTATTATTTTGTATTTCCCCATTATACACATTTGTCTTAAAAATGATACCTGTCCCGTAGCAAATATCTCCATTTGGATAAGTGATAATTCCATCTTCCCCCGAATAAATACCGAATAATGTCAGTTCTTCTATTTCAATTCCGGCTTCTTCAAATGCCTCTCTTTTTACCACTTCTATAAATTTCTCACCAATCTCCATAGAACCACCAATGAGTGCCCAAAGTCCATTATCACGTCGCTTTTGGAGTAATATTTCCCCTTTATCGTTTTCGATAATAACTCCACAACTTATTACCATAAGAGGCGCATGCCCTACATCTTTACGCATCTCCGCAATATAATTTCCTCTATATTTTGCTATAATATCTTTCATATTAATAACCATTCCTTTACGTTATTTGAAAGTCTCACACCATAATTTCACTTGTAACTTTCAATTATACAGATTGAATCAAATCGTTCATCTCTTTAATATATAAGCCAACATTTTGTGGCGAGTGAGCATCTGATGCTGTCAAAATTGACACATTACACTTTACCATACACTCCAACATATCCGCATTCTTGACAATCCTTCTTTCTCAAAAACTGTTCTTTGACAGATAATATCGTGGGAATATTTATCAATTTTAAGCAAATCCTTCCGACATATACAGTCTATACAATACTCAGTGACATTGAAACCTGTGACGATTCCCTCCAGTTCTACTATGTGTTCCATACTTTCACCTCATAAAATTGGGACTTGTACATAACCATACCATAAAATACGCAGTTTTGAAAGTGGAATATTTATTCATTACCATTGCGGCAAACATCATGATATAATTTTATCCAAAGCCGACTTAGCGGTCCAGAAAGAATAAGCTTACTAAATTGGACAAATCGTTCTCAAAAATGTCAGGAACAGATGCCATACACCTGCTAAAATTACACTGTAACATGAAGCGAAAGGAAAATCACGATGGAATGGATCATTTGCATTAAGAGTGCGATAAACTACATAGAGAATCATCTGCTTGATATCCAAGACCCGAAAGAAGTCGCTGATTATGTTCATATTTCCCCCATGTATCTGCAAAGAGGATTTCAAATCATGACCGGATATTCTATTAGTGAATATATCAGAAACCGAAGACTCTATCACTCGGCGCTAGAGCTTGCAGAGAGCAAAGAGAAAATCATCGATATCGCATATAAATACGGATATGAAACTCCTGAAAGCTTTACGAAAGCATTCACTCGTTTTCATGGCGCCACCCCATCCGAGGTTCGTAAAAACCGGCACCTCATGAAACCCTTTCACCCACTAAGAATAAGTATTGTAATTCAAGGAGGAGAAAAAATGGATTTTACAGTTGAGAAAATGGCAGGTTTTAGAATTATTGGTTTTTCAAAGGAGTTTTCCTTTGAGAACTCCCAAGAGGAAATTCCCAAGTTCTGGGATGAAATTTACGAAAAGTACAGTCAGGGTCTTTTCACAGAAAATACACCCGCAAATGAAATTGAGCAAGCCGTATATGACAATCGTATTGGTGAATTTGGTGTATGCATTGATGATATCGGCAAAGACGGAAAGTTTCTCTACATGATTGCCGGAAGGTATATGGGAGGAGAGATTCCTCCCGGACTGGAAATATATGATTTACCTGATTCAGAATGGGCAAAATTTAAATGTGTGGGCGCAATACCTGACGCAATTCAGACGGTTAATGCGCAGATTTGGAAAGAGTGGCTTCCGGGAAACGCAGAATATGAATTGGCAGGCAAATATAATATTGAATGGTACTCTAATTCAGGAAACATGACAGATGCTGATTATCAGAGCGAAGTATGGATTCCCGTAAACAAGAAATAAAAAGAGAAATTCCTATGGATGAAAGAAGGGAGAAAATTTCTTCCCTTCTTTCATCCTTTTGTCAGAATATTAATAAAATATCGGATAAAGTTTCCTCCCATAATGCGCTTAACATCCTCAATGTCCATCCCCCTCTGAAGCAGGGCAGCATTTACCAGCGGTACCTGCCCATGATGCAGAAGGCAGTCATCCCTGTCCGTATAGCATTCGCCTTTCAGCGCAGCTCTTGCCTGGTCGTAGGAATCGCACAGATCAAATCCATATCCCACATGCTCTGCTCCTACTCTTTCTACTTCATACTCTATGTGCCGGCAGAGCATTTCCAGATGATTGCCGTCAAGGGAACCTGCAATATACTTGCATCCGTTCATGCCCATGATTCCTCCCTGCCGTGCAAGGGCGTCCATCTGCTCATCGGTCAGATTACGAAAACTGTCATAAACATGCCGGCTGCCGGAGTGGGTTGCAATAAAACTTCTGCGCGCCGTCCGGCACACATCCTTAAATCCCTCATCATTCAAATGACTCACGTCAAGGAACATAGACAATTCCTCCAGTTTCCTCACTGCTTCCTTTCCTGCCCTCGTCAATCCTCCAGGTATTTGTCTGTGTTCCAATGCCTTGCAGCATCCCACTGCCAGTGCATTTGGTCTGCTCCATGTAAGAGATGCCCCTCTCACACCTAGACGATACAATTCATCTATTTTTTCAATTTCCTCGCCTATACAATCCAGTCCTTCCATGTAAAGCAGTATGCCAATCTTCTTTTCCTCCAGCATCCTTGCTATGTCCTCTCCGCTCCTAACCAGCAGGACTTCCTTTAATTCCTTTACATCCTCCGTTAACGCCTCAATCTGCCGAAGCGCATTTTCCCATCCCCGTTCAAGATTTCCGTTTTCCACATAAACAGAAGAAACCACGAGCCTTATCCCCGCCGTTTGAAAGCGGTGCAAATAATAACGCTTTACAATATCTCTTTCCCCTGCCTGATTCCTTAAAAGAATTTCACCTGCCAGATCCAAATGTGCATCTACCGCAGGATTTTCCTTGTGCAGTTCCATTGCCTCCCTTATGTACTGTTCTGATATTCTGATATCCATGCTGCCTCCTAAAGATACGCTCTGTTACATGCTGTCCCTTTAAGGACAGCATTCAGAAAAGGTGCACCGGGAGTCCCGGCACACCTTATTTTCTCTTTACTACACTATATACAGTAACCTGTCATTTCGTTACTATCAAGCCTCACCGAAGCACGGCTTTTTATTTCTCAAGTTCCACATTCTTAAGCAGCTCCCTAATGTCCTCCACGCTGAGCCATTCTTTGTTGTTGCCGGAGCTGTAAGAAAATCCGTCTTCAACCTTGCTGCCGCTTAAGTTGATCTTTTGCTTCTCATTCCATACCACCTGCGGATATACGATAAAATGCTTGTCATATTCGTAGGTAGTCGCGGAGTCTTCCACTGTCACCATGATTTCATGCAGCTTTTCACCGGGACGGATGCCGATTTCCGGCATCTTGCATCCGGGCAGCATCGCCTGCGCCAGATCCGTCACCTTAAAAGAAGGAATCTTACTGATAAAGGTCTCTCCCCCGGTTGCCTCTTCTAACGCCTTGATAACCAGTTCCACACCCTGGGTCAGGCTGATCCAGAAACGGGTCATACGGTAATCTGTAATCGGAAGTTCTGTCCCGCCATTTTTGATGATATTCTGGAACACGGGAATAATAGAGCCCCGGCTCCCTGCCACATTACCGTAACGGACAATGGAAAAATTGATGTCTTTGGCACCCGCATATGCATTGGCTGCAATGAACAATTTATCCGATACCAGTTTTGTTCCGCCATAAAGATTGACCGGATTTACCGCCTTATCCGTGGAAAGCGCCACCACCTTCTTCACACCCGTATCCAGCGCTGCGTCAATCACGTTCTGAGCGCCGTGAATATTGGTCTTGATTGCCTCATTGGGATTGTACTCACACGCCGGCACCTGTTTCAATGCCGCTGCATGAATGACATAATCTACTCCTTCAAAAGCTCTTCTTAATCTTTCTTTATCTCTCACATCACCGATAAAAAATCTGAGTTTGTCCTTATATTCCTTAAACTCGTTCTCCATCATAAACTGCTTGAACTCGTCTCTGGAATAGATAATGATCTTCTTCGGGTCATAATTTGTAAGTACATATTTTGTAAAACATTTGCCGAAAGAACCAGTTCCACCGGTTATAAGAATCGTTTTATTATCCAACAACATGAAAATTCCTCCACTGATTTTGTGATTTGCAGGGTGAATGTCCTGTGTGAATCCCCTAAATATCACTGTTTCCACCCTTTCCGAACATCATACCATAAATCAGAGATTACAGCAAATTTTTTATTAATCACTTTTCGTCCTTTGAAAGTGCAACCTTTACAATACCACATAAGATACCGGCTATTGCATAAACAATCCAAGTTATATTCCAGGCAGCTGTAGTGAAACTCCACACCAAAAAGACAATGGTTGCAAGAAGCATAATACAGCCGCATATTTTCGAAATCAGTGCATCTGTCTTTCTCTTTTCAGGAGATGGATTTGTTTCCTTATTATACTGTTCAATATCATACTTGCTCTTCTGCATACCTCCGTAAACAAGAATGGTAACTGCAGCTGTGACCATCAGCATAAAAACGCCATACACCAATCCCTCCGCTTGTGCCGCACTTTCCATTCCATGACTTTCCAGCACATTTTCCAATCTGCCATCCATGACTATCATAAGAAGAAGCCCTATCAAAATCATTCCTACACCCACCGCAATTCTTACTGTAAACTTTCTGTAGGCATTTTCTTTTTCATCTTCTGTATAAAAATCTTCAATCTGAGAATGCTTTTTGCTAAATCTCTCATTCTGCATCCCCATAACAATAAAAATCAAGACTGCAATAATCATAAAGCCAAAGAACACTGCCTCGCTCACCACCTCATCGATTCCCATACCGGTCAGTATCAACATAGCGCTGATACCAAACAGAATCAGCCCTACTCCTGCCGATATCCATCTGGAAAACTGGTTCTTGAACTGATCATAGCCATGCACATCCTCCGCAAACTCTTTGCTGATATCTCCCTGCATCATTGTATCCAGATTGCATTGGAACATACCGCATATCTGCAACAGCTTTTCCATCTCAGGATAGCTTTGTCCTGACTCCCATTTAGAAACCGATTGCCTGGAGACCTCTAATTGTTCCGCAAGCTGTTCCTGAGTAATATTTTTCTGTTTCCTTAAATACTGTAAATTTTCTGAAAAACTCATTTTGATTCCTCCTCGTTTCACTGTGTTTTTGTGTTTTATGGGTTTTAGTTTACAGTTGCACGAGAGCAACCTCAATCAAGTTTGTGGTGCGTTTGGGTTTTTCTTTGTATATTTTGGGTTGCATGAGGGCTTGCCAGTATGTTCATTCAAATAAGTATAGCGTCCATAACCCCTTTTGGGCGATGGTTCGATAGGAATTAAGGTTTTGGTTTGATTTTAGGAGGTTCTCTAAGGCTTCCTCTTGGTTTTCGTGATCTGCAGCATAGACGAGCAAGGTTGGGGATGTCGTGATCGTCTGGTCGGTGACCTGGGTGGTGTCTGCCTGGCTTGCCAGATAGGTCTTTTCGTACTGCATCAGTTCGTCGGACAAGCGCCAGATGTTGTCTGGAGAAGCTTCATTGTACAGTACGACTACGGTGCCGTCTTTGTGGGATTGTACAAATTCCATGATTTCTTTTTCTTCTTCGTAAAGGAAAAAAACTTTATCATTTCTGACGGATAAGAAATTCGTCAGTGCCAGCAGCAGGGCAAATGCTGCGGTCATAATCCAATAACTTTTCTGCTGTCCTATCCTTTGGACGGCAGGCGCCGTCAGTTCTGAAAGAAGGGTCCATGCGCTGTAGAGAATAAGGAACAGCAAAAGCCCGTAAATGGGGAGTTGGTATCGGTTGGAGGTTTCTCCCAAGAGAAGGGCGGTTTTGGATATGGTAAAAAAGTATCCAACGGATGCAAAAAGAATCAGCCCTATGGAAGGACTCCAAAAGTCGATCTGGATTTTTCCTTTTTTCCGCAGATATCCCGTCGTCACTGCCAAAAGACAGATGGCAAGAAGCCACCAGCTTAGGGTGCCGTTCATCACATAGTCATCAAATAATCCGTAAAAAAAGCGCAGTCTTCCCCATGTGTTAGACACATCTCCAAATTCGCTGACAGCCTCTGTCCCTCGATAGCCTCTGAATATATGGGACAGACTTGAAGGATAATAGCAGACCGCGCCCAGAAGTCCTGCTGCGCAGGCGGCTGCATAAGCAAACATTTCCTTTATTTTCCTGCTTCTTAAGAGAAACAGGCAGAATCCCAGCCCTAGGAAGAAATGGAAAATGATATAGTAATATTGGGTCAGAAATCCAAAAAACACAGTAATCGCCAGCGGGAGAAGAAAAGTTCTTATCCTAAAGTCCTGTGTTTTCACTGCACGCAGGTGCAACATAAGACAAAGAAGGATAAACAAAGTCAGCCACTGGTACATTCTGATGAACATTACGCCCGAAATAACCACGCTGCTAAAGCCCCACGAAAGACAGGTGAGGAACGAGAGCGCTTCTCCTCTTCTCTTTTCTCTCTCCGTGTCTGCCGCGTCCCTCGCTGCGCTGCTCTGGCTTTTCTCCCTGCTTTTGCCTTTCTGCGTTGCCGCAGTATATGCCGCATAAGCCAGCAACAGATAAGAGAATACATAGGCAATCATATTTACCCCGATTCCCAGCCATTTGCTGAAAGCCCCGGGGAACAGAGAACATGCCGTGTGAAAAATATAGTAATAAAGAGGCGGATGTACATCCCATGACTGCATCTGTTTTACCACAGTATAACGGAATCCTTCTCCCGGAAGCACTACAAAATCATTTCGAAGCTGATCCCGCTCCATCCACTGCCTGTCATTAACGAACAGTCCCGCCGTCTTGTTACTGGAATAATATGTGTACATCTCATCTTCATGGAATCCCGCTTTTCTGTTTCCGAAATAAAGAAGCACAAGCAACTGCAGCAAAAGCATAGCTGCCATGATTCCTATAAAGCTATAATTGATCTTCTTTTTCATTCCTATCCTCAATTTTTTCCTTTTAAAATCTTATGGACTCTCCGCACAAACCTGGGTGCCGTACCAAGAAGCAGAAGATACACCTTGTTTCTTCTGGTAAGGTACTCAGAATGAAGAACGTCCTTTCTGTGTTTTTTCAGGTAATTCTTCACCTGACAGTAAAATTCATTTTCCTTATTCATAAGCGAAATGGGAATATGTAGCATATAATCTAAACGCTGAAACAACCCAAACCGCATTGCTTCCGGCAAAAGCGCCGGATATTCCCTGCCTACGATTTCATAGACCCTGTCTGCATTTTTCACAATATCTGTAAAAACCTGGGGGAATTCATCTTGATTTCGGGTCCTGGTGTTACTGCCATATCTGTAAAAAACGTGATATTCCTGTTCCGGCAAAATTGCTACCGCCGGTATTTTAGGAAGAAGTCTGACCAAAAGATAAAAATCCTCGTTCAACTCCCCCTCAGGGAAGCGCTCTTCTTTTAATAAGGAGGCATGAAGCAGCTTTGTACAAAAGGAACTGTCCCCCCTGTGAAGTAAAAGTTCCCGCATGAAATTTTCGCATTCCCAAAGTTCCGGCTGCTCGGGCGGAACACATACGTCAGGCATCCGGTTCCCCTGCTCGTCAATCTCATCCCGGGATATCTGCACCATAAGGAGGTTTTCTTCTATCGCCACCGCAAGAAGTCTTTCATACATTTCAGGCTCTATGTAGTCGTCACTGTCCACAAATCCGATAAAATCTCCCCGCGCTTTCTCTATTCCCAGATTTCTTGCAGAGGAAGAACCTCCGTTTTCCTTGTGGAAGACCCGTACTCTTTTATCCTCCATCGCCATCTTTTCTGCAAGAGCGCCGCTGTTGTCCGTGGAGCCATCGTCCACCAATATAATCTCCAGATTCCGATAGGTCTGTCTGCGTATAGAATTCACGCACCTTGAAAGTAAATCATAAGTATTATAAACCGGTACAATAACACTAATCAACGTAGGTCTTTGTGACTGTTCCATTATCTTCCTTCTCCTTTCATCATCCAGTCGTACATTTTCCCCGGAGATATGACCGGCGCCGGGCTTAAAGGGCCCTCCTTTGCCGGTTCTATCTTGCCTTCTCTTAATCCTTCTATCATACGAAGCAGCTCCTTCGCCGCATGCTGTGCATTCCACTTAGAGGTGATGGTCCGGTAAGCTTCCCTTCCCATCTTTCTTCTTTCTTCGGGATGTTCCAGCAGATAGCACACTGCTTCCTCCATCTTTTCATAGCTGCCGTCAGGGTAGACCATTCCATTTTTCCCGTGTTGTATCAAATAAGGTACTGCCCCTGCCTGTACATTGGCAACCACGGCGCATCCGCTGTTCATCGCCTCGTTTACCACTGCCCCCCAGCCTTCTAAATGATTGCTGGTAAAAACATGGATATGGCTTTTTTCCATGATGCTGCGCACCTGATTCGGCGTCCTGAATCCGTAAAAAGTAATCATTTCCTCCACGCCGTATTCCATGGCAAGCGCCTTCAATTCTTCCTCCATCTCACCGCCGCCCACCATATGGATGCACACTTCCCCATTTCCCTCTTTCTTCGTCTTCAGCGACTTTGCAAGGCGGATCATATATTCCGGGTGTTTCAGCGGTATAAAGCGTCCCGCCCAGATGATATCCACCATCTTTCCATCCTCCGGCTTCATCTGCTCATACTCATCTTCCGTGTATGATCTGGTTTCCGGGAAATATCCCCACTTGAACATTTTCTCCGGGTAAGCATGTATGATGTGGAAATCGGAAGGCACATAGGCGCCAGCACACAAAATATATGCCGGGCTTTTCCGATATCTGGTGTGCTCTTTAAATTTATGCACGAGTCCTTTGGGCGAAATTGCTTTCCACTGTCCTTCCCTATATAGACGCTCGCTGATCCGTATGGTCAGCTTGCCGGCGTTCAGACGCTTCTGAACCAGGTCTTCCCGATTACTCCACCCTGCCAGCAGTACATCACTTTCCATGATCAGTTGAAGAGCCTGCTCTTCTTCCTCGTATAGGCGGCACACGTAAGGGAGCCCCTCTCCTTCTGTGTTCCAGCCCATAGATAAACGCTCCTGCTCCATAGGCTGGGTCTGGACAAAGTGGTAACCTTCTCCCAGAAGGGTATAACAGGCGTTGGAGAAGGGGATTTGGTGGTGGTTGATGTAGTTGGATATGAAGGTTATGGTCATATTTGTACCCTCGCTACTTTATGTCAATGCTATTTACTCTATTGCTTCGTATATTTCCAGCAGTCTTAGGTAATTTGCTTCTCCGTCGTGGGCTATACGGGCTCTTCTTCTGGCGCCTTCGGAGATTCGCTCGGCGAGGCAGAGACCGTTTTCGTCTTTGGTTCGGTCCCATAGAGATTCTATCTGCTTAGCCATTTGAGCGGCATCGCCGATGGGAAATAGGAGACCGTCTTTTCCGTGGGTAATCATATCGGGGATGCCTCCTGCCCTGGATGCTATGACGGGGACGCCTAGGAGCTGGGCTTCTGCTACGGTGTTGGGGGAATTTTCCAATACCGAGGGGCAGATGAAGACGCTGCTGTTTAGGAACTGCTGTTTCATTTCCTGGGCATTCAGTTTTCCCAATAAAATTACTTTATCTTCTAAGCGGTGCTTTTTTATCAGGGAAAGCAGGTATTTTCCGTAGGCAGGGAGTTTTATTTTTTCTTTTAGAGTGTCATATTTTAAGATGCTGTTTCCTGCTACGTATAGCCTGATGTCAGGGTATTTGGGGGTAAGGAGTGCCAGGGCTTCCAATGCAAAGTGCATTCCCTTTAGGGGATAGTCTCCTTGTCCCAGAAAGATGCTGTGCTCCTGGCAGTCTTCCATGGTCCATTTTCCCGTGTAGAATTCTGAACGCATGGTTTCGTTCATGGGATAGTAGCGGGCATCCGGGTTGATTTTGACGGTTCCTTCTTGGTCGAAACGGGTTCTGCCGGTAATATTTCTACAGCCCTTAAGTGCCTTGATCTCATTTTCACCCCGGCGGATAAATTTTTCCTGCTGCTTTCGTATGGAATCCCGACGGATGAAATCCCGGAAAGTTATATCCTTTTGCACTTGCTCGGGCAACCCCGCCATATAGACTTTGGCAATCTCACTGCAAAGTCCCTGAATTCCAATCAGCACTTTATCGGGGCGGTTAAAAGCCCGCACCGCCGCCAGTGTATGCGGAAACTCTGTTCCGAAAATATGAATCAGATCCGGTTCGAAATCCTCTATGATCCGTTTGAAATCTCCCTCCATCCGGGCGTCATAAATCTCCGGTCTGTTCAGGTCCTCTGCAAAGGCATAGCAGGTCACATTTTGGACCAGAAGGCGCTTTACTCCCACCGCATCGCCTAGAGGGAAACAGATTCCCAATACAAAGGGGGCTTCCTTTTTCTGAACCCTCTCAAAAATACCGGAAAGCCATCCTTCCCGGTTGCTGTAAGGCAGATTCAGTTCCTGCCCGATTGCAGGCAGCATGATATTACAAATCCATAAAACTCTTTTCATTTTTATCCTTTTCTGGCATATATAGCTTCCTTCAAACAATTATATATCTTCGCCGTCTTTTCATTTTCTGCAATTTTCGTCCTAAGGGGCGCCAGCGTCAGCCACATGATTAGGCGAAACCGAAAAAGCTGCCCTCGGGAGAGGTATTTTTTCGTAATCTCTTTATGCTCCTTCGCTGAAATTCTGCGGTTTTCCTTTGTCTCCGAAAAACCGCCTCCCTCGTAATCCACAATCACTTCATTATTATAAGCAAAATTAAACTCTTCCTTATTATCACCGTCAAGAAAACACCACAAAAATTGCTCATAATCCGCTCTTACACGATAACTTATGTCAAAACAATGCCTGTCCAAAATCTCTCTGGAATAGAAGCATGCCTGATGGCAGGGTACATTCCGGTAACATGCAAAGGCATCTATATGAGGATTTGAAGGAACCCTCTGACCCGTCTTTCTCTCATAAATATCTCCATAATAAATCCCTTTTTCCGCTTTTTCTGCACCCATGAACTCCCACATCTTCTTAAGCACATCCGCAGAATAGAATAAGTCTCCGCAATTTAGGAAATAGAGAAATCTTCCCGCCGCTTCCTTCGCCGCCTGATTCATTGCATCATAAATTCCTTTATCCTTCTTTATGACAAGCCGCAGCCTCCGCCCATCCAGTTCCCAGGCTTTTGCCAGTTCCTCTGCATCCGCCAGTGAGCCATCCACGGAGCCTCCATCCTTCACGATCACTTCAAAATCGTGGAATGTCTGACTCTTAATACTTTCAAGGGTACTTTGCAGTTTTTCGCCGGGATTTAAACACACCACAATAATTGAAAAAAATGGTTCCTTCATAATCGCTCTCCTCCCTGCCTCAATTCACATCTGAGAGAATGGGCACCATATCGTGGAACAGGAAGGTCTCGTAGGGCAAGATCCTCAATCCATCGTTCCCTGCCTTCATCAAGATGAAAATTCCAAAATACAAGATTGCCGCTCCAATCACGCCTGCAGTGAAGAATTTTCTCACCTTTTCATTTTCTATGCCGGAAAGCAGCGCCGGCAGGAAAAAGATATGGGTTATGGTCAGATAATACCCGATTCTGGATATGATTGGCAAAAAGGAACAGCACACGTACATCACCAGCGCTCCTAAGTTGCAATAAAAGTAAAAACGATTCCGACTGTCGTCCTTCACCGTCTTTTTATAACAGATTAAAGCCAGCACCAGCACCGCCAGACAGCGGGCAATATTTACCAGGCTGGTTCCCCCTTCCAGATATTCCGTGTCCTCATAGGTCGGATAAAGAAACACAACTGCTTTCAGATAAAAGTCCTGCATGAAAAAGAAGGTGGAACAGAACACCGCCGCTATGGCAAGCTGCCACTTTTTCCAAGACAAAGATGCCAAAACATATAGCGGTATCACTACCAGAACCGACTTGTGGAGCGTTGCCCCAATCAGCACCAGAAGAAGGAATTTGACCCATTCCCTGCGAAGTACATAAGGAATGGCAATCACTGCTATGGCAAGGGCAAGATAATAACGCACCGTGTTGAAAGACTGAAAATAATACCCAAAAGCCATGAACAGGAAAAAACTAAACGCAAAGGAATCTGCCTGCCTATATATGGCAATCAAGAACAGAAGAATCGTAAAGAAAGCAAAAAAGGCAAAGACCAGCAAATAATTCTCAAAACCGCTGATGCCGTAAAGGATCTTCACCACCAGGTTAAAGCCAAACTCTGTGGGCACAAAGGCATCACAGTTAATAAGATGCATGAACTCTACATATTTGGCATAATCATTGCCCACATTCAGCCGGCATGCCGCTGTGCCGAACAAAAGCAGAAAAACAGATACCAGACAAAGTCCGTTCAGTATCTGCTGCCTGCTGACGATATTCTGCTGTTTTTTACAGCGGTTATCCACCATCAGTCCAAGCAGGACTGTCAGCACCGCCACCATAATATATAAAACCATATTTATACCCCTTTGGTAAGTCCGTTTCTGTTCTTTCCTTCTTTGATTCCCTGCTTCATCAGCCGGTACGCTTCCCCAAGGGACATCTCTTTTAACATCTCACCTCTGTGTGCATACAAAAAACGCAGGGAAAAGACCTTCGCCAGAACGCCGTACAAATGATGGTACAGCACGCCTCTGTCTATAAAAAACTTTTGGTTATAACCCTTGAACCATGTGGATTCCCGGTAAACCTCCTCGCCCAATTCCTCTGTGTGCGCATATAAATGAAGTCCCTTTTTCAGACAATCATGTAAGAACAGGCTGTCCTCCCCGTTGCTGTACTTAGCGCCCCCTCCGAAAAGAAGGGAAAAGCTTACATTCGCCCGGCGCAGAGCTTCTGTGCGCGCCGCCACCGCAAAGGTGGGATATCTGCCGTAATTGTACCAACGTATCCTCTTTTCCGACTGATTATAATAAGTAGCCCGTGACGGATCCACCTTAAAATTAAAGGTAATCACATCCGCATCTTTGTTTTTTTCAAAAGCCCGGCACACGATTTCCTCATATCCCGGATAAAAAACAATATCCTCATCCGAAAAAAGGCATAACTCTGAATCTGCACGGGCAAGCGCCGTATTCCGGCTTAGTCCCACGCCTCTCTCAGCCATGGAAAAACAGCGAATCAACCTGCCCTTATGCCGATATTCCTGATAAGCATAATGATCACATTGATTCACTATGATGGCATCCGTCTCCAGATTCATCTTTTCCGCCAGCATATTCACTTCCTGCTTTACCGCTGCTGCAAGTACCTGCAGCTTCTTCTTCTCACTCATTCCCTATATGCTAACGCTCCTCTATGCATAGTAGCGGTTCAAAAATTCCTCATCAGCCTGTGCAATGATCATACCAAGCACCTTACAGTCCTGATTTTTGAGGAAACTTAAAATCCGCGCCGTTTTTCTTCCCGTGTCTGTTCCAAACGGAAGCAAAAGCATTACCCCGCCTGCTTCTCTGATCTGACGGCACTCATCTTCTGATAAGACATTCGCGTTGAAGGCAAGCACATCCCACTCACTGCTTTTTCCGGATTCATCTTCTTCCTTCGGCACGCTCCAGTTAAGACTGACTTCCTCATAAGCGCTGCTGCTATAAGCCTCCAGTCCTTCTCTGTCTAAGAGTCTTTCAATCTCCAGCCTGCGGGTATCCGCATGATCCGCCATATCCAAAATAGCAAAAGTTCTCTTTTCTCCCAATGTATAATGAATGTTTGCCTTCAACTCCCTTGCATACGGCTGCAACCCCTTCTGGTTCCGGGTCAAGATTCCAAGGGCTTTGTAGTGATACCTTTTCTCGATATCTTCCTGCACATAGATGGATTCATCCAGAACATAGTTAAAGCCTATGAAGATAAGTGACAGTACTCCGAGAAGCACCCCGCCTGCCACACAGGCAGAGGTCGTTCTGTCATCCCAGTATACCCTCTCCGGCACACCGGAGCGGAGGACTTTGATTTGATCCAGTTCCTCGCTGTCTCTGGCATATTCCCGCAATCCGCTTTCCAGCGCACTCCTGATTTCGCGGACGAATTTTTCATCTTCCCCTCTCACCCTAACGGTAAGAAGCCTTATATCCGACAAGATTTCGGCAGTCGTTGCTTCCATGACCTCCTCCCGCTCATAACCGGGAAGTTCCTGCATGACAAGATCCAGAATCGGATCCGTATCTAACAAATCATTCCATGTGTATCCATTATAATATTGATATACTTCACCGTTTTCATCATGTCCGAAACTGATATACAGCTTTGACACTGCCTCATATTCCACCGGCATCTTCACGGAACGCGCCACCTGATAAATGACTCCGCCGCAGGTAGCCCCTAAAACCGTCAATACCACAGCCAGCCATATCCTCTTTTGCAGATACAGCATCAGCCGCTTCAAGTCCATTCCCCTGTTTAAATATTCTTCATTCTTTTCCATTTTCATTGTTTAAAGGTTCTCCTGCTTCTATAGCCTTCATGGCTGTTACCTGCGTCTTATCGACCCCTTCTGTGCTTTCCGGTTTAATCAGAATCTTAAGTGTCAGAAGCATCAGTTTCAAATCCAGCCATATAGAATAATTTTCAATATAGGATAAGTCAAGCTTTAATTTGTCATAGGGTGTGGTGTTGTACTTTCCATAGACCTGCGCATAACCTGCCAGTCCTGCCTTTACCTTCATCCGAAATACAAATTCCGGCATTTCCTCCACATACTGCTCAATAATTTCCGGTCTCTCCGGTCTGGGACCGATAAAGGACATATCGCCTTTTAAGATATTGAAAAGTTGGGGAAGTTCATCAATCCGCACCGCCCGGATGAATTTTCCGATTGGTGTGATTCTGCTGTCATTTTTGGCTGCCAGCCTTGCCACACCGTCCTTTTCCGCGTCCACCCGCATGCTTCTGAATTTCATGATAGAAAACCGCCTGCCGCCGATGGTACATCGGATCTGCTTATATAACACTGGTCCGCCGTCATAACATTTAATCAAAACCGCAGTAATCAGCATAAAGGGCGATGCAATCACCAGAAGAAGCAGCGCACACACAATATCAATGAGCCGCTTTGCCAACCTCTGTTCTACCGTCAGTGCATACTCTCTGGTAAGAAAAATCGGCGTGTCAAAAAGATGCATCTGGTCAGAACCTTTAATCAGCACATCCGGTATCTTGGGCATCAGATAAACCCGGATGGATCTGCTGTAACAATATTTCATCAGCCGGTTCCGCTCCTTAGTGGGAATATCCCACAACACCACTGCTCCATACCCTTTATTTATTTCCATTTCCAGCTTCATAAGTCCTTCTTTAATATCTATGCATTTTACAATATTATATTTGTCCTTCCTGGACGCGAATTTTCGAAGAATATCCTTGATATCCCGCTCTCCGTGCACAAGCAGCATATCTCTGGGCGGAAATACTCTCCGGTAAATAGCGTTGCAGATCCACGACCACGCTGCTGCAATCATCATCTGTAAAATCGTTGCCCACACAAACCAGTCTGCCGGAACCAGCCAGTTGTGCATCAGGGACAGCTGGAAATATGTAATTACATTTACAAACAATAATGCAAAAATCTGGGATAAAAAGATATCCATAGATTTCAAATAACCAATTTTCAGCCCGCCATAAGTATTAGTAAAGAAAAACAGCAGTACAAAATAAATCGCAATAATCAGAATATGACCATTCCGATAATATTTCAGACGCCGGTTGAAGTCATTGAGAATAGGATAATAATATTCCAGCCAGATATATGCGTAAATTCCAGTCTGCACGAGCAGAATCACATAACTCAGCCATAAGACGATTATTTTTTTCAGAGATTCCAAACGTTTCACTTATACACCTCATGCATACAAACTACAGTCTTCTTAACGTAGCGCGCAGTGCCCAGAAAAACAGGTTGTAAACACTGTACCACAAAGAAAGCTTTTCTTCCTTCCGATACAGATTCCAGATTCTTCTGACTGCCGCCAATTTATTTGAAGATAAGGATTTCGGCGGTCTGCGGTAAATGGTCAACACCTCGTCAAATCCATAGCCATTAAAGCTGCGCAGGATCTTCCACCATGTCGCTGTATCTTCGCTTTTGACATCCGGCATCTGAATCAATTCCCTGCCGGTCTTTTCTGTATCAATTAAAACCGTGCTGGTAAAAATCACGGTTCTGGAAAGCGCCTGCCGATAAACAAGGACTTCCGGAACATGTACTACCTTTCCTGTCCTTTTCGCATTTTCGTCCCCGAACTCATAGGCAGTAAATACAAACGCTGCCTGCTTCTCTTCCATAAATGCCAGTTCTTTTTCCAGCTTGTCCGGCATCCAAACATCATCTGCGTCAAGAAATGCGATATATCTCCCTTTCGCCTGTGCAATTCCGGTATTTCTTGCCCTTGCCGCTCCTTCATTCACAGACTTTGCAACCAACCGGATCTTTCCATCCGCCTTTGCCATGCAGCCTTCAATCTTTGCCCTGCCGTCATCTTGTGAACAGTCGTCCACCAGAATCAATTCCCAATTCTTATAACTCTGGGCACGCACCATGGCTATGGTTTCTTCTATATAAGCACCGGCATTATAGACCGGAACGATAATGCTGACCAGCTTGTCCTGATTTCCCATCTAAATTTCCTCTTTTACAAGATAGATTGGTCTTCTTTTCACTTCCATATACGTTTTTGCAAGATATTGTCCCACAATTCCCAGACAGAAGAGCTGTACTCCGCTAATCAGCGAAATAATACATACCAATGAGGGCCAGCCGGAAGTGGGGTCTCCAAACAAAAGTTTCCTTACAATAATAAAAATAATAAACACAAACGCCGCCACACAGAACAGCACCCCCATAAAAGCGGCAAACGCCAACGGCGCTGTGGAAAACGCAGTTATCCCTTCTAGCGAATAAATGAACAGCTTCCAGAAGGACCACTTGGTCTCTCCCTTTTTCCGCTCGATATTTTCAAATTCAAGCCATTTGGTCTCAAATCCTACCCAGCCGAATATCCCTTTGCTGAACCGGTTGTACTCTGGCATGGAAAGAATAGCATCCACTACCTGTCTGGTCATCAGACGATAATCCCTTGCGCCATCCATGATTTCGGTTTTGGAAAATTTTTTCATGAGACGATAGAACAGTCTTGCAAAAAGAGAGCGTATAGGCGGTTCTCCCTTACGGGTAACGCGCCTTGTCGCCACAGAATCATAGCCCTGCTCCAGATAGCCGTACATTTCCGGCAGGAGCGATGGCGGATCCTGCAAATCGGCATCCAGAAACACTACAAAATCACCATTTGCCTTTTCCATACCTGCATAGAGAGCAGCTTCCTTTCCGAAGTTTCTGGAAAAAGAAAGCAAATGCACACGCTTGTCCTTTTCTATCAGCTTCTTTACCTCCCGGGCGGTATGATCCTTGGAGCCGTCATTGATATACCAAAGCTCCAATTCCACTTCCTTTTCCTGGAAAAAGGATTCATTCTTTATAAACTCCTGATAAAAATCAGCTACATTTTCTTCTTCATTGTAACAGGGCACAACTGCACTGAGTAATTTCATGATGTTCCATTACCTCTTGTTTCAATACACATTTCCATAATATGTCTATGTTAACCTATATTCTATCACACAAAAACAAATATCACAACAAACAAAAAGGCGGGGACCGCAAAAGGTCCCAGCCGTAGTTACTTTTCGTAGAATAGCCGGTAGTCCGCACAGGGCAGGTAAATATACCAACGTCGTCGCGCTCCCGCTCCATAAAAACGTAGCAGACGCTAGGCTCGTGAGGAACCTCGCCAAGCGCTGACGTTTTTATAGGGACTCCTTTTGGTATATTTACCTGTCCTGTGCTACGTTATCGGTTAGCCTGCAAAGTGTAACATTATGTTTACTATTTATCCTTTCAGAGCACAGCGCTGGTCAGTGTGTGAAAAGTAAACAGACGTGTCGTTCCATTTTAATCTGCATGATATTTTTGCATAAACATTTTTTACTCTACGCTTTTAAATAGTTTAAAGTAGTTTATTGTTTCATTGTAATCATCTTCATCCTCAAAAATATCTGCGGCTTTTCCTATTTCTAATGCAAAATCCACGTATTCATTGCCGGGGCTTAAAATAATTTTATCAGTTGCATATGTGGTTTTAGAATCGTTGCTAAGATCAAGCGCATTTTTGACAATATCTCTGCCGGCACAAATTCCTCCAATAATTTTATCATTCGCCGCACAGCTTTTTATGGTCTGGTATAATAAGGGCTTATTCTTGATATTCTTTATTTCCCCGCCGCAGACAGCAAAAACATCAATATCCTCAATACGGATTTCATCAATAAAAATATCTGATAAGATTTTAATCCCCTCATTTGTGTATATAGCTTTATTGTCCCTCTCTGTAACTATAGATACATTCCCTTTCGTCTTCATAAAATAGGCGACAAGATTTACCTCAAAAAAAGATGTTTCTGGATAAAGAAAAATATATGTATTCATTTATGCCTCCCTTGTAATTACTTGCCTTCTTGAAAATTCCCGTTGTCCCCTAATTTGAATGTGTTCCTTCAATCCCCTCGCAACATACTTTCCCATTAACTAGGTTGTCTCAAAACATTTTCGTATGCTGATATAATAATACTCTTATATCTTGCACAAATATATGTCTTATAAAACTCTCTTTGAAGTTTAGAGATATATGGCACATTGTCCACAAAAGCACTTATTGCCTCTATGTCTATTTTGGGAACAATTCTAAGTAAGGCTTCATTGCATTCTTTATACTCCGCTGCTAAAAGGAAATCATAATAATTAATTTTTTTTCCATTTTGCTTTATTGCAGATGTCGGAAATTGATATATTCTGGCATTCAATTCCCCTTCATTTTCCAAGACATTCTGCATTACCTTTTCATCTGCCTGTGGAAGCAGACAACTTCCGCAATCAAATATAGGAGCCAATTCCGCTGTTTGCGAAACTGTGTTGACAATAAATCCCCAGTTACCATTATGTCTATCAAAATTCCCCAGCAATGCATCTACAATAAATACATTCCAAAAATGTTCTAAAAGTACTACCGGATTCACGAACTGTTGTTTTTCTATTGTTTCTAAAATATCCACCAATTCTGTTCCACTACCATTATGCACAGAATCAATTACAGAGTTTTTAATGGAGCAAAAATCATATAGCACCTTCCCATCCCCTGTAAAATCCCTGCAAGCACATACAATCTTTTCTTTTCCATTTACATTAAAGGTTCCAAGAAATGTTTGTTGTGCCAGTATTCCAATCATATTAAAAATACTACTTGCAACATGCTCACTGATACAGCTATTAGTATATGACAGTCCAGTAGGTTTCTCTTTAGCAGATGGTGGAAATTTTAACATATACTGATTCCCATTATATTCGACAGCAATTTTCTTTCCATTAGCACCATTATAGGCTTTTCCAAATATTCTTTTACATCCTGTAAAATCAACCATATACCATTACCTCCACAAATACTTTTTCCTCAGATAATCTGCATGCTCTGATGTAATGATACCATCGCTAATTTCTGCAATATTAATGCTTCCGTACAACTCGCCCCATAAACAATCTAATATACTCGACCCCTGTTTTAACGCCTCTTTATAGGCATCAAGGTCATTCTGTAAATATTCCGGTAAACCATATTCATAAGATTCTTCTCGCATTGCCTGAAATTCCTCATTTTGTCTTTTACTAATTATTGCATCCTCAATCAACATTTCCATTGAAACATGAAGGGCTTTCGCTATTTTATATAATGTTTCCGCAGAACATTTTTCAATTCGGCTTTTCCCACTACATAATTCATTTAGTGTAGCATGTGGTACACCGCTTATTTTTGATAAACGATACCTTGTCATACCCTTTTCTTTTAGAATCTCGTTAATATCCATATTCATCACCAATTTTATTATATCGGTATACCGAAACATGGTCAAGAACAACAAATTTACTATTCAAGCATATCCAATTCCTTCAAAAGCTAATCAGACCCTAAGCCAAATACAAGTTTGCATCATCGTCACTACATGGAAAAAGACTGCCCACGCAGCAATCTGTACAGGCAGCCTTTCTTTCATCACATATTCAGTTTTTCTTTACGTGAAATCACGATTTCTCTGCATTTATAAAGCAACAGCAGAAGCGCGCTGAGGATCACAGCCATCATTACTGCATAGCAGTAATCCACATTCATAGCTCCAAAAACTACGGAAACGATTATTTCCACAATCAAGATCAGTCTTGCTCGCCTTTTGAAGACAATTGCTTCCTTTTCCGATATGGGCTTGTTTTCATCCGCCAGAGGCGCCAGCAGGAAGACTACTGCCGCCGCGATAAGGAACAGAATCCACAACCCCGGCATCGGCTTGGGGCTTTGTATGATGGTTCTTGTAATGAGAAGAATTGCTGTAAGGATCACGCAGGACTCCAGATAGCAGCTGATGTAGCCCCTTGCATGATAACCGCCTGCATAAGAGCGCAGGGGAATGAACGCAGCAAATAAGATTACACTGTGCCACCACATACCAAGCAGATACCCTATGACCAGCGTCGTTGCCACATTGAGCAGCATCGCCATCAGTGACTGCATTGCGATCACATACAATTCCACATACTTTTCTTCAATGCTGCCGCTCTCTGCCAGCTTTAAAGCAGCCTTCCTGAAAAGATTACTTATCATACTTTCTGAAATCATTGATTTCCTCCGGCATCTTAGGCTGATGCAGGAAGAAGCAGCATGTGTACAGCGGCATGATCATAATAAAACCTGTCAACGCTGCAACTGCTGCTTTCGTAATAGAATTTGTCATTTTTTTCATGGTAATATCCTCCTTTTAGGTTTGATAATTTCGTTTTACATCATAATACTTTTTCAAACAGAATGTAACCACTTTGTTGAAAATAACACCTCCAGTTGTTGAAAATAGCACTACTGATTGATGTAGAGAAAGACTTTGACTGAAAATTCGCCGTCCGCATCGTTGATATTCATTTCACCGTCATATTTTTTTACAATCTCTCCCGCTTCTTTTAATCCCAGGCCATGATAAAAATCATCCTTTTTACTGGTCAGAAAATTTCCTGCTTTATCCCGATTCCTCTTTCCTTCATATGGATTGCTGATTACAAAGAGAAGCCTTGCCGCATTCGTCCTTATAAAGAAACGTATTTTTCTCTTATCGGGTGATAATTCTTTGACCGCTTCAATCGCATTATCAAACAGATTGCCGATAAGAATATTCAAATCGATATTACTGATTGTAATCTCACTTTCAATTTTGATTTTCCTATCCACTGCAATTCCATATTCTCTGGCAATCTCCAGTTTATAGTTTAAGATGGAGTCAATCCCAATGTTTCCTGTATGAATCACATCCCCCTGCTGCTTAATTTGCCCCAATTTTTCATGGTAATGTTCCATCAGCTGCTCATATTGCCCTTTTTCAAGATAGCTCATTTCCAGTGCACAACTATTTGCCATGTCATGGCGCATCCTGCGCAGTTTCAGCCATTGATTCTCGAATTCCTCGTAACGCAGACGAAAAAGTTCATTCTGCTGTTTCAGAAGTTCATTTTCCATCCGTTCCGTTGCATGTTCCTGAACCCTTTGATAAATATAGTAGGTGACAATGTTAATAATCAGCAGCGACCCAAGAACGATGATCTGCGCCGAATCAATATATTTCCATTGTCCCCACCAGGTTACATAGCAGATTAAAATACTCCCAATCGGCACTAAAAAAATTTCAAACCACTCCATAAGTCTGATTTTAACCTGTTCCTGTTTTAAAGAAATTTTCGTGATGAGCTTAACAAAGGCAAACCAAATTAATTTTGAAAAAGCATTTGCTGCATAAATGAGACTTAATTCCGTCTCCAAAGACTCATTACTGAATGTTTCGGCTATCGTCAGAGCAAACGCTACGATTCCCTCGGCGACAATTCCCAGTGTCACCACCATGATTGTTAGAATCAGCTTATTTCTGACATTTCCGTTATATAAAAAATAAAGTACCAGGAAGTAAATCACACTGGTACTTATATTACTGACTAACGCATTGCCCATGGATAAATAGCTGCTTATATTCCATAACACAAAACAGATATTCCATCCCAAAACCAAAGACAGTCTGTTTTGATATTTTACCCCCAAAAGCTGCCTGGATAAAATATGTAATGTGAATATAAAGAAAATATCCATCATCCATGCAAAAATCTGTGCTTCCATATTTATACCTCTGCATATTGCAGATTTGCCTGCGATACTGCTTTAATATCTGCAAATTATAATCTTTCGTAACTTTAAAATTCTTCATCCAAAAGCAGCATCTGCAGTTCCCGAATTCTCTTCCTGTTTTCCCTGCTGATGTGCAATGACTGCCCGTTGAATAAAATCAGTTCTTTATAGTGAAATTCCTTCACATAATCCATGTTGACCAGATAAGACTGATGAATACGCAGAAAACAACTGTTTCCCGCTTCCATCTCTTTCTGTACCACTCCCAGCTTTCCATAAAAGGTATACTTCTGATTCTCACATACTACCGTTATATGCCGATTCTCACTGAAAAAATAAATAATTTCACTAACCCGGACACTATACCTTGCCCTCCTGATATAGAATGTAAAGGTTTCGACGCCACGCCCACGCATAGCCATATATGCATCCATTGTTTTTTCCAGCTTTTTAGGATTAATCGGCTTGCTTAAAAAGTGAAAAGGGTGAACATTGTAGGCTTCTTTATAGTAGTCCTCATACTGCGAAACAAATATAATCGTCGTGAGAACATCCTCCTCCCGCACCAGTTCCGCTATCTCAAGACCGTTCATCTCATCAATTTCAATATCCAGGAAAAAGATGTCAAACATCCCCTCTTGAACAAGACCGTCAAAGAGTTGGGTGCCGTCTTTATACTTTTTGATCCAGACATTGATTCCCTCATTGGCTGCCCAGACCTTAATTCCCCATTCTAAATCCTCTGCATACCTTTGTTCATCTTCACATATTGCTATCTTCAGCATCCCATTCACCCTTATCCTTGTCGTAGAAGAATTATTTTAAATATAACTTTTAATGTAATTCTTCGCTTTAATCCTGTAAAGCACCTTCCATAGGCGGCGAATGGAATAATAGTTCTCTCGAACCTGTCTTTTCTACTCCTCCCGGTTCTCATCCAGATTCTGTTTAAGTAATTTATAAATATAAGTGTAATATCGAAGAAATTCTGGCAGAGTCCGCATTTCTGTGTCGGAAAAATCCTCAATGATGTCTGCAATTTCGTCGCTGTAGACCGATCTGCTTCCAGTCTTCATACTACCGCACAAAAGTTCGTCTACCGAGCAGTCGAGCACATTAGAAATCGTGACCAGCTTATCCAGACCAATTTTACTCCTTGCATTTTCAACATTGCTGATATGCTGAGTAGACAATTCTGCCTGCGAAGCCAATTCTGCCTGAGACATTTTAAGTTCTTCTCTTCTTCTTTTAATTCTTGCCCCCAGGTCAATATAATTTACGCTCACCTGTTTCCTCCTGTTATCAAATATATAACTCAAGGGATATTTTATAAAAATATGATTTATCGTGAAATCAACTGTATAAATATTCTATTTATACAGTTATAGTTTTAACAATTATTTTAAAATTAACCAGAACGAACCAGGTGCATTAGGAACTATAGTTCCTGTTTTACCCCAGACATGTGGCAGGGGATGAACCCTGCCTTCAAAGAAATGCTGATTTATTTTTGAGCGCTCTGAATACTTTTTCTATTATAAATGAAATTTGTCATTTTTTCTGTTGATGTAATAATTAGCATATGTAAATGTAATTTTTAGCATTCTTCTGCAAGAAAGTCCATATAAAATTCCATAATTTTCCCTTTTTTGTCCCTGCTGACGGGCAGCATATCCCCATTGCGCATCATGACATATCCCGGAAGATATTGTTCTATCTGTCTCCCATTTACCAGGTAGGACTTATGGATCCGAATAAAACGATTATTGTAGTCGGCAAGCATCTTCTCAAGATCATCCAGTTTTTCATAAAAAACATATTGCTTATCCTTTTCCATCAATATCTTGATCACCCTTTTTTCACTGGCAAAGTAGAGTACCTCTCCAAGTGCAATATTGAAAATTCTCCGATTATATTTAAAGAAAAAACTCTCATAAAAAAGCCTGTGCTCCTCCACGATCTGATCCAGCACCTCGCTGACTTTCTGCCTGGATACTGGTTTTTCAATATACTGGAAAGGATATACTTGAAACATCTGTTTAAAATACTGTTCATACTGGGAAACAAAGACAATGCTGACCATTCTGTTCCTCTCCCTTAACTTCATTGCCGTTTCCATGCCATCTATCCCATCCAGTTCAATATCCATAAATACGGCTGCAAAATCTCCTGCTGCCTCCTGCTCAAATAAGACCTCCTCTCCGCTTGCAAACTTTTCAATCTGTACATTAAAATGCCTCTGATCTGCCCATGCTCCAATCTCTTCTGCCAGTATTTCCGCATACATCGGAACATCATCGCATACTGCTATTCGTAGCATTTATATCCCTTCTTTCAACTTTTTATTTTTATCATATCGGGGTTTATTTTTTCAGAAAATCACTTACATAAATTTTCTATTTTTATACTTATAGATTTGAGAGGATTTTTTGAGGGCGGACGGTTTTGAGTGCTATAAAATGTTGCACAAATTGGGGAGGGGAATTTTATTTATTATTTTATCTGTATATGTAACCGTGGCTACTTGATTATTTTAGCGGGGGCGGTATAATACTAAATGTGCCCATTTCAAGGGGCACAATATACAAGATATAGGAGTGATAGGAATGAAGATCATTAAGAGAAGCGGCATGGAGGTTCGTTTTGATGCTGTTAAGATAGAGGATGCTGTGAGGAAAGCGAATGGCAGTGTGGAAGAGGGGGAGCGACTTTCGGAAGCGCAAATCAAACGGGTTGTGAAGAACGTGACGGAACTTTGCAGTAAGATGACGCATAGTCCTAATGTGGAAGAGATTCAGGATATGGTGGAAGAGGAAATTATGAAGCAGCAGACTTANAAGCTGGCTTCTAATTATATTACTTACCGTTACAAAAGGGAACTTGTGCGGAAATCTAATTCTACNGATGAGCAGATTCTTTCTTTGCTGGANTGCAATAATGAAGAGGTATTGCAGGAGAATTCTAATAAAAATCCAATTGTCAACAGNGTGCAGCGGGATTATATGGCAGGGGAAGTGAGCAAGGACATTACCCGTCGTTTTCTTCTTCCGNNTGATATNGTGGAGGCNCATGAAAAGGGNCTGATTCACTTTCATGATGCCGACTACTTNGCNCAGCATATGCACAANTGCTGCCTGGTGAATCTGGAGGATATGCTTCAGAACGGCACNATTATCAGCGAGACCATGATTGAAAGACCGCGCAGTTTTTCAACNGCATGCAATGTTGCCACTCAGGCAATCGCCCAGATTGCAAGTTCTCAATACGGCGGACAGAGCATCACTTTATCTCATCTTGCCCCTTTTGTNCANGTAAGCCGCGANAANTTCCGCAGGGAAGTGCGGGANGAACTGGAAGCGCAAGANATGGAAGCACCGGAAGANCTGGTGGCAAAAATGGCNGAAATGCGCGTNGCAAGAGAAATCAAGCANGGNGTCCAGATGATTCAGTATCAGGTCATCACGCTGATGACTACCAACGGTCAGGCTCCCTTTGTCACTGTATTTATGTACTTAAATGAGGTCCCCGAGGGNCAGACNNGAGAGGATCTGGCACTGATTATAAAAGAAATGCTNNTGCAGCGNATTCANGGTGTCAAGAANGAGCANGGNGTCTATATCACACCNGCTTTTCCCAANCTGATTTATGTGCTGGAGGAAAACAACATTTCCGAAGGCTCCAAATATTGGGANCTTACCCGGCTTGCCGCACAGTGCACCGCTAAACGTCTGGTNCCCGANTATATTTCCGAAAAAATCATCAANAAATTAAAAGGCGGCAATTGCTATCCGTGCATGGGCTGCCGTTCNTTCCTGACTGTCTATAAAGATGAAAGTGANCAATACAAATTCTANGGAAGGTTTAACCAAGGNGTGGTCACTTTAAATCTGGTGGATGTNGCCTGCTCTTCCGGCGGCGATTTNAATAAATTCTGGNAGATTATGGATGAACGCCTTGATTTGTGCCGGCGNGCCNTGATGTGCCGNCACGAACGTNTGAAAGGAACTCCTTCCGACGTGGCTCCTATCCTNTGGCAGAACGGCGCATTGGCACGGTTAAAAAAAGGTGAAACCATCGATAAGCTNCTCTATGGCGGCTANTCNACCATCTCCCTGGGNTATGCNGGNCTTTGNGANTGTGTCCGCTACATGACCGGAAAATCCCATACNNACCCTGATGCNACGCCTTTTGCTTTNGAAATCATGAGATATTTAAATGCTGCCTGCAAAAAATGGGAAAANGAGACCANCATTGCNTTCAGCCTTTACGGAACTCCNTTGGAATCCACCACCTACAAGTTTTCCAAGTGCCTNCAGAAACGNTTTGGAATCATTGCNGACGTAACTGACAAAAACTACATCACNAACAGTTATCATGTTCATGTGACNGANCCNATCAATGCCTTNGACAANCTGACCTTTGAAGCNCAGTTCCAGGAACTTTCACCGGGAGGCGCCATCAGCTANGTGGANGTGCCTAATATGCAGAACAATATCGAAGCTGTGCTGGCTGTCATGCAGCACATTTATGACCATATCATGTACGCGGAGCTCAANACCAAGAGCGACTATTGTCAGGANTGNGGGTATGACGGTGAAATNAAGATTATAGAAGATGAAAGCCATAAGCTGATCTGGGAATGTCCTAAGTGCGGAAACCGGGACCAGAATAAGATGAATGTGGCACGGCGGACCTGCGGNTATATTGGNACCCANTTCTGGAATCAGGGACGGACACAGGAAATNAAGGAGCGGGTGATGCACTTGTAGTTTAGGGGGGAGCGTTCAGCCTTGACTCTGGGGATAGGGAGCGGCGTCNGGCTTTATCAAATGAGGGGACGGGGGCTGCTTCTGGTTTCAGGTCTGGTCTTCAAATCGGATTTCACTAATGGAATGGNTGCAAGTGTTCTAAGGCGNACGGGGCGGAGCCGGGCGGCATCCTGCCTTGTGGCTCCTAAAATCGCCATCCATGGCGATTTTCCCCTGGGTATTTACCATTCCATAAGTGAAATTGCCGATTTTTCGCCATAGCCCTGAAACCAGAAGCAGCCCCCGTCCCCTCATTCGATAAAGCCTGACGCCGCTCCCTATCCCCAGAGTCAAGGCTGAACTGTTACAAATATAAATAGTCTTTTGTTTTACTTGGTGCTGAAAGATAACTAGTTCTGTCGGTGATGCCCCTATCTAAATGACGTTGAATTGAGGAGAATGTATGAAGTACTCAGATATTAAATTTTATGATATTGCAAATGGTCTGGGGGTGCGGACTAGTTTATTCGTGTCTGGGTGTACGCATCGCTGCAAGGGATGTTTTAACGAGATTACTTGGGATTTTAACTATGGAAAAGAATTTACAGAGGATACGATTGAGGAAATCTTAAAGTCTATTGAACCTAAGTATGTTAGGGGGCTGTCACTTTTAGGGGGAGAGCCCATGGAACTTTCAAATCAACGGGCTTTGCTTCCCCTGCTTCGCCAGTTTAAGGCACAGTTTCCTCAAAAAGATATTTGGTGTTATACCGGCTATACTTATGAGACTGACCTGTTAGCCCCGGACGGGCGCGCCCGCTGTGAGGTGACAGATGAGTTTTTAAGTTATGTCGATATCCTGGTGGATGGAGAATTTAATCAGGATTTGTATGATGTAAGCTTAAAATTCCGCGGAAGCCGCAACCAGAGAGTACTGCAGATTCACGAAGAAGGATGCCCCGAATTATTCCTGTAAAGACGAAGATTATAGGGACGGGACACCGCCCTTGGCAAGAAGATTTGTTCTGGATGCCCCTATGCTCGTATGACATTTAGGGTTTATAATTTTTGCCAAATTTAAACTGGTAAATTTTTTTTTAACAGTCCTATGTCTGAATTGATAGCTGATCCCTTAGTTTTACATATGAAAAAAGGGGGTACGGCGCTAACCATACCCTACTCTGGCGAACCAGAGAGACCTTGTCGGTCAAATTACCCTTTCAATGGTGGCTTCGTCAGCCAAAAAACGCTTGTTAGCAGGTGTAAATGTACAGTTATAATATAACTGCTCACTTATATTATACTTAATTTTCCATAAAAATCCACTGGTAATATATACATCCATGCAAAAAATAGGCTGAACTGTTTTCAAGCCTCTGCATCACATCCCTGCCCTTCTTCCCAGTTCAAGGCATCCCATAATTCCCTGGTTATCATGCAGACTCGCCGGAACAATATAGTTTTCCATATGTCTGATCTCTTCTGTCTTAATATATCCATTTAAAATTTCTTTCACGTTTTTTCGAATTATAGGAAAAAGCTGTTCTTGATGCATGACGCCTCCTCCCAAAATGATCATTTGCGGGGAAAGGGTTAAAATATACCCGGTAAGTGCCTGGGCAATATAATCAGCTTCCAGCTCCCAGACCTCTTCCTTCTCTTTCAACTCCACTGCCTTTTTGCCCCAGCGCTTTTCAATGGCAGGACCAGACGCCAGCCCTTCAAAACAATTTTTATGATAAGGGCAATTCCCTTCAAAAGAGTCATCCGCTCTCTTTGAAATCAATACATGTCCGGCTTCAGGATGAAGCATTCCATGAAGCAGGTCGCCGCCAATGTAAATTCCTGCTCCGATTCCTGTACCAATAGTAAGATAAACCACGGAATTTTTTCCTTTTGCCTGTCCAAAGGTTACTTCCCCCAATACAGAGCTGTTCACATCTGTATCAAAACCTACCGGACATCCAAGCGTTTTTGTAAGCATGCCTGCGATGTTGAAATTCTTCCATGCAAGCTTTGGTGTACTTGTGATATAACCATAGGTAGCAGAGTTCTTATTAAGGTCAATTGGCCCAAAACACCCGACTCCCAAAGCTTCAACCTTTGCTCTCGTAAAATATTCTATTATCTCAGGCATCGTTTTCTCTGGTGTTTTTGTCGGAATAAAAACCTGCTCAAATATTTTTCCAGTTTCGTCTCCAACTGCACATACCATTTTTGTGCCTCCTGCTTCTAATGCTCCTAATCTCATTTCATCCCCATCCTTTCCCGCATGTGCACTGCTTTTATGAAATCATCTTAAAACTTATATTTTATTGAACACCAGACGGGCTGCCGTTTAAAATTACGGCAGCCCTATTTTACAAAATCTGACAAAACTCAATTTCTTCTCCTGTAGGACTTATAATCTTAAAATAGCGGATTCCCTTCTCCCAAAAAGATGAAATTTCCTCGATTCCATTTGTGGTAATGCGATATCCCTGCTTCACGCACTCCTGATAATCACATTCAATATCTACAGATTCTAAAGCAATATGATCTATTTTTCCTTCCCTCCCTTTTGGAACAGGGTTTGATGGCTGATACATCTCATACACAAAACCATTTCCCTTAAGGAAAAAAACCCTTTCACCGGAAAGTGTTTCAAATTCCCCTGTCTTTTGAAATCCAAGTACCTCCTGATACCACCTGACATCTTCTATTACATTATTTGTTGCAAGCCCTATATGAGCCATTTTTCTGTTTTTTATCATACGCTTTTATGTCTCCTTAGTTTGATGCCGCTTCCTTTTAAAATTAAATCCACAACCACTGCAATGATAAGCACTGCCCCTTCCACAATAAACTGGTATACTGTTCCAATCCCCATTAAATTCATACCATTTGATAAATTTCCCAGGATCAATGCACCTATCAAAGTACCAATCAGAGACCCCTGACCGCCAAGCAGGCTTGTACCCCCCAAAATAATAGCAACGATTACTTCAAATTCAATTCCTGAAGTACTTAAGTTTGGATCTCCTGAACTAATGCGCGATGACATTAATGCTCCTGCAAAGGAGGACATTAATCCTGTCAAAATATAAAGTGAACATTGAACCGCTTTGACATTTACACCGGAAAGTCTTGCTGTTTCTGCGTTTCCACCAATAGCATAGGCATATTTACCAAGCAGTGTCTTATTAAGTATAACATAAAATACAACAAAAACCACTGCTGCGATAATCACCATAAGGGGAATTGGCCCTACGTATACAGATACCCAGCCAAAGTTTTTAGGAAGCCCTTGAACGATTGCATAACTATTACTTAATACATACGCAAATCCTTTGGTTATGTACCAGGTACCCAATGTTGCTATCATTGCCGGTACCCTGGCAACCACTACAAGGAATCCGCTGAATGCTCCTGCCACTACTCCTATCATAAGAGAAACGACTATGGCTGTGGGAAGATTGACTCCCGCCACACATAACTTTGCCAGCACTACACTGGTAAGTGCCATAACACCTGCCGGGGATAAATCCATGCCTCCGGATATCATCAGTACTGTAGCCGCACTTGCAATAATAATTAGCGTAGATTCTTGTCTTACAATGTTAATCAGATTTCTGAAATTCAGATATTTATCGCTGATGCAGGATAAGGCTATCATAATTATAATTAAGATAAATAACGTTGCCATTCTCTGAATCATACTTGTATTTAATTTAACTTGCTTCATTAGCTTCAACCCCCATTGCATACATCATAACCTGGTCCTCGGTGATCGTTTCTCCTGTAAGCTCTCCGCTTATCTTTCCGTCCTTCATCACCAGAATCCGATCGCTTAAGTTGATGATTTCCATTAAATCAGATGAGACTACGATAACACCGATTCCTTCTCTTACCAGTTGATCAATAAGCTGATAAATCTCCGCCTTTGCACCAACATCAATTCCCTGTGTAGGTTCATCCAGCAGCAAAACCGCAGGAGAAATACTAAGCCATTTCGCCACCACAACCTTCTGCGCATTACCTCCGCTTAAATTTCTGACCATCTGCAAAGTGCCGGCAGTCTTAATATTCAATTTCTCAATATAATATTTAGTAATAGTATCTTCATCCTTTTTTTGAAGAAATCCCATTTTCGCCTTGATTTGCGAGTAAATCATTGTCAAATTATCTTTAACGCTCAGACATCCCACAATTCCCTGCGTTTTCCGCTCTTCCGGCACAAAGCCGATCCCATGCCTGATGGCATCTTTCGGTGAACGGATCACAACCTTTTTTCCATCTAAAAAAATTTCTCCCGACCATTTGCTATCCGCTCCAAAAACGGCTCTCAACACTTCGCTGCGTCCTGCACCGACCAAACCTGCAATTCCCAAAACCTCTCCCTGATACAACGTGAATGAAATATCTGATACATGGGAATTGCTCAAGTTCCTCACTTCAAAAAGTTTTTGTCCCTGGCTGTGTCTTTTATCGGGATATACATCCTTTAATTCCCTTCCAACCATCTTTACAATCAATTGGTCCATCGTAATCTCTTTTTTATCAAATGTACCCACGTATGTCCCGTCCTTCAAAACACTGATACGATCGCCAATCTCATAAATTTCTTCCATCCGATGGGAAATATAAATAATTGTTATGTCGTCTCCTTTTAGACTTTCTATAATTTCAAATAAAATACATACTTCCTTCTCATTGAGCATGGCTGTAGGTTCATCCAGTACGATCACCTTCGCATTCTGTATCAATGCCTTTGCCAGCATCACCATTTGTTTTTGTGCAATACTAAGGTTTCCCATTAAAGTATGCGGGTTTACCTCTAATCCAACTCTTTCAAGATAGGGACGGACGAATCGGGCATCCTCTTTCGCGAGATGAAATCCCCATCTGGATTTCTCCATTCCCAACATAATATTGTCCACAACAGAAATTTTATCAACAGTATTCATTTCCTGGTACACAACGGTTATACCAAGTGTAGATGCATCGGAGGGATTATGTATCTCAGCTTTCTTTCCATCTATATAAATTTTGCCCTCAGTAATATCATAAGCGCCGGACAATATTTTCATCAAAGTGGATTTTCCCGCTCCATTTTCACCTACCAGACAGTGAACTTCCCCTTTTCTTACATCAAAACTGATATTATCCAGTGCTTTCACAGGACCAAATTGTTTTTTCACATGTTCAAATCTTAAAACAATATCATCAGCCATATTGGTTATGGGCTTTTGGGAAGTTTGTTCGCCAAAAGCCCTTTTCCTCCTTTGTCAGCTTTATTCAAAATTCTCTTTTACCCATGCATCAGCGCTTTCTTTTGTCACGCTGACGATTTCCATCTTCTCTGAATAGCCTTCATCTGCCGGCAGTTCGCCATTTATAACTTTTGAAAGCAGTTCCCAGGCAGTTTCCGCCATAATTCTGGGTGAATTACCTGCAACGGCTTTTAATGCGCTTTCAGCATCCTTAAGCTCTGCACAGTCTGTTTCCGTACCATCCACACAAGCAACCAGAGAATCTGCCGGTGTCCCTTTGCCAACTTCACGCAGAGCATCTAATGCGCCCAGACCTGAGTCTGCATTGATACCAAATATCACATTGACATCCGGATGAGCCTGAAGCATATCTTCTGTTGCTGTTAATGATGTAGAGCGAGAACCGCCTCCATCTACAGTCTGAACCAGTTCAAATTCCGGATAAATCGTCTGAAAACCTTCCACAAATCCCTGCACTCTTAGAGCGCATACAGGCGCTGAATACAAATCGACCGCACCTCCTACCGGAATATCATCTGCATGGTTTTCTTTCCAGTACTCTGCCGCTGCAACCCCTGCTATTCGGCCAAATTCTGTCTGGTCTGATACTACCATAGGACAAATCTCCTCATCCGGCTGAATATTAAATGTTACCACCGGAATTCCTTCATCCATCAACTTTTTAACCTGTGTTGTCAAAGTGGAGGATTCCAAACCGCAGGTAATGACTCCATCCGGATGCATGGCAATAATATCGTCTATGATATTATTGAATGTCGTGACATCACTATTGATATCCATAATGGTCAAATCAAAATTATTTTCCTCTGCCAGACGTTCCAGAGTATGCTGTACATTTGACCAGAAATTGATTTGCTGAGACTGTACAGTTGCCACAATCTGAAGCTTCTGTTCATTTGTACTGCTTTCTGTATTCGTACTGCTTTTTGCATCAGTACTCTCTTCCTCAGAATCCTCCTGTGACTGCACATTTGAAGTATTATTTTCCTGTGAATCTGTATTAGAATTTCCGCATGCTGCCAGTGAAAAACACAATACAACCGCAAAAACTATTTGTAAAATTTTCTTTTTCATACCAAATTTCCTCCTGCGTTATTAACCTTGATTATTTTATATATTTTTCCAGTAATGATGGATCTTTTTTAAGCGGGCTTTCATACTCCGAATAATATTCCATCTCCGGCACTGGCACAGGATCAATGATCGCTCCATGCTCAAGCAGCCTTTCCTGGACTTGTTTTATATCTATATCCCTGACAGATACACCACTTAAAACACTAAGTGCACTGGCAGTTCCTGCGGCCTCTCCCATTGCCATACAGATACCCGAACAAAGCACTCCGCTGGTGGCATCCTCATCAGCCGAAACACATTTCCCTGCCACCATGAGATTTTCAATTTCTGTCCTAGGAATCATCACCCCATAGGGAACCCCATAGTAATCACCTGGCGTCAAGTAATACAGAATATTCTGTCCTCCCACCTCAGGGCTGTGCAGATCAATTCCATACGCTGTAATTGCAATACGGTCTTCCATGATCTCTTTATTTAAAATGATATCCTTTGTCATTGATTTCATACCTGCCAGATGAGGCTGGCAGATTGTTCCCACTACCGGAGCAGAATCAATCATATAGGCATCCTCAAAGCCCGTCCACTTTTCTTTTAAATAGGTTAATACCTGCTGGCACTGTTTCCGGCACTGGATCGTGGCCTGTGTAAAATCTTCCGCACTTGTCTCACTTCCGATATAACGTGTCATTTCTACCCGGAATTCACCTTCCCTTAACAACGGGAAGAAATTAACTGCGCCATAGGGAATTTCTTTTACCCCAGGCTTATAAGACGGCGTTATGTTCTTCACATTTCCTACTCTGAACATCAATGTCATAGAACCTTTTTGTCCAACGCCTCTGCACTCGGCTCCTGCCGCTCTTGCAACTACCAAGCTGCCGCTGCAGTCGATTATACGTTTTGCCAGAATAACCTGTCGTCCGGAACGATTCTCAATGACTACTCCTGTCAGTTTGCTTCCTTCCATAAGTACATCTGTCACCATCGTATAATAAAATACTTTTACCCCATATTCTTCCATCAGTTCGTCCGCTGACAGCTTGAAGGCTTCTGGATCCCATGGAGTGATCTGAAGATCATTTTCACATCTGGATTTATCAAAGGGATAATATTTGTTAGATTTAATCAACTCATATCCCCTTATAGCTCCCCCTTTTTCTACCATGCGGTCCACCAGTTTTTCAAAAACACCTTTAATCAGTATTTTATCTCCCGATACAGCCACAGCCGCCTCACAGTTGGTGATAAACCCATTTGTAAGAAGCCCTCCCAATGCTCCATACATATCAACAATCGCTGTACTTGCACCATTTTGAGCTGCTCCAATGGCTGCACCAATGCCTCCTGCTCCTCCTCCGACAACAAGCACATCCACCTGCGCCGCTACGCTGCATTCCTGACTGGGCAGTGTTACTTTCTTTGTCATCGCTATACTCCTTTCTGATTTCTTTTGTTGATATATTTATTGTAGCGATACCATAAAGGAGCAACAACGAGTCAACCTCTAGAATAAGTGCAATATTTCTATTAATTGTCCTTTTTCCCAAAACAGAAACCGATCTGTCAGGCCATAATTTTGTTCTGCATTCTGCGCCATAATCAATATGGACACACCGCTTTTTGCAAACTCCCACAACTGTTCTTTCATCATTTGATAGGTAAGAGCATCTGTATATCTTCTCGGGTCAATACACAAGATCATCTGTGGTTTTTTAAGACGGATACGATAAAGAAGGATCGCCATTTTATCCTGTTCACTTAATTTCTCACAATTTCTGCATTTCCTCAATTTTTCACTTGGATACCATTCCAGAAAATCCTTCCTTACATATTCCATACTCTTCCTGCTGTAAAAACCCGCTCTGGAAACCTTTTTAAAATTTCCCATACACAAATTGTCTTCAAGGGACATTTGTTCTATGATCTTATTTTCCAGGTTGAAATCCACAAACAATATTTTATGGTCTTTCAGGGAAAAATCCTTTTCTGATACAACATGATCATGATAAAAAAAATTCCCGCTTACTATCTGTTCGGGATTATTCATACATTCAAAAAGTCTCTGGTTGTTGGTATTATCAAAATCTACTAATGTCAGAATTTCTCCAGGATACAGGGAAAAAGAAATATTCTGCAGCTTCTTTGTACATACTTCTCTGGCAGAAAAAAAGGGATGTTGTTTTTGGATTTCTGTTTTTTCTTTTTGTACCAGTTTCGATGGAAAAATCTGAAATATCAGATTCTCATCAATCTGATTTCTTTTGGTATTGATGATCACTTTTCCTGCAGCACCATTTACAAGGAAAAGAATCCTTTCCGCACACATCTGAAGATTCTTCATCTGGTATCCCGCAAGAATAAAAGATACTCCTTTCCCCTTTAATTTTTCCAACAGTTCGTTCAGCTTTAATAGTTCCTGCGCACTGCGCTCTTCTGAAAAATCATCTAAAATAATTATTCTTGCCCCTATAATATATTTTTTAATGATCTCAATCATATAACTCTCCAATGAGGACAACTGACTGATCAGCGTATCCGGATCAATGTGCACGCCGATTTCTTCAAGTTCAGCCTTTGTCCGGACACGCAGCTGCTTTTCGTGAACCAGAATCTGGTGATGATAATGTTTGCGAATATGAAAAATATTATCCATGACTGACATATTTTTCTGAAGCTGAGATTCCTTTTCAACCAAAGCTATCTGTTTTTTTAAAGCCTTCTTCCCACAAACCAGATTTTCATCGAAAAAAAGAGTTCCTGTGTCGAACTCTTCTTCTCCTATCAGAATATGAAACAGCAACGATTTACCGCTTCCCTTAAGTCCCATAACTCCAAGTATTTCCCCCTCATAAAGGTTCATACAAAAATCTTTTAATATTTCTATACTGCCAACTCTTTTACACAAATGCTGTATTCTTAAAATTTCCTTTCGCATAAGTCTCTCTCCTTTATATTCCTATTTTAAGAGGGATATAAATTTCAAAGTCAGTCCCCATATTTTCAACACTGGAAACACTCATTCCATATTCTTCACCAAAATATAACTGCAGCCGCCTGTTTACATTGTACAAGGCAATCCCATTATGCATGGAATCCTTTCCACCATCAGGCAGCGCCTTTGCATACATCTTCTCTTTTAATTTCTCTAATTTTTCCCTGCTCATACCGCTGCCATTGTCAGAAACCCTGATATTCACATGCTTTTTTGTCCGAATCACTTCAATACAAATCTGATTATCTTCACTTTTATGTGCAAATCCATGTTCTATGGCATTTTCCACAATGGGCTGTAGACTCAACTTTGGAATAAGCCCCGATAAAACCTGATTATCCTGATCGTCAAACAATATTTCAAGCGATATCCTGTTTTTAAAACGAAACTGCTGGATTTTAATGTAATTTCTTACATTTTCAAGTTCCTCCAAAATTGTAACCGTATCGCTCCTGGTATTAATGCTGTATCGAAAGAATTTTGACAGTGCCTCCGTCGTATCTGCGATTTCCGGAACCTGATAAACAAGTGCCTGTCCTCTTATGCATTCCAGAACATTATAAAGAAAATGAGGATTGATCTGTCCCTGAAGGGCGGATACGTCTATCTGCCTGCTTAAAATTTCCTTCTCATAATCCTCACTCCGCTTTTTCTCATAAGTTTCTATCTCCTGCTCAATCCGCTTTTTTAACTGCTCCTGAGTCATGATTACTATCTTTTTCAAATACTTTTCCCCGCAATTCTCAACATTTTTATCAGTTTAACCATAAATTTTTCTATACTCAGAGGGTTTTATTCCAACACACTTTTTAAACAGCTTACTAAAATACCTGGTATCCTGATATCCTGTTTTTTCTGAGATTTCACAAATGGAATCATTAGTGCCCCGCAACAGCTCCTTTGCAATCTTCATTCTGTAATTTGTCAGATAATCCGTAAAATTCTCTCCTGTCTCTTTTTTAAATACATTTGAAAAATAAACCGGATTCAAGTCTACATACGCCGCCACATCTTCTAAATGGATCTGTTTTGCATAATTTTCCTCCACATAAACAAAGGCAAGTCTTACAGGCTTCCTGTTCTGTTGTTCAACTAATGCCGCCTGCTTCTCTATCGCATCGCTTATTGGTCTTATCACCGCTTCCTGCAATGCTCTCAGATTTACTGCACTCTGTATTCCATAGATATACTGCTTTCTGATAAAGTCTTCATTTAAGCTGACCGAAAAAAGCCGCTCCTGTGTTTGCAAAAACAGTTCCAATATTGCTGTTAATAATTCAGATAATGCTTCGCTACTGAAATGCTCTCTCGCATGGCGGAATACTGCCTTGATCTGCTCTTTAAATTTTTCTGTCTCCAGCAATTCAAATGATTTTTCAAGGCTTCTTAATAATTCCTTTGTTTCACCTTCAGTTAAAAAGTTATGCGGCTGCTCCAGATTTCTCCAGTAAATAACCTTGTCACATCCAAGTACCACTCTGCTACCAATCGCTGCACGCGCCTCCTTTTCCGACATTGCAAAACATGCCGGGGAGTCATAGGCATTTCCAACTCCAATCGTCAATTGATATCCTTTAAACAGATCCGCAAAATTCTGAATATGCTCAAAATATTCTTTAATCTTATTGTAAATCTGATTTTCATTTTCAGCCGGATAATTAATTCCTATTTTTATCATGTCAAAGCCTTGATCTTCCAGTATACAGGCACAGATATCCTGAAACATGTCTTGAAAGGTAACGGAAATTTTATTTTGAATAGAAGTTGAATTGTCCACATAATCCTGTGTCTGCTCCATAATATCAGATTTTACATGCAGAATCTGAAACAATCCCTCCTGAAACCATATTCCGTATTCTTTTTCTATTTCTGCAAGAGTCAAGTTTTTCTGTTTCAGTTCCTGTATCCCGTTATTTAAAAAGAAACGCTTCAAAAGCCTTTTATCTTCCCCTGCCTCCGGTTTTCCTTCCACCTGGTTCTCCATATCTGTAATTTTGGATATTAATTTTTTTAATGCACCGTTTAATTCACCTGCGTCCACAGGCTTTAAAATGTAATCTTCCACATCATACTTTAACGCATTATGGGCATATTCAAACTGCCTGTATCCGCTGACAATAACAAAATGGCAGGGAATTCCTTCTGTCCTAATTTTTCCAATCAACTCGATGCCATCCATTTGAGGCATGGAAATATCTGTTATGACGATATCCGGTCTTTTTTCTATAATGGCATTATAAAGTTCCTTTCCATTATACTGTTCCCCGATAAGGCACAGCCCCAATTCATCCCAGTCAATAATCTTTTTTAATAACTCACAGATCAACTGCTCATCATCTGCAATCAATACTGTTCTTTTCTTATTTTCTAACATAAATTTTCCCATTTCCCATCAAATACATAGTTTATAAGTTATCTCTAACTCTATTTACAAGGAATTATAGCACGTTAATTCCTAACTGCCAATAAGTGATAAAATGGCTGAACTGCTGGCTCTCTTTTCCGCAAGCCATGAACAGATGATGGCATGGGCAAAAAGAAATAAAGATTAATCAAAAATGAAAATCATAAGTTTAGCACATATCGCAGCAAATGCTAAAACAGCCACCATGCACATAATTACGCAATTTGTGACTGTTTTACAACTTTTCAACTGCCAAAATGAGATTATACTTAATTTCCCACAAACATCCTCCTTCCTTATCTGCCAGAGATTGTATCCACAACGGACATATTCCAAATCCTTTTTGCCGGGCTGTAAATTGCAAGCACCAGGGAACCCAGCACCACAACCACAATTATGCACAGGGGAATTACCGGGAAATACCATTCCGTTCCCCATCTGAACGTGACCAGTTTTTCAAAGCAAAACCAGTTTAAAGGCAGTCCTGCCCCGCAGCCAATCAGCACACCCCATGCTCCATAAGTTATTGCTTCCGCCGCTACCATTTTAAGCATCTGTACACTGTCCATCCCTACTGCTCGCATAGCGCCGTATTGGCGGAGGCGGGCGGAAACGCTCATGGCAATGCTGTTCATGATGTGAAAAGCAGAAATCAGGGATATCACTCCAAGAAATCCATAGATAAAAAGCCTGAATGACCAAGTGGCTCCTTTCACCTCCTCATTGCTGAGACGGCGGTCGGAAAAATTCGTATTTTCCCCTCCCATATCACGGATTTTCTGAGCAATATCATCACCGGCGTTGCGCGTCAGCTGAACGTCAATAATGGTATAATCTTTCTTCCCTGTCAGATTCGTAAAGTTTTCCTCTGAACAGATTAATATTTCCTCTCCATCAGATGAATCAAACGGACAATAACTTAATATCCCAGAAACAATCAACTGTGCTTCTCCCTCTTCCTGGCTTACCGCCACACTTTCACCTACCGTCAGGGAATTTTCTCCATGGTAAACTGCCAGAACACTTTCCCCTTCCTTCACTCCGGAAAAGGAACCCTCAATCAGCAGATCCTTTGCCCATGCCAACTGATAAGTTTCGTAGGATATCAAACATGCCTGTTTAGAATCAGTCTGTGTCCGGATTGGCACATCATAGGCAAAGCTTCTTCCGTATGCACGTTTCACACCCTCCATCGCCATCAGTTCATTGGTCAATTCTCTGTCTATGGAGCAGGTGTTGTCAGAACTTACAATAGAAACATCCGGTGCAGAAGGTTTCAACGGGTTCACGGCATGCTTCATAAAGTCTACCGCTACCGAGAAAGTCAAAAAAAGGATGATGCTAAACGCAAAAGAGCAACTCATCAGAATAAAGTTTTTTCGGCTGCCCAGCGCATGATGAACGCCCAGTGCAGTTTCTATCCTGTAAAAGTGTGTATTGGCGGCTTTTTTAATCTGCCTCCGCTGTGAAGCATTCCCGGACACCGCCATAAGGGGCGATACACTTGCAGCTTTCTTTGCAGGACTGCCCGCTGCCAGGCAAACAGTAATCACGCCGATCATACTTCCCATAATCAGCCCAATAAAACTGATTCCAAAGTATGGCATCCCCCCAAAATAGCTTGGACTCAAAATTCTGAGCAGCGCACTAAGTATCCATACGATCACCATACCAAGCAAAGCCCCAGTCGGTACAGCTGATTTACACCAACACAACGCTTCTCTTCTTACAAAGCGGACCACCTGCTTTGGAGAAGCCCCCAGACAACGGAGCATCCCGAAAAACGCGGTACGTTGCGCAACGTTGCTGTTTAAACTGCCGGTTATCATCAATATCCCTGCAACGGAAACCAAAAATGCCAAAATCAGGGCAACCCCATAAATGGCCATCATGCTTACATCCTGACTCTGTCCCATAGTGGCAAGCAGTAATTCGTTTTTACCTATTCTTTCATCCGATATCTGAAACTGCTTTTGTATTTCGCTAATCTCCTTTTGGATGTTGCACCACGGGGAAAACTTTACATAGAGAAAAGAATCATGATTATCCTCCGCCCCTGTCAGTGACAATTTCCTGAAATCCTCTGTTTTCAGCACCAGACCATAAACATCCTTCTGTGCCAGCATAGGAATCTGACCCAAAAATCCGGTGATGTGATACACCGTTTGAGAACCGTCAGGCGCCATGAGCGAAATTTCATCTCCCAGACTTAAGGAAAGTCTGTCTTTCATATTTTGATCTATTACCGCATCACCTTCCTCAGTCGGGAAACTACCCTCCACAAGCTGAGCCGTGGGGAAAATCCTCAACGCACTTTCATCCATTCCTATAATGACTGTTTCTGTGCCTTCCACCTGATAATGCATACTGAGCCTGTAATTCAGTGTATTATAACGAGTACAGGCAAGTACTTTGGGTCTTTGACTGATTAGTGCGGTCTCTTCATCGCTCATACTGCGAAATCCCGCATGCCACTCCCCATAGTTTATTTTTGCCTGTGTGTTCTGACTGCGTATCTCCATATCCGCCATTCCGAAAATCGCCGTTACCAGAAATACGCTTAAAATAATACACAGCCGGACCATACGGCTCTGCCTTTTGTGAACCTTCTGGGAGATTGGTACAAGGTCAAGATAATTTTTCATGTGCCTTACCTCCCATATCCTTAAGACAGCCATCCGTCACACGCAATACCCTATCCGCATCCGATGCCAGATTATCGTTATGAGTGATCATCAAAATCGTCTGCCTGTAATGGCGCGCCGCCCTAATCAATAAGTCCATAACGTCCCGGCTGCTTTTCGAATCCAGATTCCCGGTAGGTTCATCCGCCAAAATCAGCATTGGCTGCATGATCAGCGCTCTTCCGATTGCCACCCTCTGCTGCTGACCGCCGGATAACTGACTTGGCAAATGCTTCCTTCTTTCGCTCAACCCCAGCATCCCAAGCAATTCCTCTATTTTTCCCTTATCAGGTCTCTGATGATCAAGCAATAGCGGAAATGCAATATTCTGCTCTACATTAAGTTCTTCAATCAGATGAAATGCTTGAAAAATAAAACCGATATTTCTCCTCCTGAAAACCGTCCTCTCTTTTTCATTAAGCGCAAACAAATCCATTCCGTCTAAAAGAACCTTACCCAAAGTAGGGGTATCCAGTCCCCCCACTAAATTAAGCAGCGTGCTCTTTCCGGAGCCAGATTCGCCCACCACCGCAGCGAACTCTCCCTTCTCCATGGAAAAACTCACATTCTGCAGCGCCTTCACCTGTCCTTCTCCCTGCCCGTAAATCTTACTTAAATTCTGCACCTTCAATACTTCCATGTTCCCCGGCACCTCCTGTTTTGCATTTTTTATAGGAAACAGCATAAATTATTTGCCGTTGGCTATAAGTATAGCGCGCTCATCTTACAAGCAGGTGAAAGGCAGCTTACAATTTCGTAAGATATTCCTAATTCCTCATGCCGGCAGCGTCATCGTGAACACAGTTCCTTCCCCAGCTCTGCTTTGCACCGACAATACTCCGCCTTGTCCCTCCACAATAGACTTTGCCAAAGGAAGTCCCAGCCCGATTCCGGTTCCGCTTCCTTTTCCTTTCGAGGTGCGATAAAAGCGCTTAAAAATATGGTAAATGTCTTTCTCATCAATTCCTTTTCCATTGTCCTCAAATGACACCCTTGTCATTTCCGGGAACTGTTCCCATGACACGAGGATCCGTCCGCCCTTTTCCGTATAGTCCAACGCATTTTTCACCAGATTTCCCATTGCCTCACTGGTCCACTGCAAATCACAATTCACGAAGGCTCCATCCTCACCCGAAAGTACAATTTCTTTCCCCTCTTCTTCCGCTCTCACCCAAAGCTCCGACACTGCCCTGGAAACCACGTCCGCCAAAAGCCAGCTTTGCTTTTCAAAAACAACTGCCCCAGCATCCAGCCTTGTAACCTTGAGCAAGACTTGAATCAGCTCTTCCACCCGCTCAAGGGCAGTCGAAGTTTTCTTTGAAAATGCAAGCACAGCCTCTTTGTTTTCCGCATCTGACTCTATAATCTCATTATACATAGTAAGGGCAGAAAGCGGTGTTTTGAGCTGGTGGGAAATATCCGAAATAGTGTCTTTTAAGAAATCCTTTGCCCGTACAGCCTCTTCATTTCCGGCGGCCAATGCATTGGCAAGACCATCAATCTTCCCAAAAAGTCTGTAAAGACAGCCCTCATCCATCCGGGGAAGATGCTCCGTAAAGTCTCCTTGCATAAACTGCTCTATGATTCTGATTGCCTGGTGATAAATTCTTTCCCTTGCAGAAAGAAATGAGCCTGCCAGAGCCAGAATACTTATCCACAAAAATAAAAAGAGCCCGGCAAGCAGCATCCCCGTTCCCTTCTGTATCTTAAAAATATCCGGCATAAAAAATATTTCCGTTCCCTCACTGATTCCTATGCGTGTAAGCAGGTCAGCTCCTTTTTCTGTAACCTCTTCTTCTGCGAAAGCTTTTGCGATTACCGCCTCGCTTACTCCCTGCTCTATAAGGGAAGAAACGACACATCTATCATGTTTCAGGGCGGTTTGCTTGATTTGATATCCGTTTACACACCATATCGCCATGGCAAAAACCGATGCCGCCGCCAGTATGACCGCCAGACAATAGAAGAATCTTTTCTGCTCCTCATCCCTCAAAAACCCCATCATACCTGTACCTCCTGCCAGCAGTACCCAAACCCTCTGGCTGTGATTAAATGCTCCGGCCTGGAAGGGTCTGTTTCTACCTTTTCCCGCAGCCGCCTGATATATACGGAAAGCGTGTTATCATCCACAAAATTACCGGACTTGTCCCACAATTCCTCAAAAATGATTTCTCTAGTGACCACTCTGCCGCAGGACCGCACCAGAAGACAAAGCAGCCTGTACTCCACCTGCGTAAGTTCCAGCTTTTTTCCCTGCAAAAGCACCCTGCTCCCCGCAAGATCAATTTCAATATCCCCACAGACAAGACTTCTCTGCCGGGTCAGCACATCTTCTTCCCGTGTTACCCCTGCCCTGCGCAGCAACGCACGTATTCTGGAGAGCAACTCTCCCAACTTAAACGGTTTCCCTATATAATCATCACCGCCGCTGTCTAGCCCCCGGATCACATTCATCTCCTCATCCGAAGCAGTCAGAAAAATAATTGGAACCTGATTGCCTTGCCCCCTCACCGCCTCGCACACCTCAAAGCCTGTACCGTCGGGCAGCGTCACATCCAAAAGTAGCAAATCATATTGACTCCGCGCCAAAAGTTCCTTAGCCTCCCGCACACTTTCCGCCGTTTCTACCGTATACTCATTTTTCTCCAGAGAATAACACAGACCGTCTGCAAGACTTATATCATCTTCTAAAAGTAAAATTCTACTCATGTTCTCTTATCCCAGTTCCTCAATTACTGCTTGCGGAATTACTATATCCATCCCCAATTTTGCAAATAACTTTGTTACCTTAATATACAACGCATTTGTCACATTATCAATATTAACACACTTAAAAAAATGACATGAAAAAAATGACAAATTATACAAATACCGCTTTTGTCACTTTTCTAAAATGGATACAAGTGAGATTCGTGGAAAGACACTTGATATTCCAAGAAATCCTTCCTGGAATTACAAATTTATTGTTTTTCGAGTATTAGTTTGTTATACTCTAATTAAGATTGCATAGAATTAGAAAATGACAGAAAAAATATTTTGTGTACAGTTTAAATATTTCCATATCTCTTTTAAAGTTCATAAATACTGATATAAATGAAAGGATGTGTTTTTATGGCATATGATACGTTAATCAGAGAAGCGAAAGACCTTCCCGAAGATATGATAGAGCAGGTAATTGAATTTATGAGATTTTTGAAATACGCATCGAAAAAGGAACAGACAAATCATTCTATAAATAATAATATTACATTTCACAGATCAATAAATCCGTTAGCGGATGATTTTATTTCTATTTCAGAGGATTTTGACGAAACACCAGAATGTTTTAAGGAGTATATATAATGTATCTATTGGACACAAATGCTCTATTATATTTCCTATATGATAGTGAAAAACTTTCAAAAAAGCATCAGACATAATTTACCATAGTAATGCAAAAATCAGTGTAAGCATTGTTTCCATGTGAGAAATCGCGATTAAGTCAAGCATTGGGAAACTGGCAATTAAAAGTTCCATTTCCAAGATTGCTGAAACTTGCGAAAAAGAGCAATTTGAAATTCTTTCTATAAAACCGTTCCATCTTGACGAAATCGGGCGGCTTCCCACAATTCATGGAGCCCATTTGACCGATTAATCATTTCACAGGCTATTTCAGAAAACTTGGTACTTATTACAAAAGACGGAACAATACCGCTGTATAATGTTAAGGTTTTGTGGTAAGGAAAAATCATAACACTTATCATCTATCTGATAGATTTATCCATATATTCATCAATCGCCTTCTGTTAACCCGCATTTCCGATACGCATAACTGAAAAGCAGGAGAGCAATCAGCATATTCATGCCAATCACAAGAACACTTTCGAAGCTGACGCTGAATGTTCCTATCTTCCCAATCAAAATGTTAATCTGCTCCGAATAAGCAATCTTTGCAATTTTTTTAATATTTTCATTGAAGGTGGCAATCATGGGCAGGAATGCAAAAACCAGCATCACAGGAACTGTCAGGGAAGTTGCCATCATCTGGTTCCGGCTCAATGTTCCAATTGCCGCCCCGATAAGCATAGATGCTAAAATGCCCACCGCCATGATTCCTAAGAACACTGACAGTTCACTTCCTCTATAGCTTCCGGTCATTCCAAGAAACAACGCGCCTGCCATGCAGACCGTCCAGATATAGATTCCTATGCCCAACAGATATTCTGATGGCTTCACTCCAGACATCATCAGAACCCTGAGCGTATTCTTTTCTTTTTCCTCCGAAATCACCGCCGCAACACTGACAAGTGGCGCCATCCCGACATACATGGAAGAAAAAAGATTTACAAAATAGTTTTGCGGCAATTCTTCCACTTTAACCAGCTTTTCCATTATAAGTGCCATAATCGGAAACATGACAAACTGGATAAGGACTTCTTTATTTTTAAATGTATCTTTTATCTGCTTTTGAAAAATCACTGTTATATTTCTCATTATTTATCCAAAACTCCTTCCTGTCAGTTCCATGAATACGGTTTCTAAGCTGGGCTCCGTAGAATGAATGGTCTCCACCATTTCTCCCTCCAGATATTCCCTTATCTGATCCGCAGCCATCTTATTATTGGGAAGCTCTATCTGCTTTCCGTCATATAAGCGTATATGCAGTTTGTTCTGGTGATTATATCTCCTGCATACTTCCTCCGGCTCACCGTATTCCACAATCTTCCCCTCATTAAGCAGAGCCACATGATCACATAATTTGTGTGCTTCCTCCATATTATGGGTAGTCAGAAATACGGTTGCTCCTCTCCTTTGTTCATCCTGTATCAATTTATGAATTTCTGCTGCGGTTGCCGGGTCAAGTCCGCTGGTAGGCTCATCTAAGAAAAGCACCTCCGGCTGCGCCATAACTGCTCTTGCCAGTGACAATCTGCTGCGCATTCCCTTGGACAGCTTCATGACGGGACTCTTTTTATCCCCAAGCAGCCCCACTTTTTTAAGCGCTTCATCCACCTTTTTCCCGGAGACATTATAGATTCCGGCAAACACTTTTAAATTGTCATAGCAGGACAGCCGTTCATACAGTCCGAAATTATCCATCATCATTCCAAGTTTTCGGTGTATATTCTGTGCATGTCTCGTATTACTGCCTAAAAGCACTGCTTCTCCTTCCGTCTGGCGAAGCTGCCCGGTGAGGATTTTAATCAGTGTCGTTTTCCCTGCGCCGGAAGGCCCCAGCAGTCCAAAGATCTCGCCTCTTTGAATCTTTAAATCAATTCCCTTAAGGACCTCTTTCTCTGCAAATCGCTGCACAATATGATTCATTTCAATTGCATATTCCATCTTCCTTTTTCCTTTCACCGATTATTGCTATCCAATCCTTCATGTCTTTACATTGCAAGACATCTGCCTACTCGCTTTTTGCTGCCTGTTCTTTTTTCTTAAGTTTCTGCAAAGCCTCTTCCATCCGTTTGTTCTCCATCTTCTCTTTAAAGCCTGTTACTGCCAGACTGACAGCAAAGCTAATCAAAAAGCAGATAAAAAACATCACCCACGGAAGCCAGTCATTTGCCGGAAACCATCGAAAAACCGAAACATAAATTACCATGATGACCAATATAGAAGTTATCATCCCACAGGCTCTGTACACCACCCGCATGTTCTTTATAACCACATCCGTAAAAAACAGGAACCTGAACAATACAATCCATACTGCCATGGATAAAAACTGCATCATGGTAGCAATACGAAGTCCTTCTTTTCCCATAACAAACATACTCGAAAATTCTCTGGCATCCTCTCCAAATAAGAGGCAGAAAATGTTAAGCATAAAAATGGAAAATCCAAAAATTTCCATCACCTGCTCTATATAATCAATGATCGTCTTTCTTTCTTCCATTTACTTCACCCCCAGCTTCTTTTTCAGTTCTTCTGCATATTGCCTGGAAACGATGATTTGTTCCCCATTTTCCAGCGTGACCCGGATTCTCCTGTTGATATCCGCCTTCAAAGATTTGATGTATTTAAGCTGCACCAGACAGGACTTGCTTGCCCTGAAAAATCCGCATTCATCAAGCTGCTGCTCCAGTTCGTACAGCTTTAAGCTGGATTCATATACATTTTCTCCTGTGTATACAAAAGTCTTTCTGTCCACCGATTCAAGATAAATTACCTTTGATACATCCAAAAGATAGGTCTCTTCCCCTTTCGTTGCCATCAACTGCCTGTCTAATATCCGAAGGGTTGCCAGCATCTTTTCAATTTCCGGTGTCAGCCGGTTGCAGGAAATTGTAATTTCGATATCCTTTACAGCTTCGTCTACATTAATTGATATTTTCAAATTATCCCTCCATCCTCTTTTCAACAACATAGCATACCCTGGTCGGGGCAGCAAGATACCGAAACGCATGTTGCCAAAAGCACGTCCTGAAATGCCAAAAAGACCTCCATCCCCTAAAATAGATGAAGGTCTCTCTATATCTTTACTTGCTTATTTAGGTGCCGACTCGATATAGTGACAGAGTCCTGATACTGTGTCGCTAAAGATGATTCCGGCTTTTTCTGTTTTCTGTGTGTCAATCAGCAGATTGCGTATATCTCCGTCTTCCCTGCCGCTTACAAGTTCCTCTTTGCCAAAGTGAGCAAACACTTTCCTGACAGTATCATAAAGGGTATCGGTATTTGAACTTCCGAAGTTGTAGATGCTGGGCGGCAAGTCCCATGTTCTTTCCATATTCGAGACGACTTCCCTACAATCTGTTATACCCCTGCTGATATGTTTGCAGACTGGTTGTGGCAAATTATTCTCCAGAACTATTCTAAGATTTTCCGCAAACATCCCTTTTCCTTTTTCTTTTTCTGCTTCATCAGGCACACCGTATAGCAGGGTAAGGCGCAAAATAACTGTATCAGGATTTTCATTCATGCTGCTCTGTTCCGCCAATAGTTTGTGCTGTCCATAAATCGGTAGCGGATTCAGCCTTTCCTCTTCTCGGTGCGGCAGATAAAATCCCGCCCTGTTCTTTTCCGTCAGAGGTTCAATGTAAACCTGATCTGAACTGCAAAAAATCATTTTTGCACCAAACTGCCGGCACGCCCTTGCAATATTCTGGGTGCCCAATACATTTATCTTTAATGATTTCTGGGGCTCCCTACTGCATGCTTCAACATCAGAAATCGCACCGCAGTGAAGGACGATTTCCGGTCTAAAATCGGCAAAGACCGTCTGAATCTTACGTTCGTCCGTAAAATCCATGTTTTCATGTGAGGCTGCATAAACTGTATGCTTGTCCTTATATGCGCTTACCAACCTTTTTCCTAAATATCCTTTTGCACCTGTAATTAAAATTCTCATTGATTCCTCATCTCATGAATTTCTATCACATCACGGGTTACAATTTTTGCAGGGATCCGAATAGCCTGCATTCACTGCCTCTTCTCTCGTGCTAAAATATACCTGATTGCTTTCTTTCGGCAAGGTTTTGCATGTAGACCTGTGCAGCTTATGATTATTTCTATTTCCTATATATCCTCCTTGGGCAATTGCATCTCCAAAATTACTTCCCCCTGTTACACCTGTGGTGCTTCCGGATGAAATTTCACTTTGCGATGCTTCCGCAGGCTCCTGCTGCGCCGAAATACCTGCATTATTCGTCACCGTTTGTGTCTGCAAATCTGCTGGGTTCTGTACCGTAGGCTCCGCCGGCTGTTCGACGGGCGCCTGCGTAGGTGGTGCAGAAGGCTCCTTGGTGGGCGCCAATGTAGGCTCTGCCGTGGGCTCATCAGTGGGCTTTGTTGTGGGCTCATCAGTAGGCTTTGCTGTCGGTTCCTTGGCAGGTGTCTTGGTGGGTGATAGCATAGGTGTTGCTATGGGCGCTTTGGTAGGCGCTTGAGTAGGTAATGCCGTCGGCTCCGTGGTCGGCAACAAAGTAGGAGACGCCGTGGGCTTCCATGTAGGTGTCGGAGTCGGCGATGCTATGAGTTCTTCCGCCTCCAACAAGTCAACCGTACTCTCAGCAATCACCTCTTTCCCTAAATCGGGCGAATCAGAAGTCGGTGTACTCATAATTCCTGCTAAAAAAAGCACTGCTGCACCTACATACAGCACAATTCCCTTTAACCTTTTGCCGAGCCTTTTTTCTATGACTCTTCGCAGCAGTGGACTGCACAGCATTCCCGACAAGAGCACCAAAATTCCTGAGAATGCAGAAAAAGAAAAAGCGCCCAGCGATAAAATAATTAAAAAGATAGATAAAGCATGGAGTAGAAAATTTTTCATTTTTTTCATTCGTATTCCCCTTCCTACCGCAGGCTGTGTCCACAGCACTGCATTAATAAGCAGCATGGAAGGGATTTTCAAATTTGTTCCCTTCTCCTATTATCCGCTACTCCTTTTATTATACCAATTTTTAAGGGGACACGTATGTCTAAATTCAACAAGTAGAAGGGTTATTTTCTACAATTCATTGTCCTTCAATAAATAAAACACCCAACGTCCCGGGACCGCAGTGACTGGAAATAACTCCTCCGGCTATCGTTTCCAGAATTTCATCAAACTGTCCAAGCGAATGCAGATATGCCTTTACTTCATCCACCAGTTCTTTTTCACAGCCTGAATGCGTGATAAAGACTCTGTCCTTTTTGGCACGCTTTAAATTCTCTTCCATATCCGTCACATAAGACATAATGACTTTATTCATGCTGCCGCGGTATTTCCTACCCGGCTTCATTTTGCCTTCCTCGACAACAATTCTGGGATGTAATTTTAACGCGCCTCCCGCCATTGCCGCCAGCCCGCTGCATCTTCCGCCTCTATGAAGGTAAGTCAACGTATCTACCACAAAGCTTGCTCTCACAAAAGGTCTAAGGCTTTCTATATGACGGACAATTGTCTCCGCATCCTTTCCCTCCTTGGCCATAATTGCCGCTTCTATGACCTGAAGTCCAATGCCGGTGGAAAGATTTTCGGAATTAATGACCCGGACAAGCCCTTCAGCCTGTAGTTCTTCTGCTGCCAGCCGCATCACATTTCCGGATGTAGACATATCATCGGATATAGAAAAGCAGACCAGCTCTCTTCCCTCTTCTACATAAGGTTTCATCAGCTCCATAGCATCCTCCAATGAGGGCGCTGAGGTCTTGGGCGTCGTCTTTTTCTGGTCTGACCAGCTATAAATTTCCTGCGGCGTAATATTAACGCCATCCAGATATTCCTCTTCGCCCAGCAATATATGCAGCGGCAAAATCGAAATATCATATCGCTCCAATAAATCTTTTGACAGGTCACAGGTACTGTCTGCAATAATCTTTACCATGGTTTTCCTCCAGTCGTTGGACATATGTAAATGCTGTTTCTCGTTTCATGAAAGTTTTCCCTACATGAAGTTATCGTGTATCTTGTCGATTAAATCCTTATCTGCCGGAAGCCAGTCTACACTGTGCAGCGTTTCTTTGGTAAGCCACTTTGCCGCTTCATGCTCCTTCAATACCAAATCACCGGATTTCACTGTACATAAAAAGCAGTGCATCGTCAAATGGAAGTCCGGATAATCATATTCCACAATATCCACTAACTCTCCTATCTCTATTTCCGTGTCCAACTCTTCTTTGATTTCACGGACAAGTGCCTGCTTGGGGGTTTCTCCCTTCTCTATTTTGCCTCCGGGGAACTCCCATCCGTCTTTGAACGCTCCGTAGCCTCTTTGGGTGGCGAAAATTTGGTTTTCGTTTTTGATGATAGCGGCTGCTACATTGACTGTTTTTCTTTCTTGGGTTTGGGACATACTAGCTTCCTCCATCCATTGCTTTATGATGTCATGCAGAAAATAATGCTTTCTACCACTCATTACTATAATCGCCTTTTTTCATTTCATAAATTCCGCTTAATGACAAGTTATCGAAGGAAGACTTTATCATTATGATATTCGATAAACTTTTCCCAGGTTCAAATCTATCCGGCAAGATAATTGGTTTATTCTCATATCCTAAAATCCACTTTTTCGTATCATCATCCATCTCTGCATCAATAAGGTACTTTGATATTATGACTCTATATTGCGAATCAAGCGTTATAAATCCCTTATCAAAAGCTTTGTCATGAAATGCATTTAGGCATAGTCCATTGCTTGGATTTGCTCTTTCAGTTTTTGCGTCACTGCGTTTCCACGGTTTAATATGACTTGCAATCAATATCTCCGGCTTCTTTATACCAGTTATGCAACAACTATAGTTATATGAATTAAGAACCGACATTCTAAAAAAATACTGACCAACTCTCCTCTTCATAATTTGCTCTCTATATTCGCCTTCGGGAATTTCATCAATATCAATATTCACCACTTCTTCTACTCTTACACTTTTTCTAGTAGCAAGAATCTCCTGAGCACAAAAAGACAATTCCTCCCAATTATCCTCAAACTCCTCCCATATCTGCCTATCCAGTTTGCTTGTATGCGCCATTGCGGTCACATTTCTTTCTCTTAAACAAGGATCGTAATGTGCTAGATTCTGCATTTTAAGCGCTATCGATCCGGGTGTGCGCCTAAGTAATCGGGCAAGTTCCATCACTTCTTTATTTGATTGTGAAATTTTTGAAAAGGGAGTTCTGCAATATAAATCAAACGCCAAAATAGTTTCTTCACGCGTCCAATTTATTCCGTTTCTTCCTGTCATAGCGACTTCTCCGTCCTATCTCACACATATAAGTGTAGTTATTCAAATGGATAACAGTCAAAATACTTCTATGACTTTAACTACAAGCATAAATTTTTAATTCTCTTCTAAGTACTTGCTCAGCAACGCGTCCATCGTATCTTTATTCGCCCAAAAAGTCCTTTTAGTTATTTGACTTCCATTTGAAAATTCAAATGTATCATTAGCATTTATGCCTTTAGGTCTAACATGAAAGCCCTTTTTGTCTTTTACCTTAGGAAATGCTTCTTCATTTCCACTTTCAAAAGCCCTTACAGTCAATTCGTAAACCTCTCTTGCCTCCTTATCATACTCCTCAAATGAAAATTCAGGTACATATCTAACCTTTAACGCTGTTCTTTCATTTTCATCACCTTCTGTAAAATCAATTTTCCAATCAATCACAAAAAGCGGTACCTTTTTTCCTATTTCCTTTTTAAAACGTGACTCTTCATATTTTTTATATTCTTTTACATTCAAAGTATCTCTATTTCCTTCATTTGTCTCATTTTGATATAATTCACTAAATGTTGTCACTGCAAAGGGGAAAGCTTCTCTGACTTTCCCATCCGTTCGCGCTACCACCCTAAAATATGCCAAATCTTTATCAATTGTCTTTAAATACTGATTAATATTCTTTTGGACAGTATAAGGTGATGTTTTTGACTCATTTAGATATTCCTTGAGTTTATTACATTCATCCTCTTCTACTAAGCATACCTTGAGTTTACTATGTTCATCCTCTTCCGCTAAGCGTTCTTCTTGCATGGATTTACGCTTAGCGATATATTCATCAAACAAAATATCATTTTTGAAAGATTTAATGTCTGGATTTGCTTCTAATCTCAGAAAAGTACTTACAAACTTATCCAAGAGCAATTCCATATATTCTTCTTCTAATTCTTCCTCTCTTTCAATCAATGCAAAGCTTTCAAAATAATTTTTTCCATAATCATTGTATCTTTTTTCATTTGGCTCCACATATGTTGATTCTCGTGTTTTCTTACTACTTATCCACCAACCTTCAATTATTTCAAGATCTTGAAAATCATTTACTATTTCGTTGCTATTTCTTTTAAATTCTTCTTTGGCTTCTTTTATAAGACGGTCTATATCTGTTCTTCGTAAATTCTTGCTCCTTCCAGGTTGCTGCTTAATAATCAGATATTTTTTCACGAACTCCGGCACTGACATTCCGCTACCAATACCAGCAACCTCTCCCCCTTTTAATATCTCAATTTTTACTTTTTTTAGATAGTTGTTTATCTCATCTACTTCCAAAGAGTCAGCAATAATATCCGATTCCACAATTGGGATTTGTGTATTTAATCCATATGTGATTGCCTGAACACACTTTTCATCTCCATCAATAAAAATTGTTTTTACTTTAATCTTTTTATCTACCTCAGATAAATATTCATCAAAGAACTTTTGAACATCTCTTATTTTATCCTCATCATCCAACAAGCTATAGGAATCGCTTATAAACTCTAATCCAATTTCTTTAATCCCTTCAAAATAATTTGTCATAGTCTGAGCACCATTAATAACACTAACCTCTTTAGGATTCAGCTTAACCTGCGCTCCACTAAAATCAATAGCTTGCTTACCGAAATAAAAGATAGTTATACCATTATGAAAAAACCAAAATGTTTCTGGTCTTCTGATATCAGCATCATCTGATATATTAAATAAGTTCTTAATAGTCTCTTCATTTTTATCTCCAGGATACTTTTGTATCCAATCATAATAGGCTCCTATTCTTATGTATTCTTTAAACTTTCGCCTTATTTCATTGCCTGTCCTATTATTCTTTAGACCTGCTCTCACATTTTTGCGGAACAAATCTTTTCCTGTAATATTAAATAATTTTCTCAATTCATAAAAAGCAACATTATATATGCGCCCATTTAAAGTTTTTTTACCCTCTTCTACTGTCAATTGGAAATCAATATCATACTGTAGATAATTTCTACCGCTTTCTTCTACATCTAAAATTATCAGATTATTTAGCTCTCTATAAAAGGATATTTTCCTTTCAAAATATTGAAGGAGATTTTTTCTATCTGCTGCCTTTTTCAAACCATCATATGCCTTTTTCCTTGTCTCCCATTCATGCTCCCAATTCCTAAAAATAATAATCTGGTAAGATATCCCTTCTTCCTCTTCCATATGTCTTCTATATTCTTCATAATCAAATTGATAATCCTTTTCCGAACAATCATACACAAAATATCGTTCTTCTATGCCACTTATTTTGTTTTCGCCTTCTATCGCCCAGAATCTCCCTTCTGATTGATTCATTTCTTCGTTTACTTTTTCTAATTGTATTTTTGCTATAATATCTTTTGTCAAATTTTTCATTCTATCTCTCCTGCGTATTTCATTTGTAAATATGTAAACATATCTTTTGTTTCTTGCACAAGCGTCTTACTTTCCTTTAGCTTGTCTTCATTGTTCAAAATATATCGCAATAAATCATCCTCTTCTTTTCTTAGATATCGCAATATTGTGATTTTATCGGGAATAGATTCTTTATCCCCTCGTATCATCATCGCCAATTCATATTCCACTCTTTCAAAATACGCCTCAACTTCTTTTTCTACAGTAATTTTTTTATTATGATAATCTCCATGCACAAATTTATCTTTGATTACCAATGCAAGTTCTTCTTTTTCTGGGAATAGAGATGCTTTGCTAATATGAAATAGAATCTCTAATTCCTCTAAAATGTCCTTTTTATCACAAGCTTTTATATCCACCGCTTCATAATATATTGAATTAATCCTTTTATACTCCATTCCAGGGAAAAAAATAAAGCCTCCAACTTGCGCTTTTATCCTCTCATTTGAAAAACTGTGGGAAATGACCTTAAAATTACTTGAATATGTAATATTATCTTCTTTAAAAACTTTAGAGTAAAATTCCTCAATATATTCTGAATGCGGAGAATAATGCTCTGGAAAACAAAAAATATATAATCTCCCGTCCAATTTATTATTAGAACTGCAAGCAAAATATAACGCTGGCAATACACTAAAAGAAATATCCAACATTCTGCTAATTGCTATATAGTGTTGAGCCTCAATCGCCCGGTCCACATTTCTCGATATCTGACTGTCTAAAAAGCCATAATCTCCTAACAGTTCAAACAAATATTTTTCTTTTAAAACATACTCCCTTTCACGAAAAAGGGACGGCATCAAGCTAGTTTTTCCATAATCTCTACTTTCTCCTCTAAAAGCTAGCAAATGATGCGAATCTGAATACCGTTCATGCCTATCACACAGGGACTTTACCTTTTCAGTAATTTTTTTCAAATAGCCTATCAAAATACTTTCATCTTCCATATCCACAATCCCCCTATTACATTCCCTAAAAATAATTGATTCTATACAGTCATTTTGCTACTTTTCCTGCTTTACAATATCATCTATAGCTTTTGCCATCCTAGTTATCATCGGAACCACTAATGCATTTCCCATCATAAAATACCTTTTTCTATCTGGCATAACCTTATCCTCCCGGGCAATGACATCGCCTTTTTCATCTTTAATCGGCATAGACGCATATTCAGTCCAGTTATCATCAAATCCCTGTATCCTTTCTGCTTCGATAGGAGTAAGAATTCTAATTTGTCCTGTTACCATATCTTTTACGATATGTGTACTTCTATTAAATGAACTTTCCGAAGTAAGCATCGTCCTTGCCGATTTATTCCACTCATCCAAAAAACTGATAGCTCCCTCTGAAAATGTATACTCAAATTCCTCTTCTTGACTGCTCTCATCCTTTTTTCGCTTTATCCTGCGTAGTTTTTTTCCTCCTTTCAAATATTGCCATGTGCCTTTAATCTCTGGTGTCGGTGTTCCCTCTTCATACTCATTATAGAATCTTTTATGGGTACTCTCATAATACAATTTGTCAGCCGCAATATAATATTTATCTTCTACTGGATATTTAATTGTATACTGCTTATATTTCTGTACATTATATTCCGAATAATTGCTGTTATTCTGCAATATAGCCCCTAAAGGTATTTCCTCTTCTTCAATTTCCGTCACTTGTGCAGTGTAAATCGTGTCATTAATCATGCATCCTGCATTTTTAAAATCAAATTTAAAATTTTTTGTAACATCAACTAAGTCCTCATTAGTTTTTCCTTTTTTTATTTTTAAAGTTTCTTCTAGCTTAATATTAGATTGTATCGGAAATTGTTGTGCAAAAAACCCTTCTTGGATTAATAATTTTTCAATATGCTTCATTTTATTCGCTTGGCTCATCCTGCCAAATCCCTTTAATAATTCTTGCGAAAAAACGGTATTCTTCTTATAAATAAAAATAAATACCCTGCGTCTTCTTTGAGGGCCTCCATATTGAGCAGCATTAATCACTCTCCACTCAACATTGTAATCCAGACCGGCTAAACAAGATAAAATAATTCCAAAGTCTCTTCCCCTCTGCTTTGAAGGTGACTTCAACAATCTATCAACATTTTCAAACAGACCAAAAGGTGCCTTTTTAGCTGCCAGCGTATCCCTGATGTCCCACCATAACACTCCCTTTTTTCCTTCTATTCCTTTTTCATTGCTTAAAGAACGTGCCACAGAATAGTCCTGACACGGGAAACCTCCTACGAGAATCGTATGATCTGGTATTTTATTTTTATCAACTTCATGGATATCAATATTGGTTTTGTCCTCACCGTCCAAATCATATGAAGGACCAAAGTGTCTCAAATAGCATCCATGTGCCCACTGATCTTTGTCTGAAGGCTCCCATTGCGAAAACCATACTGTCCTCCATTCTTTTGAATAATTTTCAAATCCTAAGCGAAATCCGCCTACTCCCGCAAATAATTCACATATCGTCTTTTCCATATCATTTTACTTCCTAGTCTATACTTCGAACGATCGTTCGTATTTAGATGATACTAAATGCAAACGATTTTGTAAAGTAGTTTTTCTAATTTTGTATATTTTTTTATTATTTTTTATCAATTCCCCTTTATACCATAGTATTAGCATCTCTTTAATCCATCATGAATCCTCTATCAATTTGGGATAAAATATATGTGTTATTTAACCAAAAACATTGTTTCATATATGGTCTTCCGTCTGGTAATTCGTATGTATCTGCTGCATTCCTTGCATGTGGTCTGACATGACATACAGGGTTCTCGGATGCATTTGGAAAATTATTATAATTCTTTCCATTTTTCCTTGTTATCTGCAATCCATCAATCAACACTTGCTTTGTTTTCTCCCACACTTTTTTCACTTCGCCATTCAAGTCTTGATAGGGCATATTCCAGAACTGACATCCCTTCAAATACAATTTCCCACACTCATTATATTTATAAATCACAAATAAGAATCGCGTTTCACTCAAGTAAGTACCAAAGGTAGAATTCTCCCATTCTTCCTGAACCAATTCTTTGAATTTAAATATCGGGAATGACATACTTTCCTTAATCTTATTATTATTTTCTATCCTAATGCTTTTGACCACAATATTTGCTTTTTCAAATTCTTCTGCATGATTACCCTTGATTCCCAATATTCTATACGCAATCATGGCCCCTATATTTTTAGCTTTTTTACCTTCATCAATATGAAATTGACGACATAGCTCATCAAGCGCATAGTTCCTGTACGCATTGATTTTTCCAACAACATAATCTTCAAATGAATCAGTCGTTTCTTCCCTTATGACCGTTTCATACATTGACTTGTCCGGTATGATATATGAGTTCAATACATAAGTCATATATGAATTCTTAAAAGCAAATGCTCTTGGTTTAGCTAACTCTACATTAAATGGTTGCTTCCTCCTATCCTGTGAGGTAGCTGCTTTAGGTGCTGCTCCTAAATATAATGTATCACTCTCTGATAGTTCATGCGCTTTCCCTGCTCTGATTTTATCGACAATCACTTCATAGTCATGCTTTATAATCTTAATATCTTGTTCAGGCGGCGAAAACAATTTCACATAATCAATTCGGTAATCTAATCTGCTATTTATTTCTTGCATGTACAAATAATATATCAACAAAATCAATCTTGCTTTTTGCCATAAATGACTATCTTCAAATTTTTCATCTATTACAGCAAAATAATCTATCATAGTTATTATCAAACGTTCCTTGGCTACAACAGATCCCTTTTTATTAATTTTATATGGGCTAACCTTCAGTTCAACTCCTGCCTCTGGAAAATCTGGTCTTGAATCATTATTGCATTTATAATGGAAAAATCTTTCTTCGATGAGTTCTCCCAATCCTCCCTTTCTTTTTTTATTTTCATGGCAAACTATATATTCAGTTTCTTCACAAACAGCTTTATCTAAATCACTTTCATCTTCCCTACAAACATCCAGAAAAGTCTTTCCAATCAACTTTTGTGCATATTCTTCAATTGATTTTGGATTCGTTGCATCATATCCTAATATATCCTTCATCTAACTCTCCTCACTCTTTCACACTGCTCATCTGCAAATCAAAAATCGTTTCCTCGATTACACTAATACAAGAATCAATATTTTTAGTAATATCCTTACCCCAAAAATGAATTACTGTCCACCCCATATAAATGAGTTTTTTATCTATTTCCATATCCCGATTTATATTATCCTGTATTTTCTTTGTCCAATATGCTGCATTATTACCTTTAGCCAATTTCGGCTTCAATATTTCCCAATCTTTACCATGAAAGAATTCGCTATCACAAAAAATTGCAATTTTATATTTAGTCAAACATATGTCTGGAGACCCTGGCAGTGCCTTATAATTCTTCCTATATCGATATCCTTTTCTCCATAAGCTTTTTCGCAAAGCTACTTCAATGCTAGTATCTTTTCCGCGAATATGGCTCATTGTTTTTCTTCTTTTTTCTGTTACATTTTCATATATACGCATATTCCTATTTTCAAAACTCCACTATACAATTCATCATGCAATCTCATGGTTGGCATATGGCAGTATCCTTTTATATCCTAATGATATTTAGAAAAAATACTTAAATAGCTATTAGTCCATTTCTATTTGCATAAGTCACATAGTACGTCTCTTCTTTAAATTGCTGCTTTAACAGCCACCGTATCAATAAGCAATCCTGATGCCGTAATTGAGGAAAAAATAATATTTCCTCACTACTTGAATATATAATAGGTGCAAAACAACGCTCTCTATAGGAATATTCCCTAAGCATATTTAATGCATCATTTCTACAAAACCGTTTTGATCTGATAATCACAAAACTACTTTTTCGTATTTTATCAGAAATGCATATCATTGAACGTAAATCAAAATATCCCTCAAACAACATATTTCGTTTTTTTCCATACCCCGCAATGTAATATTGCGTGCATGATCCCGGATGAATCATATCCCAGTTTTCAATCCTAACATTATCTGCTATCAAATCATATTTCTTTCTTCTTTTTTGTGCCTCTCTTAAATAAATCCATAATAAATACTTCATAATCAACACCTCGCGCAATTATAGAACAAGCGTTCTTGTCGTTCAAAAACTATTCCTGCAAAAGCATCAAAAATAACTTATTTATTTCCTCCCAATCCCCATTCCTGTCATCTTCCATCATTTCCGATTTCACTTTAAAATCCGCCAGATTCTCTAAGATATACGCGTTAAGCTCGTCGATTCTCGGTCCTTTTTCCGCTTCGATCATTTGCGTTTTTTCCTGCAGCAGCCTATCGACAATTGGCTTCATATTCTCCTCAAGTACTTCTTGTACCAATTGGTCAAAAAGTACCGGCGGCGGGCACTTCCTCTTTTCTATCCATTTGCATGCCAAAATAGGACGGAGGACATAAAAATATTTCTTATACTTGACCATATCGTCCAAAAGATACTCATGATAATTTTTATTCGCAGTTCCATAATAATGATACATGGCAGACTTGCAGGAAAAATACTTTTCTGCAATCTCTTTTACCTTTGTCCAATCAGATGTGGTCTGGTATACAACAGGCGAATTGCTCCATTCAAACAATGTTGCGTTTGATTTATAAAAATGCTGTAATGCCTTTGAAATATCCCATCCATTGATGTCTAACTTTTCGTCCAGTTCCCAATCAATAAAATCCTTCTTCTTTTGCAAGCCCAGATAATACTCCATTGGTCTTATGTATACAAATCTTACATCATAGTCACTATCAGGTGAAGCAAAGCCCCATGCCCTGCTGCCGGATTCAACTGCATGCAAAATCTTTACGTTTTCCTGCTGCTGTATCTCATTTAATTTTATACCTACCAACTTTTCTACAGGTCCGTTGTAATCTTTATATTTCATCCCTGACCACCTTTTCATTTACTGACATGACAAACTCCTGCACCTTTTCCATATCCGGTTCATCTGGAAGATGTGTATGTGCTGCTGCATAATCTAATTTTCTCTCATAATCCGAAACAATATCATAAAACGCTTCATCAAATGTGCCATCCTCTTTTTGATATTCTCCTCCCCGGATGCGCAAAAGCAGTTCATGCTCTTTACTCCTGTAGGTATTGATTTCCCCTTTCTCCAGAATATCAATTGCCATCATGAAAAGCCGCACCAGATGCATTGCATGTTTATTAAGGTGATTATCATCCTTCTTTTTGTTGCGCTTACCCAGCTTGTCATAATCTTTTACAATGTTGTTCATCTCATTCCAGATGTTTTTATAATCCCGTAGCGGATAGTGACTAAGATTTACATCCATGAATATTTCCGTATCAAATTCAGGATTTTGCGATTGATCTATGTAAATGTGAATTGCACCGTTTTCAAATCTTTCATATCGCTTTTTTAAATCATACATCGCATTTTTTACGGAATTGAATATGTGTTGTTCTCTTTCGCTTTGCGGATAAGCATCCCTTGCCAAAGCATTCTGTAATCTTCGAAGCTGCGCATCGGCATATCCGCCAAACGACTGGATTGCTCTTTTGGAGAGAAATAAACCTTTGTTTGAAAGAAGCTCCCTGCCTATATCATTAAAAAAAAGATAATGTTCCTGATTTAACCCTAACAACTCTAACGTATTAGGGTTGCAATTAATCAGAAGGTTTATCATCTTATTAAAACTGTAAATAGTCGTATCCGTATTTTGATCCACATACTGCTCAAATTCTGTCATTCCAATCAAATCGGATTTCCGGTTCAGCGTTACTCCTCTTAAATCAATATCACTGTTTTCATTATTGGTCCCATAAGAATAACTGCCGGAAAGTCCCAACAGAATAACATGCTTCCCTAAATGCTCATCCGTATCTATGAACTTGTATTCCTGTCTTTTAAGAATAGCTGAATAATCCATTATGATTTCCTCGCCTGATGTCATTTATTTTACTCATTCCTCACCCGGGAACCGTTCATGAAACCCACGTACAGTATACCACAAATTTCAATGTTTAGGTTTTATAAGCTGATATGTTTTACATTTCTTTTATCCATGCTCCTCCACATACTTCAAGAACTCCTCCGTCTTCGTCCAATATTTCACTCCCCAATTTTCAAAATCCCATTCCTTCATATATTCATTGCATTCATAATCCACATAGTAAATTTCTCCATCCTGCACCACAAAGTTCGTCGGGAAACAATCAATATTGAGCCCCGCCCGATACACCTTGTCACACATATCTTTTATCTGGGCAAAGAATTTCTCTTCCATCTGATCCTTCTGTACCAGTTCGTAGATGGTCGGTCCCTCTATATACTCTTTTACAATTCTTTCTGCATCTTCATCAAAATCAATCATTTCCGGCATTCGTATCCCTGTCTTTTTCAGCCGCTCGTAGTCCCTCTTTTCAGCCTCCATCTTATTTCCGAACTGGTAATAATCACAGGGCTCATGGTGGATTTGCTTTAACACATATTCCTTTTCCCCTCGGACGGCAAGATAAGAGTAGCCGCCCTTTCCATGCCCCAACAGTTTCCTTATTTCATATTCCTTGCCATTTACCGCCATCACTTCCATCGTAACACTCCCTCACTGATTCTCCCTTTTTAAAATCAAAATACCATTTTTACGCAAGCATCCGTTTACATAATTTCTGGAATAAAGCACCTCTCCATCGCTCTCCACATCTTTGCCTTCCGTCATCCCGTTCAGATACACTTCTATCCCATATCTGCTGCCGGCTGCAGATTTAACATAATGAATCATACGCCTTTGATCCGGGTCATGCTTCCACATGATTTCACCGCTCCTCATCGGAGGATAGTCGTTTCTAAGCGCAATGATTCTCTTCACCTCTTCTATTCTTTTATTATGCTTCCCGCTTTCAATCTCATCCCACGGCATGGTCTTTCTATTGTAAAGCCCATCCGCACCCGACATGGCAATTTCGGTCCCGTAGTAAATACAGGGGGTTCCAGGCATTGACATCAGAATAACAAGCTGCTGCATCAAAATATCCAGGCTCCCACATCTGCTGTATGCCCTTCCAATATCATGACTGTCCAGAAAGTTGAACAACACCCGGTTCGTCTGTTCCTGATACATGGAATAACAGCGATTCATCCGATACATCAAACCTTTGGAGTCCATCTCCATGCTGCCGCCCTCACCATTGTCCACCCAGAAATCATTCAGACTTTCCACAAAAGGATAATTCATCACAGAGTCATACTCATCCCCAAGCAGCCACCCGATTGAATCATGCCAGATTTCTCCCAGCAAAAACAACTCCGGATTCAGCCGCTTCAATTCATAATGCAGTCTCTTTATGAACGCATGGGATATTTCATTTCCAACATCAAAGCGAATCCCATCAATCCCCCACTCTTCTACCCAATACTCACAGATATTAATAAAATAATCCATAACCTCAGGATTATTGGTATTGAGTTTTGGCATATAGCCTTCAAATGCAAAGGAATAATATCTTCCATCCTTCGTGTTAGAAAAATCACCTTCTGCAAGCGGCTTATTTACAAAAAACCAATCAAAGTATACGCTTTCTTTCCCCCTCTTAAGCACATCCTTCCATGCAAAAAATTCTGTCCCACAGTGATTAAAAACCGCATCTAACATGACTTTGATACCCAGCCCGTGGGCTTTGCGTATCAGCGCCTTCATATCTTCCTCATCCCCAAAATCCGGATCGATTTTTTTATAATCAAAAGTATTATATTTATGATTGCTATTGGATTCAAAAATTGGGGTAAAGTAAATTCCAGAAATGCCAAGGTCCTTCAAATATTCCAGCTTATCCGTTATTCCCTGCAGATCTCCTCCATAAAAATCTCTATAGGACATATTCTTCCTGTCATTCCATCCTCTTACTTTTACCCGCTTCTCCTTCTTATCCCCTCTGCAAAATCTGTCCGGCATAATCTGATACCAGATTGTATCCTCCACCCATGCCGGAGGTCGGCACACATCTGCATTGTTCAGCCATGGGAACTTGAAGTACTGACGCATTCTTCCCGGAGTATCCAACTGCTCTTCCGAATAAAAGCCATCCTCCAGAAAATACTTCTTCTCCTCCCCTTCCCAGATTTCAAAGTAATACTGCACCCTCTTAAACTCAGGTCTTAGCCTTACACTCCAGATATATGCATACTCCAGTTCCTTTTCCATCCGCATTTTAAAAGGCTTCCCCTTCCACGGACTCTGTCCCGAGCATCCGGCTATATACGGATCTTCATAAATCACATTAACCCCTGTAATATCCTTCCCCGTCCTGATATTAACTACAACCTCTTCCTCATTTAGCGCATAACAATCCGTAAATGCACTTCTATGAATAATACAATCCATCTTCATCTGTAATCCTCCCTATACCCAGAATCAATGCTGGGCTGTTAGTTACTTTGCATGAAATATCCATTAGTCCGCACAGGATAGGTAAATATTCCGCACACTTGCATTATATTATTTTTTTAGATATAATTCTCGCATAATACGCTCACATTTCTAGCATAAAACTATTATGATAAATTTCAGGAGAAAACCATGACCGCTCCCATCATGCACGAAACCAAAACTCATGGAAAGCTTTCTTTTCCTTATACCGTTTACCGCGGAATCATTCCCGAATACATCCGCTCTTATCCTCTTCATTGGCACGATGAAATGGAAATCATCTATGTAAAATCAGGCAGGGGAATCGTAACCGTCCAGACAAGCAAGCACATTCTGGAAACCGGCGATATGATTATTTTACTCCCTCAAATGGTCCACTCCATTGAACAGCTTGAGAACATGCATATGGAATATTTTAACATTTTATTTCAGTTTTCACTCCTTGGCGGCATTGCAGGTGACAGCTGCTATGAAAAATATTTTAAGCCCCTATATGAGCACACCAGAACGATTACCCCTTACCTCCCTGTCTCCAGCCAGTTAAACACTCTTTTGCTGCCCTACGTCTGCAACTTGATTGAAAACAGAAAGCAGGATGTGGGCGACTATGCATTAATGATAAAGTCCAATCTTCTAGCCATCATGCATTATCTGAACCTACATTCTGTGCAGGTTAGCGAAGGGGAACTTTCCCTTCAAAGCACTTATGATAAGCTGAAAAAACTGCTCTCCTATGTGCAGGCAAATTATGATAAACCTATTTCTATTGCCAAGGCTGCTGATATCTGCGGCTTTTCGGCAAGTCACTTTATGAAATTGTTTAAAGAATTGACTGGAAGGACCTTTGCACAGTACTTAAAAGATTTCCGTCTGGAAATGGCTGCCGGCCTGCTTGCAGACGGCACTCAGAAAATCATTGAAGTGGCAGAAAACACCGGCTTTAACAATCACTCCTACTTCACCCGTTCTTTTATCGATAAATACGGAATCTCTCCCAGCGAATATAAAAAGGTCAATCTTCAAAAGATAGATTGACCTCCACAACAAGACCATACATTTTCGGCAGTACCGCTCCGTTCTATTTGGTCTTAAATATAATTTTAAAGATTGGGAAAAAAATCCAAAAAGAAATTACGCAGTTAATCATCATTGACAACATATCGGCTATGGTTTGTCCACGATTTCCCAGATGTTCCATACAAAAGTGGTAAAGCGGTATCTTATACATTCCCTGAAGTGCCGCTGCTGCAAATGTAATAAGTACATATGCAAAAAAATACCAAAATGCCGCTTTAAACACGGAGCCTTTATACCTGAACGTAATATTTTTCTGAAGGAAAAAATTCAGTACCTGCGCTATTCCCAAGGAAAATTGTACTGCCAGAAAATATGCCAGTCCGCCTCCGGTCCCATCTTCCAAAACAGGACCTGACGCATAATTAAAAATATAATATTGGCTGCCATCTAAATTATAACCTATCGGAAATAAGCGGACGGCTATCGTTACTAAAGATGTTCTGGCGAAGACTGCATTCAGGAAAGGCATTAAAACTATTTGTAATATTGTTACTCCATTCGATAATGCAAAAAAAACCAAGAACTGTGCTATCAATGGATATCTATTTTGAAATTGTTTCCACATGCTTAACGAATCTGACTTTTTATCTAATATCTTCATCCGCTTTCACCTTATCACTCATGTTTTCCAGTTTTTTCTTCATCTCTTTTGTCTCCCTGCGCATTTGCCTATGATCTTTTATAAGGTGCAATAAACCGCTCCAAAACTTTCCATTGATTATTTCCAGCAAATCATCCACCATATGCATATCTACCGCATTACCTGCCAGTTTTGCAATTCCTTGAAATGTCAAACCATAAACAAACATAATATTAAGATTGGGAATTCCCTTTTTCTCCATTCTGTGCATTCTTTTGCTGAGCGCCTTCCAGATTAATCTTGCAAGAATGCTTTTCGCATAAAAAAGCTGTGCTATCGTATCCTCTCTTCCAAGCAAGCGATTTTTATCCCATGCGGACGGCGGAATTGCATGTCCAAGCAGCGCTGCAAACTCTTCATCATGAATGTCCAGGACCTTGCCGCTGTAATAAGACGCAAGCTCTTCTTTATTATATGGTGATGCAGTTCCGCTCTCAGGCAGATCTATTTTACAACTCAAACGGATATCTTCCGCTGAAGCACCTATACTTAAAATATATCTTCCGCCTTCTATTTCATATCTTTGTGTTTTTATATTGTAATATCTAAAAGACTTGTCATCTAAATATATGTTTACCTGACGGCTTTCACCAGGCACAAGATATGTCTTTGCAAATCCTTTCAGTTCCTTTGCCGGACGGAACAGATCACTTTTCTCCTTTGTAATATAAAGCTGGGAAATCTCCGCTCCCGCCATTGTGCCAGTGTTTGTTAATTCAAAAGTAATTTTTCCTTCTGACACACACACATTGCTATAAGAAAAGGTGGTATAACTAAGCCCATAACCAAAGGGAAAACATACCGGTACGCCTGCGGTCTGATAGTAACGATAACCGACAAATATACCTTCTCTATACTCAGCAGTATGTTGCTTTCCCGGAAAATATGAAAAGCAGGGCGTGTCTTCCAACTTCTTCGGCCATGTTTCTGCCAGTTTTCCCGACGGATTAGCTGTTCCGGTCAAGACATCTGCCATTGCGCCTGCGCCTGCCTGTCCTCCTAAATAACCATGTACAACAGCGGGACATAATTCAAGCCACGGAATTTCAAAGGGTGCTCCTCCTGCAAGCACTACAACTATATTAGGATTTACTGCATGTATTGCATGAAACAGATCTGTCTGGTTCTGGTTCAATTTCATATCCATCCTGTCCATTCCCTCCGACTCTGCCATTTCATCCAATCCTAGGAAAAGAAGTACAATATCTGCTTTTTCTGACAGTCTGACTGCGTTCTGCTTCTTTTTCTCATCTTCCCCGCCATGACGGAGAAAGCCTGGCTCATATCCGATAACATCCAACTTACTTTCTTTTAAGAAATCCAAAATATTGTCCACTCGTACAGCATTCACTGCACTAGATCCCGCCCCTTGATAACGCGGAACCTTTGCAAATTCTCCTATCACGGCAACTCTTTTACCTGCTTTCAAGGGTAATAATCCCTTACTGTTCTTCAATAACACAATGCTCTCTTCCGCACACTTTCTGGCAAACTTATGATGCCTTTCAAGGTCACATTCTCCTCCATCATCCTCCTTGTCTGTCATTGAAAATAACACATCTAAATATTCATCCAGCAATTCATCTACCCATGCCTCCTCCAAATCTCCGCACATAACAGCATGAATCAATTCCCTGTCACTATTACCATTTGAAGTCGGCATTTCCAGATGATTTCCCGCTTTCACAGCAGCAATCCGATCACTGCCGCCTCCCCAGTCGGTAACAACAAAGCCGTCAAATCCCCATTGCTTCACCAGGATTTCCCTGAGCAAATACGCATTTTCATTTGCATAGATTCCATTTATCTTATTATAAGAAGACATGATACATTGAGGGCGTCCCTCTTTCACTGCAATTTCGAATCCAGTCAAGTAAATTTCATGCAATGTGCGTTGATCTAATACACTGTCCGAGTGCATACGCAATGTTTCCTGATTGTTTACAGCAAAATGCTTTGGACAGGCAGAAACATTTTGAGATTGAATTCCCCGGATAAATGCAGCTGCCATTTTCCCGGATAAATATGGATCTTCCGAAAAATATTCAAAATTACGACCGCATAAGGGAGATCTCTTAATATTAAGTCCCGGTCCGAGCAGCACATCTACTTTCTTTTCTTTTGCTTCACGCCCTATGTATTTTCCCAGTTCCTCTTCCAGTTCAACATCCCATGAATTAGCCATAGCGGCAGAAGTCGGAAAGCAAGTAGCAGGTTCACTTGGGTTTAATCCCAAGTGATCTGCTTCGCCAGCCTGTCTTCTTATTCCTCCCGGACCATCAGACATATACATCTGCTGAATTTCCAACCGTTCAATTTTCTTCGTAGTAAATTGCGTATCGCCGCTGAAGAGTGAACATTTTTCCTCTAAGGACATTTTAGAAATCAAATCGTGATGCTTCATCCTACTGTCTTTAACCTTTCTGTTATACATACGCATAACTATTTTATTTCAATGCTTGCATGGTCATAATTCAGTGTTGCAGTTCCATCTTCATTATCAATCCAGGTTCCTTCTATAGATGCTGCGTTGATGGGTCCGCTTCCGGTCTGTTCCATTTTAAAGGTTCCATCAGAAAACAGATTTATGGATGCCTCAATCTCTCCCATTGTAATAATCAATCCCGGAGCATCTACATGGAAATCCGGATATAGTTCTACACTGAATGAATACTCTGCCTCATTTACACTATCCACAGGCGTAGTTTTAAATATAGTCGTACCAAATTCTCCTATCGCATGTCCGGCATCACCCTCTTCATTCAACGCCAGACTTTCTCCTATGACCGCGAACCTGTAAATGTCATTCGGGAAATTATCTGAATAGAAATATCCATCCGTAAACAGATGTGTTTCGCCCAAAGTAAGTTCATCGCAGATAACTGAAATATCAGACGTCGGATTCAGCACATACTCATTTGTACTTATTGCCTCTGCTGTCATATAATAAGATGCCCCTCTGGAAAGCCCCTCTTCCTGTGCGGAATAATTTTCCTCACTTACACCGTCAATCGTCACCTCTACTACATCCGAACTATCCTGCAGATTGGTAAAAGTAACCTCTATCCGATCCGGATATGCCTCATAAAAATAGTTCTCACGATTTGCAACTTGTATATTCATGGTATTCGTAAAAGTATCCCAATAGTAATAAATCTCCGGGGCACTTTGTTCTCCGCGGCTTACAAACTTCTGTACGGCTGCCTGAGATAATGTATGTTCACTGTCTGTAATATCCGGAAAGGCATATACTTTTGCGAGATATTCTCCATATCCATATCTGAATTCATCTGCACAGCATCCAGTATAACTGCCGCTTTCATTTTGCTCTATCGGCGCACTGGTATATAAATAAGAATCCCCATCATCAACGGCATCCGGTTCACAGAAATAAATCAGATAATATGCCGCGCCTTCCACCCCTTCAAACGAGTAATTTCCATTTTCATCTATCACAAAATTTCCCGGAGCATCCAGTTTCTCCACCTCCGCACTCTGAATGCTGTTTTTCTTTCCGCTGCCTGAAAACAACGTATCTAATACTGCCTTGGTGTAAGTAAAATAAGCCTCTGTATTCGTGCCTACGCTGCTTCCGCATGCAGTCAAAAGCAAACATCCCAAAATACAAATTGAAAAATAAACTCTTTTTTTCATTTAAGCTCCCTCCTTTCCCGTAAAACAAGAAACAATCCCCAAAATGATTGTCACCAGACACAAGATTATAATCGTAACTACCGGAACCAGAGTCCCTCTGGATCCATACATGGTTATATGATTCAACCGATCTGCCCAAACCGGATAACTGTTGAGAAAAAACAATCCTACCCCAAAAGATAAACAGACCACCGCAAAGAGGTTGAAAAAATTTGTAATTCTTCTATTCATAAATATATATAGTCCATTAAATACAATTCCCAGCAAAAATGTTAGAAAAACGACTGTATCAAAATAATCATATACCAATCCATAAATACAAAAGGCTATTAATGTGATAACATTTAATACTGCACTGGCCAGACCAGCTTTTATGCTCATACTTTTTATCCTCAAATTCATCTTAAGTTCCTCCCTTCCTCCATTTTTTGCTTATGATTCCTGCCCAAAAGCACCATGAGTACAACACATACTACAAAGCCGGCAGCAAACACAGCTGTTGCTATCAGCATCGTGATTTCCCACCATGGAACAACCGTGATTACAACACTGTTACTGCTTAATCCATTTACCGATGTTGAGCGGCTGGCAACATAGATATTGTTTTTCGCTGTGCGCCGCAGACATTCCATCATGTAGCCGTCCCCTGAATCTATTGCGGCCTTAACTGCCGCTCCTGTTTCTCCAGGATCCAGACAAAGATAGTCTATACCGGCTGCTATCATTTCAGAAAAATGTGTTTTATAACTTGAAGCACTGGAAAAACCATCTGTTGTAACATGTCCTTTAAATCCCCATTCATTTCTCAAAACACTGGTAAGCAATTCCTTATTTACCGCCGCATAAATTACGCCTACACGATTGAAACTTGCCATAACGCCCAAGGCACCGCCTTCACAAATGGCTCCCTCAAATACACGCAGATACTCCTCTCGGATTGCTTGCTCTGTTGCAAATGTGCTAAGACTTTCACGGCTGGTTTCCTGATCATTTAATGCAAAGTGCTTAATACAATAAGTAATGCCATTATCCTGCATAGCTTTCGCTTCATGGGATGTCACAATATATCCAAAGTTACCATCTTCAGAGCAATATTGTGCATTTCTCCCTCCAAAAGGCGTCCGGTGAATATTTCCACCACCGTACCAGATTTCATTCATCCCACAGAAAGCGCTCTCAAGTGCCAAATATCTTCCTCGCTCAGAAAATCTTTCTGTATTCCACGTCCGTGCAGTCATTGGTTCTGAAACCCAGCTAAGCGCTTCCTGCCCTGTTGCAATCATGGTTCCCGCTGAAAGATTATCATCGGCACGAACCTGCGCAGGCAGATTAACATTGTCAATCCCCGCTGCACCAAATGTGTCTGCGGTAAGCCTGGTCATCTCATCGACACTAAGCTGATCTAAAAATAAATCCCAGTTTTCATCATCATAATCTGTCAATCTCATATCCACAAAGGATAATCCGTTGTCCGCTCCCTGTGTAAATGACGAAACACTTGGCGCATCATTAGGCGTTTCATACCAGTCAAGACCCAGATCCTCTATCATTTCATCTGTGGCTTCCACAACCACTGCCTTTTCCGGATAGGTCGCGTTCCAATCAGAACGTGACAAATAGGTGAACTCTACTCCGTAATCATTTAAATCTGCATAATCAAATTGATTTGTAACTTCTTCCTGCGTATACCGTGAAAAAGCATAACTGGATGTATCAATTTCTTCTTGATTCCAGCCATAGGTTTTTCCTGCGTCACCGGCATCATCCATACCATCCGAAACCGTATAGCCTTTTGCGGATAAAATATTGTTAAGTGCATCATGTGCATTATCTCCGATAGATAAATAATAATCACCTGCACTAAGAATATATCCTCTCTCCTTGTTTTCATCATAGCTTGCCAGCATATAGCGTTCTACTTCCACAGTTACCGTCTCGCTTGCATTTGGCTCCAATTCTTGTGTCTTTGCAAAACCAACAATTGAGACTGCTGACTTTTCAATCAGGTTTTCTTTCTCGTATTCCCCATAGGGAGTCTGTGCATAAACTTCCACCACTGATTTTCCGGCAACCTCCCCTGTATTTGTTACCTTCACATCGACTTCATATTTATCAGTACTGCCATTATAGGACACATTCAAAAGCTCCTGTTCAAATGTTGTGTAGGATAATCCATGCCCGAAAGTAAATACTACTTCATCGTTATAATTCCACTTCTGCCCTGTTGTCACGCCCACGGCACTATCCGCCGAGCCCGTTCCCATGACACAATCCTCATAACGTGTTTCATAATATTTATAACCAACATAGATTCCCTCTGCATATATGACATAGGAATCAACTTCCCTGCCGCCATTTGTTGCATCGGCGCAATTCGCGTTGACTTCATCTACATTTCCCCATACCTGCGTATGATCAACGGCATATGTTACCGCCGGCGCCGAAAAAGAACTGACTGCATATGTGTCTACCGTCTTCCCGGAAGGATTGACCTTACCTGAAATCACATTGGCAACACCCTCGAACCCAACAGCTCCCGGCATTCCTGCCAGAACACATGCATCTACACTATAATCATCAAGCCAACCCAATTCCATCATGTGCTCGGTGTTCAAAACTAAAATGATTTTTTTAAATACGCCTGCTTCCTTTTGTTCCGCCAGGTAGTTTAACAATTCTTTTTCATTGGGCTGTAAATCTAGAAACGGCGTGCCGTCAGCCGCATACATAGATGTATCCGTATCCTCTCCGCCTACTCTCGTAAGCACCACGACTGCCGCATCATTGTAATCATTTTTCCAAGTAGATTCATATGCCTTGACCTCTTCTATTGGCGCCTCTACGATTTCCGAATTACTGCTTTTCTGCAAATTGCAATATACTTTTTCTGCCAAAGTAAGATTCACATTTGTATCTCCCAGAACCTTTTGCATGGAAGTATTAAACGTCATCGTAGGAATAGATTCCACCGTAGACTCCGCTGCGTTAGAATAAAAGGATCCGTTTCCGAAAATTGTTATTCTGTTTCCTTCCATCAGCGGTAATGCAGCATTGTCATTTTTCATCAAAACAGTTCCTTCTTCTGCCTGAAGCACATTTTCCGTTGCCGCGGCTAATTCAAGCATAAGCGCTGACTGCTTATTCGCGTAGTCTGTACCGAATTCGCTATCATAATACGCTGAATTGTTTTCCAGATTATTATCTGTCATTACAATTTTGGTGGTCGATACCCCCAGTGCCTGATTGATGACACCGGCAAACTGAAACATTAACGTTGATGCTGTAACCGTAAGAAACAGCAATAGTGCCATTATCGCGGCAATGCCGCGTGCTAATAATGCCTTTTTCTTCATGATAACCTCCTGATATAAAAATTTTCCCCATAATGTGGTATGTTTTGTCAGGATGCCTCCCTTCCTGACTAATTACACCATATCACAAAAAAACAGCCTTTTTCCTTTTGCGCATAATCTGCATTTTTTTTGCATAAACTGCAGATTGTAAACAACGAATGCCGCGCTTTACGGGACATTCTTATGTTAATAAAAAAAAACCTGTATAAGCATAAATACCTCATGCCTACACAGGAATTTTTTTATCCGCCTGTTCCTGCTGCGGAAACATAATTTTAAGTTCAAACCAATTATTTTCCAGCCTGACCGTTACTGTCCCGTCATAATTCCCGGCAACATAGCGTATACTCTTCAAACCATATCCGTGGTAATCAGAATCGGGCTTTGTTGTAGCCGGTATACCATCTTGAAATACCAGTGCCTCTTCACAATAATTTTCAAAGCGTAATAATATAAATTCTTTTTGTGAAAAGACAGCCACATGAATCAGACGTTTCTCTCTGTCATCTATTTTTTCCACATACTCGATTGCATTATCCAGCGCATTTCCAAAAATAGAGCAAATATCCATCACACTCATAAAATCAAGCAGCGCGCCATCCACTACACTTGTTAATGTTATTCCATGTTTACTGCAATATAAACTTTTTCCAGCAAGAACCGTATCCACCACCGAATTTCCCGTTTTATTCTGGATTTCATAGCTTTTGATTTCTGCCTCCATCGTATCTAAAAAACCATTGCGCAGTTCATTATCGGCCTCTGCGCGCAAAATAGAAATCTGATGCTTAAGATCATGGTACTTACGATTTATTGTATCGATACTTTGCTTTGACTGTTGATATTGTATATATTGATTCTGCAAAACATTCTGCATGGCTTCCAGTTCCCTGCGCATATGAAGTTCACAGCGCTGCACATGATGGGCATATAAAATGGCAACCCCGCCGATATCCACCATCGTTCGAATACTGAGGATCTCAACACCATATTGTCCTGAAAATGGCGTTCTTATCGATACAAAACTCATGTTGCTTATAATAAATATTACCGCTCCAATTAAAATAGCAGACCATAATTCCCGATCAGAAATCGACAGTTGTCGATTAATGGATATATTACGTCTTTCCACAAAAAACATCAGCAAGAAAACAATCCCGAACACACTGAACATGAGCCCATAAGCCATCAGTGATAAATCATTTTCCTCCTGAAAGAAAAAGCAATGAATCTGCCATTCCAATGAAGCCGCCATCTCTGCAAGCACAAAAGCCCTGACACAGCTGTACGCTGCAATTCCCATAGTAACACCGCTGCACCAACGTATGAAAAATAGCATTAAACCTACTGCAATAATCATACATGGTACCCAGAAAATTAATGGCAGCTCGCCCGTAAGAGTAAAAAAAATCACCTGAACCACAAGTACTCCCACTGCCTTAACAATAAAGATCCCTCGTCTTTTGCAGGTATTTAAAGTAAAAATATAAAGTATACAGGCACACCATTCAGAAAAAGCTGTAAATATTCTTGGAATATCCGGTGATATATTCATCTCATTCCTTCTCCCACATAATCTGTCAACTCTTCTAAAAACGCATTCTTACGACCACGGCTTAACAATAAAGCTTCCCCCTTTACTATAGCGCATCCATCCCTGATTCCATCAACATGCTCAAGATTAATCAGATACCCATTATTTCCCCTGCAAAAGTGAAATTCCTTCAACGCAGCTTCTGTGTCACGCATCGCACCGGTTGAAATGAACTCTCCAATTGCTGTATGAAAAATAAGATTGTGCTTTTGGCTTTCAATATAATAAATCTGTGACACCTCCAGTTTCTGGACCCCTCCTTTAACGGAAATCGTCATATATTTTGTCGTTGTGCGTTCCATGCGCGCGATTGCTTTATTTAAGCATTGTGAAAATGCAAAATAACCGGGAGGCTTAAGAATATAATCCAAGGCGCCGACTGAATACCCATGAATTGCATATTGCGGCATATTGGTGATAAAAATAATCACCACTTCCGGATCCATCTTCCGTATTTCCCCGGCTGCAGACATCCCATCCAAAATAGGCATCTCTATATCCAACAATATAATATCAAATCCCGCCTTATATTTTTCTACAATTTCGTCGCCATCTGAAAATGTACTAATTTCTATCCGTACGCCGGTTTCCTTTTCATATCGATGAATATACTCTAACAACTGTTCGACATACATTTTATCATCTTCTGCAATAGCCATCTTAACCATATATGCTTCCCCGCTCTTCATCATATAATCCGCCTTGCGTACGAAGTAATGATAGATATTATCATAAAGCTTGTCAAGTATTTTGTTTGGGGAAAATAATCCTTTATTTACATGCTATTTCGTCGCTTAAATCCTTCACGAAAATAAACTAAGCTGCTCATAATCCTCTTCCGGAAACTTATGGAGATAATCAAATACCTCACCCATATTGCTTACAATCTTGTGCTTTCTGCAAGTATCGTGGAGCAGCTTCATCAGCTCTGCATTTTTACTGCTGGTAATCTCATACGCATGCCCATACCTTCGCTGATACATTTCCTTCACGCCCGGAAAATGCCGATCCAGTTCTGCATAAAAGTACTCCCGGTTCCCCTCCCTGAGGGTCATCCCAATGCCATAGCATATAATTCCATAAACCCCTGCCCGGATGCAATAATCCAGAATCCCTTCCACATTCTCTCTTGTGGCATTAATAAAAGGCAGAAACGGAGACATCCACACAACGGTAGGAATCCCATTTTCCCGGAAGATCTGAAGAACCTCAAAACGCCTCTTTGTGGTACACACATTGGGTTCTAATATTTTGCACAATTCTTCATCATAAGTAGTCAGTGTCATCTGCACCACGCATTTCGCCTTCTCGTTGATACTTTTTAAAAGATCAAGATCCCTAAGAATCCTGTCCGACTTAGTCTGGATGGCAAGTCCGAATCCATATCGCTCAATAATCTCAAGACACTTCCGTGTCATCTGAAGCTCTTCCTCACAGTGCATATAAGGATCACACATAGCGCCTGTCCCAATCATACACCTCTTCCGCTTAGAGCGCAGCGTCCTTTCAAGCAGCTCCGGCGCATTCTGCTTTACCTCTATATCCTCAAAATCATGATCCATCTGATAACACTTGCTGCGGCTGTCACAATAAATACAGCCATGCGTGCACCCCCGATAAAGATTCATCCCATTTTTCGCCGATAAAATTCCCTTCGCCTCCACAAAATGCATCTTCCTCTTCCCCATCCTTTCCTATCCCTCTATTCTATTATAATCCCCTTAACCTGACAACAGCATGTCATATTACCCCAAACCCTCCCGCAACTAAAACACTCTTTACTTTTCCATTTCCCATCTGTACAATTAAATCATCAAACGATAAAGGAGGATAATTTCTTGTACGAATGTCCAAACTGCGGAGGTAATCTGAAATTTGATATTGCATCCCAGCAGCTCAAATGCGATTACTGTCTCACTATGAAAGACCCTTACGAAGTAACCAAAGACAAAGACGCCGAGGAAAGCAATGCCTTTGACGTTACTGTTTTTACCTGTCCCCAATGCGGCGGCGAAATTCTAAGTACGGACACATCCGTTGCGGAATTCTGCAGTTTCTGCGGCGCTTCCACCATTCTTGACAGCCGAATCAGCAAAGAAAAACGTCCGGCATATATCATACCGTTCCAGCAGACAAAGGATGCCTGTAAGGAAATCTATCTTGCAAAGATGAAGCACGCTATTTTTGCACCGAATGAGTTAAAGGATAAAAAGTATATTGACAGCTTCCGCGGCATCTATATCCCCTATTGGGCATATACGATTTCACACAAAGGTCATATCCATATGACAGGAAAGAAGACCTATCAACGCGGGGATTATCAATATACAGACCACTATGGCTTAAGCGGTGATATTGACGCCTGCTATGGCGATCTGTCCTATGATGCATCTTCCTCATTTTCTGACACAATCAGTGAACAGATTGCTCCTTTTGATGTAAAGCAGACCAAGAAATTCACCCCTTCTTTTTTAAGCGGATTTTACGCAGATACTGCAGATGTAGGAAGTGATGTTTATAAAGATGATGCCATTAAGATTGCCAATAATTCCAGTTACAGCAAATTAAAGAACCTGCCGGATTTCAAGGATTTGACCCTATCTTCCGGGAGCAGCAATTCTGACTTAAACACCCTGCTCCACACTCACTGCGATGCGCCGGAGCGCACACTCTACCCGGTCTGGTTCATGTCCTATCGTAAAGGCGATCGCGTCGCCTATGCTACGGTCAACGGACAGACCGGAAAAATAGCGGCAGATATTCCAGTGGATTCCAAAAAATATATTCTTGGCTCCCTGCTGCTCGCACTTCCCATTTTTTTACTGCTGAACCTTTTCTTTACATTTAAACCAACATTTACCCTCGGCGTATCTGTTGTTCTGGCAATTCTTACTTTTGTGATACATATGAGTGAGGTCAGAAAAATCAATCAGAGAGACCAGCGGACGGATGACCGCGGATATTTGTTCCAGCAATCTGAAAAGGCAGACTCGTCCCAGAAGGGAAAGACTTCATCTGCTGCCCGCGGCGGCGGATCGTTTGGCTCGCTTGTTGCCGTCATCATTGCCGTTTTAATCTTTATCATAAACCCGGTAGCAGATTTCTGGTACTATGGAGGTACGATTATTGCTTTTATCGGAATCCTTTTTACCATTATAGCAATTATTCGGAAATACAATATACTTGCCACCAGAAAGCTGCCTCAGTTTGACAGAACGGGAGGGGATGACCGTGCGTAAGCATTGTACATATATGAAAATAAACTCAATTGCTATGATACTTTTGCTGATCGGCTGTTTGTCCTTTTCGCTGACGGCACATGCTGAATCTGATACAGATTCTTACGAACCCGAACCCATCTTCTGGGAGAACCCGGAAACGGGTTATCAGATCCTTTTGGAAGACGATGCAGCACTGCTTGATTCAGAAGAACGCGCGCAGCTTGCAGAAGAAATGCAGGGAATTACTACTTACGGAAATGCAGTTTTCCTGACGACCACCTATAATTCCTATTCCGCCTCTTCTTATGCAAGAGATTTCTATTCCGATTTATTCGGTCACGACAGCGGTACGCTTTTTCTGATTGATATGGATAATAGGGAAATTTATATTTTCAGTGATGGTGCCGTATATAGGACGGTCACCAAATCCTATGCGGAAAGTATTACAGATAATGTATATAGTTATGCTTCCAAAGGTAATTATTACCGCTGTGCTTCCGAGGCTTTTGAACAGATAAACACCCTCTTAGCCGGTCAGAAGATCGCACAGCCTATGAAGTACATCAGCAATGTCCTGCTTGCTTTGATTCTTGCCACACTCATCAATTACTTCCTGGCAATGCGTACAGCAGGCTCGGCAAAGGCATCTTCCAAGGAGATACTGAATTCCATTTCCACCCATTTTTCCTTTAGGAATACGCAAAAATGGCTGACGAAGCAGGATAAAGTTTACAGCCCGCCCTCAAGCGGCAGCAGCGGCGGTGGTCACAGCGGCGGCGGTGGCGGCGGTCACAGCAGTGGCGGCGGCGGTGGGCATCGTTTCTAGCACGACTGCCAGATGAAATCATCAAAAGATACAATATACTTGCCACCAGAAAACTGCCTCAATTTGACAGAACGGGAGGGAATGACCGTGCACAAGTGTTGTACACATAAGAAAATAAAATCAATTGTCCTTATCCTTTTACTGATCAGCTGTCTTTCTTTTTCACTGACAGTACATGCTGAATCAGATGCAGATTCTTCCGCACCTGATTTTATTCTCTGGGAAAATCCGGAAACAGGCTATCAGGTACTTTTGGAAGACGATGCAGAATTGCTCGATTCAGAAGAAAGAACACAGCTTGCAGAAGAAATGAAGGTAATTACTTCTTATGGAAATGCAGTTTTCAAAACAATTTCCTATAATTCCTATTCCACTTCTTCCTATGCAAGGAATTTCTATCACGATTTATACGGGCAACGCAGCGGTATTCTTTTTCTGATTGATATGGATAACAGGGAACTCTATCTTTTCAGCGACGGCGCCATATACAGGACGGTTACTAAATCCTATGCGGAAAGCATTACCGACAATGTATACCGGTATGCCTCCAAAGGTAATTATTACAGCTGTGCTTCCGAGGCTTTTGAGCAGATACACACTCTTTTAGCCGGTCATAAGATCGCACAGCCCATGAAGTACATCAGCAATATCCTGCTTGCTTTGATTCTTGCCGCGCTCATCAATTATTTTCTGGCAATGCGTACGGCAGGTTCGGCAAAGGCATCTTCCAGAGAAATACTTAATTCCATTTCCACCCAGTTTGCCTTTAACAATCTACAGAGGATACTGACGAAACAAGACAAAGTTTACCGTCCGCCATCAAGCAGCAGCAGTGTCCGCGTTTACCGCAGCAGTGGCAGCAGTCACCGTAGCAGCGGCAGCAGTCACCGTAGCAGCGGCAGCAGTCACCGTAGCAGCGGCAGCAGTCACCGTAGCGGCGGAGGCGGTGGGCACCGGTTCTAGAACCATCGCCAGATATATTGACACTAAAAGCGCCTTAAATGCCAGTTATTTTCTTTCTGGCATTTAAGCCGACAAGTGCCTGCCATGGGGTTTCGCCCTTCTCTATTTTGCCTCCGGGGTAACTCCCATCCGTCTTTAAACGCTCCGTATCCTCTTTGGGTTTCGAGCATTTTCAATGATAAATATTATTTTATCAGACTTATTTCAATTCCTTGTGTTAGAATGTCATCGCATGCATCAATTTTAATTCTTCGTTGAACGGTTTTTCCATTTTCGAGCAAAATATCTACATTAATAATGGTTTCTGTGATGGCATAAGTACCATTTTTTGTTTTGTAGGCATGTAAGACAATTCCGTATTGCCAAGCATCCTGCTCGTTATAAAGAATAGAATAAGAATTACCAATCAACATTGTAATGACAGAAAAACTTTCGCTTGAGATTATGTTAAGGAAGTTCTCTTTCGATTCATATTCTTTCATCATTTGCAAATACATGTTTGAGTCAAAAGGTATATTTTCTACAAAATATGCTGATTGACTCTTTAAATTCTTCCTACTTATTTCTGTATCAGAACAGGTTAATGTGATTACATCAATATTCTTTCCATCAAAATAAAACGAAAGATTAATGTTAGTTTCAAAATCTTCTTCAACAGAAGAAACCATATACGACACATCTGCCGCTAAGTATGAAGATGTTACTTCATCCGACAAATCAATATGATTTCCTTCCGCAGCATAAACAGTAATTGTAACCGGAGCCTCAATTCGAATAAGATTAACAGCAAAAACCCCAATAAAAATCAAGCATACTGCAGAATAAAAAATCCTTTTTTTCTGTAATTTCTGATCTCTTTTTTGACATTCTTCCACTAATTCGTCTACAGAAAAATGTTTTATTTCCAGTTCATTTAGAAACTGGTGGTATCGATTCATGTTCATATTCTTCCTCCATTATTTTTTTGAGTTTCTTTCTTGCTCTATGTAATAATGACATCACAGTATTTTCTTTTATCTTTAAAGCATCGCTTATTTCATGCACAGAGAGTTGTTCATAGTAATATAAATGTATTACAATTCTATATTTCGCTGGCAACTCCATCACTGCATATGTGACATCAGAGTTATCTTTCAAATCCATGTCATATATTGCAGGTACCACATCGTACATAGTCCGGTATTTTAATTTGCGGAAATACTTTTTACATTCATTAATGGTTACTCGTATAATCCATGCTTTTTTATGCTCGTTATTTGCGTATTCATAGGAAGATGTGATATAAGTAATTAGTACGTCCTGCAAAATATCCTCGGATACTGCGTAATTTTTCGTGTAAGAAAATGCAATTTTATAAATGAGTGCAGAATACTGTTCCACTGTTGATTCTATATCATTTTTGCTTTTTTCTATTTTCATTTAGATATTCACCCTTTCTATGTCTAACATCCACAAACAACTCAAAATATTGCAAGCTATATAAAAAATGAAATTTTTTCCTGCCAGAATTGACATCCATTTAAATATATTATAACATTTCTATAGGGGAATTTAATCTATTATTGATTTTTGAAAGGGGAATTATATGAAAAAACATCTAAAATTATTTTCTTTATTATTGATTTTATCTGCGACATTGTTCTGCAATACAAGTACTGTTTTAGCATCAGCCCAATACCCTAATAGTGAAGATTTAGTATTTGTATCAGACGGATATACAGAAGAGGGCGTATATTATACCATTTATGAGGATACCTCTGACACAAATAACACTGGTATTATGCCACTAATAGTCGTTTCAAAAGAAAAGACTGTTTGGGTTACATATAGCGATTACGTTAATACATTTCCAACTGTTATTGAATATACATATTCCGATACAGATTATAATATAATTATGAGCGGTACACTTCATATAAAATCATGGTTTTACGAAAATGGTATGACATATGTGTCTTATTCAGGAATAGTAATCGGTCACCTTTAAGCGTTTGCATTATATCGCTGAGAAAAGTTAATTAAATTCCCCTATTTTACCAAAAATACCACCTGACACACATCAATATCATACTCATTCCCAAAATCCGGATCAATTTTTTGTAATCAAATATATCATACTTATGATTGCTGCCGGAATCAAAAACCGGGATAAAGTAAACTCCAGAAATGCCAAGATTTTTCAGATATTCCAGCTTATCCGTTATCTCCCTGCAAATCTCCTCATAAAAATCTCTATAAGACAGGTTTTTCCCGTCATTCCGCTCTCTTACTTTTACCCGCTTCTCCTTATCATAAACTCCATCCTCCAGGAAATATTTCTTCTCCTCACCTTCCCAAATATGACTTCTCCATTTTCTCCTCGGGAGATTTCATATACAAGGACATATCTATTAGATGCATCGTCACAAAAAGCTAAACCCAGGGAATCCCCAATTCTTTTTTTCCGTTCTTAAGCCACATCGGACTCCCCTGTTTCCCTATTGCACTTCCATATACATATTCACCAATCCAGCACCCCGAATCTTCCTGCATGAATTCAGCATAACCATAACGTTCTCTGCTTCCGCCCACAAGCAGATAATGGGTGATTGCCCGCTCATCCCTATAAGTATAAGTAAAGGCTTTGGTGTTGGAAATTTTATCTGTTATATCTACATTTTCTCCATTTGCAGTAAAATAAAGCCTTCCATTCCTATATACTGCCGGAATGCTTTCTGCATAATCCCAGACCATACCGCCCGCCATAAGCATCAGCGCCATAACAACCACCGCCGCGATCCATCCTATCATCCATACATAATTGGTACTTGGTTCATTCAAATGTTCCTGCATAAAAAAGTCAGCCTCCCTTTCATGTCCTATATATTAGACGCAGAAAGGGGGCTTTTGGTGACAAGAATTTTCACTTTTTTGTTGCATCCATTAGTCCGCACAGGATAGGTAAATAATCCATAAGGAGCCCTTACAAAAACACCAGCACTTGGCGAGGTTCCTCACGAGCCTAGTGTCTGCTGTGTTTTTGTAGAGCGGGAGCACGGCGACGTTGGATTATTTATCCTCTCAGAGCGTCACTCTAACCAGCATGTAAAAATATTTGGTACACTTTCATAAATATTTTTCTATAACAGTCTGCTCCACCACTTTTTTTCCAAGGAGGGTTATTGCCTGCGCGGGGCAGTGGTTTGCGCATCGGTAGCACATCGTGCACCAGTTGCCCGGCTTGGCGATGTGATCCTCCAGGACAAGATTCTGCATAGGGCAGAGTTTTACACATTTCCCGCATCCAACGCATTTGTCTGCATTTACCTTGAGTTTATCTGAATATCGCTTTGTTTTGCCTCCAAAATATAGCCTCTGACCCAGCAGTCCAACCAACTCGCACCAGATTCCCAGTCCTTCCTTGGGCGAGTTGCCGTTTTTACATTTTTCTACAGCCCTCTTTATTTTCTGCTCTGCTTCTGCTACCATCTTTTTATTTTTTTCTAAAGAATTCTTTAACGCTTTTTCATCACAGATGCTATCCGGCATTTTGAGGTGCAACCCTCCTGTTATAATAGCTCCGTACCGTTTAAGGAGCCGTGCCAGCATGCCCGCGCCATCCCCGCTGAATGCACCCATGGTCGCAATCACGAAAATCCGCTTGCCTTTCCAAAGTTCTTTATGGTCACATATGTAATCGTGCAAAATCTTAGGAATCGCACTATATTGTACCGGATAACCAAAAACAAGCTCATCGCTTTGGTCAATCTGCACTAATGCCTCCTTATCTTCTATAGAAAACGCCTTTATTTCTCCATCATACTCCTGCAAAAACTGTTCAACACAGTATCTGGAGTTTCCTGTTCCGCTGAAATATATTCCAATCAATTCTATTTTCCTCCCATCAATGCATTTTCTACCGCTTTTTGAATCACTTTACTGGAATTCGTCGCCCCACTGACAGCATCTGCCGGGAACTCCTGTGTCAACTCGATATCAGCCAAAACCTGATGCCATCTAAGCCATCCTCCCTTATCCCTGTGCATCATATGACAAAGCAGGATAAGCACTATCGACACTAAAAAAACAAAAAAGGCACAACCACCCCAGTAAAATTCCCATTTTATACCTGTTCCTTTCTCACCGAGTTTAGCAACATTTCAAATCCTTGATGAAGAAATTCATCTCTTTTCATGTTCATGCGCCGTAAAATATAAGCTTCTTTTTCATGCGCTACGGTAATCAGACTCCCCAAAGATGCCCACAGAGTAAAAACCGCAGGTATAATATTGATATCGCTGCGCAGATAATCTTCCTCAATTCCCTGATGATAAATCTCCTCTTTGCTTTTAAAATAAACATAAATAGTAGATTTACTATAATCCGCTGTCTTCGCAATATCATCCATAGTCGTCTGGACAATCCCCTTCTCCGCAAAAAGCCCCCAGCCCTGACCACTATCCTCCAGAACTGGGAGCACCCTTCACCTATTCATCCAAAAATTCAACAGCCCCGCTGTCGATCTTATAAACCGCACCGCACACCTTCAGTTTATCCTCAGGCATGCCCAAACTTTCCTTAATCACAGCAACGCTTCTCTCCACATTCAAACGGCATGCACGAAGCTCATCCTTTTCTTCTCCGACGGCTTTCAAAATCTCATCCGTTATGTACTTGACAAAGCCTTCCGGCGCACTGCTAATTGCCGCTCCCACTGCGCCGCAATGCTCGTGCCCTAATACAACGACCAATTTACAGCCAAGGTGATCTGCTGCATATTCAACGCTTCCAAGCTGATGCTTATCCATGACATTACCTGCCACACGGATTACAAACAATTCACCGATTCCGGCAGAAAAAATACTTTCGGGAATCACTCTTGAATCTGAACAGGTTACAACAATTGCATAAGGAGTCTGTCCCTCATCGCAGGTAGTCTGTCTGATCTGCGGTGAAACATCACCCGGATTTGTAGCGGCAGTCAGATAGCGCTGATTTCCCTCTTTTAATTTTCCAAGTGCCTCTGCTGCGGATAAATTTTCTTTGTGCATACATTCCTCCATTTCCGTCTTTCGTTCCGTTCTCACAGCATAACCGCAATGACTGATGATACAGCCTGTTGCTACGCCGTACCGGATTGTAACGACTCATTTATTATATACGAAGTATATCACAGATCATGCCAAAATTCATCTACTATCATGCGTATATAGCCAGTTTTCATTTTATAATTTATATTTGATTGTATTTGACGCAATGAATAATTTAGGATAAAATAAGATATACTTTATTTTATCCTAAATTCTGGGGGCGTTTTTATGGAATACATCAAGCGTGCATTAGAGCGGAAGTTCTGGCATATGAATTCTTTTTTTAAAGCAATTTTAGTAACCGGTGCCAGACAAGTTGGGAAAACAACTATGCTGAAACATTTATCCGAAGGGCAAACACGAACCTATGTCACCCTTGATAATTTGATGGCACGAAACCTTGCCCAGACAGATCCTGTCCTTTTTTTCCAGACCTATAAGCCTCCAATTATTATTGATGAAGTTCAAAAAGCGCCTCAGCTTTTTGAACAGATTAAAATTATATGCGATGAAAGAGAGGAAGCCGGACTCTTCTGGCTCACAGGATCACAACAGTATCACATGATGAAAAATATACGTGAAACGCTGGCAGGCAGAATTGCTATTCTAAATCTTTACAGTCTTTCAAAGAACGAAATAGATGGGGTCTTTTTCTCCAATGAACTGGACTTTTCATTCTCCTGTCTGGCAGAACGTCAAAAATATGTAAAAAAGAATAATATTCTTGATGTGTTCGAACATATCTGGCGCGGGGGCATGCCACAGGTACTTGAGGCCGACTCTGAGCAACGGCAGGAATACTACAGTTCTTATATAGATACGTACTTGATGCGGGATGTAGCTGAGGCTGGAGGCATCACAGACGCAGTTCGCTTTTTGAAGTTTTTAAAAGCCTGCGCTGCTCTTGTCTCAGAACAGGTTAACTATAAAACTCTTGCTGAATCATCTGATATTTCTCAGCCAACTGCCAAGGAATGGGTACAAGTGTTACAGGGGCTTGGGATTGTTTACCTTTTGCAGCCTTATTCCAACAATGCCCTAAAGCGCCTTACCAAAACACCAAAACTCTATTTTTGTGATACAGGACTTTGTGCTTATCTTTCCATGTGGCTTTCACGTGACACTTTGATGAATGGAGCTGTAAATGGTCATTACTTTGAAAATCACGTTGTCATGGAGTTGGTAAAACACTTTGCCTATGCCAAGTCAAAAGCCTATCTAACATATTACCGAGACTCAAATACCAAAGAGATTGACGTTTTTGTGGAAGAAAATGACAATATCCATCCTTTAGAAATCAAGAAATCTGCCCTTCCGGACAGACGCGAAATTAAGAAATATGAGCTGCTTGACAAAGCAATGCTGACACGGGGTGACGGCGGCATCATCTGCATGTGCGAAGAAGTAATACCCATTGACCAGAAAAACTGCTTTATTCCATGCAATTTAATTTGAGCATCAGCACGAGGCGGCTGATGCTCCTATTATTTATAAGAACTCCCTTTCATGCTTTTTAAAAAAGGAGTAATAAGCCCTTACATTTTCAAGTTCACTCCAACGCTTTACATCAACCACTTCCTCGTCCATGTCATAAATCTTTGCTCCCTTCATGGAGAGCAAAAAGGGCGAATGCGTCGCAATAATAAACTGGCATCCGAAAAACCGCGCCGAATCCTCCAGAAACTTAAGCAGTTCCTGTTGCTTTTCCGGCGACAAGGAATTCTCCGGCTCATCCAGAAGATACAGTCCGTTTTCTTTAATTTTATCCGCAAAATAAAGGAATGCACTTTCTCCGTTAGAGTGCTCACGGACATTGCCTGCCATCCTTTTTCTGACAAACTTAGACTGGGTATTGCTCCTTGCCATAGTCACTTTCTTTAGCTGTTCATAGTCATCCAATGACTTCATTTGAAAATGAGAATATTTCGCATCCAGATAATCCTCCAGAAGTTCTTCTCTTCTCCGGTCGATTCCCTCATTAATGCTCCTTAAGTTCAACATAAAGTCAAACACGTCATCGCTGGTGATGATTCTGCTTCCTGACGGTATTTTTTCTTGTATCTCATAGTCGCACATCTTGGTGTAGTCTTCAAAAAAATTAGAGCGGTTATATAAAGTATCGCGCTCAAGTCCCAGCTTTTCCGCCATAATATTTAACGCCGTGGTTTTTCCCGAACCATTTCCGCCGTACAAGATTGTAACTGGTTCAAAATCCAGCACCTTAAGATCATGTTTGGATAGAATCTGAAAAGGGTAGTAGGTATCATAGCAGGTCCTTTTCTGCCCCAAAAAGAAATCATATTCCCTCTCTTTATGAGGAAATTGAAATTGTGATAAGTAAATCATTATTTCATCCCCTTGTGGTTCCTAAATCCTGATAAAGAAGAATATCTCCCTTTTTTATCTCATTGTTATCAGAAGGCAGGACTACTGCACCATTCCGCACAAAAGCAATCACATCAACACCGTATCCATTCTCAATTTCCTTCACCGATTGCCCTGCAAAAGGACTGGAATCGTCCACGGTGACGCTGACTGTTCCACGCACATTGCCGCCAGGCCTGCTTTTATTCTGCATCCGTGTGTACTGTTCTACAAATCCCGCCGAAATGATTCCTGTAGGAATTGCCACCGCTCCAACTCCCAGAAAAGATATAAAAATCGCCATCAGTCTTCCCAGCACTGTTACCGGATAAATATCCCCATACCCCACCGTAAGTATGGTCGATATACTCCACCACATTCCGGAAAATGCATTGTTGAACACTTCCGGCTGTACCTCATGTTCTGCACTATACATGCACAGCGAAGACGCCATCATCAGTACCAGAATAATGAATATTGATGAAATAATCTGGTTTCTCTTTTCGTACAAGACCGAGGTGATGACATTAAAAGAATCGTAATATGCATTGATCCTGAACAAATGAAATATCCGCACTACCCGGAGCATCCTGAACGCAACAAACCCCGACAGGAAGAAAAATGGCAGAATCGTCAACAAATCGACGATTCCATCAAAGGAAATCAAAAACCGGCAGACTGCCTTTGCCCTGCTTTTGTCAGGATACAAATATTCCGCAGTCCAGATCCGCAATGCATACTCTATACAGAATATAAGAACCGTGATTACTTCCACCCACTTAAACAAAGGCGCATAATGCTGCAGTTCATCAAACGTCCCCAAAAACAGTACCGCTATGTTTGCCAATATCACCGTCACAATAAAAATATCAAATGCCCGGCTGATAAAATCATCTCTTTTTCCGATTTGTATAATATCAAAAATGCGTTTTTTCTTTTTTCCCATCCTTTTAGCCCTTGCATAGCATCGTTCTTTTCTAATACAGTGATAGTACACCAAACACAGGAAAAATGCAACGAAATCATACTTTCTGCACTTGCCGTGTGTCCTAATTCTGCCGATATAATAAGTAGCTTATAGAAAAAGGAAAAGGATTTCCCAACTATGTTCAAGGATAGGACTGACTATAAGGATTGTTTTTCATTCATATCGATTCTTCTTATGAAATCATCACTGCAAATCCCTTGAATATAACGGAATAAGGTGTGCGTATGGGTTTGATGGTCAGCAATCGTAATTCTAATGTAACAAAGTATACTTTCAAAAAGCCCGACGGTTCCGTTGTCGGAACAATGTCGGTCAGGAAACCGGCTCAGAAAAAGATGAAACGTCTGCAATATAATTTTAAAGAAATATCTACTATGCTTATGCGGACGAAAACTTCTTCCAACGCCAGACAGGTAATGTCAAAGGCCTTTATCAAAGTCATGGGGCTCCGCTCTAAGCTAAGAACCGGAGAATATGATGACAAGGAAGTGCAAAGTGCCATCCTTCATGCAGAGCAGCTGACAAGAGTTGCCCGAAAACGTATGAAACATCTGCGCGAAGAGGAAAATGCCAAGAAAAGCGGCGGTGTATGCGAGGGCGATCTGGAAGAAGAAACACTTGAAATCGATCTAGAAGAGGAAGAGACTCTGGAAGATATCGAGGAAGCTGGACTCAGCGAAGAAGAGTTAAAAGAGCTCATGTATGAGCTTGAGGAAACGCTTCAAGAGTTAGAACAAGCAATGTCAGATGCAAATGGGTTAGATGAACTGTCTGACGAACTTATGCCTGCTCAGGAGCACAATCTGGATCCCGAAGATCTGGAACTTTTGAAAAAGAAACATCGCGCAGAAGAGCTTCGCGACATTATGGAAGCAGACATGAAGTATCTCAAAGCCATGTTTGAAAAACTTGCAAAGGAAAAGCAGGAAAACTCCTCTCATTCCAGCGGTGTATCTCTGGAACTTAACGGGATGGACATACCGGTGGAGCCAATGGAAGTACCGGTTCCTGTGGAAGGAGGCAGCGTAGATTTGATGGCATAACAAACGCTGCTTCGCGAGTAAGCTTATTATAACAATGGGGCATCGTATAAATACGACGCCCCTATTTGGTCAATCAGATATTCTCCAATATTTAAGCCTATAATCCTATGATTCACTTACCTGCAAGCCTTTGGCTAATTCATAAATAGAATCAAATATCTCTCCACAATTCTTAATTTCATTTACAGTGGAGTTGGAATTGGCAAGCCCTTCACTGGAAGATGCCGCCACCTCCTGGCTGCTTGCAGATAATTGGGTAATATTATCTGCTATCACATCAGAATCCTGCGCAATTTCTTTCATTGCATTTTCTGTTGTTTTGATACCCTCAATCAACTCGTCTACCTCGCCGACGATTTTCTCGAATGTCTCCCTTGCTTCCTCAATCAGCTCATTCTGCTTCTCAACTGACCTGACAGAATAATTGATACTTTCATTTGCTCTTGCAGTATCATTATTCAAATCCTGTATGATCTTCGTGATGTTGTTGGAAGCATCCTTGGTCTGTTCTGACAACATTCTGATTTCATCCGCCACTACCGCAAAGCCTTTACCTGCCTCCCCTGCTCTTGCCGCCTCAATCGATGCATTTAATGCCAGAAGATTCGTCTGATTGGAAATGCTGAGGATAGAACCTACAAAACTTTCTACTTCCTGTACCTTTTCTGTCAGCTTTTCTACCACTTCCACTGTAACCTTGCTTGCACTTTCCACATTACCGGCCTGTCCCTTCAACTCCTGAACAGACTTGACAAGGCTGTTTATTGTCTGCTCTACTTTTGCAGAGGTCTCTATCATCTGACCGGAAACCCTCTCCGCTGTATCTATTTCGCTGCTGATTTTCTGGCACATCACAGCCTGCTGTTGTATTGCCTCTGCGGTGCTTTCCGTGCTGTCCGCAATATTTTTCATAGAAAAATCACTGTTATGCAGGCTTGTCTTTAAGGTGTCAAGCATTTTCATCGCATCATCAAAATGGTTCATAATGCTTTCAGCCGTTGATGTCATCTTTTTATTCGCTTCTTCCTGACGGCCTGCCGCCTCCAGAATCGTATCCGTATTTTCCTGATTGAAACTAATCAAAAGCTTTAATGCTTTGGTGGAAGCAAAAAAGACAAGAATGGAAACAAAAACTCCTACTACCATGCTGACTCCGCCGTCCCCTGCAAGCAGCTGTGCATTGAGGAACACCCTGACGATATTCACCCCCAGCATCGCACAGTCGCATGCCAGAATTATCTTTTTATCCAGATATACCATTGCTGCAAATAACATTGGAAATGCATATGAATAGGAATCCTCCATGTGTCCTACCAGCCTAATGGCTATATAGGCAGCAAATGCTGCCCCGAGCATTC
>JAAVAE010000017.1 GCA_014804245.1 Lachnospiraceae bacterium | reverse complement strand
GGACAGCTTGTCGAACTTCTCCATGAAGACAGGCATGGCGTTCTTGACAGGTACCAGTATGAGTATGATTCCATGGGCAATAAGACCGCCATCACTAAGGACAGAAGAGGGCTCAGGGAAGAAAGCGGACGATATGAATATGGATATGATGCCCTGAGCAGGCTCATAAGTGTTTCAAGGGATGGGAATGCCTTAAGGAACTATGCCTATGACTCTTTTGGAAACCGGAGTTGCCTAGAGGATTTTGAGAAAGGGAGGAATATTTCCTATCATTATGATGCCATGAACCGGCTGGTTTTTGCAGAAGAAGAGCAGACAGGCGGCATGGCAGAAAATCTTATCAGAACAGACTACTCTTACGATAACAGGGGAAATCTAATCAGGGAAGAGACAGGGGGGACGCTGATCCATGGCTATGAATATGGAGTCATGAACCGTCTTAGCAAATCATGGGATGATAAAGGGCAGGAAGCCATTTATCTATACAATGGACTTGGACAGAGAACAGGGAAAAATGCAAATGGGGATGCAGAGGATTATCTCCTTGATCTGACAAAAGGTTATCATAACCTGATAGGCATTCAGAAGGGCGAGAGCAGGCAACACTTCTATTTTGATGGTAAGGTGATCGCTATGGAAGAAAGCGGAAAAAATCCTGCTGGCAGGACAGCTTTTTCCGGTCTGCATTACTATCTGCAGGATGAGCTTGGAAGTCCCATGCGTGTTAGTGGATTCTGTAGGCAAGACGTTTCATTTATGGGCAGAAGTGATTACCTGACCTATGGGTATGATGAGTTTGGAAACGATTTAGGTGGGGAACCGGATGATGCAGAGGTTCATAGCCCTTATGATAAACAGGGGACTGGACAGCCGTTTGGATTTACTGGATATCGGCATGATGAGGTCAGTGGGACGTGCTTTGCGCAGGCAAGAGAGTATCAGCCGGGAAGTGGACGTTTTGTGGCTGAAGATATGATTAAGGGAGATAGGGCAGCGCTGGTGACATTGAATCAGTATGGATATTGTTGGGGGAATCCATATAAGTATATAGATATAAATGGAAAGGAACCAGAGGATTATGAGTATGTTTATTATGTAAATAATCCATCTGCGGCAGGTTCATTTGGTCATACTGCATTTTTATTAGTAAAAGAAAATGGGATGGCTGAGTATTATAGTTATAGTACAGTGTCTGGAGAGTATTTGGGAAAAATATTTGATTCTCCAGCTGATAAAAAAGAATATGAAGGAAGATTTTTTACAAATATATCTGGCGGTGAACCTTCTGATGTAGATATTGATGATTTTATAGAAAAAGGTAGTGTTAATGAGGAATGGTATGCTGATGGGGAATGGCATGAAAGGGAAAATGATGCAGCATCAGATAGATTCACAAGGGGAATCATCATACCTATATCAAATGAGCAAGGAGAAAAGATACATGAAGCAGCACAAGAATTGTTATATGGTGAAAGCGTATATAATTTGTGGAGTAATAATTGTGTGCAGGTTGCGAGAACGTTGATAAGTGCAGGCGGAGAAGAATTGATACTGGCGGAGGATACTAATTGGATAAGTGAATATCCTCTTAATGGAAGCAGCATGTATGCATCACTGGCTTTTGGATCAGGGTTTATTCCTAATCAAGATTATTTGTTGGCCTTAATGACTGCAGAATATTATGGATATGAAACTGTTGAGATAGGAGAGAATTGTATAAGTGAAGAATAGAAAAAGCTTTTTTTGTGTAATGTTATCATTATGTATATTAATAGGTGCAGGTCTGACTATAAAATTAGTTAATCATTTTACAATTGACGAGGATGCTGATCCGCTCATACTTATGGATACGGTTGATAAGAAACTCATTTTATATTATATACAAAAAGAGAAAGAAACATTGGAAATACCAATAGATATGTATAATATTGATAATGAATATGCCCTAAAAAAAGGAAAAGGAGGTGAACTATTATCTGTTATGAATAACGGAATTATTAAATTTAATTATATAACAGGAGAAACCGAACAAATTTGTTCTTATGAGCAATTAGAAAAAATACTTAAGAGTAATATCACAGAACTTCGTTTCGTTCCGAACACCAATGATGTGAGTTTTGTTATTTCTGATAAAATCTATGTTTGGAAATATGATCAAAAACTATATAGAGAGATATATCAATTTAATTATTCCTGTTATGGAAAACTGGGCTTTGCATATGAGTGGAAAAATGAAGAGGAAATATATATGATACATTCTCAAAATCTGATTCTATTTAATATAAAGACTAAAAATGAAGAAATCATTTTAGAAGACATTGGGACAGCTTATTTCAACATATCTGATGATGGAAATTATCTGGTTTGCCAAAAGCAATATGGAGAAAGGCGTGAAATAGTTTTGATCAACATATTTTCAAATGAAAGAAAGATAATTCATGTTGCAAAATCAGATTATAAAGTTAAAACTGATTTTGCGCCAGATGGGAAATATATATTTCTGATAGATCAGCATAACGATAATCATTTAGGTAAAATATACTTGTATTTATATGATATGCGAACAGATAGAAAATATCAAATAAAAATCAATTATCCTACTTGGAGATTTGTTGGGTGGTGATTGATACTATTTTATATGAATGGTCAGACAGATGTAAACCGCATTCGAGATAATATGAAGTGACCCTACATTTGCAATAACGTGGATTATAGATGATGAAAACAAAGTCAATACATGAAGGTATTGGTTTACTTATTCCACGGTATATTCTTCACAGGATGAGCCAATGGGAGGATGGGGAGAGGAAATAGGCAATCTGCTTTTGCATAAAAGAGTTATTTGCCATTGGTAATATAATAAGATTGGGGATTTTAATTGGTGCGGTAATATTTTAAACAGGAGTAATGTGAATATGAGACGAGTAGAAGATTTGGTACCAAAAAATAAATTTGATTTTAGAGGGATTGATGAACTACGGCTATTTTCCGATGAAGATAAAAAGGTAATTAAATTTGGGGGGTATTTTAGAAGAAAGGAGACGTAATATTGAAGGAAAAAGTTTTATTTCTATGCTTAGGAATTTCTTTTATTACTATTTTCTTGTTAGGTATAAACATTATAGTAAGAACACCAGTGTGCAATCGTATGCACTTGGATGATGTTGACAGGAAAAAGGATGTTGTTTCTGATGAAAAAATGGCATTGGAAATAGCAGAGTTATATATATCGGAAAGAGAAAATTATATGAATCAAGTAGTGAGAACGAATTATGTTGAAGATGAGTGCGAGTATGATGTAGAGGTTACTTTTAATGAACAAAATTATGAATGGATGGTTGCCTACAAAGTGATACAACCGGGGGGAAGTTCTTTTGTGTTAGATGGAGAATTTGCAGTCAGAATCAGAAGGGATAATGGAATGATTGATCGCCCATCCAGATGAAGAAAAGGATAAAATAGATGAAAATAAGAATCTTAACTGTTTTATTAGGAATATCTATATTGTTGATTATTATGTTAGCTATTTATACGGTTGAAGTTGAACCAGAATGTGAGTGTCCTCATTTGAGCGATATAAATCGAAGTGAAGACATTGATTATTTAGATGAAGAAATGGCGCGAAAGCTTGCAGACATCGTCATTGGCGCAGAAAACGGTTTTATAAACGAAGAAAAGGTGAGATACGACGTGGAAATTGATTTTGATGAGCAGAGTTATGAATGGGTGGTCAGTTATGTGTCAAAAGAGTCACAGATGGATAACGAAGCATATCTGGACAAAGTGGTGAGGATTAGAAAAGACAATGGAATTATAACAGTATGGGATAAGGGAAATGTTGATATTTCAGAATGATGTATCATAGAGCAAAATGGAGAAAACTACAGACTGAGTATAAAGAATTAGTGTGGAGATTTAGTTTTTAGTGAAGAATATATTGGTGAACCAGTTGTTCAGATTATCAATGGCGATACATTTCTGACAATAAGAGGAAAAATATAATGACATAAGTGCATGAAGAACAGCAGTTAGATAAAAAGCTTATGAGCAGGAAAACGGGATCAATGATGAATTAGGGATAACAAATGAAAAAATAGAGGTGATTACAGCAACATTTAATAGCGAAGATGGAGACAGTATACTGGATAATGAAATTGTCGTAGTGGATAAGACAAAAATAATAATAAAAATTCAGGATGGATGGTTTTTGCTGACTAGAAAGCAGGCAGAGTTTAAGATATGAATGTAACGCTGATGGGTTAATACCTGCTATCATACTGTATTCTAAAAACTTATGAATGATATGACCAAATTAGTTTAAAAAAGGATAAAGAATAAATGAAGAAAAAATTTTTAATATCCTGTCTGATAGCAGTTTTTGCAATTAGGTGTATGATTACACTTGCATTTTTTATGAAAGATCAAATAAGAGATTGGTCTAAAAAACATATTTTTTATAAAGTAACGAAACAAGAAGAGGAGTTATTCAGATTAGTTGGAAGGTATGCAGAAAAGGATAAGAATGTTCTTATTCATCTAAATCATGAAGATAACAGAGTAATTCCTTATAAAAAGTTAAATGATGAGGAAATATCGAAAGTATTTAATGAATTTCATCTTATGGCTATTAGATATGATGAAGATGAAGTTTGAAACAAAGAAGTAAGAACAATAAGGTATAAGAAATAAACCATCATAAAAGGTGGTTTTGAAAAGTAAATATAGACGCAACACCTAATCAGGCAACAGGAACAGCCTCATCTTTGATGATGTAGCCACGTTGTTTCAGCAGATTAAGTGCCTGTGAAGCAGTCAAGACTTTCGATTCGTTCACAGGACGTTGTTCAAGAAAGCCTTCAGATGTATATGGTTTTAAATCTGTAAGTATGTGCCAGATAGCGGTCAGGAGCATACGACAGATGGCAATGATAGATTTCTTGTGACCACGCCGTGCTTTTATACGTCGGTAACGGTTAGTGATTTCAGGATGTTTCTTGGATTTACTTAAAGCATTTGCAACCTGCACCAAAACTGGTTTAAAATAAGAACCAGCACGGGAAATCCTAGTGGATTTGATTTTATGATTGCTTTGGTCATTACGGGGACAACATCCAGCCCATGAGACGAGGTTTTTAGCTGTGGGGAATACAGACATATTACCTCCGATTTCAGAGAGCACCTGAATAGCAGTTAATGGGTTCTTATCGAATCCAGGTACGGTTCGAATAAGAGTAAGGGCTTCTTCATATTTATCACTGAGACGAAAGATTTCCCGTTCTATTTCTGTTTTGTGAATTTCTAATTCACCGATGTGGTCAAGGCATTGTCTGAGTTTCACAGCCTGTTCTGTAGAGATGGCACCGTCAATGGCAGCCTGTATTTTTTCGATTGGAGTTTTACATCTGCCATCAACAAAAGGTGCTACATCAAAGTTCTCCCCGGGGTGTTGTAAAATCTGTTCTGTAATAGAACGGGAAGATTTACCAAATACATCAGAAAAGACATCATCCAGCTTTAGGTTAGACACGGTAAGACAATTTTGAGCACGATTCTTTTCGCCGGTAATCATACAGGTGAGTTTATATCGGTATCTTACCAAATCTCTTAATTCACGAATGTCAGCAGGCGGAATAAAGGAAGGTTTGACCATTCCGCACATATATAAATCGCAAATCCACTTGTCATCCTTACGATCAGTCTTGTTGCCCTTTTGAGGCTTGGTATATTTGGGATGAGAAAGAGTAATCCAGATATTATTCTTCTCCAGGATATTAAAAACAGGGATCCAGTACTTGCCGGTAGATTCCATACAGACATCGGTACAATTATATTTTGCAAGCCAGTCACACAACTCTTTCAATCCTTTGGAAAAGGAAGAAAAGCGAGCTTGCTTATACTCTGTACGGCTGTGGGAATCAGTAATACCGATGCAGGCAAAGATCCATGTTTTGTGGACATCAAGTCCACAGCAGTTGTTTTTTAGAATTTTAAACGACACAAAAATAACCTCCTGATGATATATCGTTATAAAACTGACAGTGACTGGTCATCCGGCAAAATCGAGTCGACTTTGGAAGAGATAAGTTTACGGGCTACGGAATGCGCCATTCATTGATGCCTTAACGGATGACCGACAACATATAGCAATGCGAGGTCGCCGCTATACAGCCCCGCCACTCACCTCCACGTGTTCTGTAGTGTGTCAGTCTTATAAGAGAATAATATCAGAAGGAAGATAGATTAGAAAAGTGAAAGGTAGCCAGCATGTTTCATAACCCCATCGGTGCCTTTCGCAGAAAGGCGGATTATAGCAATGGATTTTATTATAGCCCACAGGATGAGCCAATAGGAGGATGGGGAGAGGAAATAGGTGATTTGGAATTTGAGGATTATGGTTGGAAAATTTACAGGTGGTATAAAACTGAGAAAATATCAGATCACTGGTGGTATTTTGAGGAAATTCTCTTGATTGAATAGAACATAGGCATTTCAGGTAATCTGCTTTTGCATAATAAAGATTGTGGATTTTAGATTGTGCGGTAATATGTTTTTGAAGGAGTGATGTGAATATGAAGCGAGTAGAAGATTTGATTCCTAAAAATAAATTTGATTTTAGCGGAATGGATGAACTAAGGCTGCTTTCTGATGAAGAAATAATGCCTATCCTGCCAGCACTGCTGGAGTGGATGAAAGATATGAATTGGCCAATTGCAAAAGAAATACCTGTGTTGCTTTCCCGGCATCAAAGGGTGATTGTTCCTTTTATTATTGAGGCGCTGCGGCCAGAGCAATTGGAATGTGATTGGAAGACTTATATTATCGATTTTTTGTTGCCCTTATTAGATGAAGATTATTTACTGATGCTTAAGACATCCTTGGAACGTATTGTAGAAAGCCCTACGTGGGGGGAAGAAGATGAAGCAACGAATATTGCGGCAAGGGAATTGCTTGATAAGATGTCTGGTTTGTAGAGTGGTGAAAAAGTAGTACTAAAATATACATTGTTAGGATTTATTATATTAGGTATTGGCGGGGCAATTGTTTTCAATTCAAAATGTTCTAAAAAGCAATCAATAAATACCCCAAATAATGTCGGAGGGGAAGAGGTGAAGATAACCGCTGAAAATATACCTGATAAGTTCCTTGAATTGGAATTGACTTATTTAGGAAGTGCAAAAGTAAAAGAGAACAGTACATTGCTTAAAGAAGAACAGGAGTGTGCTGTTCACGCAGACATTACAAAAGACTACACTTATACTTATTCATACCGTTTATTCTCTTTAAAAGCAGAGTGGCTTGAATGTCATTCTGCTTCTGTGTATTTGAAAAAATTATTTTTAATCAGATGTTTACAAAAATGCTAAGAGGAACTCTTTATAATATGGGGAATATTATGAAAAATTTGGAATAGAAAGAGATATTGTAAAACGATAGATAATGTGTACCTCGACTGATTTAGCAATGTATGGAACGATAGGTTATATTTTTAAATGTTGCGGAACAGTTACGGTAATTGTTATAATAAAAGGCAAAGCAGTTTGTGCTAATATAACAAGATTAGCGAGACGAAACGGTAAACTGAAGGCGGCATAAGGGATTTGGAGGTTGAAATAGTGAGGGACACTGCTATAGAAATGGCAAAGAGACTGTTAGTGGATAGTATATGGAAAAGTGCTAATCTGGAAGGACTTGGAACTACATTTCCGAAGACAGAGGCGATTCTCGCTAATGCCCCTACTACAACAAAAACGGAAGAGGTATTATTTATAATTAATATGAAACGAGCTTGGCAATTTCTATTGGATAATCTTGAGTATAGCAATTGTCTTATGCTGCTAAGAGAATATGATAAGATTGTTGGAGAACTGTTATTTAGTTATGCTGGAGAGATAAGAACAATTCCGGTACAGATTGGCGGTACGTCATGGGAGCCGGAAATGCCGCATACAGGAATCATTATGGATTCAATCAAAGAAATTGAGCAGATAGATGACGCAGAGCTAAAAGCATTAAAATATTTTTGTTATATTGCCCGAACTCAGATGTTTATTGATGGAAATAAACGAGTGGCACAGTTGATGGCAAATAAGGTATTGATTGAAAATGATATAGGAATCTTTCAAATACCGATTGAGAAGTTAGAAGAGTTTAAAGGAATGCTGATAGAGTTTTATGAGACTGGAAATGATGTAAAGATTATTGATTTTATGAAAATATATTGTATTAGACGAGTGCAGTGTTAAAATGGATATCAGATTGCAGTAGAAAGGAAGAAGTTGTGGCAGCTTTTGTAGAAAAACACAGAAAACATCTATTCTGGCTGATATTGGCAGCAGCATTTTTGATGATATTGGCTTATAATGTGCTGACACCCTATATGTCAGATGATTATGCATATGCAATAGAGGTGCGGAATGCGCATTCCATCTGGGATTTGGTGAAGCAGCAGTACGGGGAATATCTGTCGAACAGCGGAAGAGTGGTGGGACAGTTCAATGTGCGGCTTTCGCTTGCAGTAGACAAGCAGGTGTTCAATTTTGTGAACAGTCTGATGTTCATAGCACTTGTTTTGCTTATGTATGCAAATATCCGCCGCAAAAAGAGATACGATCTTTTCGTCCTTTTACTTGTGATTACCTTTTTATGGAAATTTGCAGTCAGCTTCGGACAGACCATGCTTTGGATATGCGGCGCCTGTAATTATCTCTGGGGCAGTGTGTTTATTTTGGGATTCGTCACTTTTTATCGATATTTTTTGCATCATCCGGAAAAAATAAAGCATACTTGGCTTTTGGCGGCAGGAACCTTTTTCTTTGGTGTGCTTGCAGGATGGTGCAATGAAAATACTTCCGGCGGCGGTCTTTTGCTGATACTCATGTTTGGTTTGAATTTCTGGTGGAATAAAAGAAAAGCGGGAAGGAAATGCATTTATCCTTTTATGATTTCAGGCGTCGCTGGTATGTGCTGCGGCACCTTGGGAATGCTGTCAGCGCCCGGCATAAGAAATAGAAGCGAAACTATGTCGGAGGGTGCATATGACGGTATTGTGGGGTTCCTTTCAAGGATATACAAAATTACGCTTAGTGTTCGGGAACTGTTTTTTGCAGTTATCATCCTTACCATCATTGTGATTGTATTTCTGGTTCTTCAAAAAAGAATCAGCAGATGGCATCAGATACGGGAAAATGAAACGGTATTGTTCCTCGTTGCAGCAATAGCGACCAGCTATGCGCTAGCCCTGGCGCCGACCCCGATGAACCGGGCTTTTTTTGGGGCGGGTATCTTTTTATTCATTGCCTGTATCCAGGGAATCATAGATGTGACAGATCAGGAGCTGGTGATCAAGGCGGCAAAATACAGTCTGGTGAGTATTTTGTGTGTGTGGCTGTTTTTCACTTATCTGGACAATCTGGTCAATCTGGCGAGGATTTACAGGGAAGAGCAGGAAAGAGTCAGCCTGATAAAGGCGGATAAGGCGGATCCTAATGGGGATGGCATTGTGGTGGTTCCTAAGTTAAGGGAAGAGTTTGAGAATCCTTACAGCAATATCCATGAATCCGACCTTGAGGATGATAAAGAATATTGGATTAATCTGTTTTATGAAATTTATTATGATGTTGGAAATATTACAGCGATTCCGCGGGATGAATGGGATGAGCTATATGGGGAAGAATAGGACATGAAGTGGAATGGCTTAAGCAGCAGTCCCTGCGCTTTGTGTCCAAGGGAATGTATGGCGGAGCGGGAAAGCGGTCAAAAAGGCTACTGCCTTTCGGATGATAGGATTTTTGTGGCAAGGGCGGATCTTCATATGTGGGAAGAGCCGTGTATATCAGGGAAGCAGGGTTCCGGTACCGTGTTCTTTTCGGGATGTAATCTGCGGTGTGTCTACTGTCAGAACTATGAGATCGCGGCAGGCCAAAGAGGAAAGCAGATTTCGATTAAGGGGCTTTCGGAGATTTTTTTGGAATTGCAGAAAAAGGGCGCTGCCAATATTAATCTGGTCACGCCGGATCACTATGTATTGCAGGCTGCGGAAGCGGTCATGGAAGCCAGAAAAGAGGGATTAGCCATCCCGGTTGTATATAATGGAAGCGGCTACGAAAAAAGAGATGTGATAAAAAGACTGTCGGGAATCATAGATATTTTTTTGACAGATTTTAAATATATGGATGAACTTCTGGCGGAAAAATATTCCAAAGCGCCGGATTACCCTGTGGTTGCAAAGAGTGCGTTAGATGAGATGGTCAAAATAACAGGGGAATCTGTTTTTGATGAAAATGGTATGATGCAAAAGGGAACGATTGTAAGACATCTGCTTCTGCCGGGGCATAAAAAGAATGCAAAGGATGTGATCCGGTATGTGTATGAAACCTATGGTGATAAGGTTTATATCAGCCTGATGAACCAGTATACACCCTTTGAGCGGCTGAACGGAAATCCTGCGTATAAAGAATTATGCAGAAAGGTGACGAAAAGAGAATACGAGACGGTCGTGGATTATGCCATAAACTTAGGAATCACCAATGCTTTCATCCAGGAAGGCGATACTGCAAGGGAGAGTTTTATACCAGAGTTTGATTTGAATTTTAATGTATAATAAACCTTCTTTTACAAATAATAGTACAAGAGAAATTTTTTACTATTAGCGTAAATGGAGGTTTATTTTATGAAGGCTACAGGCATTGTCAGGCGTATAGACGATTTAGGCCGTATTGTTATACCCAAAGAAATTAGACGGACCCTCCGAATCAGGGAAAGCGACCCGTTGGAAATATTTACTGACAGGGAGGGAGAAATAATATTGAAAAAATATTCTCCCATTGGTGAGATGAATACATTTGCAAAACAATATGCGGAAAGTCTTGCACAGGTATCGGGAAGAACTGCACTCATTGCAGACAGGGATCAGTTTATCGCGGTATCGGGCGGTTTTAAAAGTATTTTGGGAAAATCGATCAGCAAGGAGCTGGAGGAAAAACTGAATAGGAGAGAGATGGTCATCGCGTCAAAGGAAGATATAAATTTTATTCCCATCACACAGGATGTAACGGATGACTTTGAGCAGGAAGCAATCAGCCCCATTATCTGTGAAGGAGATATTATTGGCGGGGTGGTGTTGATTGACAATGGAGAAAAAGGAAAAATGGGAGAAGTGGAACAGAAGCTGGTGCAGTCGGCGTCAGGATTTCTGGGAAGGCAGATGGAACAATGAGAAGGTAAAAATCGTTACGTTGGAAAACAAACATTCAGCTTGATAATTGGGCAGGCTGAATGTTTGATCTGCGTTTCAATATCATATTTTTGATATATTCGTATTATACATAATCAGAGCGTCCCGGCAAGGTAATTCTCCCATTTCGTAGTAGCCATTGGAGGTGCGGTTCAATCGCTCTAATGAGACGGAACGATTTGCCTTTTTGGGCTGGTCATTGATAAAGATGATTTCTTCGGTAAAATATTCTTCATCCAGTTCAGGATCCTCTTCTTCTTCATAAAAAGGATCAAAGAGAAGGACTCTGTTATTTTCGATTCCGGTTAAAAGTACATAATGTCCAACTTCAAGGTAAAGAAATAAAACAACGACTCCGCCTTTTTCAAGCGCAGCGGTAATTGGACTTCCGGGAGTAAGCGTCACTTCTTCCCCGGAATAATGTTCGCAGTAAAGGGGAAAGTGCTTTATGGCGCCAAAGTGATTCAGCCAGTTAGTTACATAGCTCATGGCAGCAGGTGAAGTTCCTCGTTTGCAGAGCTCGCCTTCCTCGTTATAAGTATCCATGCAGTAGAGCATGATGAATTTAATTATATCAGGATAGATATCTTCCCTGTCAAAAAGATAACGGATTCCATTTAAGATGGAAACCGGTCCGCAGTCATATTCAGATGTCTGATAGTTCAACAAGTTTTTCATTGTGTACACCGCCATTTTTTCTAAATGTATTGTATGTTGCAAAGTGATTGTACTATAACGCTGTTTATTGTATTTGTCAAGAATTCCAGCATATAATAGGCGTTGGCTATAACTGGCAGAATCATTTTGATATTACCATTTTACTCTCTGAGTAGTATACTATAAGCGTTGAAGACGCAAAGATACGATAACAGATGTGAGGAGTAAAAAGATGGCTGAAAGAAACCTTGATTTTGACACAATAATTGACAGAAGAAATACCAATTCCTTAAAGTATGATTTCGCGGGGAAATATGGGATGCCGGAGGATGTCCTGCCTCTTTGGGTAGCCGATATGGATTTTAGAATCTCTTCCTATATACAAGATGCGGTCAGGCAGCAGGCGGAGCATGGAATTTTTGGTTACAGTGAAGTGACGGATGCGTATTTTGATGCGGTGCGGTCATGGATTGAAAAACACTATGGCTGGAAGATATCTCCTGAGTGGATGGTGAATACACCCGGGGTGGTCTTTGCCCTTTCCATGGCAATCAAAGCATTTACAAATGTGGGAGATAAGGTATTGATTCAGCAGCCGGTTTATTATCCATTCAGGGAAGCTATACTTGATAATAAAAGAGTCGTTTTGGACAATTCCCTGGTGAAGGATGAAGAGGGCAGGTATCATATGGATTTTCAGGATTTTGAGGAAAAGATCAAGAGGGAAAATGTCAAGTTATTTATCCTGTGTAATCCCCACAATCCTGTAGGAAGGGTATGGACCAGAGAAGAACTTATAAGAATTGGGGATATCTGTTTTGAGAATCATGTCATAGTGGTCAGTGATGAGATACATGCAGACTTTGTGTGGGAGGGAAAACATCAGACCTTTGCGGATTTAAAGGAAGAGTATCGAGAACATTCCGTAATCTGTACTTCACCGAGCAAGACCTTTAACATTGCGGGCCTGCAGGTTTCTAATATTTTCATTCCCAATATCAGGTTAAGGCATCAGTTTAAGAAGCAGATGGATGCCTCGGGATATAGAGAACTGAATGCAATCGGTTATGCTGCCTGTGAAACGGCATATCGTCATGGGGAAGAATGGTATCAGGCAGTATGTGAATATATTAAGGATAACATTACATATACGGAGGAATTTATAAAGCAGCATCTTCCTGAGATAAAAATGACCAAACCTGAGGGAACTTATCTGGTCTGGCTCGATTTTCGGGATCTTGCGCTGTCTCCAGACGAACTGGAGAAGTTGATTGTTCAAAGAGCAGGATTGTGGCTGGATGACGGTTCGATTTTCGGAGAGGAAGGAAGGGGCTTTCAGAGGATTAATGCGGCCTGCCCGAGGGAAACATTGAAAAAAGCACTAGAGAAGTTGGAGAAGGCAGTATATGACTTATAAAAAGATTGGTAAAAATGGAAATTTATCTTGACAACAGAGAGCAAAAGGAATAAAATACAAATCATATTATTCCTACTAAATAAGTAGGAAATATAAAAAGGCAATCAAGTGATATTGTAATAAAAAAATGAGGAGGAAATGTTATGAGTAAAATCAAAGAAAGCGCATTGGAATTAATCGGAGGAACACCTATTTTAAAATTGAATCGCTACTCTGACAAAGCGGGCGTTACAAAGGCTGCGATTCTTGCGAAGCTGGAATATTTAAATCCGGCAGGTTCTGTGAAGGATCGTATCGCGCTTGCCATGGTAGAGGACGCTGAAAAGAAAGGAGTATTGAAACCGGGTGCTACCATTATCGAGCCTACATCCGGAAATACCGGCATTGGTCTTGCGGCAGTGGCAGCAGCAAAGGGATATAGAGCAATCCTGACATTGCCTGACACCATGAGCGTAGAGCGCAGGAATCTGCTGGCAGCTTATGGCGCAGAACTGGTCCTTACAGAAGGCGCTAAAGGAATGAAGGGAGCTATCGCAAAGGCGGAGGAGCTTCAGGAATCCATTCCGGGAGCGGTCATTCTGGGACAGTTTGTAAATCCCGCTAATCCGGAGGCACATAGAAGTACCACCGGTCCTGAAATCTGGGAACAGACCGACGGAAAAGTAGATATTTTTGTGGCAGGCGTCGGAACCGGCGGAACTGTTACAGGTGTAGGTGAGTATTTGAAATCAAAAAATCCTAACATAAAGGTAGTAGCGGTGGAACCTGCAACAAGCCCTGTATTGTCAAAGGGAACATCGGGAGCGCATAAGATCCAGGGAATTGGCGCAGGCTTTGTGCCGGATGTACTTAATACAAAGGTTTATGATGAAGTCATTACCATTGAAAATGAGGATGCCTTTGCAGAAGGAAAGGCTTTTGCGGTGAGCGAGGGGATTTTAGTGGGGATATCTTCAGGTGCAGCATTAAAAGCAGCATCCATTCTGGCAAAGAGACCGGAGAATGAAGGAAAGACGATTGTAGCGCTCCTTCCTGACTCAGGGGATAGATATCTGTCTACGCCGTTGTTCAGCAACAATTAATAATCGAATAGGTATTATAATTCACACCAGCCGGTTTTGACGATTTATCAACAGGGTTGGTGTGAATTATATTTGAAAATATTGACATTTTTATGCAGTAACAGTATAATGAACCAATTATGAAAATCAACATCGGAACATTTGGTGTCCGGTATCGTGTAATGGAGGAGATACTATGAAAGGATTTATCAGAAGAATGCTTAGCTTTTCGCTTGTGGCAGCACTTGCTCTTATGATGGTAGGGTGCGGTTCCAATGGTCAGGATAGCGGAGCAGGAGAAAAAATTGTAAATGTGGGTGTTACAGATTCCCTTGGAGGGGTCAACCCCTTTGTAATCGACCAGACAGAGATCAATAAGTACGCGGTTGGTTTGATGTTTTTGCCGCTGGTAGAACTTGATCCTGAACTGAATTTTCAGGGAATGCTGGCAGACTCCGTCACTACAGAGGACAACATCAACTTTGTAGTGCATATTGATGACGCTGCCACATGGTCTGACGGGACACCGATTACAGCAGCTGACGTGGAGTATACGGTACGCCGACTGGCAAGCCCGGTGGTCAATAATACGACTCTGATGCTCTATGCATTTGAAGGCGTGGGAGATGACGGATTTGTGGAAAAGGGAGCCGAAAGCGTGGCCGGACTGCAGATTATCGATGATAAGACGATCCAGTTTACATCCAAGTATCCGATGGCGCTTACGACCTTCGAAAATACCTATGCCAGATATCTGCATGTTATGCCCAAGCATGTGATTGAGCAGTTCAGTGAAGAGGAACTTTTGACGGCAGACTGGTTTAATCATCCGGATGTGATCAGCGGTCCTTTCTTTTTAATAGATTTTGATAATGATCATTATATTTCATATGAAGCGAATGCAGACTATTGGAGAGGTGCGCCGAAGATCGATAAGCTGAATATCAGAATCGTGGATTCCAGTCAGATTTATTCAGGTCTCCAGTCCGGAGAGATTGATATAACGCATCATACCATGACGGCAATACCGCAGGAGGATTTTGACAGCATTGAAGCCCTTGAAAATGTAGAGACGGTATATGGAGCGCCGATTACCAATCAGTCAGCATTTATCCAGACGGCAAATATCCCGGATGCGAGAGTGCGTCAGGCATTGGTATATGCCATCGACAGGCAGCAGCTTGTGGATCAGTTGTTAAAAGGTCACGGAGAAGTGGTAGATGGCTTTGTATCATCGGCAAGTCCTTTCTTTAGTGAAGAGGTGACGCCCATTTCTTATGATCCGGATAAGGCAAAGCAGCTGCTTGAAGAAGCAGGATGGGACGGAACCCAGACCCTTCGTTTTTATGTGAACTCCGGTGACAGTACTTTCGTGAATGGTGCACAGGTGCTGGTAGCCCAGTGGGAAGCTGTAGGCATTAATGTGGAAGTGAATACAGTGGATCTGGCAACCCTTATGACGATTGCCGGTTCAACAGATTACGATATCCTTGCAGTACAGTATACATATGCTCCGGTTGACCCTTATCCGGATGTAGACTGGCTGCTTGGCGGAGAGGGAAGCTGGACAGGTTATCATAGTGATGAAATCAGCGAAGCATTGGCAGGAACACAGCAGACCAGCGATGTGGAAGAAATAAAGGATCTGTACGCTGTTGTGGATAAAAAGGTGCAGGAGGATGTTCCTATGTTCTCAGCATATATCATTAGTGCACAGGGCGCAGTGAGCAACAGGCTTACCGGTGCAGCACCCAGTGCATATGGATTCTTTAATGACGTGCAGAACTGGGACGTGGTAGAATAAAATTGTGAGGAGCAGCTATGTCACATTTACTGGAAGTACAGGGACTGACCACCGCCTTTAAAGGCGACTATGGTGAAAATATCAGCGTGGACCACATTCACTTTCATGTGGATGAGGGGGAAGTTGTGTGCATTGTAGGTGAGTCCGGGTGTGGAAAAAGTGTAACTTCATTGTCAATTATGGGATTATTAGGAAGGGGCGGAGCCGTCACAGACGGCTCTGTCCTCTTTGATGGTAAGAATCTTCTTTCCATGACGGAAAAGGAGCTTGATCAGGTGCGCGGAGATCAGATTACCATGATCTTTCAGGATCCGCTTACTTCTTTAAATCCTGTTTTTACAGTGGGGAATCAGATTACGGAAAGTATCAGGACGCATATGCATTTACCGAAAGCAGAGGCTGCCAAACGGGCAGAATCCCTGCTTAGAAAGGTGGGAATGCCGGATGCCCGTGGAGTCATGAAAAAGTACCCCCATACACTTTCGGGAGGAATGCGTCAGAGAGTGATGATTGCCATGGCACTGTCTTGTAATCCCAGACTTTTGATTGCAGATGAACCGACCACGGCACTGGATGTTACCATCCAGGCACAGATTATGGAATTGCTTGGGAAATTGCAAAAAGAGACGGGGATGTCGATGATTCTGATCACCCATGATATTGGGCTGGTTGCAAACATGGCGGACCGGGTTCTTGTCATGTATGCAGGTCAGATTATCGAAGAGGCGCCGGTAAAAGAATTGTTTGAAAATCCCCGGCATCCTTATACCCGTGCCCTGCTGGATACGGTTCCCACCATACGGGACGATGCGGACAGGCAGCTTGTGTCGATTCCCGGTATTGTGCCGGAAAATTATGATGATATAAAAGGATGCCGGTTCGCGGACCGCTGTAAGTATCGAAAACCGGAGTGTGACAAGCCGCAGCAGGATTATGAGTTTGGTTCTGGACATAAGGCCAAGTGTATTGTAATGAAGGAAGGGGGAATATTGTCATGATTACAGAGAAAGACACCCCTTTGATTCAGGTTGAAAATTTAAAAAAGTATTACCCCATAAAAGGGGGAATTATTAATCATACCACCGGATATGTAAAAGCGGTGGATGGTATGAGCTTTTCCATTATGGAAGGAGAAACGCTGGGGCTGGTAGGAGAATCCGGCTGCGGAAAGTCCACCATAGGAAGGCAGCTGGTAGGACTTGAGGCACCTACAGAAGGTAAGATTTTTTATAAGGGAAACGATTTGTCCCGGTTGAATAAAAAGGACATGCAGAAAATCCGCACGCAGCTGCAGATGGTTTTTCAGGATCCCTATTCTTCCTTAAATCCCCGGAAGCATATATTTGAGATTCTTTCCCAGCCCATGCTGTATCATAAAATATCCACGAAAGAAACTGTGGAAAAGGATATTTTAAAGATTCTGGATATGGTAGGACTTCCAAGGAATGTTCTGGGCAGATATCCCCATGAATTTTCGGGAGGACAGCGGCAGAGAATTGGAATAGCCAAAGCCCTTTCCCTTAATCCAAGGTTTATTGTCTGTGATGAGCCTGTAAGCGCACTGGATGTCTCCATACAGGCTCAGATACTGAATCTCCTTAAAAGTCTTCAGAAGGAACTTGACCTCACCCTTCTTTTTGTGGGACATGGCCTGGGAGCAGTAAATTATGTCAGCGATAGAATTGCGGTCATGTATCTTGGAAAAATTGTGGAGATGGGAGAAGCGAAGGAAATTTTCAATTCACCTGTTCATCCCTATACAAAGGCGCTTTTAGATGCGGTTCCGGTACCTGATCCCAAGGAAAAGGAAAAGAAGCACAGCCTTCTGCAGGGAGAAATTGGAGATAGTACGAATCCTCCGAAAGGATGCCGCTTTCATCCGAGATGTCCTTATGCGACGGAGATTTGCGGACAAAGGGAGCCTAAGATGCAGGAGACGAAACCTGGGTCCGGTCATAGTGTGGCATGTCCCATTGTGATGAACAGTAAGGAGGTACAGGAAATTGACTAAATACATTATCAAGAGAATACTGATTGCCATTCCTGTGCTGATAGGCATAACCATCATTGACTATGCCATTATGTGCATGGCGGGAAGTCCTTTGGAAATGCTTCAGGGACCCAGAGTATCGGAGGCAGCCGTGGAAGCCAAAAAAATAGCGCTGGGTCTGGATAAGCCTTTCTATATCCAGTACTTTGTGTGGCTCGGACAATTGCTTCACGGAAATTTAGGATATTCCATCAAATCCTATCAGTCAGTGAGCGGGATGATAGGAAGTCACTTAGGACCAACTCTTCTTCTGATGGGAGTGTCGCTGATAGTAAGTCTTTTGGTATCAGTCCCTGCAGGAATATACAGCGCAATCCATCAGTATGAAAAGGGAGATTATGCGGTAGTTACATTTTCTTTTTTGGGAAGCAGTATTCCCGGATTTTTCCTTTCCCTGTTGCTGATTTATATTTTCACCGTGAAGCTGGGATGGCTTCCTTCCAGCGGAATGACAACTCTTGGAACCCAGGGCGGCTTCGGGGATGTGCTGAAACATATGATTATGCCGGTAATCGTGCTTGCCGCTTCCATGGCGGGAAGTAATATCCGGTATATCAGAAGTGCAATGCTGGAAATTCTGCAGCAGGACTATCTGCGAACAGCCCGTGCAAAGGGAATCGGTCGGTTTAAGGTAATCAACAAACATGCACTGCGCAATGCAATGGTACCGATTGTGACGGTAATCGGCATGGAGATCCCTGTATTATTCGGAGGCGCAGTAATCATAGAACAGGTATTTTCATGGCCGGGACTTGGGCTTATGACCATGAGTGCGATTACCAGCAGAGATTACCCTGTAATCATGGGAGTATGCCTGCTGTCAGCGGTAGTCGTTCTGATTGCTAATCTGGTTACAGATATTTTATATGCACTTGCAGATCCTACGATTCAGCTTGATTAGGAGGAGTCATGGATAAAAGAAACAAAATGAAAATAAAATTCAACAGTGAGGATATAGCAAATGAAAGCTATTTCCAGACGATATGCAGACGCTTTGGCCGCCACCACCTGGCGGCAGTCAGTCTGGTCATAGTGATCATTCTGGGCGGTGCAGCATTGCTGGCACCCCTCATAGCCCCTTATCAGCCGGATGAGATTGTAGGAACCTTCAGCGGCGCTCCCTGCAAAGAATTCTGGCTTGGGACAGACCAGATTGGAAGAGACGTTTTCAGCAGACTCTTGTACGCCATGCGGATTTCACTTCTGGTGGGCATTATGGCAACCCTGATTTCCACAGTGGTGGGGGTAGTGCTCGGACTAATTGCAGGATACTTCGGAGGCATAGCGGATATGGTGATTATGCGCTTCACAGATATGGTCATGTCCTTTCCGTATATTCTTCTGGTGCTGGTAGCAGCTGCAATCTTCAAACCGGGACTTTGGAATATTATATTGATTCTAGGATTCGTNGATTGGCCGGGAATTGCCAGACTGGTGAGAGGAAATGTACTGAACCTCCGGGAAACAAATTTTATTAAAGGCAATATTGTGGCGGGAATGCCCCTTAGACACATTTTATTTTCCGAAATCCTTCCCAATACAGTGGCGCCTATTCTGGTATATGCAACCTCCGTCCTTGCACTTTCCATGCTGGACGAGGCAGCGTTAAGTTTCCTTGGCTTGGGAGTCCAACCACCTACGGCAAGCCTAGGAAATATGCTTAACGGAGCACAGTCCCTTACCGTACTTACGAAGCAGCCTTGGCTCTGGATACCGGCAGGTGCTTTAATTGTAATACTTGTGATGGCGATTAACTTTATTGGGGATGCGCTCAGAGATGCACTAGATCCCAATAGTACGAGATGATTTTGGAAGGCGGGGGAGTGTCATTTAGATAACGGGATGCACCCGCAGGGTTGCCGCTTGCCTGCATTAGGCTTCATAAAAATCTGCACCGGAACCTTATGGGAAGTGGTTAGAAGAATTTGATACCCCTTTAGACACCCAGCAATCGGCGGACAGGACGTCCGCCGAAGGTGCAATGGTCCATGGATGGACCACGTGCACCGTTTGCGTCCGGTACCAATTCCCAAATAAGGGGTATCTAGTTCTTCTTACCACTGTACATAGGTCCGGCGCGGACTTTTATGAAGCCTAATGCAGGCAAGCGGCAGCCCTGCGGGTGCATCCCGTTATCTAAATGACACCGCAGGCGCGAATGTAATACAAAACAGGAGGATAATTATGCAGTTAGAGGAGAAGTTGATTCAATATTTCGAATGGTTTCATAGGCATCCGGAATTGGCTTATGAGGAGTATGGGACAACGGCTAAAATTAGGGAAATTCTTGAGGGAGAGGGGATTGAGATTTTGCCGTATGAGTTGGAAACAGGGCTTGTGGCTGTTGTGAGAGGGGAGAAGGTAGGACCGGTGCAGGCGCTTCGGTGTGATATTGATGCTCTTCCGATTCGGGAGGAAACGGGGCTNNCTTATGCTTCTGAATGTGAGGGGAAGATGCACGCTTGTGGGCATGATTTTCATATTGTGGCGGGAATTGGGTGTGCGCTTTTGTTGCAGGAGAGGAAAAGGGAACTGGCGGGGACGGTGAAGATTATCTTTCAGCCGGCGGAGGAGTCGTCGCTTGGGGCGCTTAAGATCTTGGAAGCAGGGGTGATGGAAGATGTGGAGCGGATATGGGGATTGCATGCAGACCCTACGAATGAGGCAGGGGTGCTTGGAATTCGGGAAGGTTATGTGACGGCGGCAGTAGACCGGTTTGTGATAAGGATAAAGGGAACAGGGTGCCATGGGGCGCATCCGGATGACGGGATAGATCCTGTGCCGGTGGCAGCAGCTATTGTGCAGGCGCTTCAAACGGTTGTCAGCAGGAATATAAATGCTTTTCATCCGGCATTGATCAGTGTTACAAGGCTGGAAGCGGGGAATACGTGGAATGTGATTCCGGAAACTGCCGTTATGGAAGGCACGGTCCGTACCATGGATAGGGAAGACCGGATCTTGTTTGAAAAGAGAATGAGAGAAATTGTAGAAAATACAGCCCGTGCTTATGGAGCGGAAGCGAAGATGGAATGGATAGCGGGACCGCCTGCTACCTATAATGATGGTGAGATGGTCAAAAGGAGCATACAGGTAGCTGGGAAGTGCGGCTTTCTGGTAGTGCCGGAGGAAAGTTCCATGGGCGGAGACGATTTTTCATTTTATGAAGAGAAAAAACCCGGCTGTTACATCAAGGTAGGCACCGGAAAAGGGCAGTTGATTCATCAGCCGGGATTTATGGTAGATAAAAAAGTGATTCTGTCTACGGCAGAGTATTTGGCAGAGCTTCTTTTTTGCCAGACGTAGGATGTACTTGTTACTTTCCGCTCATCTGGTCAAGCAGTTCGATTTTAATATCATAGAGTTTCTGGGATAAATCTACGTACACCTTATGGGGATTTGCGAAGCGTTTGGTTTCATCCCAGAGCGTATCAAGTTCTTTTTGGCAATAGCTTCTGATCTCCATGACCTTTGGAGATTCATAGCAGCATGTTCCGTTTTTAAAGATGGGAACCATGATTTCGCGGAGCGTAAAGGTTCCGGCGGGCAGTTTTGTCTTTTTCCAGGGTTCCAGTGGATCGAACAAAAGCAGAGGTTGATCTTCCCTGAATGTTTCATCTACCAGACAGATTAAATCGGCTTTGATCTTACCGCTTTCTTTTTCGTAAACGCGGTAAATGGTCTTGTTGCCGGGATTGGTTATCTTTTCAGAATTCTCCGATAATTTGATTTTGGGAACAAATTCGCCGTCATCATTCATGATTGCCGCCAGTTTGTATACACCGCCGAAAGCAGGATTGTCCTTTGCGGTAATCAGATTGGTTCCAACACCCCAGGAGGTAATGGCTGCTCCCTGTGCTTTCAGGGTTTCAATCAGATATTCATCCAAATCGTTGGAAGCGGAAATGACAGCATCAGGGAATCCGGCTGCGTCAAGCATTTTCCGTGCTTTTTTGGACAGATAAGCAAGGTCGCCGCTGTCTAGGCGGATGCCGTAATAGGTAAGAGGAATGCCAGCAGCGCGCATTTCCGAAAATACTCGGATCGCGTTGGGAATGCCTGATTTTAAGGTGTCGTAAGTATCCACCAGCAGGATGCAGGCGGAGGGATACAGATCGGCATAGGTTTTAAATGCCGTATATTCATCAGGAAAACTCATGATCCAGCTGTGCGCATGTGTGCCCTTGACCGGAATGTCGAAAAGCTGGCCGCAAAGCACGTTGGAGGTACCGATACATCCCCCTATGACGGCAGCTCTTGCACCGTAGATACCGGCATCGGGACCCTGGGCACGACGCAGACCGAATTCCATGACGCCGTCNCCCTTTGCCGCATAGCAGACTCTGGCGGCTTTGGTTGCAATCAGACTCTGGTGGTTTACGATATTTAGAATGGCTGTCTCCACAAGCTGNGCTTCCATGATAGGTGCAATCACCTTGATCAGCGGTTCTCTGGGGAAGACCACAGTTCCCTCAGGAATTGCGTAAATNTCACCNGAAAANTGAAAATCCGCAAGATAGTTTAAAAAGTCGTTGTCAAAAATNCCGAGACTNGACAGATAGTCAATATCCTGAGCGGAAAAATGAAGTTCTTTTATGTACTTGATCAGTTGCTCTAAGCCGGCAGCAACCGCATAGCCGCCGCNGCAGGGATTGTTTCTGTAAAAAGCATCAAAGATGACCGTTTCATTGCGGTCCTTGTGTTTGAAGTAGCCCTGCATCATNGTAAGTTCATAAAGATCGGTAAGCAGNGTTAAATTTTGTCTGTCCATAGTGTTCTCCTTTAAAAGTAATCTGAAAAATAAGGTTTTTCAACGGGTATCAGCCGCTCCAGCCAGGTCAGCATATAGTACTCGGTCTGGATTTTTTCGTGTTCATAAAGATAGGAGGGACGTTTATATCCCATCATCATGGCAGTCAGGGNATTCACATCNAGTTCCACNACATTGATGGACTGATTGTTTTCCACCTGTTCACAGACGGTTTCGCCGTCATGCCAGGAAACCATGTAATCGCCTTCGTTCCAGGGNGCCATCTTATCATGCACCTTAAAATGAATCTTNAAATCTTCGGGCTGNACCTGATAAGGATANTANTCCANAAAATCCTGNACATTTATGATCCTTGCCATAATATAAGGGGAAATTGTTTCTGTAATTTCACTGTCCTCAAAAAGATAGGCCATTGGCTCACCTGAGTAATTATCTCCCTGCACCTGCGTGATCATGGAGAAATGGGCGCTGATATAATTCCAAAGACCGTAGTTTGCCTCGATATTCAGATAGACCATTTCCTTGATATGGAAAATTTCATTGGCAATATAGTAAACCACATATCCTAAGGGCTTATGATCCTTGTTGTAGTAGACTGCGGCGATCATGTCATCATTGTCCCAGCGCCAGTATTCCTCCCAGGACAAAGCATCCCGGATCAGACAGCCGTGGCGNTGCAAGGCAAAATAGGAATGTACATTGTGATAATCTTCGGAATCCAGNCTGACGCGCTCNACCATNCCCNTGACCGGACGNGCTTTGGGAAGCTGGGTNTCCTTTACGGTAAATGATAATTTATCAGAGACGATTTCCCATCCCATTTTACGATAGAAAGGGATGGAGTAGGGATAAAGAAAGGAAATGGGCATTTCCTGCTCATGTATATAATTGAGGGCGTGCTTCATAAGGGANTGNATCAGCCCTCTTCCGGTGTATTCGGGATAAGTAGCAACACCGGTGATACCTCCCATGTCCATGATTTCATCGTGGATGTTGACCTTCATAGAGTAAACAACGATCATGGATGCGAGACGCTCTTTGTAAAACCATCCTAACACATAGGCTTCTTCAAGGATAGGCCGCTTGGCATATTTGATTTCTTCCTGTTCCCAGCCAGTCTGAAACAAATCGTAAGAGGTTACCTGGAATGCATATTGAAGCAGGGCGTTAAATTGCTCCAGGTCGCTTTTATCCAGCTCACGCATTCGAAAATCGCCGTTGATTTCAAGGTAAGTAGGTTCTTCTTTTTTGTCTTCCATAAATTGTGCCTTTCTAAGATCAGAAAATGATTATGGTATGTTCTTTTACTGTTTTATTTTACAACAGGAAAAAGGCTGCGTCCATGGGTTTTCGGTATGATTTTTTTACTTGACAACCGGAGGGGCTTTTAATAAGTTAGAGGTAGGAAAATATTTACGTAGGTCTGCTGTACTGTGGGAGGGGATATCACAGGATGACGGACGGGGCATAGGTATACAGGGGGTATACGGATGAAGAAAATATGGAAAGCGGCAGTGCTGTTACTTTTATGCAGTGTGGCAGGTGGGTGTGCCCATCCCACAGAGGAAGTGACTGACGGGGAGCAGACTGCGGCGGTTACCATGCAGCCTCAGGAGGAAGATTCTACAGCTGTAGCNGAGGAAGAAATACAGGTGATTAATGAGGATGCCGGAGATGAAAAGGTGCAGGCGCATTCAGAAGAAACTGTAGAAAAAGATGAGATCAAATTAATTCCGGCGCAGAAGGCGGAGCCGGTAAGCTNCGAAGAAGAAGGCAGAAGGCTTACAGCAGAGGAATTGCGGAAATTTGATGAGTGGATTGGCAGAGTCGATAATTATGGATTTTTACTGTCTGTGTATGACACACCTGCTGATGCTGATTTGGATGAGATTTTTTACTGCGGTGCAGGAATTGGGCAGGAGCAGGCGGCAGAGGAAGAGATAGAAGCTTATCTGCAGGCATGTGGATGGGACGAAATCTATACAGACTTTGAAAAGCTGACGACCCAGCAGATCGATACTTTTTTACAAAAAAAGACAGGTCTGTCATATGAGCAGATGAACTCCCANCTTAGGTGGACCTATCTTCCTGCATATGATGCATATTATGCGGAACACGGAGATACCAATTACAGAAAGTTTTCCTGCGTNGAAGGACATACTGTGGATGAGCAGATATTTACACTNAGNTGCAGACCCTGTGACTTTGGCGATTCGGAAGCGGATGGATATCATATCATGGATTATGAACTTACGCTGGAAAAAAGCGATGGGGAATATCGNTTCCTGTCAAACCGCATGATGTGGGAGNTAGGACTAATCGAGGAGCAGTCCTTTGCAGTTACCTTAGAGCCTTTAGGGGACGTGGTCTTTGCTTCTTANGTACCNGATACGGAAATGAATCCCCTTGCAGATGCGACCTTTTTCCTGCTGCGGAATGGGGAGGAGTTTCGCATGCTTAGAGGAACATTTGAGAGAAACATCAGGGATAATGAGATTTTTAATGGAGTGGAGGCAGTTGCTTTTGCCGATTATAANCNGGACGGGAATACGGATATTATCATCATNACAGATTANTNTTTAGTATCAGATGCGGANNCNGGNGCAANCCGNNCGGAAATCCGGCTTTACGAGGGNAAAAANGAGTACCTTTATTATGATGCAGAACTGTCGGAAGCGGTGAATGCCGGCACGGAAGAAAAGACCATAAGATCGGTCATTAATTATCTATCAGAAAATCTAAATATTAATTATGGCAATAAAAATACCCCTTAAGTAGACTTTGGTTATTTGTCTTGTCTACTTAAGAGGTATCATATCAGTTTGACCTAACGCGTTTTTTACAATTATCCGACGTTGTTGTATGCCCACTCNGCTTCAAGCAGNGNCATTNTGTCTCCATCAATATTTATTGANAGCACATAATGGTCTTCATCCCAATACATATAATAGTCACTGGAATTTCCNTTATCCANAANGATNNTNCCATTTCCTTCTNNGTCNTCTGTAAAGGTTCCTGTACCAGTNGCNGAATCTGATTCTCCGGTNTCNTCATCATANGTANAGATATATACTTCGGCTTCACCGACATATTGCCCTNTNCTATCTTCACCAATATATGTTAANTCTAACGTCATTTCATTNAATTCATCCCAAGCGGTAAATGACATTGTANTTTCGTTCATTCCATTGTNTTTAAAATATGTAATATCCGAATCGGATTCTGTTTCAGCAGATGCATCAGTGCCATCTTCATCCGAAACATCTTCTGGTTTGGCAGATGTATCAGCGCTTTCTTCATTTGAAACATCCTCATCTGACGATGAGAACATACTATTCATAGAATCATATATATTGCAGTAATAAACATTAAGAAGGTCTTCGTAATTAGTAATTTTCCATTCTTTATTTACTTTTTCACAATGAATTTCCAGAGTGTCTGTCTTATCGATGATAGCCGCATTTTCTTTTGCTTTTTCAAAGGATGCTAAAAAAATTGCAGTCATATCATCATCATTGAGATCTCCTCCGCCAAGAATAGCGCTTGAAAAGGCACTTGAGACGGACTGGTTAATCAAATCATTAAAAGCTAGTTTAACAACCGGCCCTGCATTTTTGTATGTTATATCTATTGTCACAGTAGCTTCTTCATNATCCACAGTACTTTCAACTATTTCNTANTTGATATATTGNGCATTTTCTTCTGCACACNNAGTCATTACTTGTAAAAAAACATTTGAATATAAATCGTCCTAGCTTTCTTGCAGCGGTAAAGAATTAATTCAAATTTTATTTTTAAAAGCTGCATTTGGTTACTGAAAGAAGTTCTGGAAAATGATGCAACTTTGATGCAAAGACTATGCTTTTTTGATACAAAAATGATGCAACTTTGATGGTTTCATGTTGTACCATATATCTAACCATTACAGGAAACAACCATTTTAGAAAGGCAGAAGTAAAATGAAAAAATACCAAAGAATACTATGTTTTTTTTCCGCACTAATCATNCTAATAACCTGTTCCCCTTCTGTGCATGCCGAAGAAAGTAATACAGATGCNCAGGACAAAANCGGCTCTCCTTATTTTTATGTGGAGTCCAAGGAAACAGGAACAGACTGCTTTCCCCTGAAAAAAACCGATGTAACCGCCGTGATCGAGGGAGTCGTAGCGGATATTCATGTAGTACAGACCTACACAAATGCAGGAACGAATCCCATCAATGCTAGCTATGTCTTTCCAGCATCCACCCAAGTTACCATTCATGGAATGCAGATGCAGATTGGAAATCAGGTTGTGACTGCGACCATCAAGGAAAAAGAAGAAGCAAAACAAGAGTTTGAGAATGCGAAAAGCGAAGGTAAAAGCGCTTCCATGCTGTCGGAGGAAAGACCCAACGTTTTCACAATGGATGTGGCCAATATCATGCCCGGTGATGAGGTTCATATTGATCTCCATTACTCGGAGTTGATCGCTCCCACTGAAGGAACCTATCAGTTTGTCTTTCCCACCGTCACGGGTCCCCGTTATGTAGGCCCTATTAAAGACGACAGTGGCAATCGTGATGAATGGACTGCAACCCCCTATCTTCCCGAAGGCAGCACACCATCTGATGCGTACAATATCAATGTAACGATTTCGGAAGGCGTACCCATTACCGCCCTGTCAAGCAGCTCCCATCAAATTAATATTGACTGGAATGAAAGTACTAACGCCCATGTCACCCTGACTGATCCATCGGACTATGCCGGAAACCGCGACTTTATTCTTGACTTTAAACTCACCGGAAACGATATCGGCACCGGTCTGATGATGAGCCAAAGTGAAAAGGAAAACTTCTTTATGCTGATGATACAGCCCCCGGAACGCTATGAAATTAGCGATATTCCTCCCAGAGAGTATATTTTTGTCCTGGATGTGTCCGGCTCCATGTCTGGTTTTCCTTTGGATACCGCCAAGGAACTGATGAAAAACCTTGTTTCAGACCTGCGGGAAACAGATACCTTTAATCTGATTCTGTTCTCCGGCACCTCCTACCAGATGGCAGAGCGTTCCCTTCCTGCCACCAAAGAAAACATTCGCAAGGCTGTCAAATTAATTAATGAACAGAGCGGCGCAGGAGGAACCGAGCTTTCTTCTGCACTGGAAGATGCCCTTGACATTCCCGCCATCGCCGATACCTCACGTAATATCGTGATTATCACTGACGGCTATATTTACGGTGAAGACGAGATTTTCCAGCTTATTAATGAGAATATATCCCAGGCAGACTTTTTCCCCTTCGGAATCGGTTCTTCTGTCAACCGTTACCTGATTGAAGGAATTGCCAAAACTGGTCAGGGAGAACCTTTTATCGTCACAAAGGAGGAGGAAGCTTCTGAAATTGCAGACCAATTCAGCACTTATATTCAATCTCCTGTCCTGACTGATATCCAGGTTTCCTTTGATGGATTTGACGTTTATGATATGGAACCTGCCGTTCTTCCCACCCTTTATGCTCAAAAACCTATTGTCCTGCTTGGCAAGTGGCGGGGTGAACCTGCCGGAACCATTCAAGTCACAGGCAAAACAGGAAATGGGGATTATACCCAGAGCATCGCTGTGAGTGATGTCATTTCCGGTAGCAACGACGCACTTGGCTACCTGTGGGCACGCAAACGCGTGGAACGGCTGACGAATTATGGTCTGAATGAAAATAACCCTGATGTAAAGGATGAAATAACACAGATTGGATTATCCCATCATATGATTACGCCTTATACCTCATTTATTGCTGTACTTGATATCGTTCGGAATCCCGACGGAGAAAGTGCGGATGTGAAGCAGCCCCTTTCCCTTCCCCTTGAGGTATCAAACCTTGCCGTAGGCTACAGAATCGGCTCTGAACCCGGCGAACTGCTTCTTCTTGGCGCAGCAGCGGCGGTAATACTGCTGACCACATGCTATAAAAAGAAAAGTAAGAAAGGGCTGAATGTATGATAACGCCACGAGCAAAAACCACAGTCAAAAAATATTGGTTTCTTTATCTTCTGTCCATTGGTATTTTAGCCGCACTAAAATATGCTGGACGGATAACCGACAGCAATGCTCTTACATGGATACTGACCCCCACTACCCGGTGGGTCAGTATCCTTTGCGGTATTCCCTTCGAATACCTTCCTCACGAAGGTTATGTAAACCATTTTTATCAATTCCTGATTGCGCCCTCTTGCTCCGGAATCCGTTTCATGTTGATCACTTTTCTCATGCTGGTTTTTTCTTTTTTATACCAAATGAATGACACGCGTGTTGGATATCTATGGTTTTTTTTTAGTGCCACTTTTTCTTATATATCCACAATTTTTGTAAACGGCATCCGCATTGCCGTTTCCATTTATCTTCCTTCCCTTCTGGAAGACCTGGGACTTATGAAAGGATGGCTTACCCCTGACCGACTCCACACACTCATCGGAACCTTCATCTATTTTTCATCCCTGTGCATCATTTATCCCTTGGCGGCATCCATATTCAGGCATGCATTTCTGCCGACAAGTAAGGAACTTACAGAGCTCCCTTCCGCCCCTTCTCTGAAACTGTACATTCCCACATTCTGGTATCTTTTATTTGTGCTGGCACTCCCCTTTGTCGTCAGGATTTATCGAAAAGACTGGGAAGGATTTGGTCAATACGCGTTCCTTATCCTCTGCGTATGCCTTTCTGTAACCACATTGCTTCGTCTAATGCGTTTATTCAAAAATAATCTGTAAAGGGCTTAAGTCATGACAAAAAATTTTGGTCCATTTAAACACAGTATCTTACCCGTGTCTGTTACACATAATATTGGTGACGGCAATAAAAAGAACGAATACATGTAACTGCCTAGCCATCTTTAGGCACAAGTCACGACATCAGGGAAGTAGTTTGAACCAAAAAGCCCTTAAAATAAGGGTAAAAAATGATTTACATACCCTTAAAATAAGGGTATAATAAATTAAAGTAGTTGGAAAAAATAGTAAGGAGTGGTTTTATATGGCTGCATTTGCGATTTCAGATACAGTGGAGGGAAGGGATATTAAAGCAATTCGTCAAACGCTTGGAATGACGCAGGCAGAGTTTTCAAAACTGGTTCATGTGTCTAAAAAAACCATTGAGCGATGGGAAGCAGGAGAAAAGGAGATTACCGGTCCTATCGTAACGCTGGTAAAGATACTGAATGAACATCCTCAGATAAAGGAAGAACTGCTTATTCCTGATAAAGAGTATCCGCTGCGGCTCTGGTATATGTCCGGTAACAGGATATGCACTATTATAGATGTGGATGAGCGGCGTAGAATAGTGAAGATTTACAATTACACCCGTGACTATCTTTCGAGGGCGTTTGGAAGAGAAGAACATCCTACATTTGAGGCATATGAGGCATTTCTGGAATCCAGATGTTTTCCCAGGAGCAGAGACAAAATGAAGTTGATTTTACGAGAACTGGATTTACCCTATTATGACCCGTTTCTGATTATCGAAAAGACCAAAGGAAAAATGGCAGAGGATGACTTCTGGATCCGGATTGAAAGGTGACTGGAATGATAGAACTTTTTGAGAAAAATGTGAAACTAGATGAAAGACAGTCGTCAAAAGGAAATCAGCTAAAGTGGGAGAATAATGGTACTTGGTACAAGGCTGACTATACTGGATACGAGGGACTTGCCGAATATGTGGTATCCGGTCTGCTTTCTGACAGTAGTCTTTTAGAGGAAGAATATGTGTTCTATCAGACGGAAGTAATTTCTTATAAGCATAGTCAGTATTTTGCCTGCAAAAGCAGAAATTTTCTACAAGAGGGATGGAAGCTGATTACACTGGAGAGGTTGTTTCAAAGCATGTATGGTCAAAGTTTGAATAAGTCCATTTACTCAATTAGGGATCATGCGGGCAGGGTCAGATTTTTGGTGGAACAGACAGTCAGGATGACAGGTCTTAAAGAATTCGGTGCTTATTTGAGTAAACTATTGACGATTGATGCGCTGTTTCTCAATGAGGACAGACATACACATAATATTGCAGTGCTTCTGGATGATATGGGGGAATATCATTATTGTCCATTTTTTGACCATGGTGCAGCTCTATTGTCTGATACTACCATGGACTATCCGATGGCGGGTGAAGTTTCAGAACTGATAGACGAAGCAAGGGCAAAGACATTCTGTCAGGACTTTGATGAACAGTTGGATATTGTGGAAGAGCTGTATGGTCAGCATATACATTTCTTTTATAATAGTGAGACGGTCGATAAGCTGCTTCGTGAGGAACCATTTTATCCCGAGGAAATAAAAAACAGGGTTAAGATGATTCTTATGAACCAGAGGAGGAAGTACAGCTATTTATTTTCGAGTAGTGCCAAGCTACTTTCGAATAAATAGATGTTTTATCGCAGAGTAAATTTTCAGTGTTTTAACAGTTTTTAATAAATATTTTATTGACGAAGCAAGTACACCTTGTTACAATAAATAAAAGCATAGAAATTCTAACGGAAATTCGTTCTATTATCTTATTTTCTAATAAGTATTCCATGCAGGAATACATCATCTGTACTAGAATCCTTGCTTAATTACCAATTGAAATCAAATAGGGCAGGGAGCAGATGAAAACCTTTTGCAGAGGATTTTATACTCCTGTGCTTCTGACAAAAGGAGGATGAATGAAGAGCACCGAAGAGAAGAAAGACACGGTGGAGAAGGAGTTCATAGCATTTCCAGACATTGCTGCAGATGTGATTAATGTACTCCTGTATCAAGGAAAAGAAGTAGTAAAGGCAGAGAATCTGCTTGCAGGACCCACAGAGACCATCTATCAGGATGGAAAAAGCAGCGCAGCCAGTATGAGGACTTATGCAAGTATGAACTGGCAGACGGACATGTAAATATCATGTATCTGATTGCCAACCAGAGCAGAACGGATGGGAAGATGCTTCTTCGCAAGGCAGGTTATACAGGAGGCGTTTATAGGGAGCAGTATGAAAAGAAGACGCAGGGAATCTTTCCTGTTATCGAGTTTGTGCTGTATTGGGGCATTCCCAGATGGAGAAGCAGCTGCAATACCCGGCGGCTGTTCCGGGGACGTAAACTCGTTGATGAAGCATGGAAATACATAGATGAATTGCAACTTCATGTGTTTGAGATGAGGCATCTGCCGAAAGAGACACAGGCACTTTTTCATAGTGATATGCGTATTGTAGTTGATTATCTTGCAGAGGGAAATCAATACCGCTCTGAGAAAAAAATATTCCATAAGGCAGCATTAATCAGAATGATAAAAGTGCTTTCAGGCGAAATGGATACGGAGAATATTGAGGCGTGGATGGAAGAGCAGGGAATCAGAGAGGAGGATGAGATTACTGTGTGTGAATTATTTGATCAGTATGTGAGACAAGGAAGATCTGAAGGTGAAAATCGTTTTGCCAAGCTGGTAAAGCAGCTTATAGACGGAGGCAGAAGTGAAGATTTGAGAAGAGCAGTCTCTGACCAAAGCTATAGGGAACAGCTATATGCGGAAACTGGTCTGGCTTAGACCTTGATCGATTATTATTACAGTGAGGGGAAGATACTATAGATATTGTAAAATTGTAAAAGTTAAGGCAGACAGGGCTTGACAAAACACGTACCTGTGGTGTAATTTTTACTTATCATATTTATACCAGAAAAGCAATGACGAAGACAGTAGCTGCTTTCCAAACATCACAGCGAGCCGGAGCGGGTGAGAGCCGGTATTAGTAGGAAAACAGGGAATATCACTTCCAAGCTGCGGGCTGAAAATGTGAAATCTGACATGTGAAATATCCACGTGCGAAGGTTTGCATATGAGTAAGCTTATGCCGGGTTCCTCCGTTAAAGGAAACATATTAAGCCGTAGGATAATCGGTGCGTATGGTAATTAGGTGGTATAACGCGGTAACAATAGCCTCGTCCTATTTACGGACGGGGCTTATTCAATTTTCATAGGAAAGGAAGGAAATTATGTATCAGAAAGTATCTACAGACTTGAATTTCGTGGATCGTGAAAAAGAAATCGAAAAATTCTGGCGTGAAAATGACATTTTCAAAAAGAGTATGGAGAGCAGAGAGGGGTGTCCTACCTACACATTTTATGACGGACCGCCTACTGCCAATGGAAAGCCTCATATCGGTCATGTGCTGACCCGTGTCATTAAGGATATGATTCCCAGATACCGCACTATGAAAGGCTGTATGGTACCTAGAAAGGCGGGATGGGATACCCATGGACTTCCGGTGGAACTGGAAGTGGAGACGCTGCTTGGATTAGACGGGAAGGAACAGATTGAAGAATATGGTCTTGCTCCTTTTATTGATAAGTGTAAGGAAAGCGTATGGAAATACAAAGGTATGTGGGAGGACTTCTCTGCCACCGTTGGTTTCTGGGCGGATATGGATGATCCTTATGTAACATACCATGATGATTTCATTGAGTCCGAGTGGTGGGCGCTTAAGCAGATCTGGGATAAGGGGTTATTGTACAAGGGATTTAAGATTGTGCCATACTGTCCCAGATGCGGTACTCCGCTCTCATCCCATGAAGTTGCGCAGGGGTATAAGGCTGTTAAGGAACGTTCTGCTGTAGTGCGTTTTAAAGTGGTGGGCGAGGACGCTTATTTCCTGGCATGGACCACGACGCCTTGGACATTGCCTTCTAACGTGGCACTGTGCGTGAATCCGGACGAGACTTATGTGAAAGTAAAAGCGGCAGACGGCTATATCTACTATATGGCACAGGCACTGCTTGACAATGTATTAGGAAAGCTTGCATCTGAGGGAGAAAAGGCATACGAGGTTCTGGAAACTTATACAGGAAAAGATCTGGAATACAAGGAATATGAGCCATTATTTGCATGTGCAGGCGAATCGGCAGCAAAACAGCATAAAAAGGGTCATTATGTGACCTGCGATAATTATGTTACCATGACAGACGGTACTGGTATCGTGCATATCGCGCCTGCTTTTGGTGAGGATGATGCGCAGGTAGGGCGTAAATATGATCTGCCTTTTGTACAGTTCGTAGACGGCAAAGGTAATATGACAGAGGAAACCCCTTATGCAGGTAAGTTTGTAAAAGATGCGGACAAGGATATCTTAATCGATCTTGACAAAGAAGGGAAGCTTTTTGATGCACCTAAGTTCGAGCATGATTATCCGTTCTGCTGGCGATGTGACACTCCCTTGATTTATTATGCGAGAGAATCATGGTTCATTAAGATGACGGCGGTCCGTGACGATCTGGTTCGCAATAATAAGACTGTAAACTGGATTCCTGAATCGATTGGAGAAGGACGTTTCGGAAACTGGCTTGAGAACATTCAGGACTGGGGCGTTTCCCGTAACCGTTACTGGGGTACTCCGCTCAATATCTGGGAATGCGAAGACTGCGGACATCAGGAGTCGATTGGTTCCAGGGAGGAATTGGAAAAGTTAAGCGGCAATCCGGCGGCAAAGACGGTAGAGCTGCACAGACCTTATATTGATGAGATTACCTGCACCTGTCCTAAATGCGGAAAGACCATGAAGAGAGTGCCGGAGGTTATTGACTGCTGGTTTGACTCAGGCGCGATGCCTTTTGCACAGCACCATTATCCTTTTGAGAATAAAGAATTGTTTGAGGCACAGTTCCCCGCACAGTTCATTTCAGAAGCAGTGGATCAGACCCGCGGATGGTTCTATTCCCTGATGGCGGAATCCACCCTGCTGTTCAACAAAGCGCCTTATGAAAATGTCATTGTCATGGGACATGTACAGGATGAGAATGGACAGAAGATGAGCAAGTCAAAGGGAAATGCGGTGGATCCTTTCGATGCACTGTCCACTTACGGAGCAGATGCAATCCGCTGGTATTTTTACATTAACTCTGCACCATGGCTTCCCAACAGATTTCACGGGAAAGCGGTTATGGAAGGACAGCGGAAATTCCTCGGAACCTTATGGAACACCTATGCCTTCTTTATCCTTTATGCCAATATAGATGATTTTGATGCAACAAAATATACTTTAGAATATGATAAGCTTCCTGTTATGGATAAATGGCTGTTATCCAAGTTAAATACGGCAATTAAGAAAGTGGACGACAATCTGGATCACTATAGAATTCCGGAAGCAGCCAGGGTGTTGGATAATTTTGTAGATGAAATGAGTAACTGGTATGTGCGCCGCTGCCGTGAACGTTTCTGGGCAAAGGGCATGGAGCAGGATAAGATCAACGCTTACATGACACTTTATACAGCACTTGTTGAAATCTGCAAGTGCGCTGCACCGATGATTCCGTTTATGACAGAAGAAATTTATTTAAATCTTGTAAAGACCAACGATAAGGAAGCTCCTGAAAGCATTCATTTATGTGATTTCCCGGTGGCAGACGATTCCATGATCGACAAAGAACTGGAAGAGAACATGGAGGAGGCATTGGATATTGTGGTGATGGGACGTGCGGCACGTAATGCGGCAAACATTAAGAACCGTCAGCCCATCGGAACCATGTATGTGAAAGCACCTCATACACTGGATGCATACTTTAAGGATATCATTGAAGATGAGTTGAATGTTAAAGAAGTCGTGTTCAAGGAAGATGTCAGCGATCTTACAAGCTACAGCTTTAAACCCCAGCTAAAGACGGTAGGACCGAAATACGGTAAACAGCTTGGCGGAATCAGAGAATATCTTTCTGCAGTGGACGGAACGCAGGCGATGAAACAGCTGAAAGCGGAGGGAGCGCTTCGCTTTGAAGTTGATGGTGTGGAAATCTCCCTTGCAGAGGAAGATTTACTCATCGATGTAGCCCAGAAGGCTGGCTTTGTAACGGAAGCTGACAATAATGTAACTGTGGTTCTGGATACCAATCTTTCACCGGAGTTGATTGAGGAAGGCTTTGTATACGAAGTCATCAGTAAGATTCAGACCATGCGTAAGGATGCCGGTTTCGAAGTGATGGATCATATCAGAGTGGCAATCAACGGCAATAGTAAGGTGGCGGAAATCGTCAATGCAAATAAGACGGCTATCTCCGAAAAAGTACTTGCAGAGGAAATTTTGACGGATACAGAGCTTGCAGTCAGCAAAGAATGGAATGTAAATGGAGAAAAGGTTACGATTGGTGTGGAAATCTTGTGATTTCCCGCTAAGCGTAGTATAATATCTCTAAGTGTGTACACAAGTGTGTGCACTAAAGCTTGTCGAAATGGAGGAGAAAATCATGATTAGAAAAGCAGTCGCGCCTGTAAAGCGTACTTTTGATAAGGAATTATTCAAAAGAAGCGTGATTGACAATGTGAAAGCTTTATATAGAAAAACGTTGGAGGAAGCCACACAACAGCAGATTTTCCAGGCAGTTGCCTATGCGGTTAAGGATATGGTGGTTGATGACTGGTTGGAGACACATAAGGAATATGATAAACAGGACCCTAAAATGGTCTATTATCTGTCCATGGAATTTCTTATGGGGCGTGCCCTCGGCAACAATATCATTAATCTGCAGGCATATAAGCCAGTGAAGGAAGCGCTGGATGAACTGGGGCTTGATCTTAATGTGATTGAGGATCAGGAACCGGATGCAGCATTGGGAAATGGCGGTTTAGGTCGCCTTGCTGCCTGTTTCTTGGATTCTCTTGCAACACTGGGATATCCGGCATATGGATGCGGTATCAGATATCGTTATGGTATGTTTAAGCAGGAGATCAGGGATGGTTATCAGGTAGAGGTGCCGGATAACTGGCTGGTAGATGGAAATCCGTTTGAACTTAGAAGACCGGAATATGCAAAAGAGGTGAAGTTCGGCGGCTATGTAAATGTACGTGTGGATGAGAATGGAAGAAGTAATTTTGTGCAGGAAGGCTATCGGAGCGTCAAGGCAATTCCTTATGATCTTCCCATTATCGGATATGGTAATGGCATCGTAAATACGCTCCGCATCTGGGATGCCGAGGCGGTAGAGTGCTTCCAGCTGGATTCTTTTGACAAAGGTGATTACCAGAAAGCGGTAGAGCAGGAGAACCTGGCAAGGAATATTGTAGAGGTGCTTTATCCTAATGACAACCATTATGCCGGTAAGGAACTGCGTTTAAAGCAGCAGTATTTCTTTATTTCTGCATCGGTGCAGGAAGCTGTTGCCAAGTATATGAGAAAGCATGATGATGTGAGGAAGTTCCACGAGAAGGTTACCTTCCAGTTAAATGATACACATCCCACTGTGGCAGTGGCAGAGCTTATGAGAATTCTCATAGATGAATACTACCTTACATGGGATGAGGCATGGATGGTCACAACTAAGACTTGTGCGTATACCAATCATACCATCATGGCAGAAGCGTTGGAAAAATGGCCCATTGAACTGTTTTCCAGACTGCTTCCCAGAATTTATCAGATTATTGAAGAGATTAACCGTAGATTCATCATTAAGATACAGGAAATGTATCCGGGCGATCAGGAAAAGATACGTAAGATGGCAATCATATATGATGGACAGGTTAAGATGGCGCATCTTGCAATCGCTGCAGGTTATTCTGTCAACGGTGTGGCAAGACTCCATACAGAAATCTTAAAGAAACAGGAACTCAGGGATTTCTACGAGATGATGCCTGAGAAATTCAATAATAAGACCAACGGTATCACACAGAGACGTTTCCTGCTTCATGGGAATCCGCTTCTTGCTGAATGGGTAACGGCACATGTGGGCAATGACTGGATTACGGATCTTCCTAAAATTAATAAATTGAAAGTTTACGCAGATGATGAAAAGGCGCAGCAGGAATTTATGAATATCAAATACCAGAATAAGGTGCGTCTGGCTGAATACATTCTGGAGCATAACGGAATCGAAGTTGATCCCCGTTCCATTTTTGATGTGCAGGTGAAGAGATTACATGAATATAAGCGTCAGCTGCTTAATATTCTTCACGTTATGCATTTATACAATCAGCTTAAGGATAATCCTGATATGGATTTCTATCCCAGAACATTCATCTTTGGTGCAAAAGCGGCAGCAGGATATTACAATGCGAAGATGACCATTAAGCTGATTACTTCGGTGGCAGATGTAATCAACAATGATCCTGCCATCAAAGGTAAGATTAAGGTGGTATTTATTGAAAATTACAGGGTGTCAAATGCAGAGCTGATCTTTGCGGCGGCAGATGTTTCAGAACAGATTTCAACGGCAAGCAAGGAAGCATCCGGCACAGGAAATATGAAATTTATGTTGAACGGCGCGCTGACGATTGGAACAATGGATGGTGCAAACGTAGAAATCGTAGAGGAAGTAGGAGAAGAGAATGCATTTATCTTTGGTCTTTCCTCCGATGAAGTCATTCATTTTGAAAATTACGGTGGATATCATCCTACAGAGATCTTCAACAATGATCCTGATGTAAGAAGGGTGCTGATGCAGTTGATCAACGGAACTTTTGCATCAAACGATCCTGACAGATTTAGGACACTTTATAATTCGCTGTTAAATACCATGAGCACATCAAAGGCAGACACCTATTTCATTCTGAAAGATTTCAGGGCTTATGCGGATGCGCAGAAGAAGGTGGAAGCGGCTTATCGTGATGAGAAGCGGTGGGCAAGAAGCGCGATTATAAATGTGGCATGCAGCGGCAAGTTCACATCTGACAGAACCATTCAGGAATATGTGGATGATATCTGGCATTTGGATAAGGTTGTACTTCCGAAGACGAACTAATTGAATGAATAGTAAACGTAGATTGTGCGGCAGGCGACTGCCGCACATATTGTATATGTAGAAAAATATCAAAGGAGAAAGATTATGTCGAACCAGTTTTCAAGAACAGAGCTGCTTTTTGGAAAGGAAGCAATGGAAAAGCTGTTAAATGCCAGGGTGGCGGTGTTTGGTATTGGCGGCGTAGGCGGTCATACACTGGAAGCATTGGTGAGAAGCGGTGTGGGGACGGTGGATATCATTGACAATGACACGGTGTGTCTATCCAATCTGAACCGTCAGCTGATTGCCACCCACAAAACCATAGGACAATATAAGGTGGATGCGGCGCAGCAGCGTATGGAGGAAATTAATCCGGACGTGGTGATCCATAAGCACCGGACTTTTTTTCTGCCAGAGACGGCTGATCAATTTAATTTTGCGCAGTATGATTATATTGTGGATGCTATTGATACGGTGACAGGGAAATTAGAACTTGCCGTCCGGGCGAAACAGGCAGGAGTGCCTATCATCAGTTCCATGGGAGCCGGGAACAAAGTGGATCCCACGGCTTTTGAGGTGGCTGATATTTATGAGACTTCTGTGTGTCCGCTGGCGAAGGTGATGCGGCGGGAATTAAAGAAAAGGGGAATTGACAAGCTGAAAGTAGTGTATTCCAGGGAACCGGCGAGGACACCTATAGAAGCTGAAAATGTAGAAGAGACGGAAGAAGAAAATGGAAAAAGCGGTGTACAGATATTCTGTGGGGAACCGGCAAGGCGCAGGCAGATACCTGGAAGCAATGCTTTTGTCCCTTCGGTGGCAGGACTTATTATGGCGGGTGAAGTGATTAAAGGGTTACTATGAAAATACTTTGTTTTTATTGGAAAAAATATCTATTTGTAATAGAATGAATATAAGGGAATGATAGATATCTGATTAAAAACAGAGAGAAGGGAAGGGGTATTATGCTGAAAAACATCGTTTTTATGGAAAAACCGGAAGAAGAAGTTTTAAAAGAGCGGTTGAAAAGCGCAAGGGAAAAGCTTTTTAGCCAGCAGATGCAGATTAAGGAGCATAAGCTTCCTGTGCTGGTGCTTGTTGAGGGGTGGGGAACAGCAGGGAAAGGCAGTGCCATAGGTCAGATGATTCAGAACATCGATCCCAGATTTTTTAAGGTGGCGACGATGGATCAGCCTACGGAGGAAGAAAGCAGGAAGCCGTTTCTTTGCAGATATTTTACCAAACTGCCGGAGGCAGGGAAATTTATGCTTCTGGATTCCGGCTGGATGGATGAAGTGACCAGAAAGTGTCTGCATGGAGAAATGGATAAAAAAACCTATGAACAGCGGATCGGGAGCATCAGGAGGTTTGAAAGACAGTTGACGGATAATGGCTATCTGGTGATGAAGTTTTTCTTTCACATCAGTGAGAAGGAGCAGAAGAAGCGAATAGCGGCGCTTAAGAAGGATATCGACACCAGCTGGCGTGTCAATGAGAACGATAAGTGGCAGAATAAGCATTACAAAAAATGCGAGGAAGTGTTCGGACAGTACATGGAGGACACCAATGCACCCTCTGCGCCATGGTATATCATCGATTCCAAATCAAAGAAGTGGGCGGAGCTGCAGGTGTTGGAAACACTGACCCAAGGAATTGAGATTGCAATGCAGAATAGAAATCTGGCAGTACCTCTTTTACAGAATGTATTTCCTCTGCAGAAAATCCAGAAGCTTTCTGAGATCCCCTTAGATGATAAATTTATGGAGGANGANGAATANAAAGANGAGCTTGAAAGANTGCANAAGCANTTGGGAGANCTTCACAANCGCCTTTANAGNAAAAGNGTNCCNGTNATCATNGCCTATGANGGGTGGGANGCAGCGGGAAAAGGCGGNAANATTAAGCGNATTACNGGNGCGCTGGATCCAAGAGGATATGAGGTACANCCCATTGCAAGCCCGGAGCCTCATGAGAAGGCAAGGCATTATCTGTGGCGTTTTTGGACCAGNCTGCCCAAGACAGGNCATGTGGCTATNTTTGACAGAACNTGGTATGGGCGNGTGATGGTAGAGCGGCTGGAAGGNTTCTGNAGTGAAAATGACTGGAAGAGAGCCTANAATGAGATCAATGAGTTTGAGAAGGAACTTCANGACTGGGGAGCAGTGATCATCAAATTCTGGGTGCAGATNGATAAGGANACCCAGCTTGCCCGCTTTACTGACAGGCAGAATACGCCCGGAAAACAGTGGAAGATTACNGATGAGGACTGGCGCAACAGGGAGAAGTGGGATGAGTANGAAGTAGCGGTAAATGANATGATTCAAAAAACCAGCACCACCTATGCNCCNTGGCATATTCTGGAATCGGTAGATAAGAAGTATGCAAGAATCAAAGCGCTTAANATNGTAATTGAAGAATTGGANAAGGTGCTTGGATAATAATAGTACGTTCCTAATNGGTCCAATTGATNGAACAACGGTCAGTTCGCGAAAGCGTACTGACCGTTGTTTNTCNTGTCTTTCATTCGGATACTTTNTCACTGATAAATGGTTCNTACATCATCATAGCAGAATTTTGTACAATCAACTGTTCATCCAGCANNTTGCCGTCTAAATCATATTTTTGCTGATATAATTCGTTGTGNCTGCTGTAACCGCCCCAGAATTCNCTTTTCATTTCGTGATTNCNNTCNACNATTTCATAGCGGTATTCCGGACTGGATGACACNCGCCATTCTCCATGGAGGTACTCATCATCCATCCATATNATAAGCTGGTACGTATCATTTGTGTTATTCCGGATCATCAGATCTCCATGAGGATAAAAGCAGGTNGCGCCGCTGCCGAAAGGCTGTGTCCGATTGGAATCAGGAAANACNTCATAGCTGTGGCGGTGCCGTTCTGTCACNGTAAGCGGTGTATGTATGGTCATCCAGAAAATTAAGTTGGAAAGCTGGCACAGACCGCCGCCCGTTCCGGCATGGAAGGTGCCGGACTTTAGNATCATTCCGTCTAAATAGCCCTTTCGCTTGGTTGGTTTTCCAATTAGTTTCCAATAGCTGAACACCTCACCCGGATGGAGNATNATTCCATTTACTTTGGCGGAAGCAAGNTTCAGATTTGTAACTTTGTTGTGCTGCATCCACATATCCACATCCTTCAGTTTGCGGAAAAGNGGGGTCTTATGTGTAAAGTAGATGAANGGNAGAGANGATGGGAGCCTGGTTTTGGCAAACTGTTTGTTCATNGTNAGCCANAGCATGTGNCGGAGAATATTGTAATATATAAGACCAAGNCTGCTCCTTAAGGCAGAACGTTTGANAGGTTTTTGCATAGCGTCATTTTTCATGGTGGAATCCCTCTTTCGACTCTATTTTAGCAATAAACAGGAAAAAGGACAAGGACTTGCCGCAAAAGGGTATTCAAAATAGTTGTACTTCCATCAGAATCCATTTATAATTAGATTAGTCGCATAAATGGATGAATCAATCGGGATATGTGGCAGCGAAACCATATCAGGAAGAGGATGTGATTCTATGATGAGAACAGTAGCAATCGGGCATCAGGATTTCGAGACGATACGAAAAAATAACTTTTTTTATATTGATAAAACATCCTTTATACGTGAATGGTGGGATGGAGGGGATAGTGTAACTTTGATTATGCGCCCGAGACGTTTTGGCAAGACGCTCACAATGAGTATGGTGGAGCAGTTTTTTTCTGTCGGATACGCAGGACGGGGAGATTTGTTTGAAGGACTTTCCATATGGCAGCATGAAAAATACAGAGAATTGCAGGGAACCTATCCGGTTATTTCGATTAGCTTTGCCAACGTAAAAGAATCCAGTTTGAGTATGACAAAACAGAGAATTGGTCAGATTTTGGCGGGATTATACAATAGGAATCGTTTTTTGCTGGACGGAGATTTACTCACGGAGGAAGAGAAGAGATATTTTTTAAGTATAGAAGCGGATATGAATGAGGTGACTGCTACGATGGCAATCCACAGGATGTCAGATTTTTTATGCCGCTATTATGGCAGAAAGGTCATCATTCTTTTGGATGAGTATGACACACCCATGCAGGAGGCTTATGTACACGGGTATTGGGATGAATTGGTTTCTTACACAAGAAGTATGTTTAACGCTGCATTTAAAACAAATCCGTATCTTGAACGTGCAATTATGACGGGAATCACAAGAATCAGTAAGGAATCGATTTTTTCTGATTTGAATAATTTAAAGGTAGTAACGGCCACATCAGAAGAGTATGAAACGGCATTTGGTTTTACCGAGAGCGAGGTTTTCAATGTATTGGATGAATATGGTTTGTCTGATAAGAAGCAGGAAGTAAAATTATGGTATGATGGCTTTACGTTTGGAAACCAAGCGGATATTTATAATCCGTGGTCTATCATCAATTATCTGGATACTGAAAAGTTCCAGCCTTACTGGGCAAATACCAGCGCCAATAGTTTAGTTGCTAAGCTTCTTAGGGAAGGAAGTCCGAATATTAAAGGGACATTTGAAGAACTTCTGCGTGGAAGAACACTGACGGCAGATATCGATGAGCAGATTGTCTACAGCCAGTTGGATCAGGATGAACAGGCGCTCTGGAGCCTTTTGCTTGCATGCGGATATCTAAAGGTAGTCAGCCTTGATGTATTTGCAGACGAATATGCAGGATGGATATCCAGATATGTGTTGGAGATCACAAATTTTGAAGTGAAAGTCATGTTCCGCAACATGATACGCAATTGGTTTGGCAGAGCGGCGTCAGATTATAATGAATTTTCCAAAGCGTTGTTAAAGGGAGATGTGAGGGCTATGAATGAGTACATGAACCGAGTAGCGCTTGCAACTTTCAGCTATTTTGACAGTGGGGAAGGACCATCAGAATCTGCAATGCCGGAACGTTTTTACCATGGTTTTGTATTAGGATTGATTGTAGATTTAGCAGGACGTTATGCAGTGACATCTAACCGGGAATCCGGTTTTGGACGTTATGATGTAATGCTGGAACCGCTTGTTAAAGAAGAACATGCGATTATTCTGGAGTTTAAGGTTATGGATCCGGAAGAAGAAAGGAGTCTTGAGGATACAGCGCAGGCGGCGGTCACTCAGATAAAAGAGAGGGATTATGCAGCTCTATTGAAAGCGAAGGGAATCTCAGATGAGAAAATCAGAACATATGGATTTGCCTTCCGAGGAAAGCAGGTTCTGATTAAAGAGGGAAATGCGGAATGAGTATAAATTGTAATTGACATGATGTGACTGCTGTGATAGTCTTGATACATAGACTATTTCAGTAGTCGTTTGTTGTTTAAGGGCAATTCTTATGAAAGATTTTGCACTGAAATGCTCCGAATGGAGGAAAGGTATGGGGATAAAAATGAAATTATTTGACTCGGAACGAAAAGTAATGGAAGTGCTCTGGCGGGAGGGAGAAATGCCGGCAGGGCAGATAGTAAAGATTTTAAAGGAAGAGACGGGATGGAATAGGAACACTACCTACACGGTCATTAAAAAATGTGTGGATAAGGGCGCAATCAAAAGAGGAGAGCCGGGATTTGTATGCAGTCCGCTGGTTTCCAAGCAGGAAGTGCAGGATTATGAAACGGAAGAATTGATCGACAAAATGTTTGACGGTTCAAAGGAAAAGTTTTTTGCTGCATTTTTAGATGGAAAGAAACTGTCAAAACAGGAAGTGGATCAGCTTAAAAAGTTGATTGATGACTTAAGTTGAGCAAAAGGACAGTAGTCAGGAGGAGATGAAATGAGTCTGATACAGATGAGCGCTGTGGCGGGTATTCTGATTGTGGGGATTGTTATGTTTAGATCCCTGTTCGTGCACCGTCTGCCCAAGAAAGTGATGATACTGCTCTGGGAAATTGCAATTTTGCGCCTTTTGATTCCTATTGGCATACCGCTTCCGCTTCCGGATTTTATAGCGGATGCGAGAAGTCTGATTATCACAGAGGAAGAGTATGCCATCAAAGTAGGAAGCTTTGATGAACATTGGACTGAACTGGAAATTTCGGAATGTGAAACGGCTTATTCCGGGCAAGCGCAGGGACCGGACTGGAATGTTGTTGCCAGGATGATTTATTTGTTTGGGACAGCAGTCATGCTGTCCGGATCGCTTTTTCTTTATATAAGAGACAGTCAGCTTTTTAAGGAAGGTCTTCCCATGTCTGATAGGGAGAAGGAAAAGCTGATTGCCTTGGCAGCAATGGGAGATAAAGATTTAAAGAGTCTAAGTGAAATAAGGTTTAAGACGTCTGACCGTACGGCAACGCCCGTGACCTATGGATGGATTCATCCGGCAATTGTTTTTCCGAAGGGACTTCATTTAAAGGAAGACGGAGAAGTGCGATTCTGCCTACAGCATGAGCTGGTGCATATAAGGAATTATGATAATTTTAAAAAATTACTTGCCCACCTGGCACTGTGCATTCATTGGTTTAATCCTCTCGTGTGGGTGATGTATCTTTTATTTAACCGTGATATGGAGCTCTTATGTGATGAGACTGTAGTGCGCCGCAGCGGCGGCGAAAGACAGGATTATGCCCTGACTTTATTATCAATGGCGGCGTGCAGGAATATGGGATTTCGCACTGGGCTAGGCTTTGGAAAGAATGCGGTGAAAGAGAGGATTGTAGCGGTCATGACCTTTAAAAAGACAACTTTGATCGGCGCTTTGGCGGCAATCCTTGCAATAACTGCCGCACTGACTGTATTTATCACAAATTCTTCTGATAAATATGGTATGAGTACGGGAGTATTTGTTTTATCGGAAGATAATTTGGCACAGATTGATATGCCTGTTGAGGGAACTGCGATGATTGTCAATGTGGTGGAAGATGTGCCTCTGAATTTGACGGAATATGAGTATACAGCTGATGTTGTGCAGGTGACAAATGCGGTAGAAGGTCAAGCTTACACAGAATATGCAGTGACTGCGCTGGAGGAATCCGCGCAGGTACAGGAGAGCGGGGGAATGACGGATAGTGTGAGAAGGACCGTGGAAGAACTGGTTGATGAACTTGGCGCATATGGACTAAGTGCAGAGTTTACGGAAAATGATTACCAGCTTTATTATAATGGAGAACCGATTTACTTTTTTGCGGATAATAAGGCGAAAACAGGGTTTTCAGGGAGAGTGTTTTCTCAGCCTGCAGATGGCACCTACGGCGATACGGGTGTGATTACAAAGCGGAATGATGACGGAGAAATCATTGGTCTTATGCAGCTTTCAATGAGGGAATCTAAGATTTATTCGAATCTCTGGTGGTAAATTGCATTTATAATTCTATAAAAAAGTATTCTGTGAAAGCAGAGTACTTTTTTTATGACAATCGTTCTGTTTTTTCTGGTGTGTGATAAAGAAGCTTTTGACAAAAATGGGCGCAAAAAAACAGGAAACCTTTTCTTTTTTCTTGATTTCCTGTTTTGTGTTGCCGTTTTTGGCGGCGGTTATTTGGTTGTCATTCCCGGAAGCAAACTTGTAGCCCATGCCTAAAACGGTCTTTATGTAGGTGGGCTTTTTGCTGTCCGGCTCTATCTTTTTCCGCAGGCTGTAGATCACGTTGGTTACGCTTGACTGGCAGCTTTCGCTTTCCATGCTCCACACGGCTTCAAAGATTTGTTCCTTTGTGAATACCCTCCCCGGACTGGCGGCAAGGTAGCAGAGTGCGCCGTATTCAAGGCGGGTGAGTGAAACGTCCTCCCCGTCCCTAAGTACCCTACGTTGGTACAGCTTGATTTCAAGATTGGGAAAGGAAAGAACGGGGCTTGTAACCGGCTGCATAGGTTCAAGACCGATTTCATCTGACAATGCGGACAGTACCCTTTCTATTGCCTTTTCTTCATCATCATTGAAAGTTAATATTAGTATTTTAGCTATGGTATCAGCCCTCCTTTGCCGCTCACTTTGAATCGGTAGTAAAACTTTTTTGTTAACGGCTAGGATAAATAACGTCAGTTGATGTAAACGTATCATCCACCGAAACATGGATGTGTCCGTTGCTGTCTATGGCATACTCATTGCCATAAATAGAAAACGTGTCCCCCTCTTTATAGCCGATTTCTATCCAATTCATGTTATTCCACCGTGAAATGTTCTTACTCACATTTATTACGCTTCCGGATTCCTGCAAAATATAGGTATGTTTCCCGGCACCTGCATCTATGGAAAAGAAACCCGGCGTAATTCCGACTTTCTCACAGGTCGATATAACTTCCTTCCTGCTGTATAGTTCTCCCCACAGACTCCTTCCCTGTGCTAATGCAGATAAAATGTCACCTGCTTTTCCCATTTCCGCCTCATAAATTCTACTGTTATCTTCTGCTAATAATTTCTCTGACTGTGCATACCCGATCATTCCGTTATTAACAGTCCATGTGTACCTACCGCCATTCGACGCTGTCCATCCATAATAGCTTTTATTATTTAGAACCAGAGAATTGTTTACAGCTTGGATTCCCGCCAAGGAACCCGCGTTCATTTTGGGCACGGCATAATTTGGTATGACCTGCCTGCTCCCGTTATAATCAAACGACAAGATACCGTAATCTTTAAACTCAGGATTATACCCGCAGTAAACATTCTCACCAAAATTGATTGCATCCAGAATCGCTCTTGGATTATTATAGTTTGCAAAATAAAAGGATAATTCACTTGCAGATACATTTGCACTTTTGTCTATCAATGCCGCTATGGATTTCTTTGAAAAGCTCCTTGCTCTGTTAGAAATACTTAGGCTATCCCGCCCGCTGCTGCCTGCTCCTGCTAATATCCTCAATGCCCCCTGCGCAGCTAACGTCTTTCTATCCCTTTGGGAACATTGTGTTTGATATGCAGAAATTCTATCAGAAATACTTACTGACATACATTCTCCTCCCCGTTGCTAAAGTACGTTTTTCTTGACTTGACAAATCACTCTTTTCCCGCAATTTCGCATACATTTCTTTCTCTTCCTGTCTTTCTTCAAGCTGTTCTCTTAGCTGCTTTTTCTCTGCCTGCTTCTTTTCAAATTGCTCTCTTAGCTGCTTTCTCTTTTCGTAATAATCTTGTGGCGTAGTTTTTCTCTCTCTTTTTCTCTCTATCTTTTTATCCTGAACACTGCTACCGGATGATGAATTGCTGTTCGTAATATATGTATTAGGACTGCCACAACAATTCCCGTTTTCATCAAAAAACAATTCGTCGTTCACAACTCTTGCTCCCTGTGCACTCCAAAATGCGGTCTCCATCTGCTTACTGACTGGTATATGTGCCAGATTTTTTTCCAACAGTTCAGCTTTTTCAGGATCATTTATACATTTCTCCAAATATGCTGGTGATATTGTTACCTTATAATTCTTGGCATTAAGGCATTCATATTTACCTTTCAAGTAATCATAATACTCCTGCGCATTCGCGTATTTTTTCTCTGTTGTTCCTTCCTGTTTTTCTGTTCTTTCCTTTTTTGAGGAAGCATACATACTTTCATACGCATTGCTGTAAGTGCTGCCGATTCCTGATATTGCCATAGTGTTGTCCTCCTTAAAAATCATTTTTATTTTTTTATCGCCAATCTGCGTATTTTTTTCATAGGTTTGGCGCGAACTGCTCCATTTTGGGTGCGAAATTCCAGTGCAGTATCAAATTACCGCAGCAGGCTTTCCATTCATCATTACTGTAAGGCTGAATTTCTTTCTGCCGTCTGTATCAGAGATTACAATGTCAATATCGCCCATATACTTCTTTGCACATCTTTGAATATTGGATAATCCCAAACCATGCAGCTTCCCATTTTCCTTGCTGCTGACAGGCAGACCACTTTCTTTTTCAATAACAATATCCTCTGAAAAATCATTCTCGACCTCTATAAAGAACAGACTGCCTTTTACATAAGAATGTAGCTTTATCTGTTTATCGCCCTCTGTCTTACAGCACGCTTCTATGGCATTTTCCAGTGCATTGTTCAGAATAACAGCAACATCATAAACATCTATCGAAAGCTTGCGAGGATAGGCAAAATCAACATGAAACTGAATCTGTTTTTTCTCCGCTTCCTGTCCTTTTTGGTGGATGATAATATCCGTGATCGGGTTTCCCGTCTG